>NZ_JBEZFP010000004.1:0-132497 GCF_040649515.1 Streptodolium elevatio
GGTGAACCCCTCCGGGGTCTTCTCCACCCGCACCACCGCGCCGCAGAACCCTGCCCGGAGCATGGCTACGCTTGCCGAACGGCACCGGCGTGGTCGAACTCGCCCTGGTCTGCGGGCTCCCCATGCTCGCCGCCCCGGACCCGCTCGGCGCCCACACCGCCGGACTCGGTGTGGTGATCGCGGACGCCCTCCGCACCGGGGTCTCCGAACTCGCGGTCGCCGTCGGCGGCTCGGCCTCCACGGACGGCGGCACGGCCGCACTCGCCGCCCTGGGCGCCCGCTTCCTCGACACGGTCGGCCGCGAACTCCCGTACGGCGGCGGCGCACTGCCGGCACTGGCCGCCTTCGACGCAACCGGCCTCACCCCACCCCCGCCCGGCGGTGTCCAGATCCTCACGGACGTCGGCAACCCTCTGCTCGGTCCGCAGGGCGCCGCGCGGGTCTTCGGCCCGCAGAAGGGCGCCGACTCCGACGACCTCGCCGTTCTCGAAGCCGGCCTGGCCCGCCTGGCCGCGGCCCTCGGCGGAGACCCCACCGCACCAGGCACAGGAGCCGCCGGCGGCACCGCCTACGGATTCGCCGCCGCATGGAGTGCGACCATCACCTCCGGCGCCGCACGGATCGCCGAACTCATCTCCCTGGACGTCGCGTTGGCAGACGCAGATCTGGTCGTGACGGGCGAGGGCCGCTTCGACGCCACCTCACTCCAGGGCAAGGTCGCGGGAACCGTCCTCGGCTTCGCGGCGCGGCAGCGACACCGGACTCCGGTCGCCCTCGTCGCCGGCTCAGTCGCCGCGCCCCTCCCGGTGGGCGTCGCCGCCGCCCTGTCCCTGACCGACCTCGCCGGCTCTCCCGCCGCGGCCACCGCCGACGCCGCACACTGGCTGCACCGAGCTGGCCGGCTGCTCGCCGCACGCTTCACAGGCGTACAGGAGCCGCGGGACCCCGTCAAACGGCGAAGCTCTTCATGACCTGAACGAACGCAACCCGGTAGCACGTGATCAGTCGGCCTTGCTGGAACCACTGTGCGGATGGCTGGTGTTGCGGATGGGAGCCGACGCCTTCACCATGCCGTTCGCGAGTCGTACGGAGATTCGCCCTGCTGCCGGTGGTCGAGAACATCGGACCGACGGTGGCGCTGAATGCGCGGATCACCGCGTCACCGCCGCTGGAGTCGGGTTGGGCCGACGATCTCACGCAGAACCAGCCCGGGTGGCGGTGGAGTTCCTGGGCCGGAGGCTGGCATCAGTTTGTGGGGCGTCTGCGGAGTCCGTAGTAGGCGGTGGCGCCGATCAGGGCGACTGCGAGGGTGATGCCGACAGGCAGCGCCAGTTGTTCGAGGATTGACTCCCCGCGTCGGGGCGAGGCTGTGTCGGATGCGCCGTCCGGGTGCCCAGTGGGGGCGGGCGGGCGTGGTTGCTGTGTGTCGCCGGCGGGGGCGCCCGGGGTGGTCGGGGTGCCGGGGTTGGGGTCCGGGGGCGTGCTCGGGGCGGGGGCGGGCGGGACTGTGGGCGGGACCACGGGGCCGAAGACGAAGACGGGGTCGTCGCCGGGTAGCGGGGTGCCGGATATGCCGACTGTGAGGTCGATCGGCACGGCGATGCCCTTCATGGCGTCGTTCGGCTCGGCGATGTCGAGTTGCACGTAGTAGGTCCCGGGTGTGGCGTAGCCGTCGGTGTCGACCGGATCGGCCGAGTCCTGGGGTCTGGTGACGGTCCACGGCCCGCACATCCGCTCGAAGCGGCCCGTGCGGTCGGCGAGGAGGAGCGTCACGGTGGGATCGTCCTCGTCGCAGGCGGCTTCGGTTCGGGTGGCGTTGTAGATGTGCACCGTCCAGCCGGTTTCGGTGTTCTGGGGGAACCCGACCGGGATCTCCACGCCGGCCGTGACGGTGAGCTGCTGACCCGCTTTCAGGTCCACTCGCCAGAACGGCGATTCGCCGACCACGAGCGACTGGCGGTACGTCCCGGCCCCGATCGGGGTCGCGTCGTCGAACGAGAGTCCGCCTTGGACGGCGGCGCCGGTGACGGGCGCGGGTACCTGTTCGCCGTTGCGCCGCGTTGTCTCGTCGGCGATGCCGATCCGCAGTTCGACCGGCACCGGGTCTTCCCAGGGCTCGTTCACCCGGTTGTCGACCATGACGCAGCCCACGTCGTCCGGCAACCGCAGGCCGGCCCCCGCGCCGGGTGCGGAGCGCGCCCCACCGGTGATCACCGTCGACCACCCCACCGAGTGCCCGGACGCGCGCAGCCACCCGAGCGGCTCCCCACTGCCCGGATCGCCCGCCAGCACGGTGAAGTTGGCGTTGCGGGTGTACTCGCGTCCGGCGATCGCCGTGACGCTCACCTGGAGCTGCTGGTCGGCGCGTTTGCGCACCTTGTAGAAGAGGTCGCGGTCGCCGACGAGGCTGTCCACGTACCGCCCGGGCTCCACCAACGGCGCGTCGGCGCAGCCGTTGACGGAGCCTTTCACCGGCGTTCCGGTCGCGTGGTACGGCCGGACCTCGGCGGGAGCCGCCCGCGCGGATGTGCCCGCGAACGGCAGCGCCGCCAGTGCCAAGGCGGCGGCGACGCACGCGGTGTCCCGCCGCTGACGTGGTCCGGCTGTCATCGTCGGCTCCTGATCGAGTCCTGGTCGGGTCCGGTGTCCTGATCGAACCCTTGACAGGCTGGAGCACTAACGCCCGTAACGCCAGGGCACGCGGCGCGCGCCGCCGATGACGAGGGGTGGGCGACGCGTCAGGTTGACGTCCGAGGGGCGGACGCGCAACCGGTGAAGGCTGCGTCCCTGGATGAGGTTTTGCGGCTGCGTGACCACGCCAACCTGGCGGCGATGGGCCGCTATGAGCGGCAGTTTGGTGTGCTCTAAGAAGGCAACCTGGACGGCCGGCAGGACGAACCCCCGGGCCGCCGGAATCCCATCCGAGGCGTTCGAGCGCTTGTGGCCCGGGACCCAGGTGCAGTTCGTCCTACAACACGACCGGCGCCGCCAGGGATGCCGACCTCCCCCAGGGGCGCCGGCGCCGCCGTGCCGTGCCCTGTTGCGTACTCCGGTGCCGCGGACGGGTGTTAGCCTCGCACGGTGGCTCGGGAGGAACGCTCATCGGTTCCGGTGTACACCGATGCCCGGGCCCGGTGGTTCGCCCGCCGGGCGGACGAGCGGGTCCGCGAGTCGCGGAGGGGCGCCGCCGGGGCCGTGCGGTGCGTCAGCTCTTGAAGCCGATGCGGTCCATGAAGACGACGCCGGTGTTGTACTGCTGGACGCCGGTGACCTTCTTCGAGTAGATCGGGCCGATCAGCGAGTCGGCGTACACCCAGACCGGCAGGTCCTTGAGGATCTGCTTCTGGAGCTCGTTGTACGCGGCCTTGCGCTCGTCCGGGTTGGTGCTCGCGCGGCCCTTCTGCAGCGCCGCGTCCGCCTCCGGGTTCTTCCAGCCGATGAAGTTCAGCGGGCTGGCCGAGTGGAAGCTGTTGAACAGCTGCGGCTCCGGGTCCACGATCCACTGCTGGAAGAGCATCGCCGTGTAGTCACGGGCGATCGCGTACTTCTGGATGTACGCGCCGATCTCGACGGAGTCGATCTCCATCTTGACGTTCTGCATCTGCGCGAGGCGGCTCTGCATGTACTCCGCGACGGCCTGCGACGAGGGGTTCTTCGGGATGAGGAACTTGAACTCGAGCTTCTTGCCCTCGGCCGCGAGCTCGTTGATCAGACGCTGCGCCTCGTCCTTGTTCTGCGCTTCCTGGACCTGCGTCGGGTCGAAGAACGGCGACGACGGGTTGAAGTAGCTCTTGGCCGGGACGTACCCGTTCTGGAGCGTCTTCGGGATGTCGGCCGGGTCGAACGCCAGCGCCAGGGCCCGGCGGGCGCGCGGGTCGTCGAACGGCGCCTTCGTCATGTTGAACTGGATCATCTGGCCGCCCAGGTCGGCCATCTTCTGGACCTGCAGCTCCTTCTCGGCGTCGGCCAGGCGGGCGCCGTCCGAGCTGTGGAAGATGTCGGCGCCGCCGGACTTGATGGTGGCGTACTGCTGCTTGATGTCCGGGACGTTCTTGATCGTCAGCTCGTCGAGCTTGGGCAGGCCCTTGTCCTTCTGCCAGTAGTTCGGGTTCTTCACGAACTGCTGCTCGGAGCCGCGGACCCAGTTCTTGAGCATGAACGGTCCGGCGCCGACCGGCTCGGCGCCCGCGGCGTCGATGCCCTTGTTGATGGCCGAGGGAGCCTCGATGTACGTCAGCTCGGTGGCCACCGTGCGGTCGAAGTTGGGGTTCGGCCCCATGAGGTTGGTGATCTTGACGGTGGTCTCGTCGACCACCTCGGTCTTGATCATCGCGGCGGCGGCGCGGTGCTGCGACTGCGTCTCCTGCTTGGCGTGCGTCTCGTAGTTGAGCTTCACGGCCTCGGCGTTGAGCGGGGTGCCGTCGCTGAACTTGACACCCGCGCGGAGCTTCAGCGTCCACGTCGCGCCGCCGTCGGCGCTCGCGAGGGACTCGCCCATGTGCGGCTCGACCTTGCCGGTCTTGGTGTCGATGTAGAACAGCGGGTCGTACAGGGCCGCGAGCCGGGGCTCGTCGGCGACCGCGACATACGCGGTGCGGAACACGTCCAGGGTCTTGGAGTCCTGGACCGCCAGCATGGTCATCTTGCCGCCGGCCTTGGCCTCGCCGCCGGGGCTGCTGGAGGCGCCGCCGGACTTGCTGTCCTTGTCGTCGCTGCCACAGGCGGAGACGGTCAGGGCGAGGGCCGCGAGGCCCGCCACGACTGTGCCGTGCTTGCGTATGCGGCTGAGACCCGAGCCGCCGGGTATTGCGGGTACCACCGAGCTGTTCGTGGTGCGTCGTGCTGCCGTGCGTCGTGCTGACACCGTCTTGCCACCTCCGCCGAGAACATGACGACCGGACAAGGGCCGGTCGGATGGTGCTGTCGTGCTATTTGGAGCCTTGGCCGTGCTTCGGGGAGTTGGCGACAAGGCCACCCCCACCGGTGTGTGCGTAAGATCACGGATCTTGTCGCGCTGGGGGCCACCGTAGGAGTAGTTGGGCCAAAGTGCACGTCTCCGAAGCCGATCTGTTACACAGTCAAGTTTCTTTGTCGTCCCCTGGACATGTGACGGCGCCCCTCCGTCTCGGAGGGGCGCCGGGTGATCACCCTGAGGTTATCGCTGTCGACGGGTCGTCAGGAACCGTCCTGGCGCGGTGCCGTGGCGGTGCCGGGCACCTTCGGAACGGCTATTTCAGGCCGATCCGGTCCATGAAGAAGACCCCGGAGTTGTAGTGCTCGATCCCGGTGACCTTGTCGTTGAAGATCGCGCCGTTGGACGACTCCGCGTACACCCAGAACGGCAGCTCGGCGACGATCGCCTTCTGCAGGTCCGAGTACGCCTGCTTCCGCACCGCCGGGTCGGTGCTGCCCCGGCCCTTGGCGAGCGCCTCGTCGGCGGCCGGGCTGTTCCAGCCGATGACGTTGAACGGGCTCTTCGAGTACCAGGCGCTGAACGCGGTCGGCTCGGGGTCGACCACCCACTGCTGGAAGAGCATCGCGTCGAAGTCGCGGGAGATCGCGTACTTCTGGATGTACGCGCCGATCTCGACGGAGTCGATGCTCATGTCGACGTTCTGGAACGTCCGCAGCTGGCCCTGCATCCACTCGGCGACGCGCACCGACGACGGGTTCTGCGGGACCAGGTAGCGGAAGTTCAGCTTCTTGCCCTCCGCGGCGAGCTCGTTGAACAGCCTCTGCGCCTCGGCCTTGTTCTGCGCGGCCTGCGTGACCGCCGGGTCGGCGTACGGCCCGGACTGGTTGAAGAAGCCCTTCGCCGGGACGTAGCCGTTGTTGAGCGTCTTCGGGATGTCCGCCGGGTCCAGCGCGAGCGTGACGGCCCGCCGGGCGCGCGGGTCGGTGAACGGGCCCTTGCGCAGGTTGAACTGGACCATCTGGCCGCCGTCGGTCTTCAGCTCCGAGGCGTTCAGCTCCTTGGCCGCGTCACCGAGCAGCTTCTGGTCGGAGCTGACGAACAGGTCCGCCTGGCCGGACTTGACGCTCGTGTACTGCTGCTGGATGTCCGGGACGTTCTTGACGGTGAACCCGTCGAGCTTGGGCAGGCCCTTGTCCTTCTGCCAGTAGTTCGGGTTGCGCTCGAAGACCTGCTCGTTGCCGCGCGACCAGCTCTTGAGGACGAACGGGCCGGCGCCGATCGGCTGTGCGCCGTAGGCCTCCGGGCCCTTGCTGATCGCCGACGGTGCCTCGATGTACGGCAGTTCGACCGCGATGAGGCGGTCCAGGTTCGGGTTGGGCGCGCCGACGGGGGTCAGCTTGACGGTGAGCGGGTCGACGACCTCGGCCTTGAACGTGGACGCCGCGCCGATGTGCACGGAGCGCGTGGCCATGTCCGCCTGCTTGTCGTAGTTCACCTTGATCGCGTCCGCGTCGAACGGCGTCCCGTCGCTGAACGTCACGCCCGGGCGCAGCTTCAGCGTCCAGGTCGCGCCGTTGTCCGCGCTGGACAGAGACTCCGCCAGGTGCGCGTTGACCTTCTGGTCCTTGGGGTTGATGTAGACCAGCGGGTCGTAGAGGGCGGCGAGCCGCGGCTCGTCGGCGACCGCGACGTTCGACGTGCGGAAGACGTCGAGGGCGGCGGAGTCCTGCACCGCCAGCATCGTGATCCTGCCGCCGCTCTTGGCGGCCGCGGTGGCGGGCGCATTGCTCGGGCCGGGGGACTTCTCGTCGTCGTCGCCCCCGCAGGCGCTGGCCACGAGGCCCAGGGCGATCATGCCGGCGATCGCCGCGCCGCGGCGCGCAGGGCCCCCGCGGCCGAGCGTCGCGAACCGGCCGAGCCCGGGTCGTACCGTACGTCGTGCTGACACCGTCTTGCCTCCTCCTGGCGAGTACGTGGCGGCCGGACCGGGCCGGCCTGATCGTGCTGCCGTGCGGTTCCCGGACGCCGGGGCGGGCCGGGAGAGTGGAGCCTGTGCAAGGTCGTGCGAGGTGTGCAGAGCGTTCTGTGCCGGTTACGTGCGTTGCTTCGTGCGTTGCTTCGTGCGGTGCTTCGTGTGGTGCTTCGTGTGGTGCTTCGTGCGGTGGTGCACGCACCGGCACGGGACCGTGATCCCGCGCCGGTGCGTGGTGGTGTCCGGCCACCGTAGGCGGATGCCGCGGGGAAGACACCTTGTCGACGCGAATCTGTTACATCGTCAGATTCGGATGTGCCATTGATCAACGGCACGCGGAGTAGCGCCCGGACCGGGTGGCGGTCGTGTCAACGAACGATGACAGCGCCGCCGTTCCGGGCGCCCGGTTTCAGCCGCTCACCCCGACCCGGTCCATGGGCATCCCGCCGTCCTGACGCCGACGATGCCGGAGACCATCGGAGGTCGGCCCCGCCCACGCGGTGTGCGCGTGGGTACGGGGCCGCTGGTACAACGGGCGCGCTCTCGGGGCGCGCGAACCGGGTCTACGCCACGGTCACTTCCGTACGCCGATCCGGTCGAAGAGCAGCAGCCCGTCGTTGAAGAGCTGCAGCCCGGTGATCTTGGGGTCGCACACGTACGCGGCGACGGCCTCCTGGTAGACGAAGAACGGCAGGTCCTTGTTGAGCTCCACCTGCACCCGCGTGTACGCCTCGCTGCGCCGGTCGGTGTCGGTGTTCAGCCGGGCCAGCCGCAGTGCCTCGTCGACGGTCGGGTTGTTGTAGCCGGTGACGTTCGAGAAGCCGGCCTGCGAGTGCAGGAACTGGTACAGCGCGGGCTCCGGGTCGTCGGCCCAGAGCTGGAACACCGCCGCGTCGAAGTCGCCGTCCAGCGAAGTGCGCTTGATGAAGGAGGCGATGTCCTCGACGACGAGCTTCAACTTCACCGAGCCCTTGGAGAGTTCGTCCACGCGGGTCCGGAAGAACTCCGCGATGGTCCGCGCCTTCGGGCTGTCCGGAACGGCGTACGTCAGCTCCAGCGGCTTGGTGCCGTTCTGCGTCACCTGCATGAACAGCCGGGTGGCCTCGGCGGGTTGGTTCTCCGGTGAGGCGAGCTGGATGCTGGCGAGGCGCGACGTGGAGTCGAAGATGCCCTTGGCCGGGGCACCGATGCCCTCGTAGAAGAGCTTGTCGATCTCGGCGGCGCTGAGCGACAGCACGACCGCCCGGCGCAGCTCCGCGTTCGCGAACGCGCGGGGGGTCTTCACGCCGGGCGGCGTACGGCTCATGTTGAAGGCGATCATCTGGCCGCCGTTGAGGGGGATGTCACCCACCGCGAGCCCGCGCTTGCGCGCGTCCCCGATGAGCAGCGCGTCGGTGCTCACCGTGACGTCGGCCTTGCCCTCGTCGATGATCCGCGCCGCTCCGGGCGTGTCCGGGTTGACGCGGAAGGTCACGCTGTCGAGGTACGGCCGGCCGTTCTGCCAGTAGTTCGGGTTGCGGTCGAACGTCATGTGCGACTTGGGGGCCCACTCGCGGAGCTTGAACGGGCCGGCTCCGACCGGTGCGCGCGTCGACGCGGCGATGGTCTCCAGCGACACCAGCGTCTTGGGCGACGGGATGAAGTTGAGCAGGCGCGAGACCATGCGGTCGAAGTTGCCGTTGGGGGAGGGAAGTTCGATCCGCAGCTGCAACTTGTCCACGACGGTGAGCTTGACGTTCCGCACGGCCGTCATGCCGAGGGAGCGCAGCTCGGGGCGCAGGTGGGTGGACCACGCCACCCTGACGGCCTCGGCGTTCAGCTCCTCACCGTCGGTGAAGGTGATCCCGGGGCGCAGGGTGAGGGTCCATTTCGAGGTGTCCCCGGCGTCGGAGACCAGGGACTCGGCCATCTGCGGCCGCACCGTGCCGGTGGACGGGTCGCTCCAGACCAGGACGTCGTACAAGGCCGCGAGGCGGCTGCCGTCCGCGACGTTGCTCGCGCTCGCGCTGTACGGGTCCAACCCACGTGCGTCCCCCGGCAGCAACATGTCGAGGGTTCCGCCCGAACGGGGCGTCGCATGGGGATCCGGGGTGGATCCGGACGACGACTGCGCACATGCGGCGAGCATGACGAGTGCGGCTGCGGCACAGCCGATTCGTGTCCTCCGCAGAAACTGCCTGCGGCTCCACCGTCTACGGACGTGCTGATTCACGGATGCCTGACCTCCACCTGTGTCGTGGCCTTGCTGCGGATGGCGCTCTGTGGCCCCGCGCGGCCGGTGAAGGCCGCGCGGGGTCAAGTCGTGCTCGTCGTGCAGGCAGTGCTCGCGGTGCGGTGGTGCGGCGTGCGGCGGTCCGCTACTTCCTGATGCCGATCTGGTCCCACTGGATGAGGCCGTCGTTGTACAGGCTCAGCCCGGTGACCTTGGAGGTGTACAGGGCGGCGGTGATCGCTTCCTGGTACACCCAGAAGGGCATGTCCTTGTTCACGTGGACCTGGACCTTGGTGTAGGCGGCCCGACGTGCCTCTGGGTCGGTCGAACGACGCGCCTCCTCAAGGGCGCGGTCGACCTCAGGGTTGTTGTAGCCGGACGAGTTCCCGGGGCTCTGGGAGTGCAGCATGTCGAAGATCCCGGGTTCCGGGTCCTCGATCCACTGCTGCCCCACCGCGGCGCTCCAGGAGTCCTGGCCTTGCCGCACGGTCCTGATGTAGGTGGGGATGTCCACCTGCTGGACCTTCATCGTCACGCCTCGGTAGGCGCTCAGCTTCTGCTGGATGAACCGGGCCACTTCCACTGTGGTGGGAGCGGACGGTGCGATGTAGGTGAAGGTGAGCGGCTTGGTGCCGTTCGCCGTCACCTCGTCGAACAGCCTCTGGGCTTCCGCCGGATTGTTCTCGCTCGCCGCCAGTTGGATGCTGGCCAGCGGAGACGTGGAGCTGAAGATGCCCTTCGCCGGCACCCCCGCATTGCTGTAGAACGTCTCGTTGATCTCCTTGCCGCTCAGCGCGAGCGCCATGGCCTTGCGCGCCCTCGGGTCGGCGAACGGTCCCTTCAGATTGTTGAAGAGCACCATCGCGCCGCCGTTGAGGCGGAGTTCCTCGACACCCAGCCCGCGGTCGCGACCCAGGACGATGTTCTCCGGGTCGACGGTGACCATGAGGTCGGACTGCTTGCCGAGGCTGTCGACGCCGCGTTTGACGTCCATGTCGACGCGGATGACGAGCTGGTCAAGGTACGGCAGCCCCTTGTCCTTCTGCCAATACGTGTCGTTGCGCTTGTAGACCTGCTTGTCGCCCGGGAGCCACTGCTCGAGGATGAACGGGCCGGCGCCCACCGGCTTGTCGCGGAGTGATCCCACAGTGTCCGGCTTGAGCGAGGCCGGAGACGCGTTGTAGGACAGATTGCGCGCCACGATGCGGTCGAAGTTCGCGTTCGGTGTCCGAAGAGTGATCTTCAGGGTGAGCGGATCCTCGACGTCCAACTGCTTGATGTTCGTCACGGCCATGATCTGGAACGACTTCAGCGCCATGTCCTGGTGCCGTACCCAGTTGGCCTTCACCGCGGCGGCGTCGTAGGGCAGGCCGTCGCTGAACTTCACTCCGGGACGAATGCGGAGCGTCCAGATCGAGGCGTCGCGCTCGAACGCGAGACTCTCGGCGATCTTCGGGCGCACCGAGCCGGTCGACGGGTCGGTCCACACGAGGGAGTCGTAGACGGCGGCCATGCGGCTGCCGTCGGCGACGTTGACGAACGAGGTCTGGGTCGGGTCGAAGCTGGCGGCATCGCCCGGCAGGGTCATGGTGAGCGAGCCGCCTTTTTGCGGCGTGCCCGCGGGAGAGGGCGGTGCCTCGTCGGAACTGCCGCAGCCGGCCACGAGGATGCCCAGGGCCATTGCGGCTGCGACGATCCGGCCCCTGCGGAATGAGGCATTCCGCCGGGGCGACGGGGGTATTCGAAGTGCGTGGGAAGTACGAGTCACTACGGGCCAACCTTCACCTGACGGGCCGTCCGTTGTGTAGGGCGGCGGTGGTGCGCGGGGCCGGTCTCGCTCGGTCTGCCGTCGGGGGATGGCCGGCCGAAGCGGTGCCGGGTTGTGCGTGGTTCGGCAGTGCTTGGTTCGTGCTCCGTGCTGCCGGGTACTCCGGTGGGAGGACCCGGGTGGTGCGGACGGCACCGGTGGTGCGGTGCCGTGGCCAGAGGGCAGGGGAAGGCCGGGCGGGCCGCGCGGCACGCGGCGCGTCCGGCCTCCCCCAGGTCCATCGGGCTGCCCCTTTCTACTGCCTTGGGCCGATCGGGTCCATCCGGGGTCGGGCCTTCGGCCCGGGAGTCACCGCTTCATGCCGATACGGTCGAACATGAAGACACCGTCGTTGAACATCTGGACCCCGGTGACCTTCGACGAGAACACGCCCACGGCGACGGCCTCCTGGTACACCCACATCGGCATGTCGCGGTTCAGGGCGACCTGCACCCGCGTGTACGCGTTGCGCCGCGCCTCGACGTCGCTGGTCTGGCGGGCGTCTGTCAGCGCGTCGTTCACCTCGGGGTCGTTGTAGAAGCAGCAGTTGCCGGCGTTTCCGCCGGACAGCAGGCCGAACAGCCCGGGCTCGGGGTCGTCGAGCCAGACCTGGTCCACCTTGACGTCGAAGCGCTGCTCCACGTTTGCGCGGTGGATGAACGTCGGCAGATCGAGCGCCTCGACGCCGATGCTCACCCCGGGGTACTTGTTGAGCGTCGTGCGCACGTACTCGGCGATCCGCACGGTGGCAGGTGTGTCGGGGATGATGAGCGTCGCCGCCAACTGCCGGGTGCCGCCCGCGGTGACCTGGTCGAACAGCTGTGCCGCCGTGGCGGGGTCGTTGCCCGGCGCCGCCAACTGGATGCTCGCCAAGGGGGTGTTGGCCCCGAAGATGCCGCGGGCGACGGTCCCGGTGCCCTGGAAGACCTCGTTGTTGATCGTCTCGCCGCTCAGGGCGTAGGCCACCGCACGGCGGGCCTCGGACTGCGCGAAAGGCCCCTTCGCGGTGTTGAACGAGAGCATCTGGCCCCCGGACAGCAGCATTTGGCTGGTGCCCAGCCCGTCGCGCTCCGCGGCGGCCGCGGCGAGCGGGTCGACGGTGATGGTCACGTCGGCCGCGCCGTCCTTGATGGCGGCGACTTCGTGCATCGGGTCCGGGTCGACCTTGAACACGACGCGGTCGAGGTACGGCGCCCCGGACTTCCAGTAGCCGGGGTTGCGGTCCAGCGTCAGCGTCTGGTTCTTGACCCAGTTGCCCGCGCGGAGCATGAACGGGCCCGCGCCGACCGGGTTCTCCGCGAGCTTGCCGCCGGCGATGGCCTTGGGCGAGGCGATGAACGAGAGGTGCCGGGCCACCATGCGGTCGAAGTTGGCGTTCGGCTGGGGGAGGGTGACCTCGAGGGTCAGCGGGTCCACGACCCGGGTCACCAGCCCGGCCGCGGCGGCACGCTGCACGGACTGGACGGCGGGGTCGGCGTGCAGGTCCCAGTTCGCCTTGACCGCGGCGGCGTCGTACGGCTCCCCGTCGGTGAACTTGATCCCCGGACGCAGGACGAGCTGCCAGGTCTTGGACGTGGCGTCCTTGGCCGTGAGGCGGTCGGCCACCTGTGGTTCGACCGAACCCGTCGAGGGGTTCGTCCATACGAGCATGTCGTACAGCGCCGCCATCCGGTTGCCGTCGGTCACGTTGATGTAGCTCGCGGAGAAGGGGTCGAGGCCGCGGGCCTCGCCGGGGAGCAGGACGGTCAGGGCGCCGCCTTGCCTGGGGGTGCCCGCCGCGAGGGGCCTGCCCTGGGAATCCGATCCGCAGCCGGAGACCAGGACGAGGCCCGCGGTGGCGAGCAGGAGGAGCGGTTTGCGGAACCCGCCCGGGGAGCGGCGGGAAGGGCGGTGCGAGGGGCGGTGCGAGGGTCGTGCGTGTACCACTGCTGACAGGTTCCTTACGCGTTGCCCGGCCGGGCGGGCCCGGCCGGTGGTGCCGAAGAGGTGCTGACGTGCGGGACGGGCTGACGTGCTGACTTGCGGCGGTGCGACGTGCGGTGGTGCCGGCGTGCTGTGGTGCCGGCCGGCGGTGGGATCCGAGGTGTGTGCCGCTGGTCGGGCGGAACTGCCTTGGCGGGCAACCGCGGTGGCGCTGCGGCGCTGCGGTGGCGCTGCGGTGGTGTTGCGATCGTGCTGCGGTGGTCGTACGGACCGTCGGGAGGCCGGGCGGGGCGTACGTGACGCAGCCCATATAACGCCGTTACAGTCCGCGTATGGGCTTCCGTGGGGTTGGAGGTGATTCGTCCCCCGCCCCGGAAAAGCCGTCCGCCGGGCCGCCGGGCCCGAAGGCCCTGGCGGCCCGGCGGCACGCTGGTGATGTTGCGGTTACAGCTTCAGTGGTGCGGTCTTGCGGTCGAGCGGCGTCCTGACTTGGCGTCAGGAGGCTTTCGGTGAGTCGGACTTGCCCGGCGGGTCGGAAGCCTCCTCGGCCGCTTCCGAGGACTCCTCGTCAGCGGCTTCGCCTGCGGCCTCGGTCGCCTTCTCGTCCGTCTCCGCCGCGGCCTCGCCGTCCGCCTTCGCGGCCGGCTCCTCCGCCGCCTTCGGGGCGTCGTCGGCAGCGTCGGCGTCAACGGCCTCGGACTTCGTCCCGCTCGCGGTCTCCGTGGCGGTCTCCACCTCGGGGCCCGCCTCGGTCTTCGACGCCTCGGGCTTCGACACCTCCGTCTTTGCCGCCTCGGCCGTCGTCTCCGTCGTCGCCTCGGGAGTGTCGTCGGCCGGCTCCGGCGCCGTGTCCTCCACCGTGGCGGAGAGCTCGACCAGCTCCGGTGCCACGTCCCCGACCAGCGGGTAGTGGCAGGCCACCCGGTGGCCCGGGGCCACCTCGCGCAGCTGCGGGACCTCGGTGCCGCAGCGCGGCGACGCGAGCGGGCAGCGGGTCCGGAACCGGCAGCCGCTCGGCGGGTTCATCGGCGACGGGATCTCGCCCTTGAGTGCCGGGCCTGAGTGCTGGGCGCCGGGGTTCGGCGCCGGGACGGCGTCGAGGAGCGCCCGCGTGTACGGGTGCGCCGGCGAGTCGTAGATCGCGTCCGTGTCCCCGGTCTCGCAGATCGTCCCCAGGTACATCACCGCGACGTCGTCGCTGATGTTGCGGACCACCGCGAGGTCGTGCGCCACGAAGATCATCGACACCCCGGTCGACGCCTTCATCTCGTCCAGCAGGTCCAGGACCTGCGCCTGGACCGACACGTCGAGCGAGGCGACCGGCTCGTCGCAGATCAGCAGGTCGGGGTTGACCACCATGGCCCGCGCGATGGCGATGCGCTGGCACTGGCCGCCCGAGAACTGGTGCGGGCGGCGCTCGGAGACCAGGTCCGGGTCGAGGCCGACCTTGCGCAGCATCGCGGCGACCCGGGGCTCGACCTCCTCCTTGGGCACCCCGGCGATGACCAGGCCCTCGCCGACGATGTCCTTGATCTTGCGGCGCGGGTTGAGCGCCGAGATCGGGTCCTGGAACACCATCTGGATGCGGCGGCGCATGACGCGCAGCGCTTCCTTGTTGAGCTTGGTCAGCTCCTGCCCGTCGAACAGCACGGAGCCGGCGGTGGGCTTGGTGAGCTGGAGGATCGCCCGGGCAAGCGTCGACTTGCCGCACCCGGACTCGCCGACGAGGCCGAGCGTACGGCCGCGCTTGAGTTCGAAGCCGACGCCTGCCACCGCGTTCATGACGCCGCCCGGCACCCGGAAGCGCTGGACCAGGTCCGTCACGGTGAGCAGGACGTCGTCCTCGTTGGGGGCGGGCGCGGGCGCCACGCCGTCCAGGGTTCCGGCGGTCATGCCGAGACCTCCTTGGTCAGACTCGTGTCGGCCTTCGCCGCGGCGTCGTCGTCGGACGCCTCGGCCTCGGCCGCCCCGCCCCCGACAGGGTGGTGGCACGCGAACAGGTGCCGCGCGTTGCCGTTCGAGATCATCGGCGGCTGCTCGGTCGCGCACTTGTCGTCGGACGCCGCACAGCGTGCCGCGAAAGCGCATCCGCCCTTGAACGTCACCAGGTCCGGCGGCGTGCCCGGAATGGGCTTGGGCCGCTGGGCCTTCGGGACGTCCAGGCGCGGCACCGCGGCGAGCAGGGCCTCGGTGTACTGGTGCTTGCGGTGCTGGAACAGCTCCTCGGTGGGGGAGTGCTCCACCATGCGGCCGGCGTACATGACCGCGATCTCGTCGGTACGCCCGGCCACGACGCCGAGGTCGTGGCTCACCAGGATCATGCCCATGCCGCGGTCCGCCTGGATCTCCTGCAGGAGGTCCAGGATCTGCCGCTGCACGGTCACGTCGAGTGCCGTGGTGGCCTCGTCCGCGATGAGCAGCTCCGGGTCGCACGCGAGGGCCATCGCGATGGTCACGCGCTGGCGCATGCCGCCGGAGAGCTGGTGCGGGTACTGCTTGGCGCGCTTCTCCGGCTCGGGGATGCCGACCAGCTTGAGGAGATCCACCGCGCGGGTCTTGGCGTCCGCCCGGGAGATGTCCATGTGCTCGCGCATCGACTCGGTGAGCTGACGCTCGATCAGCACCACCGGGTTGAGCGAGGTCATGGGGTCCTGGAACACCATGGCGATGTCGTTGCCCCAGGTCTTCCGCGCCTGCTTGCGCGGAATACCCACCAGTTCGGTGCCGTCCAGTTTCACGCTGCCGCTGATCTTCGCGATCGCCGGGCTGATGCCCATGAGCGCGCGTACGAGCATCGACTTGCCGGAGCCGGACTCGCCGACCAGGCCCAGGGTCTCACCCTTCCCGATGCGGAACGACGCACCGTCGACCGCCTTGAGAACGCCGCGCGGGGTGTTGAGGTGAACCTTGAGGTCCTGCACCTCCAGCAGCGGGACATCCGACGCAGGTGCGTCCTTGTTCCGTTCCATGAATCGCTCCATGAATACAGTCCCGTTGTCGAGACTTGGGTCTGTGGCTGACTAGAGGCGCCGACTACAGGTTGGAGTCGCGCACATCGAACTTCGCCCGCAGGCGGTCGCCGATGACATTGAGGGAGAACACCGTCAGGAAGAGCACGCCACAGGGGACGAACACCTGGGCGGGGTAGTCCTCGAGGGAGTCCTTCGCCTTGTAGACCATGCCGCCCCAGCTCGGCTCGGGGTCGGGGACACCGACGCCGAGGAACGACAGCGAGCCTTCCGCGACGATCATGATCGCCATGACGATCACCGCGTACGACATGATCGTCGCGACGGTGTTCGGCATGAGCTCCTTGAACATGATCCGCCCGGGCTTCGCCCCCATCGCCTTGGCCACCACCACGTACTCGCGCTTGGACTGCGCGATCGCGTTGGCCTTGGTGAGGCGGTAGAAGCCGGGGATGGTCAGCACCGAGAGGCCCAGGGTGATGGTCCACACGCTCGGCGGCTTGAGCACCGAGGACAGCATGAGCAGGAGCAGCAGCGGCGGGAAGGCCAGCAGCGCGTCCGCGAAGATGTCGATCACGGTCTCGGCCATGCCGCGGAAGTACGCCGCGGTGAGGCCGAGCAGGCCGCCGATGACGACGCCGCTGACGATCGGGAGCGTGGACACGATCAACGAGGTCCGGGCGCCCGCCGCGATGCGCGACAGGGTGCTGCGGCCCAGGTAGTCGGTGCCCAGGAACTCCGGCCACGCCTGGAAGGGCGACAGGTTGGAGTCGCCGATCGGCCGGTCGTACGCGGCGGGCAGGAAGTCCGCGATGATCACCATCAGGACGACCAGGGAGAGCCAGGTGATGGCGAACCACCACAGCAGCCCTGCCTTCTTCTTCTTGCCCTTGCGTTCGGCCGCGGCCTCGCCCGGCGTCTCGACGCCCGGATCGGTCAGGCCGAGGCTGTTCTCGGTTTCGACGAGGCTCATCGCGCCCTCACTCTCGGGTCGATCAGCATGTACGCGATGTCGACCAGCGTGTTCAGAAGGACGTAGCCGACCGCGATGACGACGACCGTGCCCTGGACGACCACGACCTCGTTGCTCGTGATCGCGTCGACGACGTTCTTGCCGAGGCCCGGGATGCTGAAGTAGACCTCCACGATGACCGTGCCGCCGATGAGGCGGCCGAGGGTCAGGCCGGAGATGGTGATCAGCGAGAAGGACGACGGCCTGAGCGCGTGTCTGAACAAGACGTACGGTGACGACATCCCTTTGGACTTCGCCGTCAGGATGTAGTCCTCTTGCAGCGTGGCCAGCATGTCGCTGCGCAACAGGCGTTGGAACTGTGGGATCTCCGCGAGCGCCAGGACGATCGCGGGCAGCATCAGATACTCGATGTTGCCCGATAGCGAGTCCGAGGCGTATTCCCAGCCCTGGTTCGGGAAGACCTGGCCGAGAGTTCCGGGGGCCGCGAACAGGTAGACCAGCAGAATCGAACTGATGAACGGCGGGATGGCCAGGAGGCCGGACGAAACGCCGCCCAGGATCTTGTCCGGCAGGCGGCCCGCCTTGGCCGCGGACCAGACGCCCAGCGGGACGGCCACCGCCAGCGCGAGCAGCAGCGCGACCAGCGCGAGCTCCAGCGTGACCGGGTACCGCTCCTTGATCCCGTCCATCACGGGTTGCTTGCTGAGCAGCGTCGTACCGAGGTCGCCTTGGAGGGCGTTGCCCACCCATCGCGCGTAGCGCTCGAACAGCGGCTGGTCGAATCCGTAGTCGTGCTCAAGCGCCTTGACATCCGCAGGTGTCATGTCGGCGGTGAGCAAGGGCGCCACCGGAGTTGCGGACGAATCGCCGAGCTTCATGATGTCCGGCATCGCAGTGGTGGCGAGCGTGACAAGGAACAACACCGGTATCAGATGAAGGACCTTGCGACCGAGCAGGCGCAACACGACGGCGTCACCCCCTCTCGCAGGTCTGGTCGGCTGACGGTGTGGAAGGATTTCGGGGCTGTGGAACTGTGTGCCGGCGTGGCACCCCTCGGGGTGCGTCGCGTCGGCCGCGCGCCGGGTGACGGGGCGATTCCGGTTGGTGACACGTGCCATGACGGCCCGTCAGTTAAGCGCGGTGATTAATTACGGCAGTGAGTGCGATCAATGTCAATGCATTCGGGTGATCCGTCTCACCGCCCCGTCGAGGCTTTACCAACCGTCCGGTGGGAGTTTTCGCATCCCGTCTGACCAGTAACGATTAGGCTTCGGCGGGCGGATCTGACGCGATGTCATTCCATACGCACGCGTACGCGTGAAGCCGTCCGTACCCTCCGCCGCACCGCCGACCGCGCCACCGAGGGCCCTCCGGAGCCGAACCGGGCCTCCGCATCCGGCCATGCGCAGGCGTTCACGTCCCCGAAACACTCGTGCGAGAACCGTCACGCGTGCGAAACACGCGGCGACACGCCGTGAAACCTCACGGCTCGAAGCTCCTTCCCATGAGCCCCGGGGGTCGGCCGGGGCACGGAGAAGAGAGGCAGAGTATGGACACGGGTAACACCGCTTTCGTACTCCTGAGCGCCGCACTGGTCATGCTCATGACGCCCGGGCTGGCGTTCTTCTACGGCGGCATGGTCCGCGTGAAGAGCGTCCTCAACATGCTGATGATGTCCTTCATCTGCCTGGCCGTCGTGACCGTGCTGTGGGTGCTTTACGGGTTCTCGATGGCGTTCAGCACGGACGCCTTCGGCGGACTGGTCGGCAACCTCGACTGGTACGGCATGCGCGACATCGGACTCAGCGAGCTGTGGGACGGCTACACGGTCCCCGTCACCGCTTTCGCGATCTTCCAGCTGATGTTCGCGATCATCACGCCCGCACTGATCAGCGGCGCGGTCGCGGACCGCGTCAAGTTCGTCTCGTGGGCGGTCTTCGTGGCCCTGTGGGTCACCATCGTCTACTTCCCGGTCGCGCACTGGGTGTGGGCCGCGGACGGCTGGCTGTTCAAGAAGGGCGTCATCGACTTCGCGGGTGGCACCGCGGTGCACATCAACGCGGGTATCGCGGCACTGGCCCTGGTCCTCGTGGTCGGCAAGCGGGTCGGCTTCAAGCGCGACCCGATGCGCCCGCACAACCTGCCGTTCGTGATGCTCGGCTGCGGCCTGCTGTGGTTCGGCTGGTTCGGCTTCAACGCGGGCTCGTGGCTCGGCGCCGACGGGGTCACCGCACGTGCCGCGATCAACACGCAGATCTGCACCGCGGCCGCGGTCCTGGGGTGGCTCGCCCTGGAGAAGATCCGCGACGGCCACTTCACCACGCTGGGCGCCGCGTCCGGCGCGGTCGCCGGCCTGGTCGCCATCACCCCCGCGTGTGGTGCGCTCAGCCCGATGGGCTCGATCGCGCTCGGCATCGTCGCCGGTGCGGTCTGCGCCTGGGCGGTCGGCCTCAAGTACAAGCTCGGCTACGACGACTCGCTCGACGTCGTCGGCGTCCACCTGGTCGGCGGCATCGTCGGCTCGATCGCGCCCGGCCTGCTGGCCACCGGCAAGATCCAGAGCGACGCCGAGGGCCTCTTCTACGGCGGCGGCACCGAGCAGCTCGTGAAGCAGCTCACCGCGGTCGGTGCGGTGCTCGCGTACTCCTTCGTCGCCACGTACGTGATCGCGGTGCTGATCCAGAAGACCATCGGCTTCCGGGTCTCCGAGGACGACGAGGTCAACGGCATCGACCAGGTCGAGCACGCCGAGACCGGCTACGACTTCGCGAGCCTGGGCGGCTCGGTCGGGCGCCCGAGCGCGACCGTCGGCGCCGGCGCCGGTATCGCGACCGAGACGACCGAGACGAAGGTGGACGCGTGAAGCTCATCACCGCCGTCGTCAAGCCCCACCGGCTCGACGACGTGAAGAACGCCCTCCAGGCGTACGGGGTGCACGGCCTCACCGTGACCGAGGCCAGCGGCTACGGCCGGCAGCGCGGCCACACCGAGGTCTACCGGGGCGCGGAGTACCAGGTCGACCTGGTACCCAAGGTCCGCATCGAGGTCGTCACCGAGGACGAGGACGCCGAGGAACTGCTCGAGGTCATCGTCAAGGCCGCCCGCACCGGCAAGATCGGCGACGGCAAGGCCTGGGTGGTGCCGGTCGACAGCGTCGTCCGGGTCCGCACCGGTGAACGCGGTCCGGAAGCCCTCTAGGCCACCCCGGTCCGACCGTGCAAGACAGCGCACGCAACGCGACGCGAGCCCGCACCGCCCACCAGGCGGGCGGGCTTGCGTCGTCGAAGACCGAGTCGGCCGAAGCACACCGACTGCCTCGGCCCGGCACCGAGAGCGATCACCGCACATGACCTACGGTGATCAGGGCCGTCACCGACAAGGAGGGCCGCCCGTCGTGGAACCCCGCCCGTCGACCGTCCGCTACACCCGCGACCGCGAGGAACTGCTCGGCGCCGAGGCGCAGACCGGCCGGGAGCGGCGCCGCGCGCACGCCGTGCTGGCCGACCGCTGGCTCGCCGGCCTCCTGGACGAGGCCGGAGGAGCCCCGCCGGGCGTCGCACTCGTCGCGGTCGGCGGCTACGGCCGACGCGAACTGTCGCCCGGCAGCGACCTCGACGTCGTGCTGCTGCACGACGGCCGCCGCGACATCGCCGCCCTCGCCGACTCCGTCTGGTACCCCGTGTGGGACGCGGGCGTGCCCCTCGACCATTCCGTACGCACCCCCGACGAGGCACGCCGCGCGGCCGACGACGACCTGCGCGTACACCTCGGCCTGCTGGACGCCCGGCACATCGCCGGCGACGTCGAACTGACCGGTCAGGTCCGCACCGCGGCCCTGACCGCCTGGCGCACCAACGCCCCCAAGCGGCTGCCCGAACTCCTGGAGTCCTGCGACGAGCGCGCCGAGAAGTTCGGCGAGCTGGCCTTCCTCCTCGAACCGGACCTCAAGGAGGCCCGCGGCGGGCTGCGCGACGCGGCCGCACTGCGCGCCGTCGCCGCCTCGTGGATCGCCGACGCGCCGCACGAGGAGGTGGACAGCGCCCGCGCGACGCTGCTCGACGTACGCGACGCGCTGCATCTGGCCACCGGCCGGGCCGGGGACCGCCTGCTGCTGCAGGAGCAGGACGCCGTCGCCCGCGGCCTGGGCCTGCTGGACGCGGACACCCTGCTGCGGCGCGTCTCCGAGTCGGCGCGCGCCCTGTCGTACGCCTTCGACGTCACCTGGCGCGAGGTCAACCGCGTGCTGGCGGCGCGCGTCGGACCCGTGCGCCGGGTCCTGCGCGGGCGCACGTCCGGCCCCGAGCGCCGTCCGCTCGCCGAGGGCGTCGTCGAGCACGGCGGCGAGGCCGTCCTCGCCCACGGCGCCAACCCCTCGCGCGATGCCGGGCTGCTGCTGCGCGCCGCCGCGGCCGCCGCCCAGGCCGGGCTCCCGCTGTCCCGGCACGCGGTCGAGCGGCTGTCCGTGGAGAGCCCCCCGATGCCCGACCCGTGGCCGCCCGCGGTGCGCGAATCCTTCGTGGCCCTGCTCGGCGCCGGCCGCAGCGCGCTCCCGGTGTGGGAGGCGATGGAGTCCAAGCGCCTGGTCACCCGGCTGCTGCCGGACTGGGAGCGGGTGCGCTGCCGCCCGCAGCGCAACGCCGTGCACCGCTTCACCGTCGACCGCCACCTCGTCGAGGCGGCCATCCAGGCCGCCGCGCACACCCGCCGCGTGTCGCGGCCCGACCTTCTGCTGGTGGCCGCGCTGCTGCACGACGTCGGCAAAGGCTGGCCGGGCGACCACAGCGTCAGCGGCGAGGTCATCGCCCGCGAGGCGGCCGCCCGCATGGGCTTCCCCAAGGACGACGTCGACGTCATCGCCACCCTGGTCCGGCACCACCTGCTGCTCGTCGACACCGCGACCCGCCGCGACCTGGACGACCCGGTCACGGTCTCGGCGTTCGCCGAGGCCATCGGCAGTGTGGAGACGCTGGAGCTGCTGCACGCCCTCACCGAGGCGGACGCCGCCGCGACCGGCCCGGCCGCCTGGAGCGACTGGCGGGACGCGCTGTGCCGCGACCTGGTCGCGCGGGCGCGGGCGGTGCTGGTGGGCCGTCCGGCGGCGGTCGGGCAGCCGATCGACACCGCGCGGGTACGCCTGGCCGAGCAGTTCGAACGGGCCGGCGCGGGCGGCTTCGCGGTCACGCTGGAACCGCTGTCGTACGGCGCCGAGGTCACCGTCGCGGCACCGGACCGGGTCGGGCTGCTGTCGCTCGCCGCGGGCGTGCTGGCCCTGCACCGGCTCACCGTGCGCTCGGCGGTCGCCGACGTCGTGGACGGCACGGCCATCACGGTGTGGACCGTCGAGACCGAGTTCGGGTCCCTGCCCGACCCCGCCGCGGTCCGCGAGGACGTGCGGCGCGCGCTGGACGGCGGGCTCGACGTGGCGGGCAAGCTCGCGCGGCGCGAGGCGGCGTACGCGCCCCGGCGCGGCACCACCCCCGCGCCCCCGCGCGTGGAGGTCGTGCACGGCGCGTCCGAGACGGCCACTGTTCTGGAGGTGCGCGCCCACGACGGGCCGGGCCTGCTGCACCGCATCGGCAAGGCGCTCGCCGACGCCCACGTGAGCGTGCGGCAGGCGCGCGTGAGCACGCACGGTGCGGACGCGGTCGACGCGTTCTACGTGGTGGGCGGCGACGGGGAGCCGCTGGCCGCCGACGCGGCCCGGCAGTTGGCCAAGAGCCTGGAGAAAGCCCTGGCCTGACCGCGGGCCGGGCACCCGGCCGGAATCGGCCGGACCGCTCGGGACGTTCCCGAGCGGTCCCCGGGTAGGCTGGAGCGGACCGCAACCCCAACTCTCGCGACGAAGGACCTCTGCCGACGTGTTCGACACTCTTTCCGACCGCCTCGCAGCGACCTTCAAGAACCTCCGTGGCAAGGGTCGCCTCTCCGAGGCCGACATCGACGCCACCGCCCGGGAGATCCGGGTCGCGCTGCTCGAGGCCGACGTGGCGCTGCCCGTCGTGCGCGAGTTCGTGGCGCACGTCAAGGAGCGGGCGCGCGGTGCCGAGGTGTCGCAGGCGCTGAACCCCGCGCAGCAGATCGTCAAGATCGTCAACGAGGAACTGGTCCGCATCCTCGGCGGCGAGACGCGGCGGCTGCGTTTCGCGAAGACCGCGCCGACCGTGATCATGCTCGCCGGCCTGCAGGGCGCGGGCAAGACCACCCTCGCCGGCAAGCTCGGCAAGTGGCTCAAGACCCAGAAGCACTCGCCGCTGCTGGTCGCGTGCGACCTCCAGCGGCCCAACGCGGTCAACCAGCTCAGCGTCGTGGCCGAGCGGGCGGGCGTCGCGGTCTACGCCCCCGAGCCCGGCAACGGCGTCGGCGACCCGGTCAAGGTCGCCCGCGACTCGATCGAGTACGCCCGCGAGAAGCAGTACGACGTGGTCGTCGTCGACACCGCCGGCCGCCTCGGCATCGACGCCGAGATGATGCAGCAGGCCGCGGACATCCGCGACGCGGTGAGCCCGGACGAGATCCTGTTCGTCGTCGACGCGATGATCGGCCAGGACGCGGTCACCACCGCGCAGGCGTTCCTCGACGGCGTCGGCTTCGACGGCGTGGTGCTCTCCAAGCTCGACGGCGACGCGCGCGGCGGTGCCGCGCTGTCCGTCGCCCAGGTGACCGGCCGCCAGGTCATGTTCGCCTCCAACGGCGAGAAGCTCGACGACTTCGACGCGTTCCACCCGGACCGCATGGCGTCGCGCATCCTCGGCATGGGCGACATGCTCAGCCTCATCGAGATGGCCGAGCAGAAGTACGACGCCGACCTCGCGCTCAAGGCCGCCGAGAAGATCCAGAAGGGCGGCAAGGACTTCACCCTCGACGACTTCCTCCAGCAAATGGAGCAGGTCAAGAAGATGGGGTCCATCTCCAAGCTGCTCGGCATGCTGCCCGGGATGGGGCAGATGAAGGAGCAGATCGACAGCATCGACGACCGCGACCTCGACCGGGTCGCGGCCATCATCAAGTCGATGACCCCCGGCGAGCGCGACGACCCGAAGATCGTCAACGGGTCGCGCCGCGCGCGTATCGCCAAGGGCTCCGGCTGCACGGTCACCGAGGTCAACAACCTCATCGAGCGGTTCTTCGAGGCCCGCAAGATGATGACGTCGATGGCGCGCGGCGGCGGCTTCCCCGGGATGCCGGGCATGCCCGGCGGCGGCGGTGCCCGCAAGAAGGGCAAGGCACCCAAGCAGGCCAAGGGCAAGCGCCAGTCGGGCAACCCGATGAAGCGCAAGCAGGAGGAGCTCGCCGCGGCGCAGCGCCGCGAGGAGCGTGCCGCCAGTGCCTTCCAGCTGCCGGGCGACGGCGCCGCGGACCCGTCGGACTTCGAACTCCCGAAGGGCTTCGAGGACTACCTGAAGTAGTCCGGGCGACGGCCATGGCACTTCCCGTACTTCCCGTCCCGGGCGGCGTCACGTGACGGCCGCCTACACGCGTCCGGGCTACCGGGTCGGGATCAGGCCGGTGCGGGACGAGGACGCCGCCGCGTACCGGGCCGCGGTCCTGCGGTCGATGGAGCACATCACCGCGTGGAACCCGGCGCGGCCCGACGGGTTCCCGGAGATCCTCGCGGCCCAGGGCGCGACGATGCGCACGTTCTTCGTCGTCGACCTCGCGGACGGCGGCCTCGCGGGCAAGATCAACGTCGCCAACATCGTGCGCGGCGGGTTCCGCAACGCGACGATCGGCTACGACGCGTACCTGCCGTACGCCGGGACCGGCCGCATGAGCGAGGGCCTCGCCCTGGTCGTGAACCGCTGCTTCGCCCCCGCCTCGCGCGGCGGGCTGGAGCTGCACCGGTTGGAGGTCAACGTGCAGCCGGGCAACGAGCGTTCGATCGCACTCGCCAAACGGCTCGGGTTCCGGCACGAGGGTTTCTCGCCGCGCATGATCCACATCAACGGCGCGTGGCGCGACCACGAGCGGTTCGCGATGACCGCGGAGGAGTGGCCGGGGCTCGGCTGAGCCGCGCGGGCCATCGGGTTCGGACGGCGACCGGGATGCCCGTACCATGTGGCCTCATGGCAAAGGCTCCCATCCTCACCCCCCAGGCGGACGATTTTCCGCGCTGGTACCAGGACCTGATCGGCAAGGCCGAACTGGCGGACAACGGGCCGGTGCGCGGCACCATGGTCATCCGACCGTACGGCTACTCGCTGTGGGAGCGGATGCAGTCCGAGGTCGACGCCCGTATCAAGGACGCCGGGGCGCAGAACGCGTACTTCCCGATGTTCATCCCGGAGAACTACCTCACGCGCGAGGCCGAGCACGTCGAGGGCTTCAGCCCCGAGCTGGCGGTCGTCACGCACGGCGGCGGCAAGCAGCTGGAGGAGCCGGTCGTCGTGCGGCCGACGTCCGAGACGATCATCAACGAGTACTTCTCGAAGTGGGTGCAGTCGTACCGCGACCTGCCGCTGCTCATCAACCAGTGGGCAAACGTGGTGCGTTGGGAGCTTCGGCCGCGCATCTTCCTGCGGACGACCGAGTTCCTGTGGCAGGAAGGCCACACCGCGCACGCCACGTACGAGGACGCGCGTGCGTACGCCACACGCATCCACCGCCACGTGTACGACGACTTCATGCGCAACGTGCTCGCCATCGACGTCGTGCTCGGCCGGAAGACCGCGCGCGAGCGTTTCGCGGGCGCCATCAACACCCTGACGCTCGAAGGCATGATGGGCGACGGCAAGGCCCTCCAGATGGGCACGTCGCACGAGCTCGGGCAGAACTTCGCCAAGGCCTTCAACACGCAGTACCTGGCGGACACCGGCGAGCGCGAGTACGTCTGGCAGACCTCGTGGGGCGCCAGCACCCGCATGGTCGGCGGCCTCATCATGAGCCACGGCGACGACAACGGCCTGCGCGTCCCGCCGCGCCTCGCCCCGGTCCAGGTCGTGGTCATGGCCATCAAGGGCGACGACGCGGTGGTCGACGCGGTGCGGGCGCTCGGCGACCGCCTCAAGGCCGCCGGGGTACGCGTCGTCGTGGACGACAAGACGGACACCCCCTTCGGCCGCCGCGCGGTCGACTGGGAGCTCAAGGGCGTGCCGATCCGGCTCGAGATCGGGCCGCGCGACCTGGAGGGCGGCACCGCGATGCTGGCCCGCCGGATCGCGGGCGGCAAGAGCCCGGTGGCGCTCGACACGGTCGTCGAGACGGTCGCGACCGTGCTGGACGAGGACCAGGCGCTGCTGCTCGCGCAGTCGCGTGAGCGCCGCGTCGCGCGTACCGCCGACGTCACCTCGATCGGCGAGGCGGTCGAGGCCGCGTCGACCGGGTGGGCGCGCATGCCGTGGGCCGACCTCGGGGCCGAGGGCGAGGCGAAGCTCGCCGAGCAGGGCGTCTCGGTGCGCTGCCTGGTGACCGCCGACGGCGGGGTGCCGGACGCCGAGGACCAGGCCGGCAACGTGGCGATCCTGGCCCGCGCCTACTGACCCGGACCGCGGGGGTGAGGGGGTCGGCGCGGTTTGGGATCCCGGCGGCATGTCTGGCAGAATGGCCCGCTGAGTACCCGGAGCATCGTCGGACCCTCTCTCCGCATGACTTCGTGTCCACTGACCGGCCGGTCGCATGTCCCCACGTGACGACGCGGTCGCTCACCCACGTCAAGATGCAGGAGACACCACTCTCGTGGCAGTCAAGATCAAGCTGAAGCGCCTGGGCAAGATCCGGAGCCCGCACTACCGCATCGTCGTCGCCGACGCCCGCACCAAGCGTGACGGTCGCGCGATCGAGGAGATCGGTATCTACCACCCGATGGAGAACCCCTCGCGTATCGAGGTCGACTCCGACCGGGCGCAGTACTGGCTCGGCGTCGGCGCCCAGCCGACCGACGCGGTCGCCGTGCTCCTCAAGCTCACCGGCGACTGGCAGAAGCACAAGGGCCTGCCGGCTCCGGAGAACGCGCTGAAGGTCGCCGCGCCGAAGACCGACAAGAAGACCCTGTTCGAGGCTGCCGCCAAGGAAGCCGCGGACGAGCCGAAGGACGGCGCCACCACGCCGAAGGCGAAGAAGGAGAAGAAGGCCGAGGCCCCCGCGGCCGACGCCGCTCCCGCCGCCGAGGCCGCCGAGTCGGCGCCGAGCGAGGGCTGACCATGCTCGAGGAGGCCCTCGAGCATTTGGTCAAGGGCATCGTCGAGAACCCGGACGACGTGAAGGTCCGCGCGCGCAATCTGCGCCGCGGCCGCATCCTCGAGGTCCGTGTCCACCCCGACGACCTGGGCAAGGTCATCGGGCGCGGTGGGCGTACGGCTCGGGCGCTGCGTACCGTCGTGACCGCCCTGGGCGGCCGGGGAGTCCGCGTCGACCTCGTCGACGTCGACCAGGTGCGCTGAAGAAGCACCCGGCGCGCGTCAAGCGCTATGGGCGGCCCTCCACATCTGTGCAAGCGATGTGGAGGGCCGCCCTTTTTCCTTCGTTCCCCGGTCCTTTTCCCCTGGCCCCTTCGCTTCGCCCGTGAATCGCTTCGCCCGCGTGCCGCTCCGCGAAGTGCCCCGTTGAGGAGATAACAGTGCAGTTGGTGGTTGCCCGCATCGGCCGGGCCCACGGCATCCGGGGACAGGTCAGCGTCGAGGTGCGCACGGACGAGCCGGAATTGCGGCTCGCGCCGGGCGCGGTGCTGATGACCGACCCGCCGTCCGCGGGGCCGCTGACCATCGCCGCGGGCAAGGTGCACAGCGGACGGCTGCTGCTGTCGTTCGAGGGCGTCGCGGACCGGACCGCCGCCGAGGCGCTGCGCAACGTGCTCCTCATCGCGGAGATCGACCCCGACGAACTCCCGGAGGACCCCGAGGAGTTCTACGACCACCAGCTCGTCGGGCTGGACGTCGTGCTGGCCGACGGGACCGAGATCGGCGAGGTACGCGAGATCGCGCACCTTCCGTCGCAGGACCTGCTCATCGTCGTGCGGCCGGACGGGCGCGAGGTCATGGTGCCGTTCGTCGAGGAGATCGTGCCCGAGATCGACCTCGAGGAGCAGCGGCTCGTGGTCACGCCGCCGCCGGGGCTGATCGACCCGGACGAGGCGGAGGTGGCGTCCTCGCGCGACGGCGACGCCGCGGACGGTGACACCCCCGACGGCGACGAGGGCGACTCGGATGGGGAACCGGGCGGGGAACCGGGCGCGGAGCCCCGGTCATGAGGATCGACGTCGTCTCGATCTTCCCGGAGTACCTGGCGCCGCTCGACGTCTCGCTGGTCGGCAAGGCGCGGGCGAAGGGGCTGCTGGACGTACGCCTGCACCAACTGCGCGACCAGGCCCACGACGTGCACCGCACGGTCGACGACACGCCTTACGGCGGCGGCCCGGGCATGGTCATGAAGCCCGAGCCGTGGGCGGCCGCACTCGAAGCGGTCGCGCCGCCGGACGGCGAGGGGGTGCCGCGGCTGATCGTGCCGACACCGTCGGGGCGGCCGTTCACACAGGAGCTTGCCGTCGAACTCGCTTCCGAGCCCTGGCTGCTCTTCGCCCCCGCGCGCTACGAGGGCATCGACCGCCGGGTCATCGAGGACGCCGCCACGCGGATGCGCGTGGACGAGGTCTCCATCGGCGACTACGTGCTCGCGGGCGGCGAGGTCGCCGTCCTGGTGATGGTCGAGGCCGTCGCCCGGCTGCTGCCCGGCGTGCTGGGCAACGCGGAGTCGGTACGCGACGATTCGTTCGCGCCGGGGGCCATGGCGAACCTGCTCGAAGGGCCGGTCTACACGAAGCCGGCCGAGTGGCGGGGGCGCGAGGTGCCGCCCGTACTGCTGTCCGGGAACCACGGCGCGATTGCCCGGTGGCGCCGCGACCAGGCCCTGCGCCGGACCGCGGAAAATCGCCCTGACCTGCTGGAACGCCTAACGTCCGGGGACGTCGACAAGCACGACCGGGCCGCTTTGGCGGCTCTCGGGTGGACGGAGCGGGACGGCCGGTTTTCTCCGGACGCCACCCCTGTGGCAGACTGAACAGCTGTTGCCGTACGACCTGATCCGGCGCCGCGCTCCAACCGCGGGGGCGCCGGGGGTGCCCCTGCCACAGGGGGAGTACCACCGCGAAGGTCGACGGCCCTCTCTTCGTAGACACCACGACATGCCGTGGGTGACCTGTGGCACCCGCGAGAAAGCGACGCCACCATGGCCAACATCATCGACGGCCTCGACGCAGCCTCCCTGCGCGACGACATCCCGGCCTTCCGGGCCGGCGACACCCTCAAGGTGCACGTCCGCGTCATCGAAGGCAACAAGTCCCGCGTCCAGGTCTTCCAGGGCTTCGTGCTCCGTCGCCAGGGCGCCGGCGTCCGCGAGACCTTCACGGTCCGCAAGGTCAGCTACAACGTCGGCGTCGAGCGCACCTTCCCGGTGCACACGCCGGTGATCGAGAAGATCGAGGTCGTGACCCGCGGCGACGTCCGCCGCGCGAAGCTGTACTACATGCGTGACCTGCGCGGCAAGGCCGCGAAGATCAAGGAGAAGCGCGACGCCGCCGGCCGTACCACGGTCTAGTCCCGAGTAGGCGGGCCGACCTGCCCGTTAGGCTCCTTCGCAATGGACGAAGCAGCGCGCACGGTCGACACGGGGAAGACCCCGCGACCCGCCACACCGGACACCGGCCGCGGCTCCACGGTGGACACCTCCACCGGCGCTCCCTCCGAGGAGCGCGCGGAGCCGCGGCCGACGCATGCCCAGGAGCCCCCGGCCCCGCGGACGGGTGAGCCGCCGCCTGCCGACTCCGGCCCCGACGGCCCCGACGGCACCGCCCAACTGCGCGCCGCGCGCCCCGCACCGGGTGCCCCGACGCCCGCCGGCCGGTCCGCGCCGAACAAGAAGTCGGCGGCAACCGCGGCCAAGAAGCGGACTGCCGACGCCGCGGACACCGAGGCCGAGGCCGAGGCGGCGGGCGAAGCCGCCCCGCCGCCGGGCGGCGCTCCCCGGCCGCCGCGCGCCGGTGAACGCACCGCTCAGTTGCGGGCCCTTCCGCCGCCCCCTGCCGGTGGCGGCGGGGAGCCGACCGGCAAGGCCGCCGCCCCCGGCGACGAGGGTACGAAGCCGCCCGCGAAGCAGACGCCAGGCAGCAAGCCAAGTCGCGGTGACAAGCCCGGCACAGGTGACGAGGCCAATCCCGTCGAGACCGTGGAGCCCGTCGACCGCACCGTGCAACTGCGCGCGCCTCGACCCGCGGGGGCGACCCGTCCCACCAAGCAGACAGCCGACCGCAAGTCCGACAGCGGCGATGCGGCGGGTGCCGGCGACCGTACTGTGCGGCTGCGTGCTCCCAGGCCCGGGCAGCTTGGCGGTTCGGCATTCGCGGCCGCCACCGATTCGGCGGCTTCGGAAGCGGATTCCCGTACGTCCCCCTCGGGTTCGCGCAAGGCTGCCGATCAGACCCCGGCATCGGGCGCCGGTGAGACACCGGAGAAGGGGGCCGCGTCCGCCGCCGAGCGTACGAAGTCGCCGCCCAAGCCCGGGAAGTCCGGGGCCGCTGATGCGGATTCCCGGGTGTCCCCGGAGGATTCGGCCAAGACCGAGGACAAGTCCGGGGCGCCGGGCACGGAACGCGGTCCGCGTGCCCCCGGCGACGCGGATGACGCGCCGCCTCGTCGTACGCCGGGTGCCGACCGGCGTCCCGCGGCGGGCCCACGAACTGCTTCACGAACTGCCCCAGGAACGGGTGACGGCGGTGCCGGACCGTCGGCGTCTGCCGGTGCGTCGGTCCGGCCCAAGACCTCCCAGCCCTCCAAACCCTCCGAGGCAAGCGCCACCGACCCCGCGGACGAGACCCGTGTTGTCGACCGCACCGCGCAGCTTCGCGCCGCGCGGCCCGCCACACCTGGGCGTTCGGCGGCTCCGGCCGGGCCGGACGGCGCCACGAAGGCGGCCGCGCCCAAGGTCGTTCTCTCCAAGGCGCCTTCGACCGACGCGCCCGCTTCCGCGCCCGATCCCGAGAAGACCGCTCCGCCAGGTGCCAAGCGCCGGACCGCGGACGAGGTACGGCCTACTGCCCCCGAACACGAGGCGGACGACGACACCGACGAGGACGAGGACGACGAATCCGAGGGCCGACGCAGACGGCTGCCCGCCTGGGTGGAGCTGCCGCTCATGCTCGCGTTCGGCCTGCTGGTCGTCGTCGTGCTGCACTCCTACGTCGCGCAGCCGTTCGTGATCCCCAGCGGCTCCATGGAGCACACGCTTGAAGTCGGCGACCGCGTTCTCGTCAACAAGCTCGCGTACACCTTCGGCGACCGGCCGCAGCGCGGTGACGTCGTGGTGTTCGACGGGACCGGCATCTTCACCGACGAGGGCAAGGGCCATTCCTCGAACCCGTTCGGCAAGGCGTTCGAGGGCGTCGGCTCGATGTTCGGGTTCGGCGACTCCGACGAGACCGACTTCGTCAAACGCGTCATCGGGGTCGGCGGCGACCACGTCATCTGCTGCGACGCACAAGGGCGTGTGACGGTCAACGGTGTGCCGCTCGACGAGACCGGCTACCTCTATCCCGGCAACGTGCCCTCGGCGATGCCCTTCAATGTGATCGTGCCCAAGGGCGAGTTGTGGGTCATGGGCGACCACCGTGCCAATTCCGCCGATTCACGCGAGCACATTGCCGCTCCGGGTGGCGGCTTCGTCCCGGAGGACCGCGTCGTCGGGCGGGTGGACTGGATCATCTGGCCCTTCGGCCGGATGGGCGGGGTCGACCGGCCTTCGACGTTCTCGCAGCCCGGCATCGGTCGGCAGGAGCCCGCGTTGGTCCCGGGCCGTGGGTAAGCGGGGAAAGCCCCGCGAGTCACGGTTTTCGGGCGGGCGCGAGCGGACGGGTGCGACGGAGGCCGGACCGGCGGAGCCCGGGGCGACGGCTGCCGGGTCGGCGCCGCCCGGGCCGTCCTCGGTGCCTCGCAACGGGGTTGCGCGCGACGGAGTCCCGGGCGGTGTCCCTCGTACGGGTGGTCCTTCCGCTGTCAGGCCCCACGAAGGCGCGATTCCGCGCCCCGCGGATTCCGCGTCCGCCGAGCCCGAGGTCGCCGAGCCCGAGGTCGCCGGCATCGCCCCGACATCTCCGGACCCCGAGGCGACGGCCCAACTGCGCGCGGTGTCGCCCGGTGCGGCGCGGGAGCCCTACCGCGGCCGCGCCGCCGCGCGCGGGCGCACTCCCCGGCGGCGCTGGCGCCGCAAGGACCGTCCGGTGTCGCTGCTGCGCGAACTGCCGCTGCTGGTCGTGGTGGCGGTGATACTCGCGCTGGTCATCAAGACCTTCTTCGTACAGGCGTTCTTCATCCCTTCGGGTTCGATGCAGACGACGATCGGCATCGGCGACCGGGTGCTCGTCGACAAGTTCACGCCGTGGTTCGGCGCGAAGCCGCAGCGCGGCGAGGTCGTCGTCTTCAAGGACCCGGGCGGCTGGCTCAGCCGGAAGCAGAAGTCCGACCCGCCGCCCGGTGTGAAGCAGCTCAAGCAGGCCATGGTCTTTGTGGGACTGTTGCCGTCGGACGACGAGCAAGACCTCATCAAGCGGGTCATCGGGGTCGGCGGCGACACGGTGGCGTGCTGCGACGCGACGGGACGCGTGACGGTGAACGGCGTGCCGCTGGACGAGCCGTACGTCTATCCCGGCGACGCCCCGTCGAACCTGCCGTTCTCGGTCAAGGTGCCGAAGGGGCGGCTGTGGGTGATGGGCGACCACCGCGGCGACTCCTCCGACTCCCGCGCCCACCAGGACCGTCCGTACCAGGGCACGATCTCCGAGAACGACGTGGTCGGGCGGGCTTTCACGGTCGCGTGGCCGGTGAGCAGATGGCGCGGACTGCCGGTCCCGAAGACGTTCGAGGGTGCCGGGAAATTTACCAATCCTGGCAATACAGCTGCGGTTCTCCCGACGGTCCCGGTCGTTATGGGGGTGGCGGGTGCCGTTCCGGTGATCCTGGTCCGTCGGCGTGTACGCTCGCGGCCGCGGGACCGGGACTTCCAGGCGCGCCTACCCGGCACGTGATGCGTGCCGATACGAGAAGCATGACGATGGACGGATGGCAGCGCGCCGGCACGCCGGACGACGCCGTCACAGGTACGAGGAGGCGCCGTGGGGGAAGTCGTGGTCGGAGCACGGTCCGCAGGTGGGGACGACGAGTCGGGCCGCCGGCCCGGGGAGCCGCGTCCGCACGATCCGCAGGAGGACGACGGGGCGCCGGGCGGCCCGTCGTCGAACGGTGCTCCGGTGCCTGACTCCGACTCCGCGGGGCCGTCCGTACCGCATCCCGGGACCGCGCCGGACGGAGGTGCCCCGGGCGGGCCGCCATCGGACGGGCCCGCGCCGCCCCACGAGGTGCCGGTCGCACCGGTCCCGCACGCGCCCCCCGTACCGCCGGTTGCTCCGGGTACGCCCGGCTCGGACGCGGCGGGTGGCGCCACGGCCGCCCGCGAGGCCGACACACAGGACGAGCCGGCCAAGGCGAAGAAGGCCAAGAAGCCCCCGAAGAAGGGCTCGTTCTGGCGTGAACTGCCTCTGCTGCTGGGCATCGCGCTGGTTCTCGCACTGATCATCAAGACCTTCCTGGTGCAGGCGTTCTCGATTCCGTCGGAGTCGATGGAGGACACCATCAAGGTCGGCGACCGGGTGCTCGTCGACAAGCTCACGCCGTGGTTCGGCGCCGAGCCGGAGCGCGGCGAGGTCGTCGTGTTCAAGGACCCGGGCGGCTGGCTCGAGGGCGAGCCGGAGCAGTCGAGCAACGGGTTCGTGCGCGGGCTGCAGAAGGGCCTGTCGTTTGTGGGCCTGATGCCGTCGACCAACGAGAAGGACCTGATCAAGCGCGTGATCGGGGTGGGCGGCGACACGGTCGAGTGCTGTGACGACCAGAACCGCATCCTGGTCAACGGCGTGCCGCTGAACGAGACGTACCTGAAGCCGGGCGTGCTGCCGTCGGACAAGCCGTTCAAGGTGACCGTCCCCAAGGGCCGCATCTGGGTGATGGGTGACAACCGCAGCAACTCGCGTGACTCGCGGGCGCACTACGAGCTGAGCGGCGGCGACGCGGAAGCGGCCACGGTCGACAAGGACCAGGTCATCGGGCGCGCGTTCACGGTGATCTGGCCGCTGGGGCGTATCCACTGGCTGGGTGTCCCGGACACGTTCGACCAGAAGGGCCTGGCGTCGTCGGCCGCGCCTATGGCGCTGGGGGCCGCGGGGGCCGTGCCACTGCTGCTGTGGCGGCGGCGCTGGGTCGAGTCGCGGCGGTCGGACGCGGCGGCGGGCGCGCCGCCTGCCTGACCGCTGTCGCGGACGTGATGAGGCCGGAATTCGCACGCCAGTGCGAATTCCGGCCTCTTGTCCGTCCCGTGGGGGCACAATCGGCAGATGACATCGAACGCCGCCGTCCCGCATCCGGCGGGACACCTCAACCCGTGGCCGGAGGCCTCGCCTCATCCGGTCCCCGACTACCCGCCCGACCTGCGGGTAGACCTGGTCCGCAAGGCCGTGCGGGTGGTCCTGCTGGACGCCTCGGACCGCATCCTGCTGTTCCACAACCAGGTGTCGGCCAGCACGCCGGACGAGTGGTGGGACCTGCCGGGCGGCGGGCTGGACCCGGGGGAGACGTACGTCGACGCGGCGGTGCGGGAGATCGCGGAGGAGACCGGCCTGCGGCTGGCTCCCGAGGCGATCGGGGCGCCGTTGTGGCGGCGGAGTTCGACGTGGACGCGTGGGACGTACCGTCGGGTGCAGCATGAGTACGTCGTGGCTGCCCGGGTGGACGCCGAGGCGCCCGAGATCGACGCGCACGGGTGGACCGAGGAGGAGGTCGACGAGTACGTGGGCGCGCGGTGGTGGACCCTTGAGGAGATCGTCACCAGTCCGATGCACTTCTACCCCGGACGGCTCCCTGCGCTGCTGCCCGGGTTTTTGGCCGGAGAACTGGTGGACGAGCCGTTCGAGTGGTGGAACTGAGCGGTACCGCGCGAGTGTGGACCGGAGCCCGGTACACAATGGGAACGACAGCGAAGCGCAGGAGCGAGGGGCGCGCATGAGTGCGGAGGATCTCGAAAAGTACGAGACCGAGATGGAGCTTCAGCTCTACCGCGAGTACCGCGATGTCGTCGGCCTCTTCAAGTACGTCATCGAGACGGAGCGGCGCTTCTATCTCACGAACCAGTACGAGCTGCATGTGCGCTCGGCCGACGGCGAGGTGTTTTTCGAGCTCGCCATGGCGGACGCGTGGGTCTGGGACATGTATCGGCCCGCCCGTTTTGTGAAGAACGTCAGGGTTTTGACCTTCAAAGACGTCAACGTCGAGGAGCTGACGAAGAGCGACCTGGAGATGCCTTCGGGCAACGAAGGCTTCGGAACGTAGCCGCGGGCGCCCGCGACTTCGGCCACGGGCTGCGGCTACAGCCACGGTTACGGCGACGGCTGCGGCTACGGCTACGGAGCATGGTCGCGGGCGCTGCGGGACCGCCGTTAATCGCGATGGTGGCGGACCGCAAGCGGCCGAATGGGGGAAGCCCCGTCCACAGGGCGGGGTTTTCCACAGGCTGGTGATCTTGAAGAGGCGCCTCCGCCCCCGGGCCCGGCAGGGTCGGGGGCGGAGGTGGTCGCATGACCGGCAAGGCGAAGGTCCCGGGTGCCGGGCCGTCGGGGAGGGCTCCCCGGAACACCGCCGTGGGCGGGTACGGCGAGCGGGTGGCCGAGCGCCGCCTGGTCGAGGCGGGCCTGGTCGTCCTGGACCGCAACTGGCGGTGCGCGGCGGGCGAACTCGACCTGGTCGCGCTGGACGGACCGGTGCTGGTCGTCTGCGAGGTGAAGACCCGCAGCTCACCCGGCTTCGAGCACCCGTGCGCCGCGGTCGGCCCCGACAAGGCCGCCCGGCTGAGAGTCCTGGCCGAGCACTGGATCGCGGCCCATCCGCACCTGGTGGGGGCGGACTGCGAGGTGCGGATCGACCTGGTCTCGGTGATCCCGGCGGTGCGCGGCGCGGCCCTGTTCGAGCACGTGAAGGGTGCGTGCTGACATGGCGTTCGCCCGTACCCGCTCGGTCACCCTGCTCGGCGTCGACGGCGTGCTGGTCGAGGTGCAGGCCGACATCGAGCCGGGGCTCGCGGTCTTCAACCTGGTCGGGCTGCCCGACAAGAGCGTCAGCGAGTCCCGCGACCGCGTGCGCGCCGCACTCGTCAACAGCGACGAGGAGTGGCCGCCGAGGCGCATCACGGTGGGCCTGTCGCCGGCGACCGTGCCCAAGACCGGCAGCGGCTTCGACCTCGCGGTGGCCTGCGCGATCGTCGCGGCCAACGGCAAGCTCGACCCCGACCGGCTCACCGATCTCGTGATGGTCGGCGAAGTGGGGCTGGACGGCCGCGTCCGACCGGTACGCGGGATCCTCCCAGCCGTCATGGCGGCCGCCGCGGCCGACTGCCGCCGCGTCGTCGTGCCGGAGTCGGTGGCGGTCGAGGCCCGCCTCGTGCCGGATGTCTCCGTCCTCGGCGTGCGCTCGCTGCGCCACCTGCTCGCGGTGCTGCGCGGGCAGCCCGTGCCCGACGAGCCGGTGCTCGTCACCCGGCCCGGCCCCGACCCCGACACGGTCGGACCGATGCTGGTCAGCGGGCCGGGCGTGCCCGGCGTACCGGCGCCGGACCTCGCCGAGGTCGCCGGGCAGGCCCGGGCGCGGCGCGCCCTGGAGGTGTGCGCCGCGGGCGGGCACCACCTGTACCTGCTGGGGCCGCCGGGGGCGGGCAAGACGATGCTGGCCGAGCGCCTGCCCGGCTTGCTGCCACCACTCGGCACGGCCGCCGCCCTGGAGGTCAGCGCCGTGCACTCGGTCGCGGGCACCCTCCCGCCCGACCGCCCGCTCGTCAAGGAGCCGCCGTTCTGCGCTCCGCACCACTCGGCGACCATGCCCAGCCTCGTCGGCGGCGGCAACGGCCTCCCCCGCCCCGGAGCCGTCTCCTTGGCGCATCATGGCGTCCTGTTTTTGGACGAGGCGCCGGAGTTCAGCAGCCGGGCGCTGGACGCGTTGCGGCAGCCGTTGGAGGGCGGCACGGTCACGGTCGCCCGCAGCGCGGGCACGCTGCGCTTCCCGGCCCGCTTCCTGCTCGTGCTGGCGGCCAATCCGTGCCCGTGCGGGCGCTTCGCGGGCAAGGGGCTGGACTGCACGTGCTCGGCGGCGATGCGGTCGAAATACCTCGCGCGGCTGTCCGGGCCCCTGCTGGACCGCATCGACGTGCGGGTCACCGTCGACCCCGTCTCGCGTGCCGAACTGCTGGAGCCCGAGGGTACGGGTGAGTCCACCAAGGTCGTCGCGGCCCGGGTGCGGGAGGCACGGGATCGCGCGGCGCACCGGTTCGAGGGCACGCCGTGGACCACCAACGCCGAGGTGCCGGGCCGCGAGCTGCGTACCCGCTGGTCCACCGAGCCGGACGCCTTGGCCACCGCCGCGCGCGACCTCGAGCGCGGCATGCTGACCGCCCGCGGCCTCGACCGGGTGCTGCGGGTCGCCTGGACCATCGCCGACCTGCGCGGGCGGGACCGGCCGGCGATGGCCGACGTCGACACCGCCCTGGAGTTCCGCACCGGGGTACGCCGCGGCGCGGCGGCGGCAGTCGAGCCGGTCGGGGACGCCGAGCACACCGGGCGTACCGGTCGCAACGGCGGTTCTGGTGGTTCTGGCGGTCTTGGTGGTCTCGGGCATGCGGCGCGTTCTGGCCGCATCACGACCGACATGGCCCAGGCGACGCTGGCCCAGCTCGCCACGATGGACGTCGACCGGGAGCTGCACGACCCGGAGTTCGACTTTGCCGGGGAGGCGTAGTGGACGAGGAGCACGTGGCCAGGGCGGCGCTGTGCCGCCTCGGCGAACCGGGCGACAGTGCGCTGGGTGCGGCCCTGCGGGTGCACGGCCCGCACGAGGTGCTGCGCGTTCTGCAGGCCGACGGGCCGCTGCCCACCGAGTTCCGCAGACGCGACCCGGACGGCTACCGGGTCCGGCTCGGCGGCCCCTCGGCGGCCGACGACCTGGCGACCCTGACGCGCATCGGCGGCAGATTCGTGATCCCCGGCGACCGGCACTGGCCGACGCAGCTGGACGACCTGGGGGACGCGCGTCCGGTCGGGCTGTGGGAGCGCGGCCCGGTCCGTCTGCGGCATGCCGTGCTGCGCTCGGTCGCGGTGGTGGGGTCGCGGGCGTGCACCGACTACGGCACGTATGTCACGCACGAGTTGACCGGGGGGCTCGCCGACGGCAAGTGGACGGTGGTGTCGGGCGGGGCGTACGGCATCGACGGCGCCGCACACCGGGGCAGCCTCGCCTGCGGCGGCCCGACCGTCGCCGTGCTGGCCTGCGGAGTGGATGTCGCGTACCCACGCGGCCACGAGCGCCTGTTGGCCCGGATCGCGGAGACCGGGACTCTGGTGAGCGAGCTGCCACCGGGGTGTTCACCCAGCCGGGTGAGATTCGTCGAGCGCAACAGAGTGATCGCCGCGTTGTCGCGCGGCACGGTCGTGGTGGAGGCGGCGGTACGCAGCGGCGCGCTCATCACCGCCCGCCGCGCGCGGCAGCTCGGGCGCGTGGTCATGGGCGTGCCCGGTCCCGTCACCGCACCGCAGTCGGCCGGCGTGCACCAGCTCCTGCGCGAGGAGGAGACCGCGTTGGTCACGTGCGCCGCCGAAGTGATCGAAAACGTCGGTGTGATCGGCGACGACCTGGCGCCGCGGGCGGAGGGCCCGCTCCAGGTCTGGGACAACCTGGCCCCGGAGCCGACCCGGGTCCTGGAGGCGGTGCCGCCGCACCGACCGGCCCCCGAGAGTGCCATCGCCCGCGACGCGGGCGTGGGCCGTACCGCGGTGCGCATGCATCTGCGGACCCTGAGCGAACGGGGCCTGGTTGCCGCCCAGGCTCTGCCCGGCAGTGACAGCGCGGAGGCAGCGCCGGGGGAGGAGGCGGTATGGATCCGCACCGTACCGCGCTGAGCCCCGGCGGCCTCGGTGGATGCCGGCGGGCTGTCCTGAGCGTCCGCGGACACGTGTTCGGTGGCCGTGCGGGCCGCGCCCATTGGCCGTGGCGGTGCTTGACCCCGAGGGGCGGACTGATCACCGTAAGGGGATGGCTCCCGCAGATAGTACTGGCGGCGGCGCTGCGCTGCCTGCCGAACTGGCCGACGGCGGCGGGTCCGACCGTGCGGGCACAGATGACGGCCCTGAGCGCCCGGCTGCGCCCGACACGCCCGTGGAGCTACGGGATCGCGCCGTGCTCGAAGTACTCGAAGCCCGCTACGCGATGGGCGTCCGGGTCGGCGAACGGGTCGGCGTCGACATCGGCGACATCGACCTCGAAAGCCGCGTCATACGCGTCCTCGGCAAGGGCGGCAAGGAGCGCTCGGTGCCCCTGGGCGCCCCGGCCGTCAGGGCGGTATCCGCCTGGCCGGAGCGGGGACGACCGGCCCTGCGGGGGGAGCGCAGCGGCGCGGCGCCATGGCTCGGCGTACGCGGGCGCAGGCTCGATCAGCTGGCCGTGCGCTCCTTGGTGCACGCGCGCCGGGCCGACGTCCCGGGCGCGCCCGACCCCGGTCCGCACGGGTTGCGGCACACCGCCGCGACCCACCTGATCGAAGGAGGCGCGGACCTTCGTAGCGTTCAGGCACCGCTCGGTCACGCTACGCTCGCGACGACGCAGATCTACACGCACGTCTCGGTGGAACGACTCAAGGCCACGTATGCCCAAGCACATCCCAGGGCGTGACGGCAGCACCACGACCGTGTCCGAGCCGGAAACGGCCGGACCGCGCGGTGGTGATGACCCGAACCGCGCGCTGGACGCCCTCTGGCGTGAGTTCAAGCTGTCCGGGGACCCGCGGCTGAGGGAACGCCTGATCCTGCACTACTCGCCGCTGGTCAAGTACGTCGCCGGCCGGGTCGGCGTCGGTCTGCCGGCGAACGTCGACCAGGCCGACTTCGTCTCGTACGGCATCTTCGGACTCATCGACGCGATCGAGAAGTTCGACCTCGACCGGGCGATCAAGTTCGAGACGTACGCGATCAGCCGCATCCGCGGCGCGATCATCGACGAACTGCGGGCGCTCGACTGGATCCCGCGCTCGGTACGCCAGAAGGCGCGGAACGTCGAGCAGGCGTACGCCACCCTCGAAGGCCGCCTCACCCGCACGCCCACCGACGCCGAGGTGGCGACGGAAATGGGTATCCCGCTCGACGACCTGCACACCATCTTCAGCCAGTTGTCGCTGGTCAACGTCATGGCCTTGGACGAACTCCTGCACGCCGGCTCGGAGACCGGCGACCGGCTCAGCCTGGTCGACACGCTGGAGGACACCACGGCGGACAACCCCGTCGAGGTCGCCGAGGCGCGCGAGATGCGCCACCTGCTCGCGCGCGCCGTGAACGCGCTGCCGGAGCGCGAGAAGACGGTGGTCACCTTGTACTACTTCGAGGGGCTGACGCTCGCTGAGATCGGCCACGTGCTCGGGGTGACGGAGAGCCGTACCTGCCAGATCCACACGAAGGCGGTGCTGCAACTGCGCGGCAAGCTCTCGGACATGCGCTGAACGGCACGTCGCCGACCTGCGAACTGTCACAGCGTGTTGCATAACGATCACTCTGAGGGCATAGGGTGTGAGGCGATGCAGCGCACGGATCTCCGCCTCCCGGCCCCTCGTCCCTCCGGCTCCTCGCCCGACGCCTCGCCCGATGCCTCCGCTGATGCTTCGCCTGATGCCTCGTCAGGAGCCGGCGGCCCCGGCGAGGGCCGTACCTCCGAGCGAGGCCCGGACTCCGCGGGCCGGGGCCGGAGCGGCGGCGACACCGGCAGCACCGCGGCTGGAAGGCGCAAGTCGGGCGGCGGGAAACCGACGCGCGGGCGCATGCTCTTGCGTCGGGCGCGCCAGGTCGTCGCGTGGACCCTGTGCGCAGTCCTCGCCGTCATCGTCGGCACCGCGGCCCGCGTGTGGTGGGTCGCCAGGCAGGACGCCCGTCCGACCGTCGACGCGATCCTCGTCCTCGGCGCCAGCCAGTACGACGGCCGCCCCTCCCCGGTGTTGCTGGCGCGTCTCGAACACGCCCTGGCGCTCTACCGCGAGGGCGTCGCGCCGCGCATCGTCACCGTCGGCGGCAACATGCCGGGCGACCGCTTCACCGAGGCGGGCACGGGCCGTCGCTGGCTGATCGCCCACGAGGTCGCCGAGACAAGCGTGTTCGCGGTTCCCGAGGGGCGTGACACGTTGCAGAGCGTACGCGCGGTCGCCGAGGTGATGCGGGCGTACCGCTGGAACAGCGTCGTCATCGTCACCGACCCCTGGCATGCGCTGCGTTCGCGGTCGATGGCCCGGGCCGAGGGGCTGGACGCCTCGGTGTCGCCCGCCCGGCAGGGCCCCGCGGTGCGCAGCCGGTCCACGCAGGCCAAGTACGTCGGGCGTGAGACCGCCGGGTACCTGCACTGGTGGATCCTGCGCCGAAGTTCCGGCTTCGGCCATGGCGTCATCTGACCCCGGTCCCCGCGACGCCCCGCCCGAGTCACCTGCCCGCACGCTCGGCAGCGGAACCCGCCCGCACGCTGCCGATCGGGCATGCCCCGTCGGCGTGGTCCGAACGCCCCTGTCCGACTCGGTACCTACTGTTGAGCCATGGTTGACCGGATAAGCCGGATAAGAATGCCCGCCCAACCCCGGACCGCGTACCACGACACCGACCGCGAGCGCTGGGTCCAGGAGTCCGGCAAGCGCGTCGGACGCACCGCGTTCGAGCGCGACCGCGCGCGCGTCCTGCACTCCGCCGCGCTGCGCAGGCTCGCCGGCAAGACGCAGGTGGTGGTGCCCGGCGAGACCCCGCCCGACGGCCGCCAGGTCCCGCGTACGCGCCTGACGCACTCTCTCGAATGCGGCCAGATCGGCCGCGAACTCGGCCAGGCCGTCGGCTGCGACCCGGACCTCGTCGAGGCCGCGTGCCTCGCCCACGACCTCGGCCACCCGCCGTTCGGCCACAACGGCGAGGAGGCACTCGACCGGGCCGCCGCCTCGTGCGGAGGCTTCGAGGGCAACGCGCAGAGCCTGCGCCTGCTGACCCGCCTGGAGCCCAAGACCTTCGACGCGACCCGGAGCGTCGGCCTGAACCTCACGCGCTCCGGACTCGACGCCGTGCTCAAGTACCCGTGGCCGCGCCGCGAGGGCGTGCGCACATACGGCGTCTACGAGGACGACATCGAGGTGTTCGACTGGGTACGCCGCGACGCGCCCGAAGGACGCCGCAGCCTGGAGGCCCAGGTGATGGACTGGTCCGACGATGTCGCCTACAGCGTCCACGACTTCGAGGACGCCGTGTACTCCGGCCGCATCGACCTCGACCGCCTCAGCGCCCCGAGCGAACGCGCCGAGGTCTTCGCCCTGGCCGCCCGCCGCTACGCCCTCGCCCCCGAGGACGAACTCGCCGCCGCCCTCGACCGCCTGCTGGCCACCGAGTTCTGGCCCACCGGCTTCGACGGCTCGCGCCGTGCCCAGGCCCGGCTGAAGAACACCACGAGCGAGCTGATCGGCCGCCTGTGCCTGGCCGCCGAGAGCGAGACGCGCGACTTCTTCGGGCCGGTCCCGGGCGTGCGGTACGCCGCCGACCTCCTCGTACCGCGCGAGGCCCGCCTCGAATGCGCCGTCCTCAAGGCGCTCACCGCGCACTACGTGATGGCGCGCGCCGACCTCGAACAACTGCGCGCCCGCCAGCGGGCCGTCGTGACCGATCTCGTGGAGATGCTGGCCGCCGGCGCCCCCGACGCGCTGGACCCCGCGCTGCGCCCCGACTACGAGGCAGCCGCGACCGACGCCGCGCGCCTGCGGGTCATCGTCGACCAGGTCGCCTCGCTGACCGACGACGCCGCCCTCGCGCTGCACCGCGCCCTCGGCACCTGACCGCCGGAGCCCCCGCGGACCCCGCCGGACCCGCGTGGAAAACTGGACGGCGACAACCGGCCGGAGGCCGGAGAGCCACCCCGGGCACGAAGCGGCCGAGCGCGAAGACGGAGAGACGAGTGCGGATCGAACGTGTCCCGGTCGAGGAGATATTCGACCTCCGCTGGTCCGTACTGCGGGAAGGCCTTCCGAGGGAGACCGCCGTCTACCCCGAGGACGCGCTGCCCGGCACGTTCCACCTCGCCGCCTACGACCCCGACGGGCGCGTCGCGGGATGCGTCACCTTCTTCCCGGACCCGCTCGACGGCGCCCCCGCGTACCGCTTCCGCGGCATGGCCAGCGCGCCCGACGTGCGCGGCAAGGGCTACGGTGCCGCCGTCCTGCGGGCCGGCATCGCCGAAGCCGCCGCCCAGGGCGCCGACCTGGTTTGGTGCAACGGCCGTACGTCGGCCCAGGACTTCTACGAGCACCTCGGCTTCGCCGCGACCGGGGAGCTGTTCCACCCGGCCCCGACGCACACGCCCCACTACGTCTTCACGTACAAGATCCCTGTGGACGCCTGACCCCGGGCCACTCCTCCGGCCGTGGCAGCAGCGCGCCGTCCCACTCCGCGCCGTCTCCCTCCTTGCCGAGCCGCCCCTCGCGGAGCCACCCCCCGCCGAGCCACCCGTCTCCGCCTGTCTCGTCAGCGCCCCGCTCCGACCCGGGCGGCGGTACGAGGCCGCGCAGCCGCCGGACCATCTCCGGCGGCGCACCGTACGCGGCCATCCGCTCCGCCGCGTACCCCGCGAGCCAGGCACACAGTTCGGGCACGACGTCCTCCGGCGCCAAGAGCCAGTCGATCGAGGGCGGGGCGCAGTCACCCGCCCACCACCAGGTCGCCTGGGCGAGGTGCGCGTCCGCGACCGGTGTCTTCTCCCGCTCCCACATCGCCAGCCATCGGCCCACCCCGTCGCCGGCCGCGGCACATGCCTCCAGGACCAGGTGGGCGCCGGTCCCGGGAGCCCGCAGCGTCGTGAGGAACCAGGTGTCGAGCAGGTCGAGCACCGGGGCGGCCATGCTCCGCGGCCAGGTGTGGAACCGGGCCTGCGCAAGCCCGCGGAGCGCCCGGCCCATGTCGTACTCGCGGTCCACGATCGCCGCCGCCAACGACGGCAACACGCGCCGCATCAGGCCGTGCGCATCGTCGAACTGGTGCGCCTTCCACGCGGCGCGCATGGCGAGGTCCCGCGTCAGCTGCGCGTCGGGGGTGGCCAGGAGCAGCAGTTCGCGCTCGTCGAAGCAGTGGCCGCAACCGTCCTGCGGCGACCGCAGGGCCGATCCCGCGAACCTCTCCGCCACCCGCGCCGCGGCCGCCGCGAGGTCGAGCGACTGCCCGGGGACGGACCTGGTCCCACGCGCATGCGACCCGCGGGTCGGCAGGGAAGTCGCGGACGATCGGCGGCGACGCGAGCGGGCCATGGCGGCTCCCCGAGGACTCCGGCGACTGCCGTCGGCCGAAGAGCGCGACGTTACCAGCCGCGCCGCCGGAGCTGTCGCTCCGGCGACGTACACTTCAGCCCATGGCGGGCCGGATTCGTGACGAGGACGTTAAGCGGGTCCGCGAAGCGGCTCGTATCGAGGACGTGGTCGGCGAGCACCTCCAGCTCCGCAACGCGGGCGGCGGCAACCTCAAGGGCCTGTGCCCCTTCCACGACGAGAAGTCCCCGTCGTTCAACGTCTCGCCCGCCAAAGGCCTGTACCACTGCTTCGGGTGCCAGGAGGGCGGCGACGTCCTCGAGTTCGTGATGAAGGTCGACCACCTCACGTTCTCGGAGACGGTCGAGCGGCTGGCAGGGCAGTACAACATCGAGCTGCGCTACGAGGAAGGCGGCTACAACCCCGGCCGCCAGCAGGGGCAGCGGACCCGGCTGGTCGAGGCGCACAAGGTGGCCGCGGCGTTCTTCGCCGAGCAGCTGGGCTCCACCGAGGCGATGATCGCCCGGCAGTTCCTCGCCGACCGCGGCTTCACGCAGGCGGACGCCGAGCACTTCGGCGTCGGGTACGCCCCGGCCGGCTGGGAGCACCTCGTACGCTTCCTGCGCGGCCGCGGATTCTCCCCGCAGGAGATGCTCACCAGCGGCCTGGCCAGTGAGGGCCGCAAGGGGCCCATGGACCGCTTCCGGGGCCGCCTGGTGTGGCCGATCCGCGACATCAGCGGCGACGTGATCGGCTTCGGCGCCCGCCGCCTCCGCGAGGACGACAACGGGCCCAAATACCTCAACACCCCCGAGACGCCGATCTACAAGAAGTCCCAGGTGTTGTACGGCCTGGACCTCGCCAAGAAGGACATCGCCCGCACCGGCCGCGCCGTCGTCGTGGAGGGCTACACCGATGTCATGGCGTGCCACCTCTCGGGCGTCACCGGTGCCATCGCCACCTGCGGCACGGCGTTCGGCGAGGAGCACATCAAGATCCTGCGGCGCCTGCTCATGGACAGCGGCGAGTTCCGGGGCGAGGTCATCTACACGTTCGACGGCGACGCCGCGGGGCAGAAGGCGGCGCTGCGCGCGTTCGAGGAGGACCAGCGGTTCGTGACCCGCACGTTCGTCTCGGTCGAGCCGAACGGCATGGACCCCTGCGACCTGCGCCAGGCGCGCGGCGACCAGGCGGTGCGCGACCTGGTGGACGCGCGTGTGCCGCTCTTCGAGTTCGCGATCCGCAGCCGCATCGAGGGGTACGACCTGGCGACCGCGGAAGGCCGGGTCGCGGCCCTCGACGCGGCCGCGCCGATCGTCGCGGACATCAAGGACCAGGCCCTGCGGCACACCTACGCGGTACGCCTCGACTCCTGGCTCGGCTTCCTCGACGAGCGCTTCGTCGTCGGCCGGGTCGGCCAGCTGGCCCGGTGGAAGCGCGAGCGCGCCCGCGGCGGCCAGCCGGCCGGGCGCGACGGCCGCCCGGACCCGCAGCGGCAGCCGACGCCCGCGTCGCAGCAGCGCGGCTTCCGCGCCGACGTCCGCGACCCGCGCCAGATGGTGCAGCGCGAGGTCCTGAAGCTGGCGTTGCAGTACCCGTCGTTGGTCGCTCGGGTGTTCGACAGCTACGGCACCGACGAGTTCACCGTCCCGCCCTACGCCGCCGTCCGCGAGGCGATGACCGCCGCCGGCGGCCTCAACGGCCCGTCCGCGCACACCGGTTGGATCCCGGCGGTTCGCGAGTCGGCCGCCGACGACGCGGTCCGCGCGCTGGTCACCGAGCTTGCCGTCGAGCCGGTGCGTACCCCCGGCGCGCCCGACGAGCTGTACGCGGGGGAGTGCCTGGTCCGGCTGCGCACCTTCTCCGCCGACCGCCGCATCGCCGACGTGAAGTCGCGCCTCCAGCGCCTCGATCCGGTCGCCGCCCCCGAGGAGTACGCCGCGACGTTCCAGGAGCTGATGGACCTGGAGAAGTACCGCCGCTCGCTGATCGACGGCGGCGCCTCCGCACTGTGACGTGCGGGGCGCCTCCGTGATCTGAGATGCAGAGCGGCCCCGTGCTCCGGGCTGCCGAGCGCCCCATCCAGCACGCGCGGGACGGCTCCCGTCCAGACGTACCGGACGCCCCTGGTCAGCTCTCGTGGACGACCGACGCCTGCGGCCCGGCCGCCATCGCGCGGGCCACCCGGGACGCCGGGACGAGCGCCACCACCAGCAGCGCGATGCCGACCGCGTAGCTCACCTGGAAGGCGCCCGGCGCGTCCGCGGCCGCGCGGCCCGCCAGGGCGTTGGCGAGGACCAGCGAGATCAGCGCCGTACCGGCCGACGCGCCCACCTGCTGGACGATGTTCAGCAGAGTGCTCGCCACCGGCACGGCCTCGGGCCGGAGCGTCTGCATCGCGGAGGCCATCGTGGGCATCATCGTCATGCCCATGCCCCCGCCGGTGGCGAAGAGTGCCGCGCCCAGGGCCCAGTACGAGGCGCCGGCCCCCACGAGCACCGCGAACGTACCGAGCCCGACGACCGAGAGCGACAGCCCGGTCAGCAGGATCCGCCGCGGCCCGACCCGGCCGATGAGACGCGCGCCCAGCGGCATCGTGACCAGCGTGCCGAGCCCCGACGGCACCAGCAACAGGCCGGTGGCGGTGGCGCTTTCGCCGCGCACCATCTGGTAGTACATCGGCGCGAGCAGCATCATCCCGAAGAACCCGCACATGAACAGCGCCAGCGTGGTCGCCGACATCGCCACCGCCCGTTCGCGCAGCAGCCGCAGGTCGATGAGCGGGTGCTCGGTGCGCAACGCGTGCCGCACGAACGCGGCGACCAGCAGCGCTCCCGCCGCGGTCGGCAGTGCGGCCGAGACATCGCCGAAGTCGCCGTGGTGCGCACCCGTCGTCAGCCCGAAGATCAGCGCGGACAGCCCGGGGGACAGCAGAAGCAGCCCCTTGACGTCCAACGGCCGGGTGGGCGACGGCTCGTCGGGACCGAGTACGCGCGCCGCGAGCACCAGCGCGAAGACCGCCAGCGGCACGTTGAGGTAGAAGATCCAGCGCCACGAGACCGCGTCGACCAGCCAGCCGCCGACGAGCGGGCCGGCCATCGGCGCGAGCTGCATCGGGATGCCGACGATCGCCATGACCTGCGGCATCCGTTCGCCCGCACGCCTCGTCATGATCGTCATGCCGACCGGCATGATCATGCCGCCGCCCAGGCCCTGGAGCACGCGGAACGCGATCAGCGACTCGATCGACCACGCCATTCCGCAGAGCACCGAGCCGCCGAGGAACAGCACCACCGAGGCCATGAACACGCGTTGCGTGCCGAAGCGGCCGATCGCCCACGCACTCACCGGGATCACCGCGGCCAGCGCGAGCGTGTACGCGGTGGCGACCCACTGGACGGTCGCCAGCGACGTCGAGAAGTCCGACGAGAGCCTGTTGAGCGAGACGTTGACGGCGGTCATGTCGAGGCCGGTCATGGCCATGCCGAGGACCACCACGAGGGCGACCGCCAGCAGGTTCCGGTCGAGTTTCCCCGGCGGCGGCGCGGTTCCCGGTGCCTCTCCCGGGCTGTCGTACCTCTTCGGTGCGGTCGTGGTCATCACGGGGCTCCGATACTCGTCGGCCGGGTGGCAGGGGGGCAGCGGGCGCGGCGGAAACGGACGGCGGCTCAGGAGCCGTACGGCCGGGCGGCCTTGGCGTCCCGTAGCGCCCGCGCCCACCACACGACCTGGTCGAGCATCGTCTTGGCGGCGGTGCCGCAGCCCTCCGGGTCACGGGGCTCGGACCCCTCGAACGTGCCCGCGGCGCCGTGGAAGCTGACCGTGTCGCGGACCGTGACGGCGTGCAGTTCGGCGAACACCTGCCGGAGCTGCTCGACGGCGCGCAGGCCGCCCGCGAGGCCGCCGTACGCGACGAACCCGATCGGCTTGGCCTGCCACTCGACGTAGTGCTGGTCGATCAGGTTCTTCAGTGGTGCCGGGAAGCTGTGGTTGTACTCCGGCGTCACCACGACGAACGCGTCGGCGGCGGCCAACCGGGGCGTCACCGCGGCGAACAGCGCGGCGTCGGCCGGGGCCGGGTCGCCCCAGCCCATCGTGTACGGGACCGGCGTCTCGACCAGGTCGACGACGTCGACCACCAGGTCCTCGCGCTGCTCGGCGAGCCCGGTGAACCAGGTCCCGACGGTCGGACCGAAGCGGCCGTCGCGGGTGCTCGCCAGGACGACGGCAAGGCGGACCGGGGTGGTGTCGGCGGCGGAAGCGCCGGTCGTGGCGGTGGCGGTCATGAGGATCCTCCCGAGGAGTGGCGTGTGTACGGCGTATCGAGCTGCGTACACCGTACACATCAATGTGTACGGTGTACAACCCTTGATACGGTGTACGCAACCAGCGAGAGGAGCCGTCCATGGCCCAGGTGGACGAGAAGCCGAACGACCCTGCCGGCAAGTCGGCCGGCAAACCGGTCGACGACTCGGCGGACCAGCAGGCCCAAGCGCCCCAGGTGTCGATCTGGGAGCGCATGGAGAAGCCCGCCAAGGCTCCGCGCACGACCCTGACCCATGCCGCGATCGCCGCCGCGGCCGTCGAGATCGCCGATGCCGAAGCCCTCGACGCCGTCTCGATGCGCAAGCTCTCCGGGCACCTCGGCGTCACGACGATGGCGCTGTACCGCTACGTCGCGAACAAGGAGGAGCTGTTCGAGCTGATGCTCGACGAGGCGTACACGAAGTACCGCAACCCCGCCGTGCCCGACGAGACCTGGCGCGATGTCCTGCGGGTCCACGCCCACCAGATGCGCGGCATCGCGATGCGCCACCCCTGGACCGTCGAACTCGCGCTGCGCAGCGTCGTCAGCATCACGCCGCGGGTCATGGCCAGTGTGGAACGCGCGCTTGCCGCCTTCGACGGGCTGGGCCTGGACATCGACGCCATGGCCGACGGGCAGTACGCCGTCATGGCGTACGTCCGCGGTGCCATCACCGACGAAGTCGGGCACCTCGAACTGCTGAAGAACCGCCAGTGGCAGTCCCGCGACGACCTCCGCGAGGCGTACGCGCCGCACATGAAATGGCTGATGGAGACCGGGCGTTACCCCGTCTACCACCGTTACGGGCTCGGCGCGGTCCGCAAGGACGACACCGAAGGGCGCTTCGAGTTCGGACTCGACTGCGTGCTCGACGGCATCGCGGCGAAACTGGGTATCTGACCGCCCGGCCGAGGAGACACGCCGTGCCGTAATCCTCGGATTACCCCTGATTCCGCCGGATCTGCCATAGCCCGCCGACAATTTCGTCATTCTCGGCGGGTTCACACTCTCGGCATCCGGGTGCCACGTGCTCCAAACTGGGGGACGTGCAGCAGCACACGACGAGGCGCGCGGAGGCGCCCGGCCGGCCGCCTCCGCAGGACACGAGGACGGACGCCCCCGACGACCCGGCCGTGACCGCGGACCCCGGCACGCCCGCACGCGCGACGGGGCCCGACCCTCCGCCCGAACCCCCGCCCGAGTCCGCGTCCGAGTCCGCGTCCGATGATGCCGAGCCCGCTCCCGAAGCCCCGGTTCCCGACGACTCGCACGGCCCCTCCGCCGACCTCCTGCGCCAATACCTGCGCGAGATCGGCCGCATCCCGCTCCTCACCGCCGCCGACGAGGTCGAACTCGCCCGGAGCGTCGAAGCCGGGCTCTTCGCCGAGGAGAAGCTCGCCCGCGAGCCCTCCCTCGACGACCCCGCCCTGCGGGCCGCGCTCGAACACCTCGTCGCGGAAGGGTGCGCGGCCAAGCGCCGCCTGATCGAGGCCAACCTGCGGCTCGTGGTCTCGGTCGCCAAGCGGTACGTCGGACGCGGCCTGAGCCTCCTCGACCTGGTTCAGGAGGGCAACCTCGGACTCATCAGAGCCGTCGAGAAGTTCGACTACACGCGCGGCTACAAGTTCTCCACGTACGCGACCTGGTGGATCCGCCAGGCGATGAGCCGCGCGCTCGCCGACCAGGCCCGCACGATCCGCGTACCGGTGCACGTCGTCGAACTCATCAACCGGGTAGTACGCGTGCAACGCCGCCTCGTGCAGGAGCGCGGCGAGGAACCGACCCCCGAGGACCTGGCCGCCGTGCTCGACCTCGACCCCGCGCGGGTGGTGGACGTGCTGCGGCTCGCCCAGGAACCGGTGTCGCTGCACACGCCCGTCGGCGAGGACGAGGTGCTGCTCGGCGACATCGTCGAGGACGCCGACGCGGCCTCGCCCGCCGAGTCCGCGGCGTACCTGATGCTCCGCGAACATCTGGAGGCGCTGCTCTCGACGCTCGGCGACCGGGAGAAGAGCGTCGTGCAGATGCGCTACGGCCTGGCCGACGGGCAGCCGCGCACCCTGGAGGAGATCGGACGCAAGTTCGGCGTGACGCGCGAGCGCATAAGGCAGATCGAATCGCGCACGTTGTCCAAGCTCCGCGACCGGTCGTACGCCGACCAACTGCGCGGCTACCTCGACACGTGACACCAGCCGTACCAAGGGCCGTACCAACGGCCGGGCCCAGGTCGGGACCCCGTCCCGGGCCCGGCGCCGGTCGGGTCCGGGACGTACCGTCCGGCCTCGCGCCGTCCCCGCCGCCTCCTAAACTGCCGCCATGGTCAGCATGCGCGGTCGTCTCGTCGCCGGGGTCCACTGCTCGCACCGGGCCGCCCGGATCGTCGTGTGCGACGGTGACACCGGCGACATCCGCCGCCAGGCCGTGGTCCGCTTCGCGGACGGCGCGCACGGCGACCCGGTGTCGTGGCTGCGGGCGTTCGGCGAGGCGGCCGGCGGCGGCACCCTCGACGACGTGGAGGCCATCGGCGTCACCGCCCAGGGCCACGGCCTCATAGCGCTCGACGCCACGGGCGTCGTGGTCGCCCCGCCCCTGCCGCACGACGACATCAGCGCATCGGGCGCCGCAGCCGAACTCGTCGAGGAACTGGGCGGGCCGCAGGAGTGGTTGACCGCCACCGGACTCGTCCCGAACGCCGCCACCGCGGTGTCCCACCTGCGCCGCTTCCTGCGCTTCGAGCCCGAGGCCGCCGCCCGCGTCGTGGCCGCCGCTCTCCCGCACGACTGGCTCACCTGGCAACTCCTCGGCTGCCCGGCCGAGTTGACCACCGACCGCTCGGACGCCTCGACCACCGGCTACTGGTCGCCGCATACCGGCGGCTGGCGCGAGGACCTGGCCGAGCAGGCCTTCGGGCGCCCGGTACGCCTGCCGCGCCTCGTCGGCCCCGGCGAGGCGGCCGGGCGTACCCCCGAGGGGCTGGTCATCTCGGCGGGCGCGGGAGCCGAGGCGGCTCTCGCCTTCGGCCTCGGCCTCGAACACGGCGACGTCGTCATCGCGGTCGGCGCGGCGGGCGCGGCGTTCGCGGTGCACGACGCCCCCACCGCGGACCCCATGGTCGCGGGCCTGGCGGACGCCTCGGGGCGGCGGCTGCCGATCGTCCGCACCCTCAATGCGGTCCGCGTGCTGCGCGGTGCCGCCGCGATGCTCGGCGTCGACACGGCCGGCTTCGACGAACTCGCGCTCCGGGCGACCCCGGGCGCGTGCGGGCTGGTGATGCTGCCCTACCTGGACGGGGAGCGCGTGCCCAACCTCCCGCACGCGGCGGGCACGTTGACGGGGCTGCACCGCGAGAGCATGACGCCCGAGGCCTTCGCCCGGGCCGCGGTCGAGGGCATGGTGTGCGGGCTGGCCGACGCCCTCGACGTGCTGCGGGCCTGCGGGGTGGTCGTCGAACGGGTGATCCTCGTCGGCGTCGGGGCCCGCTCCGCGGCGGTGCGCTCGGTCGCCCCCATGCTCTTCGGCGTCCCGGTCGCCGTCCCGGAGCCGACCGAGGCGGCCCGCGCGGCCGCGCTCGGGGTGGCCCGGCAGGCGGCCTGGGCGTTGTCCGGCAAGCCGGACGTCCCGGCATGGCCCCGGCCCGCCACGGTGTTCGCGGGGGCAGGCGAGGAGGACCTCGCGGTCGGCATCGCGGTACGCGAGCAGTACGCGGAGGTACGGGACGGGCTGCATCCGGAGGCCGCGTCGCGCGACGCGGGCGGGGTGACCGGCCGGCACCGCCGCGGCTGACCGGTCGGCGCGGAATCGCGCGTGCCGACGAAGTCCGGCCGCCGTCCGGCCGGGACCCGGGCGGCGCGCCGGTGACGCACGCGGTACGCCCGCCGGGCCGACCGGCCGTCCTACCGGTCGGCGGCCCTACAGGCCGTCGTCGTACCGCCGGTTCGCCGCGGTGTGCCCGTTGTGGTGGACGCCGTCCGACGAGGCGAACTTGTCCGGCAGGTGGCGGCCGACGCGCTCCGGCAGGTGCTCGCCGAGCTTCTGCACGGCCTTGCCGCCGGCGTCGCGGCTGAAGCCCGCCGCCGCGTGGCCGGCGCTCTGCACGGGCGCGCTGTCGACGACGCTGCGGGTCGCCTTGCGGATCTGCTCGTACCGGTCGCGTCCGGCCTTGGCGCCCAGGACGTACCCGACCGCGAGGCCGGCGACGAAGGTGATGCGGGTGCCCATGGGGAATCCCTCCATAAGGTGCGGTCCCGTCGATTGCTGCGAGTCCACGACTACCCGCGACGACGGCAGGACAACCGCCGCGGGGGCAGGCCGGGGCACGGCACGGGAAGCCGGGGTCGGTCGCGAGTCTGCCAGGTGGGGGCCCGCAGGTCGGGTGTGCCCCGCCGACCGCGGGCGTATCGCCCCGGAAAACCCGTGTACGAGGCACCCCTCGGAGTGCGCTAATGTATTCCACGCAGCGATCGCCAAGGCGGTCAGCGCAATCCCCTGTAGCTCAATTGGCAGAGCAGCCGGCTGTTAACCGGCAGGTTACTGGTTCGAGTCCAGTCGGGGGAGCAGCCCCACGAAGATCCCGACAGGCAAGCCCCATGGTCATCGCCATGGGGCTTTGTGTTGTCGCGGTTTCGTCCGCCGTTCCGTCGTCGGCCGTCGCCGTGCTGTCGTCGTGCGTTGCCCATACGCAGCCGCGGACAGCCGGCGCGCAGCCCGCAGGCAGCTCGTGTCGATCCCGCTCCGCGCGCGTTCGACCCGCCGCCACCCCGCAACCGACACGGCTCCCGGTGCGGGCTCGGGGTGGGCCCGGCAGCCCGCTGGCAGCCCTCTGGTCGCGGTGTGGCCGCACTCGGCCTTCACCCGAACGCAGCATGCCGGCGGAGCGGAACGCGAAAACGGCTGCCTGGCACGGCTTTTCGCCCGAACACAGGCGGTACGCGACGGCAGGACCGGTGCGCGGACGGCGTACCGGGAGAGCGTGCGGGGAGCGCGGAGGGCGGCCGAGAGGAAACCCGGCGAGCAGGGTTGCATCGCGAACGGCTATGCTGCCGGGGCCGATACAGGTAGGTGTCGGCACGGGGCGGTAGCTCAGCCGGTTAGAGCAAGGGACTCATAATCCCTCGGTCGTGGGTTCGAGTCCCACCCGCCCCACTCACGTCGGCGCGCATGATCGGCCGACCGGTCACGTGGTTTCCTCCGAAGGTCCGGAGGGAACCGTACGCACCAGGTGCGAATGCCGATCACGGATTGTGTTTGCCCGGCTACTGTCGCGCTTCGCCCGCGAGCTTAGCAACACTGTCCGCAACGAACCGCGACGTTTCACCCGTTCGGGTGGGTGGCGTTGGGGTGGCGCCCGAGCGGCGCGTCCTCCGGTCCGCTAGGTGCCGCGCGTCCACGACGCCGATCCCCGCCGACCGGAAACCGACTACGCCTGCCAGCGGAAGCCGTTGCGGCTTGTGAGTTCGGCGATGACTCCCTGGCCCTGGCCGCTCGGGTGGAACCAGTCCCAGTGGCTCAGGTCGTTCTTCGTGAACCGGTGCGCGTTGACCGCGCCGCCGTCGTAGCGGCACTGCTCCGCCCACTCGTTGCACGTCTTGCGCAACACCTCGTTGTACGCGACGACCCGGTCCCGCACCCGTTGGCGCCGTTCGATGTCGTCCGGCTTGGTGGACTCCGGATCGGCCAGCACGGTCTGGCAGATGCCGGTCGACCATACCGCCCGGGCCAGGCGCTCGCCGCGCGCCACCTCCCACAGGCGTGCGACGTCCGGAACGCTCACCACGAGCACGCGCACACCAGGCAGCCCCTGGCGCAGCACGGCCAGCCCCTCGCGCAGCTGCTGCTCGAAGTCGGAGACCGACGTCATCTGCGACTCCTTGTCGCGGCAGGCGTCGTTCGCGCCGAGGAGGATCGTGACGTACTCCACGCCCTGTCCGACGGCGACGCGGGCCTGGTCGTCGAGTTCGTTCATCCGCGCGCCCGTACGCGCGTCGTTGTGCACCGCGTCGCGCGGCACCCCGAGGCGCTTGGCGTGACTGTCGACGTCGTCGCCCGTCGCCCACGACTTCGACGGGCAGTCCTTCAGCGGCACCGAGCACGCGTCGTACCCGCGCGTTATGGAGTCGCCGAGCGCCGCCATCGACCTCGGCTTGGGGAACGGGCCGGACGGCCGCGCAGGCGCCTTGCTCGTAGCCGCGGACGGCCCCGTCGACGGGGTGGTGGTCCGTGCGGATGTGGTCGGCGAGGACGTGGCAAGGGGAGCGGCCGACGTCCCGGGCGGCCCGGCCGGAACCACGCCCAGCTCGTCGCCCGCGCGCTGCACGTTGTCGGAGCCGCCGCCCGAGGAGCACGCGGCGACCGCGGCGAGGGTGAGAGAGGCCAGGACGGCGCCGGCTCTGCGGCGGAGCGTTCCGCGTACGCCCGTGCCACGCCCCGGTGTTCGCCCGCCGGCGCCCTCGGCCCGAGCCTTTGCCGCCCTCGCGCGCGGCACGGTCGCCCGTGCGCGCGGCAGCCCCGCCCCGCTCCCGATGCCCACTGTTGCCCCCTCCGTCCCCACCCACGCGGATTGCCCGGTCGAATCCTCCTGCGCATCCGCGCCCCGCCGCCTACCCTCGAACACATCGGGTGTCGCGGGCGGTTGGCGTTTGCGGCTCCTCCTGACGGTATGTCATCCCTTCGGGTGAATGCTGGGGTGCGGAGGGATGGGTTCGGGATCCGCGGGGCAGGGTGAGTGCAGTGGCTCACAAAATCCGAGACTGTGAGTGACGTTTGGAACTCCGGTTTCCGGTGTAATCCTGATCGTGTATACGGAGAGTGATTGTTTCGCGTGGTGCTTCCGATGTGCGTGAGGCACTGTGTGAGGCACAATGAATCGCACAAACCGCACGTAGGAGCACATGCGGCCGGTTCCGGCCGGCAGCCGAGGAGCTGAACCGCACAACAGCAGAACAGCAGGACGCAAGAAGACGGACGCACGGTAGGGCACGTGGGTCGGAGCAGGTGATCAAGGCAGGTCCCGAGGCCGCTGGGGAAGGCGAACCTCGTCCTTAGCCTGGAGGTCCCGGTGACGACACGTGGAGTCTTGTACGTGCACTCCGCGCCGCGCGCGCTGTGTCCCCACGTCGAGTGGGCCGCACAGGGCGTTCTTGGCGTGCGCCTGAGCTTGGACTGGGTCCGTCAGCCGGCCGCGCCAGGGATGCTGCGCGCCGAGATGTCGTGGCACGGCCGCCCCGGCACCGCGGCCAAGTTGGCGTCCGCGCTGCGCGGATGGCACCTGCTGCGCTTCGAGGTGACCGAGGAGCCGTCCCCCGGCGCCGAGGGCGAGCGCTACAGCAACACCCCGGACCTCGGCATCTTCCATGCCGTCACGGGCGCGCACGGGGACATCCTGATCCCCGAGGACCGCCTGCGCGCGGTGCTCGGCCGGGCCGCGCGCGGCGAGTGCGACCTGCAGAGCGAGATCGAGAAGCTGCTCGGCAAGCCGTGGGACGACGAGTTGGAGCCGTTCCGCTACGCGGGTGAGGGTGCGCCGGTGCGCTGGCTGCACCAGGTGGTCTGAGCCCGGCCGCCCCCGATCGGGCCGGCGCCGACCCGACAACCGGCACGCACCGCAGCGGTACGACGAGGGGCCGCTCCCGACCGGGAGCGGCCCCTCGTCGTACCGTCCGCCTCAGCTGCCGGAGCCGCCGAAGGACGTGTCGCCCGAGCCACCGAACGAGGTCGTTCCGGAGCCGCCGAAGGAACCTCCGGCGTACCAGAGGTCGGTGGGGCCGAACCAGTTCGACACGGGGTTCAGTTGCTCGACGGGCACCGTGAGCGCGGTGGAGTCGGCGGCGTCGGCGTGGGCGGCGGGTGCGACGGCCGCCCCGACTCCGAAGGCGACGGCGGTGGCCACGGCGGCTCGGCTTACGCGCATGAGAGGACCTTCCTGGCTGGACGGACGGACACCCCGCCCAACGACCGGACGCCGCGCTTCGGCACACCGCGTCACCCTGACGGCCCAACGGTTGTCCACGGTCGCCCGGGAAGCGCAAACGCCGGTGGGCGGGCCGAGGAGAACAACCCTCGGCCCGCGCACCTGCGTTCGTGTCCCTACAGCGGGATGTTCCCGTGGGCGCCGCGCACCTGCGGGGCCTCGGCGATGGCCTTCGCCAGCGCCACGCGGCTCTCGTCCGGGTCGATGATCTCGTGCACGACGCCGATCTCGACGGCGCGCTGCAGCCCGCCCGCGACCTTCTCGTGCTCGGCCGCGAGCTCCTGCTCGACCTGTGCCTTCAGCTCGTCCGGCACCTCGGCCAGGCGGCGGCGGTGCAGGATGCGGATCGCGGCGACGGCGCCCATGACGGCCAGTTCGGCGGTCGGCCAGGCCAGCACCTTCGTGGCGCCGAGCGACGCGGCGTTCATGGCGATGTACGCGCCGCCGTACGACTTGCGGGTCACCAGCGTCACGCGTGGCACCGTGCACTCGGCGAACGCGTGCAGCAGCTTCGCGCCGCGGCGTACGACGCCGTCCCACTCCTGCCCGACGCCCGGCAGGTAACCCGGCACGTCCACGACCACGACCAGCGGCACACCGAACGCGTCGCACATGCGCACGAAGCGCGCGGCCTTCTCCGCCGACGCCGAGTCCAGGCAACCGCCGAGGCGCAGCGGGTTGTTGGCCACGACACCGACCGTGCGCCCGCCGAGGCGGCCGAGCGTGGTGGTGATGTTCGGCGCCCACTTCGGGTGCAGTTCGAGGCCCGGCTGGTCGAGCAGGTTCTCGACGACCGGGTGCACGTCGTACGCCCGCTTCGCCGACTCCGGCAGCAGGGCCGCCAGTTCGCGGCGGTCCAGGCGCGCGCCGTCGATCTCGCCCTGGTTCGCCAGCAGGTCGGCGAGCTGCCGGGCGCGGTCGAGGGCGTCCTGCTCGGAGTCCGCGACGACGTGCACGACGCCGCTGCGGCGGCCGTGCGGCTCCGGGCCGCCCAGACGCAGGGCGTCGACGTCCTCGCCGGTGACCGAGCGCACGACGTCCGGACCGGTGACGAAGACGCGGCCCTCGGGCGCGAGGATGACCAGGTCGGTCAGCGCCGGGCCGTAGGCGGCGCCGCCCGCGGCGGCACCGAGCACCACAGAGATCTGCGGGATCTTGCCGGAGGCCAGCGTCATCGCGTGGAAGATGCGGCCGACCGCGTTCAGCGAGGCCACCCCTTCCTGGAGGCGCGCGCCGCCGGAGTGGAACAGGGCGATGATCGGGCAGCTCTCGGCCAGCGCCCGCTCGTAGGCCGCGACGACGACCTGGCAGCCCTCGACGCCCATGGCGCCGCCCTGCACGGTCGGGTCGGAGGCGTACGCGACGACGCGCGCGCCGTTGACCGTGCCGACACACGCGAGCATGCCGGAGCGGTCGTAAGGCGAGATCTCCTCGTAGCTGCCTTCGTCGACGAGACGCTGCAAGCGCAGCCGCGGGTTGCGCGGATCGCTGTCCCGGTCGGGCTTGCCGGGTACGGCGGCCGCCGGTCGGTTCTCCATGACTGTCATGTTGAGGGGAAAGCTCCGTCCTGAACGGGCGTCAGCCCGCGCTGCGGAAGGCGACGACCACGTCGTGTCCGCCGAATCCGAACGAGTCGTTGAGCGCGACGATCTCCCCGTCCGGGAGCGGACGCGGGTCGTTCCGGACGATGTCGAGGCAGACCTCGTCGTCCGGGTCGTCGACGTTGATGGTGGGCGGAGCCATGCGGTGGTAGACCGCGAGGACGGTGGCGACCGACTCCACGGCACCGGTGCCGCCGAGGAGGTGGCCGGTCATCGACTTGGTGGAGGTGACGGTCACCTTGTCGGCGGCCTCGTCGCCCAGCACCGAGCGGATGGCCTTGAGCTCCGTGATGTCGCCGGCCGGCGTCGAGGTGCCGTGCGCGTTGATGTGCACGACCTGGTCGACGGAGGCGCCGGCGTCCTCGATGGCGTAGGCCATCGCGCGGGCGATGTCGCGGCCCTCGGGCTCGGGCTGCGCGATGTGGTGGCCGTCCGAGGTCATGCCGGCGCCGGCGACCTCGGCGTACACCCGGGCACCGCGGGCGGCGGCGTACTCGGCGCTCTCCAGCACCAGGCAGCCGGCCCCCTCGCCCATGACGAAGCCGTCGCGGCCCTTGTCGTACGGGCGCGACGCGCGCTGCGGCTCGTCGTTCCGCTTCGACATCGCCATCATGTTGGCGAACGCGGCCATCGGCAGCGGGTGGATGGCCGCCTCGGTGCCGCCGCAGACCACGACGTCGGCGCGGCCCGAGCGGATCATCTCCAGGGCGTACGCCACGGCCTCGGCGCCGGACGCGCAGGCGCTCACGGGGGTGTGCACACCGGCCCGCGCGCTCAGCTCGATCCCGACGTTGGCGGCCGGGCTGTTGGGCATCAGCATCGGGACCACGAGCGGTCCGACGCGGCGCGGGCCCTTCTCCTTGAAGACGTCCCACGCGTCCAGCAGCGTGGTGACGCCGCCGATGCCGGACGCGATGACCACGCCGAGCCGGGTGGGCTCCACGGTGGCACCGGTGCCGTCCTCGGCGGCGGTGTTCTTGGCCGTGTAGCCCGCGTCCAGCCACGCCTCGCGGGCGGCGATCATGGCGAACTGCGCGGACCGGTCGAGCTTACGTGCCTCGACCTTCGGCATCACGTCCAGCGGTTCGACGGCGATGCGACCGGCGAACTGCACGGGGAGCTGCTCTGCCCACTCCTCGGTCAGCGTGCGGATGCCGGACTTGCCGGCCAGCAGTGCGGACCAGGTCGATGCGACGTCGCCGCCGACCGGAGTGGTCGCGCCCAGACCGGTGACGACCACGGTGCGCGGGGTCTCGGTGCGCTTGGTCGGGCTCACTGGAAGATCACTCCCACGAAGGTTGGAACGGAAGGTGGTTCTGACGCCGGTCGGCGGCCGGCGGCCGGCGGGTCCGGGTCCCGGTTGTCCCGGCGGGATGCCCGGGCGGTCGTGCCCGGGACCCGGACCCGCGGTCGGCCTCGGTCGGGTCTCAGGCGGCCTTGAGGATGTAGTTGACGGCGTCGCCGACGGTGCGCAGGCCCTTGACGTCGTCGTCCGGGATCTTGACGTCGAACTTCTCCTCGGCGGCGACGACGACCTCGACCATCGACAGCGAGTCGATGTCCAGGTCCTCGGTGAACGACTTGTCGAGCTGGACGTCCTCGACGTCCGTGCCCGCGATCTCGTTCACGATCTCGGCGAGACCCGCGAGGATCTCCTCCTGCGTTGCCATGGTGCTCCTTGAATGCGTCGGTGTTGCCTGTGGTGGTTGTCCTCGGCCGTGCGGTGTGCCGGCCGATGTGCAGAAGTCCTGGATGCCCCGGGAACCCCGGAAGCCGGGAAGGTCCTGGGGAAGACCGCGGGTCTGCGCGGGACTAGGGAAGCGTAATGACCTGGCCCGCGTAGACGAGACCGGCCCCGAAGCCCATGACGAGCGCGGTGCCGCCGCTGGGCGCCTCACCGGTTTCGAGCATGCGCTCCATGGCCAGCGGGATGGACGCCGCGGAGGTGTTGCCGGTCTCCGCGATGTCGCGTGCGACGGGCACCTCGGCGGGCAGCTTGAGGGCCTTGATCATCGCGTCGGTGATGCGCATGTTGGCCTGGTGCGGGATGAACGCGTCGAGCTCGGCGGCCTCGACGCCGGCCGCGTCCAGGGCCTCCTTGCACACCTTCGCCATCTCCCACACGGCCCAGCGGAAGACCGTCTGGCCCTCCATGCGCAGCGTCGGGAAGGGGGCCTCGGAGTTGTTCCGCAGCTCCTCCCACGACTCGGTCTGCGTGATGGTGTCCTTGTTGGCGCCGTCCGAGCCCCAGACCACCGGGCCGATGCCCGGCACGTCGGACGGGCCCACCACGACGGCGCCCGCGCCGTCGCCGAAGATGAACGCCGTCGAGCGGTCGTCGGGGTTGGTCAGGTCGGACAGCCGCTCGACGCCGATGACCAGCACGTATTCGGCGCTGCCACCGCGCACCATGTCGTTCGCGAGGGTGAGCCCGTAGCAGAAGCCCGCGCACGCGGCCGACACGTCGAAGGCCGCCGCGCGACCGCCGCCGGCGCCGAGCCGGTACGCGATCTCGGTCGCGATCGCGGGGGTCTGCTTGAGGTGGGTGACCGTCGAGACGATGACGCAACCGACCTGCTCCGCGGAGACACCGGCGTGCGCGAGGGCCTTGCCGGCCGCCGCGATCGACATCTCGGCGACGGTCTCCTCGGGGTTGGCCCAGCGGCGCGTCTTGATCCCGGAGCGCGACTGGATCCACTCGTCGGACGAGTCGATGCGCTCGATCAGTTCGGAGTTGGGCACGACCCGCACCGGACGGTAGCCGCCGACACCCAGGATGCGGGCGTGCGGTGCTCCGACGGCGGGACGGATGGATGCGGTCACGCTGCGGCCTCCCGGTCGACGATGCTGGTTCCTGCGCGAACGGTCACGCGAGTCACACCGATCCCTGCGGGTGGATGCGCAGCAGCGGCATCCCCGGGGCGACCGGGTCCCCGTCCTCGACGAGCCATTCCACCACCGTGCCGCCGTGCGGGACGGTGACGGCCTGCTCGTCGCGGTGCGAGCGTACGACGCCGACCTCGGCGCCCGGCGCCAGGTCGTCGCCGGGGCGGACCTCGCCGCGGTGCACGGTGCCCTTGAACGGCGCCACGACCAGGCGCCAGGTGGGCGACGCGTCGATCTGGCTCGGCGTCCCGTGCTTCTCCACGAGGACGCGGGCCGCGTCGAGGTCGTCCGGGGTCTTGAGGGCCAGCGTCTCGACGCCGGGCAGCGCGCGCTTGGCGAGCCCGGTGAGGGTGCCGGCCGGGGGCACCTCGATGATCGCGGTGACCCCGAGGTCGCGCATGGTCTCCATGCACAGGTCCCAGCGCACCGGGTTCGACACCTGGCTGACCAGGCGCTTCACGATCTCGCGCCCGTCGTGCAGCACGGTCCCGTCGGTGTTCGAGATGTACGGCGTGCGCGGGTCCCGCACGGTGACGCCGGGCACCAGCTCGGCGAGCCGGTCGACGGCCGGGGCCATGTGGTGCGTGTGGAACGCGCCGGCGACCGCGAGCGGGCGTACCCGCGCCTTCTCGGGCGGGTCGGCGGCGAACGCCGCGAGCTGCGGCAGGGTGCCGGCCGCGACGATCTGGCCGGCCCCGTTCATGTTGGCCGGGGTCAGGCCGTGCTCGGCGATCTTGGCGACCACCTGCTCGGCGTCCCCGCCGAGGACGGCCGACATGCCCGTCTCGGTCACCGCCGCCGCGGCCGCCATCGCCTTGCCGCGCTCGCGCACCAGGACCATCGCCGACTCGGCGGTGATCACGCCGGTGCCGGCCGCTGCGGTCAGCTCGCCGACGCTGTGCCCGGCCGCGCCGCCGACCACGCGGTACGCGTCGGAGGGGTGCGGGAACAGCGCGAGTGCCGCCACCAGACCGGACGCGACCAGCAGCGGCTGGGCCACCGCCGTGTCGCGGATCGCCTCGGCGTCGGCCTTGGTTCCGTAGTGGATGAGGTCGAGGCCGGTGACCGCGGACCACCACGTGAGGCGGTCGGCGACCCCGGGCAGGTCGAGCCAGGGCGTGAGGAAACCGGGAGTCTGGGCACCCTGTCCGGGCGCGACGAGTACGAGCACGTATCAACCCTCTCGCTATCAGGGGGTCGAGACCCCGTATTGTCGCCGACGAAGATCAGAAGACGGTTTTGTGGGATCCCTACAAAACGCCCTCGGCTGCGGCCAGGCGCCCGAGGATCAGCGAGACCTGCAGCGTGAAAGCGGAACGGGCTTCCGTCGGTACCAGGCCGGTCACGTCCATGACGCGTCGCAGCCGGTAACGAACGGTATTGGGGTGCACGAAAAGCATCCGCGCGGCACCTTCGAGCGACGACGCCTGCTCCAGGTACACCGACAGTGTCTCCAGCAACGCGGACCCCGCGCCGTGCAGCGGTATGTAGATCTCCTCCACCAGCTGCCGCCGCGCCTCCTCGTCCCCGGCGAGCGCCCGCTCGGGGAGCAGGTCGTCGGCGAGGACCGGGCGCGGGGCGTCCGGCCACGCGGCGCACGCCCGGTGCCCGGCGGTCGCGGACTGTGCCGACCGTACAGCGGCCAGCAGGTCCGGGACGGTCGGGCCCACCACGACCGGACCGGGGCCGAACTGCCCGATCAGCGTACGCGTCGCCCGCAGCGGGTCGTCGGCGCCCCCGAGGATGACCACGAGCCGGTCGCCCTGCACGCCGGTGAGGACGTTCAGCCGGGCGTGCCGGGACGCGCGGTGGATGCTGTCCACGACCGCCTGGGTGTCGGCGTCCGGCGCGTTGCCGACCACCACCATCACGGACTCCGGCGAGCCCCAGCCCAGTGCCGCGGCCCGCGACAGGATGCCCTCGTCGGCCTCGCCGCGCAGCAGGGAGTGCACGACCAGCGCCTCCAGCCGGGCGTCCCACGCGCCGCGCGCCTCCGCGGCGTGCGCGTAGACCTGCGCGGTGGCGAACGCGATCTCGCGGGAGTACAGCAGCAGCGCCTCGCGCAGCACCTGCTGGTACCCGGGCGCGGCCAGCTCGTCGATCTGCGCCTCGACGACCTCGATGGTGACGCGCACCAGTTCGACGGTCTGGGGCAGCGTGATCGCCCGGGTCAGCTCGCGCGGCGCGGTGCCGAAGACGTCGGCGCTGACCGCGTACGGCGCCTCCGGGTGCCGGAACCACTCGGTGAACGCGGCGATGCCGGCCTGCGCGACCAGGCCGATCCACGAGCGGTTGTCGGCCGGCATGTTCCGGTACCACGGCAGCGTCTCGTCCATCCGCGCGGCGGCCGCGCCGGCGAGGGTGCCGGCGGACTTCTCCAGGCGGCGTACGGTCGCGGCGCGCTTGGTGGCGTCGGAGCCGGAAGATCGGGAGGTCACGGGGACCATGATGACCCCTTCGGGAGGCGGGGGCGCACACCGTCGCGCCGGACGCGGTCGTCGCGGGCGCCCTGCACGACCGCCGCGTGGACCGCGCGGGCGAGCCGGGAGCCCCAGACCGAGCGGGGGCCGCCGAACAGTTCGGGGGAGTCGCCGGGCTGGGGCGTGAGCGCGGCGACGCAGACGGCGTCGGAGGGTGTGCCGGTGCAGGCGTACCCCGTCTCCACGAGCGCCTGGACCTTGGCCTCGGTGGCCGTCGCCACGGCGTTGACCAGCGCCGCGTCGGTGAGCGGCGCGGGGATCGCGACGATCGTGTTGATGGTGCCCGGGGGAGGGTACGCGGGGCTCCTGTCGCCGTCCTCGCCCCTCGCCAACGGGCTTGGCAGAGAAGCTGGTTCGGGGGCGGCGGCCCAGGCGGGGATGCCGATGCCGGTCGTCACCCACGCGCGTACGCCGTGGTCCTCGCCGGTCGTGAACGCGGCCACGTCCGCGGCGGTCATCAGCCCGACGCCCGCGCCGTCGGCCCCGGAGAGGCCTTCCGCGGCCGCGGTCTCGGTGAGGTGGTCGACCGGGTCCATACGCGAATACCCGGGCGGCACCTGCATGTTCAGCACCCACGCGCGCGGGCCGAGACCGCCGCCGAGGATCGCGCTCGACACCATCCGCCACCCGGGTCCGGCGCGCCAGAGCAGCGCGGGCCAGCCGTCGTGGCGGACGAGTTCGGGGTCGGCGAGTTCAGGGCCGGCGAGTTCGGGGCCGGTGAGTTCGGGGCCGGTGATCGCGGCGTTGGTGGCCTCGGGATCGATCAGGTCGTGAGCGCCCTGGTCGCGTTCGGTCGGATCGGACGGCTCCGCGCCCTCCTCGCACACCCCGGTCATGGTCCCGCCTTCCCTCCCACGTCGGCCGCCGGCCGTGCCTGGCCGCCACGGGCATTGTCACGGGGACGCACGAGGTGCACCTGCGGCCGGCCGTCCCGCCCCGCCACCACCTCGACGTGCGCCTGGTAGTGCTCGGCGATGCTGTCCGGCGTCAGCACCTCGGCCGCCGTGCCCGCGGCGGCCGCGCGGCCTTCGACGAGCAGAAGCATGCGTTCGGCGTACTGCGCGGCGAGGCCCAGGTCGTGCAGCGTCGTGATGACCGTGAGGCCGTCGTCGCGGCGCAGCAGGTCGACCAGTTCGAGGACCTGCTGCTGGTGGCCGAGGTCGAGGGCGGTGGTCGGCTCGTCGAGCAGCAGGACCGGTGTCTGCTGCGTCAACGCCCTTGCCAGCACCACGCGTTGGCGTTCGCCGCCGGACAGGCGGCCCACTTCGCGGTGGGCGAAGTCGGCGAGGTCCAGGCGTTCGATGACGCCATCGGCGACCGCCCGGTCGCGGCGTCCGGGCACCGCGAGGTAGCCGAGGTGCGGGGTGCGGCCGAGCAGCACGTACTCGCGTACCGACATCTGCGGGGGCACGACGGGGTTCTGCGGCGTGTAGGCGATGGTGCGGGCGAGTTCGCGCGGCGGCAGGTCGCGCAGCCGCACTCCGTCCACGCGCACGTCGCCGGAGTACGGCAGCAGGCCCGCGACGGCCTTGAGCAGCGTCGACTTCCCCGCGCCGTTGGGCCCGATCACCGCGAGCCAGCCGCCGGTGCCCACGTGCGCGTCGATGCCGTGCAGGATGCGCCGCCGCTCGCGCGTCACGTCGAGCGCCGCGACGTCGACCCCGGTCACAGGTCGATCCTGCGGGTCGCGCGCAGCACCACCACGAAGAACGGCGCGCCGATGAACGCCGTCACGACGCCGATCGGCAGCTCCCCGGGTGCCGTCGCGGTTCGCGCGACGATGTCGGCGACCACCAGGAACGCGCCGCCGACCAGCACGGACAGCGGCAGGATGCGCCGGTAGCTGCCGCCCACCAGACGGCGCACCACATGGGGGATCACGATGCCGAGGAATCCGATCAGGCCGCTGATCGCCACCGCGGTCGCGGTCGCGAGCGAGGCCGCGAAGAGCACCACGAAGCGCACCCGGCCGGCGTTGACGCCCAGCACCGCGGCCTCTTCGTCGCCGACCGTCATGACGTCCAGAAGGCGGCCGTGCAGCAGCAGGACGACGGTGCTCGTCGCCGCGTACGGCAGCACGAGCCCGAGTTCCTTCCAGCCGATCGTGGCCAGGCTGCCGAGGATCCACGAGTAGATGCGGCGCAGTTCGTCGACCTTCGCCTGCATGACGAAGGTCTGCACCGACGACAGGAACGCCGACACGGCCACGCCCGCGAGGACCAGGGTGACGGTGCCGTCGGCGCGCCCGGCGGTCGAGCCGAGGGCGTACGCCATCAGCACGCCGCCGATCGCCCCGACGAACGCCGCGAGCGGGATCACCCCGATCCCGGCCACCGACTCGACGTCCGAGTAGGCGATCACCACCGTCGCGCCGACGCCCGCCCCGGCCGCCGCACCGAGCAGGTACGGATCGGCCATCGGGTTGCGGAACACGCCCTGGTAGCCCGCGCCCGCCACGGCCAGCAGCGACCCGACCACGACCGCGCCGAGCACGCGCGGCATGCGGATCTCCATCAGCACCGAGTGCTGCACGGGGCTGAGCCCGTGGTCGACGTCGACGAAGGGCAACTCGTCGACCAGGGCCAGCAGTACGCCGCGCACCGGCAGGTCCGCGGCGCCGACGAGCAGGCCCGCGACGACGGCGCCGAGCAGCGCGAGGGAGCCGACCGCGTACGCGACGTACGCGTGGCCCTCTCCCGCCGCGCGGCGCCGGATCGCGAGGCCGCGGATCACGCGTTCGTGCCGGCCTTCTCGACTGCCGCACCGACGGTCTTGACCAGGTCGACGACGCGCGGACCCCAGCGCGACGCGATGTCGTCGTCCAGCGCGACCACGTTGCCGGTCTGCACCGCCTTGATCTTGTCCCAGCCCGGACGCTTCGAGACCGAGGCAAGATCCTGCTGGCAGCACTTGGTGTCGGCCAGGAAGATCAGGTCCGGGTTGGACTGCACGATGTGCTCGCTGGAGACCTGCGGGTAGCCCGAGCCGTCCTTGTCGGCCGCGTCCGCGATGTTCTGCAGGCCGAACAGCGCATAGACCTCGCCGATGAACGTCTTCGAGGTCGAGCTGTAGCCCGTGCTGTCGAGCTCGTGGAAGTAGGTCAGCGGCTTGGCCGGCTTCTTGGCCTTCGCGACGACGTCGTCGATGTCCTTCTTCATCTTCTCCGCGAGCGCGGCCGCCTCGGCGGTGTGGCCGGTGGCCGTGCCGAGCGTGTTGAACTGGGTGTACATCTCCGCGAACGTCTTCGCGGCCGGCACCTCGACGACCTTGATCTTGACGGCTTCCAGCTTCTGCTTGATGCCGTCGATGTCGTCGGAGATGACCACCAGGTCGGGGGTGTACTTGGTGACCGCCTCGGCGTTCGGCTTGAAGGCCGACAGGTCGGTCTTGGGGGCGTCGGCCGGGAAGTTCGACAGGCCGTCCACGGCGACGACCTGCTTGCCGGCGCCTATCGCGTACAGCATCTCGGTCGCGGTCGGAGCCAGCGAGACGATCTTCTTGGGCGCGTCGGCCGGCACCTGCCCGGCGGTCGCGGGAGCCGACTGCGAACCGGACGGAGCGGAGCCCTGGTCGTCCTTCTTGTCCTTGTCGTCGTCGCCGCAGCCGGTCAGGACCAGCGCGCCCAGGACGACCGCCGCGGCAGGCCGCAGCAGCGTGGTGAGCTTCATGGATTTCTCCCGCGTGCACCACGGGGAAGGGGACGCAGGACCCGTGGACGGCTCGCCCTTCCTACGAGGGCAGATGTCGTCGACGCAGGCGAGGCGACCTGGCTCATCCCCCGGACCGCACGGGCGCGGGAGCATCTCAGTTGCGGGACAGCGCCGGGATCACACCGGACTTCGCTGCGCACAGCGTCTCGGCAGAACGGTTCCGCCGGATTCAGGACGATACCAACCGACCGTGCGCCGTACCGTTGCGGGGAGGAGTACCCCCGCCCCGTGCCGATCCGAGGAACGCCCGATGACCACGTACGACGTACGCCGCGCCGCCGACCGCTTCCACACCGAGGCGGGCTGGCTCGACTCCCGGCACAGCTTCTCCTTCAGCCGCCACTACGACCCGGCCAACACGCACCACGGCCTCCTCCTCGTCAGCAACGACGACATCGTCGCCCCGGGCACCGGCTTCGACACCCACCCGCACCGCGACATGGAGATCGTCACCTGGGTGCTCTCCGGCTCGCTCGTGCACCAGGACTCCGAGGGCCACAACGGCGTCATCCACCCGGGCCTCGCCCAACGCATGAGCGCGGGCAGCGGCATCCTGCACTCCGAGAAGAACGACGTGCGCGCCTCCGCCACCCCCGAGCCCGTGCGCTTCGTCCAGATGTGGGTCCTCCCCGACGAGACCGGCATCACCCCCGGCTACGAACAGCGCGACGTCTCCGCCGACCTCACCCCCGGCGCCCTCGTCCCCGTCGCCTCCGGCAACCCCGCCCACGACTCGGCGATCCGCATCCACCAGAAGGACGCCACCCTCCACGCCGCCCGCCTCGCCCCCGGCGACACCGTCACCCTCCCCACCGCCCCCTACCTCCACCTCTTCATCGCCCAGGGCTCCGCCACCCTCGAAGGCGCCGGCCCCCTCGCCGAAGGCGACGCCGTCCGCCTCACCACCCCCGACACCCCCCACCTGACCGCCACCACCCCCACAGAACTCCTCCTCTGGGAAATGCACACCACCCTCCCCTGACGCGGGCCCCAGCCGCGTGGACATGCCAGTTGGTGGTTGAGTACGTCCAACGCAATTGCCGGACGCACTCAAGTGCGGTTGGCCGGGCTCAGGGGATGGGGACCAGCGTGGTCGATGCTTCAGGCACCGATAAGGCACCCGCGGCGGGTGTGTACGAACTGCTCATGACCGACGAACTGGAAGCCGCGCTCGGCGCCTTGCGCGACGCAGGCGGCATCGTTGTCGATCAGCGGGTGGGTGACGACGCATCAAGTCAGGTGCTGAGCAGACATCTTGCGCACGCTCTCATCCGGGCTCTCGGCAGCCTCTCTCCTGAGGCGAGAGTTCCCGCGGCCAACCGGATCCTGGACGTCATCCGCGACTTGGACCGTGTGGGAAGCACGCCGGCGAAGATCGTCGAGGGTCCTCGGCAGCTCATTAGCATTGCTGAGCAAGAAGCCCCGGGCGTCTACCGGATACGGCCTGCGACGCCGCTGTCCGAGACAGCCCTGTTCACAAACTCGCCCGATGACCCCAGCCTGGGCTACGAGTTGCGCGCCGAACTGGAGAGTGCAGACCGCGTCGATCTGCTGTGTGCCTTCGTCAAGTGGCACGGGCTCCGCGTGTTGGAGCAGTCGCTGCGCTCGGTGCATGAACGTGGCGTGCCGATCCGCGTCATCACCACCACGTACATCGGTGCCACTGAGCGACGAGCTCTTGACCGGCTGGTCAAGGAGTTCGGAGCCGAGGTCAAGGTCAACTACGAGACCAAGTCCACGAGGCTGCACGCGAAAGCGTGGCTGTTCCGGCGAAAGTCGGGGTTCGACACCGCGTACGTCGGAAGCTCGAACCTCTCCAAGTCGGCTCTGCTGGACGGGCTTGAGTGGAACGTGCGGCTATCGAGCGTCGCCACCCCGGAGGTCTTGCACAAGTTTGAAGCGGCTTTCGATTCCTACTGGAATGACTCCGCTTTTGAAATGTACGACCCTGCAGCCGATGCCCAGCGGCTTGACGACGCGCTGCACGCTGCCGGGCGGTCGGATTTCGGGGACGCCGGTTTCTCTTTGGCGTTGTCCGGGCTTGAGGTGCGTCCCTATCCGCATCAGAAGGAGATGCTGGAAGACCTGGACGTGGAACGCGAGGTGCACGATAACCATCGCAACTTGCTCGTTGCTGCCACGGGTACCGGGAAAACGGTCATTGCCGCATTGGACTACAAGCAACTGCGGGCACAGCACGGGCGCGATCTCTCCCTGCTTTTCGTGGCACATCGTAAAGAGATCCTGGCTCAGTCGATGCGAGCGTATCGCGAGGTGTTGGGCGACGCGACGTTCGGTGAAATGCTCGTTGATGGGAAGCGACCTGATCAGTGGAGGCACGTTTTTGCGAGCGTGCAGTCGTTGACTCCGAAAACGCTAGAATCTCTGCAGCCTGACCAGTTTGATGTCGTGGTCATTGATGAATTTCACCACGCGACGGCGCCCACGTATCGCCGGGTAATTGACCACTTTCATGGCCTGGAACTTCTAGGCCTGACCGCCACCCCAGAGCGTATGGACGGTAAGGATGTCCACGATGAATATTTTGACGGCCGCATCGCCTCTGAGTTGCGCCTGTGGGATGCTCTTGAGGCGGATCTTCTGTGCCCCTTCCATTACTTCGGCGTGTCCGACAACACCGACCTGACCGCAATCCGATGGAAGGGCGGCAGCTACGACCAGGATGCACTCAGCGAACTATATGTAGGCAACAAGGAACGAGTTTTGTATGTCCTAAAGGCTATTGAGGACAAGGTCGCGAACCCCGACGGCATGCGGGCGCTTGGGTTCTGCGTAACGGTGGCACACGCTGAGTACATGGCGCGAGAGTTCAATGCGGCAGGGCTCAACGCGATGGCATTGTCCGGTGGTTCATCGAAGGAGCAGCGTGCGCAAGCTCTCGCAGACTTGCGGGCGGGCAAGCTCCAGGTCATTTTCAGTGTGGATCTTTTCAATGAGGGCCTCGATATTCCGCACGTAGACACCTTGCTGCTACTCCGGCCTACATCGAGTGCCACCGTGTTTCTCCAGCAACTGGGTCGGGGGCTGCGTCGTTCGCCGGACAAGGCCGTTCTTACGGTTCTCGACTTCATTGGACAGCAGCGCAAGGAGTTCCGCTTTGAGTCACGCTTCCGTGCGCTGACAGGCGTGCGGCGTCATTTGCTGCAGACGCATGTCGAGAACGACTTCCCGCACCTGCCGACAGGGTGCGAGATCATTCTCGATCGGGTCGCCAAGCATATCGTCATCGAGAACCTGCAAAGCCAACTTGGCTTGACCGTGAGCAAGTTGGCGTTGGAGGTGAAGTCCTATGGGGAGCTGAGCTTCGCGAAGTTTCTCCGGGAGAGCCAGCGCGAGATCAGCGAACTGTATGTGTCGAAGCGGAGCTGGACGGACCTCCTGCGCCGAGCCGGCCTTGTCGAGCCTTCCCTTGTTGACGGCGAAGCGAAGCTCTTGGAGCGCATCCGCGCATTCCTGCACGTTGATGACCGACGCCGCGTGGACGCCTACACGTACCTGCTGAGCGACGACGTTCCGCCGTACGCGCAACTCACGGAAGAGCAACAGCTCTACGCCCAGATGCTGTTCTACAACATCTGGCCAAACGGCGGCGCAACGTTTGCAGCGTACGAGGAAGGTCTGGAAACCTTGCGGCCGTGCCGGACCTTCCGCGCGGAGCTTCGGGATGTTCTCCAGTTTGGCCTTGCCCAGGCGGCGCATGTACCCATCGCGATGAGTGGCTCCCTCCAGGATCTGCCGCTCGCGATGCACGCGTACTACACGCGCGAAGAGCTCCTGACCGCTCTCAAGTGGTCATCCATGGAACGGATGCCAGGGAAGTGGGTAGCTGGCGTTGCGTGGTCTGACGCCGTAGCCGCAGACGCGCTACTGATCACTAGCAAAAAGGATGAAAAGGACTTTTCCCCGCAAACTCTCTATAAAGACTATGCAATCAGCCCCAAGCTCTTTCACTGGGAATCGCAGAACAGTACGTCACCAGAAACGGAGACAGGGCGCCGATACATCACGCACGAGCAACTGGGTACGCGGGTGTTGCTGTTCATCCGGGAAGCGAAGAGTACGGCGGCCGGTGCTGGTGCTCCGTACATGCTGCTCGGGCCTGCTCGCTACATCGAGCATGCCGGTGCGCGGCCGATGAGTGTCACCTGGGAGTTGGCCGTCCCAATGCCCACAAGCGTGTTCCAGTCTTCGCGCATCGTCAGCGGCTGATCCGCCGCAAGGATTGTTGACCTTGGGTCAATAGGCTGTGGTTGGGGAACGTTGGGGTGGGGTGTTGCGTTTAGGGGGCGCTGAGGGAAGGAGTGGGATGGGGTCTGGGAGTTCTGGTGGTGGGGTGGCGGGGTTGCCGTCGCTGGACCGGGCGTTCGACGTGGTGTTGTTGGGGGCCACCGGGTTCACCGGGGGGTTGACGGCGGAGTATTTGGCGCGGCATGTGCCGGCCGCGTGTCGGTGGGCCATCGCGGGGCGGAGTCCGGAGAAGTTGCGGGCGGTGCGCGATCGGCTGGTGGAGATCAATCCGGCGTGTGCGGAGTTGGAGCTGCTGACGGCGGACGTCGGGGATCCGGCGTCGCTGCGGGCGCTGGCCGGGAGCACGCGGGTGCTGGCGACGACGGTCGGGCCGTACATCGAGTACGGCGAGCCGGTGGTCGCGGCGTGTGCGGAGGCCGGGACGGACTACCTCGACCTCACGGGTGAGCCGGAGTTCGTCGACCGGATGTTCGTCGCGCACCACGAGACCGCGGTGCGGACCGGGGCTCGGCTCGTGCACGCGTGCGGGTTTGATTCGGTGCCGCACGATTTGGGCGTGCTGTTCACGGTCGGGCTGCTGCCGCGCGGGGTGCCGGTGCGGGTGGAGGGGCGCGTACGGGCCGGGGGCGCGGTCTCCGGCGGGACGTTCGCTTCGGCGCTCACCGCCTTCTCGCGGCTGCGCTCGACGCGCGACGCGGCGCACGCGCGCCGCCGGGTGGACAAGGGCCCGCACGGGCGCCGGGCGCGCGCGGTGGAGGGCAAGCCGCGGCGCGACCGGGAGACCGGCGGCTGGCTGGTGCCGCTGCCGACGATCGACCCGCAGATCGTGGCCCGGTCCGCGCGGGCGCTGGAGTCGTACGGGCCGGACTTCTCGTACACGCACTATGCGTCGGTACGCCGCCTTCCGACCGCCGTAGCCGGTGCCGTCGGCGTGGGGTCGCTGGTGCTGCTCGCCCAGGTGGCGCCCGTACGCCGCGCGCTGCAGACCCGCCTCGCCCCCGGCGACGGCCCCGCCCCGGCCCGCCGCGCGAAGGCCTGGTTCAGCGTGCGCTTCGTCGCGGACGGCGGTGGCGAGCGGGTCGTCACCGAGGTGCGAGGCGGCGACCCGGGTTACGACGAGACCGCCAAGATGCTCGCGGAGGCGGCTCTTTGCCTGGCCTTCGACCAGGTCCCCAAGACGTCCGGGCAGGTCACGACCGCGGTCGCGATGGGCGATGCGCTGATCGGGCGGCTGCGCCGGGCGGGGATCGAGTTCCGGCAGCTGGAGTCGACCGGGTGAGCGCCACCGGGTCTTGCTTAGAGTGCACTCGAAGTCCGTAGCGTCGTCGTCGCGGCCGTCGCACGAGGGCGGCCGTACCCCAGCTCCAGGAGGCATGCCATGTCGCCGGCCCAGTCGACCGCCGTCCACGAGGTGACCGACCACCACGTCCTCGACGAGACCGAGGTCGGCCGGTACACGATCAGCGAGGTCGCGGCCCGGACCGGCCTGAGCGCGCACACGCTGCGCTGGTACGAGCGCATCGGCCTCATGCCGCACGTCGGCCGCGAGACCTCCCGGAGCGGGGGAGGGCAGGCGGGAAAGCGCCGGTACAGCGAACGCGATCTCGGCTTCCTGGACTTCGTCGGCAAACTGCGCGCGACCGGCATGCCCGTCGCCGACATGATCCGGTACGCCGAACTCGCCCGTGAGGGCGACCACACCCTCGCCGAGCGCCACCAGATCCTGGTGGACCACCGCGAGGAGGTCCGCGCCCGCATCACCGACCTGACCTCCTGCCTGCTCGTCCTCGACTACAAGATCGAGTACTACGGCGCCGTCGTCGCGGAGGAACCCGCCGCGACTACCGGGAAGGCGGAGACCCCATGACTCGCACCACCCGCACCACCCGCACCACCCGCACCACCGGCACCACCGGCACCACCGGCACCACCGCCCTCGGCACCACCGCCCTCGGCACCAACGGTCCGATCAGCTCGCTCCAGGGCCTGGGCTGCATGGGCATGAGCGACTTCTACGTCGGCGCCGCGCCCGACCGCGCCGAGTCGTCGGCGACCCTCGCGTACGCGCTGGACCTGGGCGTCACCCACTTCGACACCTCCGACATGTACGGCACCGGCGCCAACGAGGAGCTGCTCGGCGAGTTCTTCCGCGGCGGCCGGCGCGACGAGGTACTGCTCGCCACGAAGTTCGGCATCGACCGCCACGCGGCGCCGGGCGGACGCGACATCCGCGGGGACGCCGCGTACGTCAGGTCCGCCTGCGACGCCAGCCTTGCGCGCCTCGGCGTGGACACCATCGACCTGTACTACATGCACCGCCGCGACACCGCCGTGCCGATCGAGGAGACGGTCGGCGCGATGGCCGAGCTGGTCGCCGCCGGCAAGGTACGCCACCTCGGGCTCTCCGAGGTGACCGCCAAGGAGATCCGCGCCGCGGCGGCGGTGCACCCGATCGCCGCCGTGCAGGCCGAATGGTCGCTGTTCGCCCGGGACATCGAGGACTCGGTGGTGCCGGCGGCGCGTGAGGTCGGCGCGGCCGTCGTGCCCTACTCGCCGCTCGGCCGCGGGTTCCTGAGCGCGCTGTGGACGTCCTTCGAGGACCTGCCCGACGGCGACACACGCCGCGCGCAGCCGCGCTTCACCGGGGACAACGCCAAGAACAACGCCGAACTCCTGCGCCCGCTCAAGGACATCGCGCAGGCGCGCGGCGTCACCCCGGCGCAGGTCGCGCTCGCCTGGATCCAGATGCGCGGCGACGTGTGGGCGATGCCGGTCGTCCCGATCCCCGGAACCACCAAGCGCGCCCGCCTCGCCGAGAACGCGGCCGCCGTCGGCATCGTCCTCGACGACGCCGAACTGGCCGCGCTCGAACCGATCGGCGCCCAGGTGTCGGGCGACCGGTACGCGGTCATGACGCACACGTACGTCGGCCCGGGCCGCGAGTAGCGAGATCCGCCGGTGCGGTGCGCAAGCGCACGGCCACAGCCCGCACACCGCACCGGAATTCGCAACCAGCTCAGCCAAATTGCGCAATTCGCCTACACAGCGCGACGCGCGTAGCAAAAGTGATCACACACCGTACTCCTAAGATTACAAATGGGCGTCGGTCACCACCTGGGGGGTTGTGACCTTCGCACCACGAGGCGTAGCAACAGGGGATCGAGGCGATCGTGTCACCCCTGGGGGTGCTGTGGCTGACGTGGTTTTGAACGGGGTCGGAAAGATCTATCCGGACGGCACCAGAGCCGTCGATTCGCTCGACCTGGCAGTGGCACACGGCGAGTTCCTGGTGCTCGTCGGTCCGTCCGGGTGCGGCAAGACCACCGCCTTGCGCATGGTCGCGGGGCTGGAGGACATCAGCGAGGGCACGATCCGGATCGGCGAACGCGTCGTCAACCGGGTGCCCTCCCGCGACCGCGACGTCGCGATGGTGTTCCAGAGCTACGCGCTCTACCCGCACCTCAATGTCCGCGACAACATCGGATTCGGGCTCCGGCTGCGCAAGTTGCCCAAGCCGGAGATCCGCAAGCGCGTCGAACAGGCGGCCCGTACGCTCGGCCTCGAAGAGCACCTGGGCCGCAAGCCCCGCCAACTCTCCGGGGGTCAGCGGCAGCGCGTGGCGATGGGTCGCGCCATCGTCCGGGAACCGCAGGCGTTCCTGATGGACGAGCCGCTGTCGAACCTCGACGCCAAGCTCCGGGTGCAGATGCGCGCCCAGATCGCCCGGCTCACCCGCGAACTCGGCGTCACCACCTTGTATGTGACGCACGACCAGGTGGAGGCGATGACGCTCGGCGACCGCGTGGCCGTCATGCGCAAGGGCATCCTGCAACAGGTGGCCCCGCCGCAGGAGTTGTACGACCGGCCGGTGAACCTCTTCGTCGCCGGCTTCATCGGCTCTCCCGCGATGAACCTCTTCAGCGGGGAACTGGACCGTGCGCCCGACGGCAAGGGCGAGGCGGCGGGCGAGGGGGCGGGCACAGGCGGGGGCATAACCGTGCGGCTCGGCGACCAGACACTCGCCGTACCACCCGAACTCCTCGCCGAACGACCGGCGTTGCGTGCCTACGTGGGCCGCTCCGTCGTCGTCGGGATCCGTCCCGAGGACCTGTTCGACGCGGCCGAGGACGACGCGCCCGCGCCCGACGGGATGCTCCTGCGCGCCGAGACCGACCTGGTGGAGTCGATGGGGTCCGAGGTGCACGTGCACGTACGCCTCGCCGCCCCGCCGGCCGTGACCGCCGACGTGCAGGAACTCGCCGAGGACGTCGGGGCCGAGGACCAGGTGCCCGATCCCGGGACCGCGCACTCGGAACTCGTCGCCCGCTTCGGGCCGCGTACCCGGGTCCGTGAGGGCGACACCGCGATGCTGCGGGTGGCCACCGATCGCATGCACTTCTTCGACCCGGAGACGGGTCTTTCCGTGAGGGAGGAATCGTGAGGCGACTCGTGGGGGCGCTGGCGGCGGCGTCGATGCTGACGCTGGGGCTGGCCGCTTGCAGCGACGACGACGACGGCGGCGACGGTGCCAACCCACCGGCCGGGCAGTCCCTCAAGGGACAGACGGTCAGTGTCGCCGGCGTGTGGACGGACGACGAACTGGCGTCCTTCAAGAAGGTGTTGTCCGAGTTCGAGAAGCGCACCGGCGCCAAGACCGAGTTCATCCCCACCGGCGACAGCGCCTCGACCTTCCTCGGCCAGCGGGTCGAGGGCAACGCGCCGCCCGACGTCGCGTTCCTGGCTCAGCCGGGCGTACTCAAGCAGTTCGCGCAGAAGGGCTGGATCAAGCCGGTCTCCGCCGAGGTGCAGCAGTCCGTACAGGCGAACTTCGCGCCGCAGTGGCAGAAGCTCGGGTCGTACGAGAACAAGCTGTACGGGGTCTACTACAAGGGCGCCAACAAGTCCCTGGTCTGGTACAACGCCAACGTCTTCACCAACGCCGGCGCCACCGAACCCACGACGTGGGACGACCTGGTCAAGACGGCCGGCCTGGTGTCCGACTCCGGCACCCCGCCGTTCGCGACCGGCGGGGCCGACGGCTGGGTCCTCACCGACTGGTTCGAGAACGTCTACCTCAGCCAGGCCGGACCCGACATGTACGACAAGCTCGCCGCGCACCAGATCCCGTGGACCGACCCGAGCGTCAAGGCGGCGCTCGAGACGCTCGCCAAGGTGTGGGGCCAGAACGCGTGGTTCCCCGGCGGCCCCGGCGGCGCGCTCCAGACCGAGTTCCCCGCGTCCGTCCCGCTGGTGTTCGGCGACCCGCCGAAGGCCGGCATGCTGCCCGGCGCGGACTTCGTCGGCACCAACATCATCAAGGACACCGACTCCGAGATCGGCACCGACGCGAAGTTCTTCGCGTTCCCCGCCGTCTCGCCCGGCAAGGCCCCGGTGGTCAGCGGCGGCGACGTCGCCGTGGCGATGAAGGACAGCCCGGGCGCGATGGCCCTGCTCAACTTCCTGGCCTCGCCCGACGCGGCGAAGGTGTGGGCGGAGCAGGGCGGGTTCCTGTCGCCGAACAAGAACCTCGACTTCGCGGCGTACCGGGACGACGCGTACCGCGAGATCGCCCAGAACCTTATCGGCGCGGGCGACGAGTTCCGCTTCGACATGTCCGACCAGGCGCCTGCGGCGTTCGGCGGCACGAAGGGCGAGGGCATGTGGCGCGACCTCCAGGACTTCCTGCGCAACCCGTCCGATGTCGCGGGCGCGCAGGCCAAGTTGGAGGCGAGCGCGGCCAAGGCGTACACCGGCACCTGACACCGACGGGGGTCATCGCGGACATGGCGGACACGACCGACCCGACCCGCATCGACCAGCCGCCGCCGCGCAAGCCGGCCGAGGCCGCGGGGGACGACTCCCGCGGCCTCGGTACCGGGCGGCTGCTGGGCTGGCTGTTCCTGCTCCCGGCGCTGCTGGTGCTCGCGGTGCTGGTGGTCTATCCGATCGTCTGGACGCTGATCCGCAGCCTTTTCGGTGCGGAAGGCTGGTCGGATTTCGCGGGGCTCGGCAACTACCAGGACCTGTTCACCGACGACGACACGTTCACCGCACTGAAGAACAACCTCATCTGGGTGCTCGTGGTGCCCGCGGTCGTGACGGCCTTCGGGCTGGTCTTCGCGGTGCTCACCGAACGGGTGAAGTTCGCAACGGCGTTCAAGCTGGTCATCTTCATGCCGATGGCCGTCTCGATGCTTGCGGCCGGCATCATCTTCCGGCTCGTCTACGACCGCGACGCGGACAAGGGCGTGGCCAACGCCGCGCTGGTGACCGTGCACGACGCGTTCTCCGAGGGCGCGCCCTATCCCGGCGCCCGACCGCGTCCGAACGGCGGCATCGACGAGGAGGGCGGCGGCTTCATCACCGCGGCGCCGAGCGGCCCGGGCACCCCGGTGCTGCTGCCGCTCGTGGCGCTGCCCGACGACAAGATCCCGGCGGACGCCCTCCCGGCCCCGGCGGCGCCGCCCGCCACCGGACCGGCGCTGTCCGGCGTCGTGTGGCTCGACTTCAGCCGCGGCAACGTCGGCAAGCCGGGCCAGGTCGATCCGGGCGAACGCGGCCTGCCGGGAGTGCGCGTCGAGGCGGTGCGCGACGGCCGTACGGTCGGCTCCGCGACGACCGGCACCGACGGATCCTTCACGCTCCCCGAGGAGGCCACCGCCGACGGACCCGTGCAAGTCCGGCTCGCCGAGTCGAACTTCGCCCAGTCCTTCGCCGGCTACGACTGGCTCGGCCCCAACCTCATCACCCCGGCCATCATCGGCGCGTACGTGTGGATGTGGGCGGGCTTCGCGATGGTCCTCATCGCCGCCGGCCTGGCCGCGATCCCGCGCGACGCCCTGGAGGCGGCCCGGGTCGACGGCGCCACCGAGTGGCAGGTCTTCCGCCGCGTCACCGTGCCGCTGCTGGCACCCGTGCTCGTCGTGGTGATGGTGACACTCGTCATCAACGTCCTGAAGGTCTTCGACCTCGTCTACATCATCTCGCTCGGCTCGTCGCAGAAAGAGGCCAACGTCCTCGCCCTGCAGATGTATTTGGCCTCCTTCGGCGGCGGCAACAACCAGGGCCTGGGCAGCGCGATCGGCATCGTCCTGTTCCTCCTGGTCCTGCCGGCGATGCTCTTCAACATCCGGCGCTTCCGAAGGGAGAACAAATGACCGCGGGGGCAGAAGGGGCGCCGGCCGGTGGCGCGAAGGCGACCGCCACGGGCGTCGGAACTGGCCCGGAACCCGGCTCCGGAGGTCCGGAGCCGGGTGGGACGGGAGGCATCAAGCGCGGTGTCGCGTCGCGGATCGTGGCGCGGACCGGCGGCGGCGCGGTCGCGGTCGGACTGGTCCTGGTCGCGCTGTTCTGGCTGATGCCCACCTTCGGGCTGCTGGTGTCGTCGCTGCGGCCGCCGAAGGAGACCAGCACGTCCGGGTGGTGGAAGGTCTTCTCCGAGCCCGGCCAGATCACCTGGACGAACTACGACAAGCTGCTGTCGAACGACGACATGATGCGGGCGTTCTTCAACACGATCTGGATCACGGTGCCGAGCACGCTGCTGGTGATCCTCATCGGCTCGCTCGCGGCGTACGCCTTCGCCTGGCTCGAATTCCCGGGCCGCGACTGGCTGTTCCTCATCGTCGTGGGGCTGCTCGTGGTGCCGGTGCAGGTCGCGCTCATCCCCATCTCCAAGCTGTACGGCGAGACGAACCTGTTCGGCACGATCTTCGGCGTCGTGCTGTTCCACGTCGCCTTCGGCCTGCCGTTCGCGGTGTTCCTGCTGCGCAACTACTTCGCCGGCATCCCCAAGGACCTGCTGGAGGCCGCCCGCATGGACGGCGGCACGGACCTGACGATCTTCTTCCGCGTCATCCTGCCGCTCGGCCTCCCCGCGATCGCCTCGCTGGGCATCTTCCAGTTCCTGTGGGTGTGGAACGACATGCTCATCGCGCTGATCTACGCCGACACCGACTCCGCGCCGCTGACCGTCGCGCTCCAGTCGCAGACGCGCGCGTTCGGCGCCAATATCGACGTGCTGGCGCCCGGGGCCTTCCTGTCGCTGATCGTGCCGCTGATGGTCTTCTTCGCCTTCCAGCGCTACTTCGTCCAGGGGGTGATGGCGGGCGCGGTCAAGTAGGCACCCAGAAGCAGGAACCAGAACCAGGAACCAGAATCCGGAACCAGAAACAAGAACCAGAAACAGGAACGTATATAGGAGCGTTCCGTTCCTGATTGGCTCGTAGAGTCGGTGGCATGACGAACGCAGCCCCACGCACGCTCACCCTCCGCGAGCTCAACCGCGCCACCCTCGCGCGGCAGCACCTGCTGGAACGCGTACGCATGCCCGCGCTCGACATGGTCCGCCACCTCGCCGGGCTCCAGGCCCAGCACCCGACCTCGTCCTACTTCACGCTCTGGACGCGCATCGCCGACTTCGACCCCGAGGAACTGGTCGGGCTCATGACCGGCCGTCAGGTCGTCCGTATCGCGCTCATGCGCTCGACCATCCACACCGTCACGGCGGACGACGCGCTCGCCTGGCGGCCGCTGCTGCTTCCCGTCATGGAGCGCATGTACAAGTCGTCGCACTCGCGCCGGACGGCCGGTGCGGACCGCGACGAACTCACCGCGACAGGACGCGCGTTCATCGAGGCGGAGCCGCGTACCTTCGCCGAGGTCGGCACGCACCTCGGGGCGCGCTGGCCGGACGCGCAGCCGTCCGCGCTGTCGGCCGCCCTGCGTACGTGGGCGCCGCTCGTCCAGGTGCCCCCGCGCGGCCTGTGGGGGCGCAGCGGGGCCGTCGCGCACACCACGCTGGAGCACTGGCTTGGCCGACCACTGGAGGCCGAGCCGTCGGTCGACGCCATGGTGCTGCGCTGCGTCGCCGCGCTCGGCCCGATGTCGGTCAAGGACGTGCAGGTGTGGTGCGGGCTCACCCGCCTCAAGGAGGTCCTGGAGCGCCTGCGGCCCCAACTGACCACCTTCCGCGACGAGAACGGCCGCGAACTGTTCGACCTGCCCGACGCCCCGCGCCCGGCCGCGGACACCCCGGCGCCCGTACGCTTCCTCGCCGACTTCGACAACATCTTCCTCTCCCACGACGACCGCTCCCGCGTGGTCACGAAGGAATGGCAGCAGTGGGGCATGGACCAGGGCAACATGCTCTGGGGCGGCCTGCTGGTCGACGGGTTCGGCCGGGCCGCGTGGCGGATCGAGCGTACGAAGGACACCGCCACGCTGCTGATCTCCTCCGGTCCCGAGCCGAGGAACGCCCTCAAGGCGCAGCGCGGCGCGATCGAGGACGAAGGCCGCCGCCTGCTCGCCTTCGCCGCCCAGGACCGCGACAAGCACGACATCGTGTACGCCTGACGCCTGACGCCTGACACGCGGCGCGCCCGGCAGCGCCCCCGGACACGCGTACGGGGCGCCCCGACCGGGACGCCCCGCACACCAACCCACCTACGGCTACAGCACCTTCGACAGGAACGCCTTCGTCCGGTCGTGCTGCGGGTTCGTCAGGACCTCGCGCGGATGCCCGGACTCCACCACCACGCCGTCGTCCATGAAGACCAGCGCGTCGCCGACCTCGCGCGCGAAGCCCATCTCGTGCGTCACGACGATCATCGTCATGCCGTCCTCCGCGAGCCCGCGCATGACGTCCAGCACCTCGCCGACCAGTTCGGGGTCCAGCGCCGACGTCGGCTCGTCGAAGAGCATCAGCTTCGGCTCCATCGCCAGCGCCCGCGCGATGGCGACGCGCTGCTGCTGCCCGCCGGACAACTGTGCGGGGTACGCGTCCTTCTTGTTCGCGAGCCCCACCCGGTCCAGGAGCTTCAGCGCGCGCTCCCGGGCCACGGCCCGCGTCTCGCGCTTGACCTGGACGGGCGCCTCCATGACGTTGCCGAGCGCCGTCATGTGCGGGAACAGGTTGAACCGCTGGAACACCATGCCGATGTCCCGGCGCTGCAAGGCGACTTCGGAGTCCTTGAGCTCGTAGAGCTTGTCGCCCTTCTGCCGGTAGCCGACCAGGCGCCCGTCGACCCACAGCCGGCCCGCGTTGATCTTCTCCAGGTGGTTGATGCACCGCAGAAACGTCGACTTGCCGGACCCGGACGGGCCCACGACGCAGAAGACCTCCTGCGGCATCACCTGCAAGTCGATGCCCTTGAGCACGTCGATCAGACCGAACGACTTGTGCACCTGCTCGGCCAGCACCATCGGCCGGCTCTTGTCCACGACGGTCATGAGCGCGGCACCTCCGGGCGGCGCAGCGAGAACGCCATGCGTTTGATCTTCTGGATCGGCGTGTCCGGCAGGCTCCGCAGCGATCCCTTTGCGTAGTGCCGCTCCAGGTAGAACTGGCCGATGCTGAACACCGACGTCAGGATCAGGTACCAGACCGACGCCACCAGCATCATCTCGATGACCGCCAGTGAACTGGAGGAGATGTCGGTGCTGCGCTTGTAGAGCTCGTTGTACTGCGCGACGAAGGCGAGCGACGACGTCTTGAGCATGTTGATGTACTCGTTGCCGGTCGGCGGGATGATCACGCGCATGGCCTGCGGCAGTACCACGCGCTGCATGGTCTTGCGCTTGCTCATGCCGAGCGCGTGCGACGCCTCGCTCTGGCCTTCGTCCACCGACTGGATGCCGGCCCGCACGATCTCCGCCATGTACGCGGCCTCGTTGAGCCCGAGGCCGAGCAGCGCGGCGAGGAACGGGGTCATGAACGTGTTCATGGGCTCGCTGTAGAACCCGAGGTTGAAGTTCGGGAAGACCAGCGACAGGTTCCACCAGATGGTGAGCTGCACGATGACCGGCGTGCCGCGGAAGATCCAGATGTATCCCCAGGCGACGGAGCGCAGTAGCGGGTTGTCGGAAAGGCGCATGACCGCGAGGACCACGCCGAGGACGACACCGAGGATCATCGAGCACACGCTGATGAGGAGGGTGTTGCCGGCACCTTCGAGGATCGTGTCGAACGTCAGGTACTCGCCGACCGTGTCCCAGTTGATGTTGGCGGTCGCGAAGGCGTTGACCAGCAGGCCCAGGAGGCCGAGGACGACTACCGCGCCGGCCCAACGACCGTAGTGCCGTACTGGGATCGCCTTGATCGGGACAGGGCCGGCGACGATGGCCGGGCCGGAGCCGGCCGGCGTCTTGCCGGCCGGCTCCTTGTCACTGGAGGGGGGCACCGGGGATGACCTTTCGGAGCCGGCGGATCAGGAGCCGCCGTTGATCTTGACCTCGGTGACCGCGCCCTGCTTGACGTTCCACTTCTCGAGGATCTTGCCGTAGGTGCCGTCTGCGATCAGCTGCTCGACGGCCTCCTTGACGACGTCGCGCAGCTGGCTGTTGTTCTTCGCGACGCCGATGCCGTACGGGCCGGGATCGATCTGCTCGCCGACGACCTCGAAGTCGTTGCCGTCGCCGCCGGTCTGCGCCGCGTAGGCGGCGACCGGGAAGTCGCTGATGTCGGCGGCCGCGGCGCCCTGCTTGACGCGCAACAGGGCTTCGTTGTCGTGCTCGTAGGCCTGGATCGTGATGGCGCCCTTGCCGTCCGCCTTGCACTTGTCGCTCTGCTTGTTGGCGGTCTCCTCGTGCGTGGTCGCCTTCTGCAGTGCGACGGTCTTGCCGCAGAGGTCGTCGAGGGTCTTGATGTTCTGCGGGTTGCCCTTCTTCACCAGGATCGAGCCGCCGGCGTTGAAGTAGTCGACGAAGTCGATGCCGTCGCCGACTTTCTTGCCCTCGTCCATGCCGGTCTGGCGGTCCTTGTTGTCGCTCATCGCCGACATGATCAGGTCGATGCGCTTGGAGTCGAGCCCCGTGATGAGCGAACCGAAGGTCATGTCCTCGATCTCCACCTTGACGCCGAGCTTCTCGCCGATGGCCTTGGCGAGGTCGATGTCGAAGCCGATGAAGGTCTTGCCGTCCTTGTCCTTGAACTCGACGGGCGGGTACGCGACCTCGGAGCCGATCTTGACGACCTTGGAGTCCTGGTACTGCTTCGGGAGCTTGACGAACAGCGCGCCGCCGGCCGGCGGCGCCGACGCACCCGCCGAAGTGGGGGCGGTGCCGCCGGACGGGGTGGACTTGACGTCGTCCTTCTTGTCGTCGTCGCCGCAACCGGTGAGCAGGAGCGCTCCGGCCACAAGCACGGCGCCGGCCGCGAGGGTACGGCGACGCGCCGAGAGTGCAGTCATCGAGGGTCCTCCATGGGGAAGCGGATCAGCCGACCGGGACGGGTCGTGCGTGAAAAAGATCGATACGGACACTTGTTGTCCGTGCCGAGATCACGACGCAGTTTCCCATCATGTGGACCTCAGATGGGATGCCAGTCATGTCAAATTCACATAACGGATGACGCGCGTAGCTGCGTGATCATAGGGCCTCGGGAGCGGAATCCTACTCTCCAGTAGTCCTGTGGCCCGACATTGACCCGCTGTGAGAACTCCGCGTACCGCTCCCGCGGACCGACCGCTCGAACGCCGGAGGGCCCGGAACGCGGATGCGTTCCGGGCCCTCCGGCGGTGCCGTGCGCTGATGTCGTGCCGGTTACGCGTCTCCGCCCACCGTGCCGACGCCCGCGGCCTTCACGTCGAGGATCTGGTAGCGGTCGATGGCCTTCTTGACCGTCGCCGCGTCCACCTCGCCGCGGCGGGCGAGCTCGGAGAGCACGCCCACGACGACCGACTCGGCGTCCACGTGGAAGTACCGCCGCGCCGCGCCGCGGGTGTCCGCGAAACCGAAGCCGTCGGTCCCGAGCGACGCGTAGTCGGACGGCACCCAGCGGGCGATCTGGTCCGGCACCGAGCGCATCCAGTCGGAGACCGCGATGACCGGACCCGGCTTGCCGTCCAGCACCTGCTGGACGTACGGGATCCGCGGCTCCTCCTCCGGGTGCAGCAGGTTGTGCTCCTCGCACTCCACCGCCTCGCGGCGCAGCTCGTTCCACGAGGTCGCGGACCACACGTCGGCGACGACGTTCCACTCATCGGCGAGCATGCGCTGCGCGTCGAGTGCCCACGGCAGGCCGACGCCGGACGCCAGGATCTGGGCGCGGAGCGCGCCGTCCCGCGGCTCGCCCTCCTTGAGCCGGTAGAGGCCCTTGAGGATGCCCTCGACGTCCACGCCCTCCGGCTCGGCCGGCTGGTCGATCGGCTCGTTGTAGACGGTGATGTAGTAGAAGACGTCCTCGCCGTGCGGGTGCTCGTCGGACGAGCCGTACATGCGCCGCAGGCCGTCCTTGACGATGTGCGCGATCTCGAACGCGTAGGCCGGGTCGTACGCCACGACCGCCGGGTTCGTGGACGCCAGCAGGTGCGAGTGCCCGTCCGCGTGCTGGAGGCCCTCGCCGGTGAGTGTGGTGCGTCCCGCCGTCGCGCCCAGCACGAAGCCACGCGCGAGCTGGTCGGCCATCTGCCAGAACTGGTCGCCGGTGCGCTGGAACCCGAACATCGAGTAGAAGACGTACACCGGGATCATCGGCTCGCCGTGCGTCGAGTACGACGAACCGGCGGCGATCAGCGACGCGGTGCAGCCCGCCTCCGAGATGCCCTCGTGCAGCATCTGACCGCTCGACGACTCCTTGTAGGAGAGCAGCAGTTCGCGGTCCACGGCCTCGTACGTCTGGCCGTGCGGGTTGTAGATCTTGGCGGTCGGGAACATCGCGTCCATGCCGAACGTGCGGTACTCGTCCGGCGCGATCGGCACGAAGCGCTTGCCGATCTCGGAGTCGCGCATGAGGTCCTTGAGCAGCCGCACGAAGGCCATCGTGGTGGCCATCGGCTGCCGCGCGCCCTTCTTGATCGGCGCGTAGACGTCGTCGCCGGGCAGCTTGACCGGCTTGGCGCGCACGATCCGCTGCGGCATGGTCCCGCCGAGCGCCGCGCGGCGCTCCATCATGTACTCCATCTCCTCGGACTTCTCGCCCGGGTGGAAGTACGGCGGGACGTCGGCCTCCAGGTCCTTGTCCGAGATCGGCAGGTACAGCCGGTCGCGGAACATCTTGAGGTCGGCCTTGGTGAGCTTCTTCATCTGGTGCGTCGCGTTGCGGCTCTCGAAGTTCGGACCGAGGGTCCAGCCCTTCACCGTCTGCGCGAGGATCACGGTCGGCTGGCCGGTGTGCTCACGGGCCGCCTTGAACGCCGCGTACACCTTGCGGTAGTCGTGCCCGCCGCGGCCGAGCTTGACCAGCTCGTCGTCGGTCAGGTGCGCGACCATCTTGCGCAGGCGCGCGTCGTCGCCGAAGAAGTGCTCGCGGGCGTACGCGCCGGACTCCACGGCGTACGTCTGGAACTGGCCGTCGGGGGTCGTGTTCATCTTGTTGACGAGCACGCCGTCGGTGTCCTGCGCGAGCAGGGAGTCCCACGAGCGGTCCCACACGACCTTGATCACGTTCCAGCCGGCGCCGCGGAAGTACGACTCCAGCTCCTGGATGATCTTGCCGTTGCCGCGTACCGGGCCGTCGAGGCGCTGCAGGTTGCAGTTGATGACGAACGTGAGGTTGTCCAACTCCTCACGGGCCGCCAGACCGATGTTGCCCAGCGACTCCGGCTCGTCCATCTCGCCGTCGCCGAGGAACGCCCACACGTGGCTGCGCGAGGTGTCCTTGATGTTGCGGTTGTGCAGGTAGCGGTTGAACCGCGCCTGGTAGATCGCGCCGAGGGGGCCGAGGCCCATCGAGACGGTCGGGAACTCCCAGAAGTCCGGCATGAGCCGCGGGTGCGGGTACGACGAGAGACCGTACGGCGCCTGCGAGTGCTCCTGGCGGAAGCCGTCGAGGTGCTGCTCGGTGAGCCGGCCCTCGAGGAACGCACGGGCGTAGATGCCGGGGGCGGCGTGGCCCTGGAAGAAGATCTGGTCGCCGCTCTCGCCGTGGTCCTTGCCGCGGAAGAAGTGGTTGAACCCGACCTCGTAGAGGCTCGCGGACGAGGCGTACGTCGCGATGTGGCCGCCCACACCCAGTCCGGGGCGGTTGGCGCGCGACACCATGATCGCGGCGTTCCAGCGCACGAAGGCGCGGATGCGGCGCTCGATGTCCTCGTCGCCGGGGAACCACGGCTCGCTCTCCGGCGGGATCGTGTTGATGTAGTCGGTGCTGCGCAGGGCAGGCACGCCGACCTGCCGCTCGCGGGCGCGTTCGAGCAGCTTGAGCATGATGTAGCGGGCGCGCTGCCGCCCCTGCTCGTTGATGACGGAATCCAGCGACTCCAGCCACTCGCCGGTTTCGCTCGGGTCGATGTCCGGCAGCTGGCTCGGCAGGCCGTCACTGATGATCGAGAAGCGCTCTCGTCCGGATGCCACGCTGTTCCTTCGCATATCGGTAGATGTTGCGATCATCGGCCGGGCGCGAAATGTCCGAATTTCTTCGGCCGCTTCGCACATCGGCCGCCACTGAGCGGTGTCGCGCCGCCTCCATCGTGGTACCCGGACGTCGTATCCGTCATCTCTACCGATCGGTAATGAACCCGGCTGGTGCTGGTCTTAGCGCCCAGACGTGCTCATCCCTGCCGTATCGATCTCGTGGATCCGTATCACTCTTTCTCCGGCTACCGCGACAAGGGGCGGCGATGCCCTGACTCCGGCTGTCGCCGGACGCCACACGCGGCGGCACGCGGGTACGGGGTAACCGCATCCGCGAACCATCAAGAAGATTACGCCCGGAGTCTTTCGCGGACCGCACCGGCGTAGTTGTCTGGGAGGTGTATGGATGCCGTGAGGGGGGACACAGCGGGGCATCCTCGGCGGAAGGAGATCCGATGCACGCGACGATCGGCGACCGGCTCCACGTCCACGGCAACGCGGTCGGCCGGGCCGACCGGATCGGCGAGATCCTCGAGGTACGGGGCCCCGACGGGGCGCCGCCGTACGTCGTGCGGTTCGACGACGGACACACCGGGTTGATCTTCCCGGGGCCTGACGCGGAGGTCGAGGCGGCCTCGGCGGGGCTGCCCGGACACGCCGGGGCTCCGGTGCCAGGTGGGCGGCGGCAGGGCTGGTAGGCGGCCGGGCCGACGGGCGCCCGGGCGGCGGCAAGTCGGCGGCCGGCGGCGGTCCGCGGCGGCTTCGGCCCGGCTCCGGGTCGGCTTCTGGCCGACTCCGTGGCGACCCCGGGGCGCGCGCGGGCGCGGCTTCGGGCGACAGCGCGCCGGGCGTACGCCGGAGCGTCCGCCACATACGTCCCCGCGGTGGTGTTTGGGTGGCGGCGTGACCTGGGTACTTGCGCGAACAGCCCGGCGCGTGTGGACTACGGCCACAGCTCCGGAACACAGCGGGGCCGAACATGGGAGGTCACTTCGTGAGCGCGACCGCGGACCACGCGGAGGAACGGTCCAACCCGCTGACGCGGCTTGGGTTCCAGCCCGGACAGGTGGTCCAGGAGCTCGGTTATGACGACGACTGCGACGAGGAGTTCCGCGACGCCGTCGCGGAGATCACGGGCAATGACCTCGTCGACGAGGACTACGACGAGGACGTCGCCGACGTTGTCATCCTTTGGTTCCGGGACGGGGACGGCGACCTCGCCGACTCCCTGGTGGATGCGTTGACCACGCTCACGGACGGCGGCACCGTGTGGCTCCTGACCCCGAAGACGGGTCGGGACGGGTACGTCGAGCCGAGCGACATCGGCGAGTCGGCCCAGACGGCCGGTCTGTCGGGAACCACCACCACGGCAATCGCCAAGGACTGGTCCGGAGCCCGGTTGGTCGCCCCGAAGACGGCCCGCAGCAGCGGCCGCAAGTAGCGGCCCGAGGCGGCGGCCGGCAGGCCGTACCGTCCTGGGACCCGGGGAGACACGACCGGGCGGCCCGGGGAATCGGACGAACCAGCGCACCCGGCGGGGGCGCGGGACCGGTGGGCGCATGTGCGCTCCGACCGGCCTCGCGCCCCCGTCGGTGTTCGGTCGACTCGGCAGCCGGTCACGTCGGCAACTGGTCGCTTCGGCTGCCCGTCCCGGTGTAATGCCGGTGCCCGGTTGTGTGCGGGGTCCGATCCGGGGTGTTCGGTCAGCGCTGGAAGCGGCCTATCGCGCGGCCCAGTCCGCCCAGCCAGCCCGCCGCGACGTTCAGGGCGGGCCCGCCCGGCAGACCGGGGACGCGGTCCAGCAGCGGGGCCAGCGCGAGCAGTCCCGGCACGTTGTCGAGGCGCAGGTCGCGCTTGACGAGCAGCGGCGGCACCGAGCGGCGTCCGGCGGAGGCGTCCAGCAGCAGGGCGGCGGAACTCGCGCGAACCGCGGGGCCGGTGCTCTTCCCGGCCGGGACCGCCCGCACCGACCAACCGCCGCCGTCGGCCGCGAAGGCCCAGCCTCCGCCGGGGCCGACGAGTGCGCTCTCGGCGGTCAGGCCGTACCGCGCGGCCAGTGCTCCGGTGATGTCGGCGAGTGCCAGCAGGCCCGCGTCGACCAGCTCGGCGTCCGCCTCGGGCGCGCCGCACGGGACCAGGTCGGCGGCGTGCACGGCCAGTTCGTACGCGATGGCCCCCAACTGCGTCAGCAACGGCACCGGTCCCACCTGTGAGCCCGTGCGGGCCAGCCCTATGCCCTCCCGCTCCACCGCGTCGAAGGCCGCCACGAGGCGTGTGCGGCCGTCGTCGAGCGCGGCGAGGAGTTCGGCGGCGGTCGCGTCGCGGTGGGCCTCGACGAGGGCGGCGTTCGCGGTGTCCTGGTCGAGCGGTTCGGCGTCCGCGGAGCGGGTGCCGCGCGCCTCGGCCAGCAGGCGGGCGAGCAGCGGCTCGTCCGGCCACGACGCCAGGTGCGCGACGACGGCCCGGCCCGTCCACCCAGGCAGGCGCGACGGCGCGTCGGGGTCGGCCGCGGCGGCGAGGTCGCGGAACGCGTCCCACGCGAGCAGGGCACGGGTGCGCTGCTCGGCGAGCGGGGCGGACGCTGCGCCGAGCGCGGCACCCTCGGACGCGGGGCCGGGCGGGCCCGCCGGTTCGTACGGCCGTGCGGTCGTGGACATGACGAACATCTTTCCCGGGACATATCGCTGCCAAGCGGCCGGGCCGAACGCATGCTCGGGCCGGGTGCCAGACTGTGGGCTGTGAAGCCCCGCCCGGGGCGCGACACCGTCACACCGCAGTCACACCGCAGTTGGTCGAAAGGACGCACCAATGGCCGTCGAGATCGGCAGCAAGGCCCCCGACTTCGAGCTGAAGGACCAGCACGGGAGCGTCGTCAAGCTCTCGGACTTCCAGGGCAGCAAGAGCGTCGTCCTGCTCTTCTACCCGTTCTCTTTCACCGGTGTGTGCACGGGCGAGCTGTGCGCGCTGCGGGACGAGCTGCCGACGTTCGTCAACGACGACGTGCAGCTGCTCGCGGTGTCGTGCGACTCGATGTTCACGCAGAAGGTCTTCGCGGAGAAGGAGGGCCTGGAGTACCCGGTGCTGTCCGACTTCTGGCCGCACGGCGCGGTGGCGCAGGCGTACGGCGTGTTCAACGAGGAGAAGGGGTGCGCGGTCCGCGGCACCTTCATCATCGACAAGGACGGCGTCGTGCGCTGGAGCGTCGTCAACGCGCTGCCCGACGCGCGCGACCTGAACGAGTACGTCAAGGCGCTCGGCACCCTCTGAGCCCGGCTACGGCGCCGGTCCGAGTGCGCCGGCGCACGCCCCTGGAATTCGGGAGATCCCTCGGCTTTGCCGACGACACCTGCCAGATCATGCCGGGGTCAGGAACTCGTGACTAGGATCGGATCGTTGTCCAGCCGTACACGGCAAATTCCGGAGCACCGCCACCGCGGCGAGCTCCACGATCTTATGGAGGACTCGTGGGAGTCAGCCTGAGCAAGGGCGGCAACGTCTCCCTGACCAAGGAGGCCCCGGGCCTTACGGCCGTCCTGGTCGGCCTGGGCTGGGACGTCCGTACCACCACCGGTCAGGACTTCGACCTCGACGCCAGCGCGATTCTGCTCAATGCCGGCGGGAAGACCCTGTCCGACGGGCACTTCGTGTTCTTCAACAACCTCAAGAGCCCGGACGGCTCCGTCGAGCACACCGGCGACAACCTCACCGGTGAGGGCGAGGGCGACGACGAGGCGATCAAGGTCAGCCTCGCGACCGTCCCCGCCGACGTCGAGCGCATCGTGTTCCCGGTGTCGATCTACGACGCCGAGACGCGGCAGCAGTCGTTCGGCCAGGTCCGCAACGCGTTCATCCGCATCGTGAACCAGGCGGACAACAACGAGCTGGCCCGGTACGACCTCACCGAGGACGCCTCGACCGAGACCGCCATGGTCTTCGGCGAGCTGTACCGCAGCGGTGCCGAGTGGAAGTTCCGCGCGGTCGGCCAGGGCTACGCGTCGGGTCTGCGCGGCATCGCGCAGGACTTCGGCGTGAACGTCTGACGAACAAACGCCTTGAAGACGCCCGCCGGCCCCGAGCCGGCGGGCGTCGCGCGTTCTCGCGCGTTCTCGGGCGCATTCCAGAGGGATATCCCTTGAAGCTCATCAGGGGTCGAGACGCGGCATACCACTGCTGACTACGCTTCGACCGGGGACTATGCGAAGCAGGAGGAATTCATGGGGGTCACCCTCGCCAAGGGCGGCAATGTCTCGCTCACCAAGGCCGCTCCGAACCTGACCACCGTGCTGGTGGGTCTGGGCTGGGACGCGCGGGCCACCACGGGCGCGTCGTTCGACCTGGACGCCAGCGCCCTGCTGTGCGGCGCGGCGGGCAAGGTGCTGGGCGACGACTACTTCGTCTTCTACAACAACCTGAAGAGCCCCGAGGGTTCGGTCGAGCACACCGGCGACAACCTGACCGGTGAGGGTGAGGGCGACGACGAGGTCCTCATGGTCGACCTCACGCTCGTACCGCAGACGGTCGAGAAGGTCGTCTTCCCGGTGTCGATCTACGACGCCGAGACACGGGGCCAGACGTTCGGACAGGTCCGCAACGCCTACATCCGCATCGTGAACCAGGCGGACGGAAACGAGCTTGCGCGCTACGACTTGACCGAGGATGCGTCAAGCGAGACGGCCATGATCTTTGGAGAACTTTACCGTTACCAGGGGGAGTGGAAGTTCCGCGCAGTAGGCCAGGGGTACGCTTCGGGGCTGCGGGGCATCGCCCTGGACTTCGGGGTCAGCGTGCAGTGATCGGTCCGGTCGAGGGTCGGTTGCCACGGTGACCGGCCCTCTGCTGTTTTCGGGCCCGAAGCCCGCACCCTCGTAATCGCTCGGAAGTCTGGACTCTGGACTAGGAAAGGGACTCCTGCCCCGTGTTGCTCCGTACCTTCGGCTGGTCCTTCGCCGTCACCGGCGTCGGCCTGGCACTGGCCTTCATTCTTTGGGGGTGGGAGGGCTTCGCGGTCGTCGCGATCCTGTCCATCCTGGAGATCTCCCTGTCCTTCGACAACGCGGTGGTCAACGCCAGCGTGCTGGCGAAGATGAACGCGTTCTGGCAGAAGATCTTCCTCACCATCGGCATTCTGATCGCCGTATTCGGCATGCGCCTGGTCTTCCCGCTGCTCATCGTCGGCATCACGGCGAAGCTGGGACCGATCGAGACGATCGACCTGGCGATCAACGACAAGGACGAATACGAGCGCCTGGTCACCGCGGCGCACCCGTCCATCGCGGCGTTCGGCGGCATCTTCCTTTTGATGATCTTCCTCGACTTCATTTTCGAGGACCGCGAGCACAAGTGGCTCGCGTGGCTGGAGAAGCCGCTCGCCCGGCTCGGCAAGCTCGACGTCCTCTCCGTCCTGGTGGCGCTCAGCGCGCTGCTGGTCGTCGCGACGACGTACGGCGCGGAAGCGCTCGTCGGGGACCACGAAACGGCCGACAAGACCGCCACAGTCCTCATCTCCGGTCTTCTGGGACTGATCACCTATCTTGTCGTCGGCGGCTTGTCCGACCACTTCGAGAACAAACTCGAAGAGGACGACGAGGACGCGGCCGAGGACGACGAGAAGGCCGAAAAGGCGGAAGAGGGCGGCGGAGCCACCAAGAACGGCGGCAACCGCGAACTCGTCGGACTCGCCGGCAAGGCGGCCTTCTTCCTGTTCCTCTACCTGGAAGTCCTCGACGCGTCGTTCTCGTTCGACGGCGTCATCGGTGCCTTCGCCATCACCAACGACATCTTCGAGATGGCACTCGGCCTCGGCATCGGCGCGATGTACGTCCGGTCGCTGACCGTGTACCTCGTCCGCAAGGGCACCCTCGACGACTACGTCTACCTGGAGCACGGCGCGCACTACGCGATCGGCGCGCTGGCGATCATCCTGCTGGTCACCATCGGCCAGCACATCAACGAGGTGGTCACCGGCGTCATCGGGGTCGCGCTGATCGCCCTGGCGTTCTGGTCATCGGTGGTGCGCAACCGTCGGATCGGCCACGAACCGGGAAAAAATAACGGGCAGGGCTCCGAATCGGAAGTCGAGGCGAAGGTCTGACAACCGCTCGTCGGACCTTCGGGACCTGACAGCCGGGTCCGCCGAAACGTTCGGTCGGACAGTCCGGAGAGGGTCCTGCCCGGGCCCTGAAGCTCCGACCCGCGGGCCCTGACCCGGGGCCCGGACCGTACGCGGCCCGTCCCCGGCGCCCGGTCCCGGGAAGGCCGTACCGCACGCGCAGCCACACGGCGCGTGCGGTACGGCTATTTTTGTGGCTACACCGTCACTGCACGCGGTGGGTCGCACGGCGGGGAGGGCGCAATGCCGTTGTTCGGTCGGCAACAGGGGCTGGTCGGTGAGACCGACACCGGCAGCCACAAGGTCACGCTGACGCGGAGTTCGCCGGAGGTGTCGCTGACCCGGCAGGGCTCCGCGACCGGGACGCTGCGCGTCAACCTGCACTGGAACCAGTTCTACGAGGAGCCGCCGGCGAAACCGCGCGGCGGGCTCTTCCGCCCGCTACAGGTCGACGCACCGCCGCTGCCGCAGAAGATCGACCTGGACCTCGGCTGCATGTGGGAACTGTCGGACGGCTCCAAGGGCGTCGTCCAGGCGCTGGGCAACCTCTACGGGGACTTCAACCAGGCTCCGTACGTGCGCCTCGACCACGACGACCGCACCGGGTCGGCGTCGGGCGAGACGATGTTCATCAACCTCGACCAGACCAGGCTGCTCAAGCGGCTGCTGATCTTCGTCTACATCTACGACGGCACCCCGGCGTTCGACCAGGCGAACGGCGTCGTCAGCCTGTTCCCGAACGCGGGCCGCCCCATCGAGGTGCGCCTCGACGACCGCTCGGCGGGCGCGCGGACGTGCGCGGTGGCGCTGCTGGAGAACCACGGCGACGACATGACCGTGCGCCGCGTGGTGCGCTACATCGACGGCTTCCAGGCCGAGTTGGACCGCGCGTTCGGCTGGGGCCTGGTCTGGGCGCGCGGCTACAAGTAGGGCGTGCCGCGCGAGCGGCGGCTTGGTCGAGTGCGCGTCTCCGCGGGCGGTGCGCGCTGGGAGGCGCGTCGACGTGGGTCCAACGCGGTGTCGGTCCAACGCGGGTTACTGGAACTGCGGGCCTTGGGGCGGGGAGTTGAGCCACTGGGTCTGCGGGGGGTGACCGGCCGGGCCTGCCGGCGGTTGGATGTGGCCCTGGGGCGCGTGCCCTTGGCCCGGGTGCGGCTGCATCTGGTGGTGCTGCCCCTGGTACGGCTGGTGCCCGGGGCCGGAGCCCGGAGCGGACCCGGGGCCGGAGCCCGGCTGGGAACCGCCGAAGTGTTGGGCGGCTGCACCGACCGCGTACTGCGGACCGCCCTGCGGCATCCGCATGATCCCGGGCGGCGTCGACAAGGCGGCCCCCGGCGTGCTGCCGGCCCCCGGCCCGCTCGCACCGGGCGGTGTGCCCAGTGTGGGCGGCGGCGGTACGTGCGCACCCTGCGACGGCGTCTGCGGGAAGCCGGAGCCGCCCACGGGCGTGTGCGGGCCGGGCGGCGGGGGGATGGGCGCCCCGCCGTACGGCGTCTGGGGGCCCGTGGCGCCCGCGGACGCACCACCGGGGGTGGCCGGGGCACCCGCGCCCGGTCGGCCGGGTGACGCGGGCAGCGGCGGCGGATCGTGCGGCAGCGACGCGGGCATCAGCGCGGTCGGGGCGAGGTCGGACGGCGGCGTCGGGGCACCCGGCCGACCGGACCCGGGCCCGGACGCGCCCGGCCCGGCGGCACCGGGTCGCACGGCGGCAGGGCCGGCCGGAGCCGGCGTCGGGGACGGCGCAGACGGGGTGTTCGGGCCTGCCGTGGTCGGGGCCGGAGTGGGCCACGACGACGCGGCAGGCGCACTCTGCGGCGTCTGCGCGGGCGTTTGAGCGGGCGCCTGCGCGGGCGTCCGAGGGGGTGTCTGCGATTGCGCCGGCGCCGGCGTGGCGGCGGGAGCGGACGCAGGCGAACGCCCCGGCGTCGATGCCGCGGGAACGGCCGCGGGCGGCTCCGGCTCGTCGTCGTCATCGACGTTGATGCCGTAGTCGGTCGCGAGGGCCGCGAGCCCGGCGTCGTACCCCTGGCCGATCGCGCGGAACTTCCACTGGTCGTTGCGCAGGTAGATCTCGCCGAACACGAACGCCGTCTCGGTCGTGGCGCCCGCGATCGGGAAGTTGAGCAACTCGCGCCCGCCCGCCGCGTCGAAGACCCGCAGGATCAGGCCCGGCACCGCGCTCACGCGTCCGCCGTCCGCGGAACCGGCGACCACGACACGCGTGATGCCCGCCTCCAGCCCCTTCACGTCCACCCGGAAGGCGTCCGAGCACCCGGACGGCGCCACGATCTTGTCCCCGTGCACAACCGCGCCCGAAGGGTGCGTGGGCTGGTTGTAGAACACGAAGTCGGCGTCGCTGCGCACGCGCCCGTCGTCGCCGAGCAGCAGCGCCGAGCAGTCGATGTCCGGAACCCCCGGACCGGTACGCCATTCCAGGACGACCCGGACCGAGTCCGCGCCCAGGACCGTGTTCGCGCCCTTGGTCATCACCTGCGTCATGCGCCCATCCTGCCCGCTTCCGTACCCCGTACTCAACGCGGGCGACGCGGCGCGGCGCCGGGGAACCGGAAGGGCGGGGTCGTCCGTTATCCGGAATGCGCGGCCTGATCTGTGCCGGTGTTACAGGCGTTTCCGGGCCGCTACGTTGTGTGACCGCGGGAACCGGTGTGTACTCCCGTCAGGCATTTCCCCTCAGGGATGGACGAAGGCCCTCCGGATCGGACCGTGTGTGTCACCTCTGTGACAAGCCCGTGAACGTCTGACGCATGCGCCCGGGAGATCTTCTGTCATTTTGCTTTTCAGTTACCGTATGTGTGCCTGCCGGGATTCCCGGTTGGGCGCGACCGCGCCAAGGGGCGCGAAACATGTCCCGCAACCGCAGACGCGCGTGGGGGACGCGCCCGTCCGGATACCCGACAGCAAGGGGGAACAAGATGCGCCACTTCGCCTTCCTGGACGACCGGGAGTTGAAGCACCTGTTCCACCGACCGCCGCAGGAGTTCGGCCGCGATTCGGAACCGGCCGTGCTGGCTGCGGCGCTCGGCGCCACCCTCTACAGCCCCGCCACCCGTACGACCCTTGCCGCCGACATCGCCAAGCAGGCGGCGCGCGGCGTCACGTCCATGGTGTTGTGCCTCGAGGACGCCATCGACGACCGCGACGTCGAGATGGGTGAGCACAACCTCGTCGCGCAGCTCACCGAGCACGCGGAGTCCGGGGCCAAGGGGCCGATGCTCTTCGTCCGGGTACGCGCACCCGAGCAGATCACCGACCTCACCGAGCGCCTGGGGCCGTCCCTGTCCGCCCTGACGGGCTTTGTCATGCCCAAGTTCGAGCCGGACAGCGGTGCGCGCTACCTCAAGGCCCTGGTGGAGGCGAGCCTGGACAGCGGGCGGCGCCTGCTGGGCATGCCGGTGCTTGAGTCGCCGTGCATCGCGTACCTGGAGTACCGCCAGCGCATGCTGACCGAACTGTCGACGCTGATCCAGGCGCACCGCGAGCACATCCTCGCGGTGCGGATAGGCGCCACGGATTTCGCGTCGGCGTACGCGCTGCGCCGCTCGCGCGACCTTACCGCCTACGACGTGCACCTGGTCGCGGGCCTCATCGCCGACATCGTCAACGTCTTCGGCCGCTCCGACGGCACCGGCTTCGTGATCTCCGGACCGGTGTGGGAGTACTTCCCGCAGGGCGAGCGGCTCTTCAAGCCGCAGCTGCGCCGGTCGCCGTTCGCGGAGGCCGAGGACCCGGACGAGGCGGTCGCGCTGCGCTCGCGCCTGATCTCGGCGGACCTCGACGGCCTGATCCGCGAGCTGGAACTCGACAAGGCCAACGGCCTGCTTGGAAAAACCGCGATCCACCCGAGCCACGTGGCGGTCATCCACGCGATGTCGGTGGTGACGCACGAGGAGTTCAGCGACGCGTCGGACATCCTGGCGGAGAGTGCGTCGGGCGGCGGCGTGCTGCGGTCGGCGTACACGAACAAGATGAACGAGGTGAAGCCGCACCGCGCGTGGGCCGAGGCCGTCATGCGGCGTGCCGGGGCGTTCGGGGTGGCCGCGGAAGAGCTCAGCTTCGTCGACCTGCTGGCGGCGACGGCGAACGCGCAGGCGGGGTGGACGCAGACGACCCTCGACGACGCGTCGGCGCAGGGTCCGGTGCGGGCGGTCGTGGCGCCGCGGTACCGCGACGACCCCAACCGCGCGGATCCGGACCACGGTGACCTGGGCAGCGCCAACACGAGCCATGGCACCGCGGGCCGCGCCAACATGAGCCGTGACGAAACGAACCAGGGTGATCTGGACGGGAGCGGACCGGCGTGAGCGGGCTGGTGACGGCGGCCGCCGCCGAATGGAGCGGGACGTGGGTCTCGCGGCGTCTGGGCGTACGCCTGGGCTCCGCCGCGGCGTCCATAGGCCCGCGCATCTCGACCGACATGCTCGCAGCCGACGACGGTACCGGTGATCTGCGCGCTCTCGTCGGCCTCGCGCTGCGCCGCAACCCGCGCCGCGCGCACCTGCTCGTTTCGACGGTGCTGGGCAAGCACGTGCCGCAGCTGCCGCACATCGTGCACGACGCGGGACTCGCCCTCGGGGCGCAAGTCCGCGAGGTCCTGGGCGGCGACGGCGTGACGCCGGTCGTGCTCGGGTACGCGGAGACCGCGACCGGCCTGGGCCACTGCGTGGCGGAGGCGCTGCCGGGCGCGACGTACCTGCATTCGACGCGCCGCCCGGTCGAAGGCGTGGCCCCGCTGGGCGGTTTCGAGGAGGAGCACTCGCACGCCACCTCCCACCTGCTGCTGCCGCAGGACCGCGATCTGCTGACCGGCCCCGGGCCGCTGGTGCTGGTGGACGACGAACTCTCCACCGGGCGCACGGTGTTGAACACCATCGAGGCGCTCCACGAGCTCGCGCCGCGCGAACGGTACGTCATCGCCGCACTCATCGACGTCCGCACACCCGCCGACCGCCGCACGATGGCCGCCTTCGCGGAGCGGCTGGGCGCGCGCGTCGACGTGGTCTCGCTCGCGACGGGCGTCGTCGACCTGCCGCACGACGCCCTGACGCGCGGCGCCGATCTGGTGGCCGCAGAGGAGGCCGGACAGGCCGGACGGGCCGGACAGGCCGGACGGACCGAGCAAATAGGGCAGACAGGGCAGGAAGGACAGGCCGCGAACCCGGTGGCGCTGGAGACCACACGCGGTTCGGTCGAACGGATCGCCCTGGACTGGCCGGAGGGCCTGCCGGACGGCGGGCGGCACGGCTTCACCGCCGACCACCAGGCGGCCCTGGAGAAGGCGCTGCCGGAACTCGGCGCGCGTATCGCGGGCGGACTTCCCGGCGCCCGGCGTGTGCTGGTCCTGGGCTGCGAGGAGCTGATGTACGTCCCGCTCCGCCTCGCCCGCGCGCTCGCCGACGCGACCGCCTCGCCGGCCGGTTCCGCCGCGCCCGGTTCCGCCTCATCCGAATCTGCCTCATCCGGATCCGCTTCTGTCGGTTCCGCGTCCGGCTCCGCCGCGGCCGACTCCGCGGACGGACCGGCCGTACCCGCCGGACCTCCCGTCCCCGAGGTCCGTTACTCGACGACGACGCGTTCCCCCGTCCTCGCGGTCGACGACCCCGGCTATGCGATCCGGACGCGCCTGACCTTCCCCTCCCACGACGATCCGGCGGACGGCCCGGGCGACCGGTACACCTACAACGTGGACCCGGGGGCCGACCCGGCACGGCGGTTCGACACGATTGTCCTGGTCGTCGACTCGACGGCCAACACACCCGCGCTGCACGCCGAGGACGGGCTCCTCGACGTGCTCGCCGGCGTCGCGGACCGCGTCGCCCTCGTCGTCGTGCCGAGCTACATCCCGCGCCAGGCCGCGGACCACGAGCCCGACCACGAGCCCGGCCACCAGCCCAGCCGCGTCCCCGGCGGCGTCCCGGGCAGTGTTACAAGCAGCAGCACAGGAACCGTCCCCGACAGCGAGGTAGCCGTATGACCGTTCGCGACACCGGAAAACTGCCCGAGCCGCTCTTCGGCCCCGGGTTTTCCTCCTATGCCGCGGACGAGGTCGCCTGGCTGCTCAAGGACCTGTCGGACGTCGAACTCGAAGCCCCGCTGGAGGAGCGCGAAGAGGCGATCCAGCACGGCGGCGCGCACTACGCCGAGTCGCTGCCGATCGAGTACCAGCCTTCGCCGGAGTACCAGGCGCTGTTCCACAGCGCGCTGGAGCTGTCCGCCGACCGGCTCGCGCACGCGGTCGGCGTCGTCACCGAGATCGTGCTCGCCGAGCGCGGGCGCGACGCGGTGCTGGTGTCGCTGGCCCGGGCCGGCACCCCGATCGGCATCCTGATGCGGCGGTGGGCGGCGTACGCGCACGGCCTCGATCTGCCGCACTACGCCGTCTCGATCGTCCGGGCGCGCGGCATCGACGCGGTCGCGCTGCGCTGGCTGGGCCGGGCGTACGACCCGTCGCGCATCATGTTCGTGGACGGCTGGACCGGCAAGGGCGCCATCACGCGCGAGCTGACCGCCGCCCTCGACGAACTGCACGCGGCGACCGGGATGCGCTTCTCCGACGAGCTGGCGGTGCTCGCGGACCCGGGCTCGTGCGTCACGACGTACGGCACCCGCGACGACTTCCTGATCCCGTCCGCCTGCCTGAACTCGACCGTCTCGGGCCTCGTCTCGCGCACCGTGCTGCGCGAGGGCCTGATCGGACCGGACGACTTCCACGGCGCGAAGTTCTACCGCGACCTCCTCGACGCCGACGTGTCGAACCAGTTCCTCGACAGCGTCAGCGCCCGTTTCCCGGCGGTGGCCGAGGCCGTCGCCCGGGACTGGCCGGTGCTGGCCGCGTCCGACCGCTCGCCGACCTGGGACGGCTGGCGTGCGGTCGAGCGGATCGGAACCGAGTTCGAGATCGACAACGTCAACCTGATCAAACCCGGCGTGGGCGAAACCACGCGGGTTCTGCTGCGCCGTGTCCCGTGGAAGATCCTCGCGCGACGCGGTGTCGGCACCGAGCTCGACCATGTCCGCATGCTCGCGGACCAGCGGGGGGTGGAGGTCGTCGAGGTGGACGACCTCCCGTACTCCTGCGTGGGCCTGGTCAAGCCCGGATTCCGCCGCGACATTGGAGCCACGTGACGAAGGCCAGGCACGACAACCCGCAATCGACCGCCCACTCCGTGGTGGCCGCGTGCGACCTGGACCGCACCCTCATCTACTCGAAGGCCGCAGCCCGCCTGGGCCTGGGGCCGGGCGAGCAGCCGCCCGACCTCGAATGCGTCGAGATCCACGAGGGCAAGCCGATCTCGTTCCTGTCCCGCGCGTCCGCCCGGATACTCGTCGAACTCGGCGCGCGGGCCATGCTGGTTCCGACCACCACGCGCACACGCAAGCAGTACGACCGCATCGAACTGCCGGGCCGCACCGCCGAGTACGCGATCTGCGCCAACGGCGGCCACCTGCTCGTGGACGGCGTCACGGACGAGGACTGGAACGCGGGCGTACGCAAGCGCCTGGCCGAGGAGTCCGCGCCGCTGACCGAGGTCATCGCGCACTTGGAAGCGGTCGTGGCCCCCGAGTGGGTGCGCAAACTGCGGGTCGCCGAGGAACTGTTCACCTATCTGGTGCTGGAGCGCGAGCTCGTGCCGGCCGGGATGGTCGAGGAGCTGACCGGCTGGGCGGACGAGCGCGGCTGGGGCGTCTCGCTGCAGGGCCGCAAGCTGTACTTCGTGCCGCGGTCGCTGACCAAGGGCGCGGCGGTGGACGAGGTACGCCGGCGTACCGGGGTGCACACGGTCCTCGCCGCGGGGGACTCGCTGCTCGACATCGAGCTGCTGCGCGCCGCCGACGAGGGGATCCGCCCGGCGCACGGTGAACTGGCCGAGACCGGGTGGACGGCGCCGCACGTCACCGTGACGCGCCATGCCGGGGTACGCGCGGGCGAGGAGATCCTGACCTGGCTGCTCGGCCGAGTCGAGGCCGCGGCGGCGTAGCCCGGCCTACCTGGCGCTGCCGCCTGGGCCTGAGCCGCTGTCAGACGTCGGCGCCGCGCACCGTGAGGAGCTCGGCGCTGGCGTGCAGCGGGCTGCCCTCGATGTCGAAGGTGAGCTCGAAGCCGTCGCGGGCGGCCCGTACGCGGGTCAGCGCCACCTCGGTGAAGTGGTCGAGGGCGCGTACGAGATCGTGGATCACGCTGCCGGTCGCGGACAGGCACAGGACGGTGCCGTCGCTCAGCACCACGGTGTCGCCGCCGAGGCCGCGCGGGGCGGGGTGCGCGTCGGTGACGCGGAGGGGGCCGCGGCCGAGGGAGTTGAGCCACCGTACGGCCTGCTCGTGGAGCAGATCGCGCTCTTCCTCGTAGGCGGTGTGCATCATCCGGCGCACTTCGTGCAGGTCCGAGCCGTGCATCGGTATGTGCTGCGCGCTGGAGGCCTTCGGCGTACGGCGCAGCGCGGCGACGCAGGGCGCGGCGGCGAGCGCGACGAAGGCGAGCATCGGAATGAGCATCACGGGCATGGCACGTCCCCGAGGTGACAGTTGCGGCTTCCGCGGCACAGGGGACTCGGTCCTGAGCGGGCGGGACCAAGGTCCCGGGCCTTACCGCGGTTCAGAGCACCTTAAACGTCGAAACGCCGGATAAGGCAGGGGGTCGCAGGAGGATTGTGGCGATCGTCGCCGGGGGTTGCCGTTGACTGACCGACTGTCGATCACTCTGTGGCTTATGCCCTAATTTGTCGGTGGTGCTGTGGTGGAGATCACGCCTGCCCGCCGGCCCGGTCGTCGCGGATCTGCTGCACGACGCGACCGACTTCGGCGCGGATCGCGCGGGTCTCGGTGAGAAAGCTCCACCAGTCGGGATGCGGGGCGTCCACCTGCCCGCCGACCGCCTCCAGACGGTAGACGAGCGCGTCCAGGCTCCGCGCGTACTTCTCCTCGGCCGCCGCCCGGGCGCCCACCGCCAGCCGCTGCGCGTCGCGCAGCGCGAACCGGGTGCGCTCGATCTCGGCATCGGGGTCGCGGGCGACCTCGTCGAGGTCCCGCAGTCGGTCGTGCACCGCCGCCATCGCCTCGTCGGCGTTGTTGAGCGCGGCCCGTGCGGTGGCCAGGCGGCTCACCGCGTCCGCCCACTCGCGGCCGTTCGCAGCCGCCCCCGCCTCGTCGATCCGCGTCCCGGCCACCTCGACAGCCCGCGCGACCGCGGCCCCGGTGCCCTCCAGATCGGTCCAGCACGCCGCGCTGTAGCCCTGGCGCAGGCGGCTCAGCGCCGGCTCCAGGCTGTCGGCGCGCGACGCCACGGCCTGCGCGCGCGTGCGCAGCGAGGACAGCCGCTTGGTCACGTCGTCGCGCAGCCGGGGGAGCCGGTCGGCCTCCTCGTACAGCGTCTGCGCGGTCGCGGTCACCTTCGCGGCCAGCTCCAGCGTGCCGCCCACCCCGTGCACCGAGGCGCCCTTGTCCAACTCGGCAAGGTCGGCGTGCACCGCCGCCAACCGCTGCTCGTACGCCGCCGACGCCAGGCCCTCGCGTACCGCGACCTGCACCGCCGCTTCCGCCGCCCGCACCATCTGCCGCGCGTGCTCGGTCTTCGGCGGCAACTGCGAGAGCGCGACATCGGCCCGCGCGATCATCGGCCCGACCGACTCGCCGAAGCGCTCCAACTCCTTGCCGACCTCGTCGAGCCGCCGCGCCACCGCCTCCAACTCCCGCCGCGCGGCGTCGTAATCCGTCGTATCCAGATCCTCCGAGTCCAGCGGATGCCGGTCCATCACCCCGATGTACGCGGCACTCGCCTCGTCGACCAGATCGTTCAGCGCCTCGAACCGGCGCAGCGCCTCCGCACTGGCGTCCGACGGCTCCACCGCGCGTACCGTCTCCAACGAGATCCGCAGATCCCGCTGCGCGGTGTCCAGCCGCAGGAACGCCTCACCCGCCGCCTCCCGCGCGGTCGCCGCCGCGGCCCGCGCCGCCTCCCGCCGACGCCGCCACGGCCGCGTCTCACCCCCGGCGAACGCGCCGGGCACCGCAAGCGCCGCCACCGCAGCCGCCGCAGGCAGCAGCACGACCCCCGGCCACAGCACAGCCACCCCCGAACCGATCCGGTGCCGTACCGCCCCGAGTGCCACTCCCGCTCCCGTCGCCGTCCGCGGACTGCCGCCCCCATCCTCCCAGGTCCGCCCCCGCCACCGCCGACAGGCGCCCCACCCGCCCCCGACGAAACACGTGCGCGTGCACCTGCGCCGATTCGGTACGCTGTCCCCCTGCCGGACAGCCCCACCCGTCCGCGCGGGCGCATAGCTCAGTTGGTTAGAGCACTGCTCTTACAAAGCAGGGGTCGACAGTTCGAGTCTGTCTGTGCCCACCAGCCAAGAAGCCCCGAAGCAACCACGCTTCGGGGCTTCTGGCATCTATCTCTGACATCAACGCCGCTGGGGTGGGGGCGGGTGGCAACTGTGCTGCTCGTGCCGGGACTTCGTCGGAGCTGTGTCGGCTGACCGGGGCTGGGCTGGGTGGCGCCGATGAAAGGGCTCCGGACTCGGCGCTGGTGACGCCGAGTCCGGTGGGGGGGTTGGTCAGTTGTCGGTCTCGGGGATGTACGCGGCGCAGGTGGAGAAGGCGCTGTTCTGCACGCACTCGAACACCTGGTTCCACTTGCTGTCGGTGTCCTTCACCGCGTCGGCGAGGGTGTCGTCGCACGATTCGTCGGCCAGGCCCCAGAAGGAACCGTCGGGCCAGCCGGCCTGTTCGGTGCGGGCGGTGATGGTGTCGAGGCACTCCGTGGAGGGGTCGTACTTCTTGACCTCTTCGAGGAATGCCAGGTACTGGGGGTTCTGCGTCGCGGCGGCGGCTTCGTCCAGGGTCTTCTGGGCCGTCGCCTTCTCCTGCGTCGAGGCGTTCGGGTCCTGAAGGGTGGCCAGGGCCTGGGTGTTGCGTTCCAGGACCTCCTGGACCTTCTTCTTGTCCTCTTCCTTCGGCGGCGCCGTCTTCGGGTCCGCGAGGGCCACCAGGCCGGCGCTGATTATCTTGATGTTCCGTACGAGGGCTGCCTTTTGCTCCACGGTGATGTTCTTGTCCTGGAGCTGCGTCGAGGCGTTCGCGAGTACTTCGCCGAGTTGTGCGTAGAAGGTCTTGTCGGCGGCCGAGGTCTTCGGGTCGGTGGCCAGCTTGATCGCCGCGTTGGCCCCGTCCATCGCGGTCAGGAGGGCGGCCCGGTCCTCGGGGGTGGTCTGCGGGTTGTTGATGGCCTTCAGGGTGGTGTCGAGCCCGGACACGTACTTCTCGTACGCGGCCTTGTCGGCCGGCGTGGTCTTCGGGTCCGCGATCGCCGCGGCCGCCTTGTCCAGGCTCTCCTTGAGCTGCTTCTTGACGTCGTCCGGAGCGTCGAGCTTCGCTATCTGGTCCTCCAGCGCCTTCTTTTGCTCGGGCGGCACCAGGTTCTGGATGGCGGGACTTGACGACGACTCGTCCGACGGGGTGCTCGGGCCGTCATCAGAGGGGGTGCCCGGATCGGCGGACGACGGGCCGTCCGGCTCGGCGGGGGAGTTCGGCCCGTCGGGTTCGGCCGGGGTCTTCGGTCCGTCGGGCTCAGGAGTGTCCGGATCGGGCGGGTCGGGCGGTTGCGGCGGGGGCGGGGTGTCGCCGGGGAGTGCGGCGGGCGCCGCCGCGGGGGCGGCGCCCGCGGTCACCGCCGTGACCGGTAGAGCGAGCGCGACGGCCAGGCATGACGTTCCGACGATGCGAGAGAGCTGGTGACGAGCGGTTTTGGGCATGAGGCTTCCAGGTGCGTGGCGGCGTGGCTGCTCCGCCGTTGCGTCGGCTTGGCCTGAGGCGGCTCGGGGGACACCGGAGAACGAGCACTCAACGGTGGGCAGGTATGACAAGTCCCACTCTTCGCCCCACCGCAACCCGTCGCAACCCAGGCGTTGGGGCGCCGCGTTCGAGGCGGTGCCGTCGCGTTTGACAGCGCCCTGCGCCCGGCCCGTGCCCGTGGTGGCCGCAGGGGCGCGATGTGGTGATCCGGAGCCGAACCGTGCGGCGCCCGCGGCGCGACGCGGCCACCCGGTTTGCATCTCGGTTATCGGCGCAGACCAGGTTGAACGCGGTGACTTCCGTACCAAGCCGGGCAGCGCCCGAGCGGCGCCGCGCACACCGGGGATAGGTGAGGCCAGCCGCCCTTGCCTGGGTGCCTGACTCATGTGTCGCGGTGGCCGCCGGAGCGGACCGCCCGGGTGCGTACGGCCGCGGTGGCATGAAACTCCCTCAACTTTCGTCCCGGACTCGGGTTTTTTCGTCGATCTGCCAGAGCCTTGCGATGGCGGCGATCGGTTCCGGCCATGTCATCGCGTCCATGAGGTGCGGATAAGCGGAAGATCATGGTCCGGATAGCAAATGGCTTGCGGCGTAGGCGGTTTCACCAGACCCAACGAGCTGGCTCACGAGTTTCGCCGGGCACATGCAAATGCGCCGCGAGCGGCCGGATTGCGCGGTGTCAAGCCGAGCAGCGCGATACGCGGGCGTTCTTGCTGGATAGCGACGATTTCAAGCCAGTGCCAACCTCCTCCCCACGCCGTCCTGGTCGTACGACGGCCGGAAAGAGGACCCCATGAAGCACCAGCGCAAAATCGTCGTCGGCTTCGGCGCCATCGCCATGAGCCTTGGCATGGTGGCCGCCACCGCGGGTTCGGCCCACGCGGGCACCAACAACTCCGATTACGTCTACACAGGCGGCACCGCCACCGGCAAGGTCTGGTTCGACCATGACGGCGACTGGTTCTACGCACAGGACCTGTCCGCGGACAGCCACGGAGTCGCCGTCCAGTACCGGATCAACGACAGCTACGCCAAGCCGCTGCTCGTCAACAACGGCGGCAAGGGCTCGGTCAAGGCGTTCAACATGGACTTCCCGGAGGGCGCGACCGTGTGGTTCCGCGCCTGCCTCACCGAGAACAGCGTCGCGTGGGACTGCGATGACATGGCGTGGTCTGTCAGCGCCAAGAAGGCCAAAGCCTGACACCCGCCGTCCGCAAAGCATGAGGCCAGGCACCCCGATGGGTGCCTGGCCTCATGTGTCGCGGTGGCCGCCGGGGCGGACTGCCCGTTGCGTACGGTGTCCCCGGCTCGGGTCCTCAGTGCGCTCCGGCCATGTTCAGGACGACCACGCCGCCGACGATCATCGCTATGCCCAGCAGCGTCGGGAGGTTGACGGCCTGGTTCAGGAACAGGACGCCTATCACCACGATGAGCGCGGTCCCCACGCCGGACCAGATCGCGTACCCGACGCCCACGTGCAGCCCGTGCTGGAGCGCCTTGGACAGCAGGTAGAACGACGCGCCGTAGCAGGCCAGGCAGATCACGGACGGGAGCGGCCGCGAGAAGCCCTCGGTGGACTTGAGGAGGCTCGTCGCGACGACCTCGACGACGATGGCGAAGGACAGGAACACGTACGGCATGGGGCGGTTCGCTTTCAGCGGTTCAGCGGTTCAGCGGTTCAGCGGTTCGGCCATTCGGCAGTCCGACGTTCAGCGTCCGGCGGTCCGGCCGAACACCGGGCTCCGCGGTTTCAGCGGCGGCCGATCTGCTGCGGTTCCCGCCGGTCCTGGACCTTCGTGCGGAACAGCCAGAGTGCTACGGCCGATGCCAGGACGGCCAGGGCGATGCCGAGTTCCTTGTAGCCGCCGTACCCGGTGATCTTGAAGCCGGTGGCGCCGACCACGAGGATCACCGCGAGCAGGGCGGTGAGCAGCCACGCGAACGGTACGAAGAAGCCCGGCAGTCGGATCGGCCGTGCCAGGTCGGGCCGGTCCCGGCGCAGCATCGCGAAGCCGGAGATGGCCAGGATGTGGGTCAGGATGTAGCCGAGGTTGCCGGTGACCACGATCGCGAGCGGCGTCTCGAGGAACACCAGCGCCAGGATGTTGATCACCAGGGCGACGGTCAGCGCGCGGGCCGGGACGCCGCGCTTGTTGAGCACGCCGACCTGCTTGATCGTGGTGCCCTCCTTGCCCATGTTGTAGAGCACCCGGGAGCCGTCCGCGAGGCCGGTGATCATGATGAGCAGCAGCGACGCGATGAGGAACACGACCATCAGGTCCGCGGCCCCGCCGACCAGGTCGTTGAACGCGCCGACGTAGAAGGTCGTCGGGTCCTCCGCGATGCGCTCCTCGCCGAGGTAGCCGGACAGCGACAGCGGCAGCAGGATGAAGACGCCGAGCGAGAAGAGCACGCCGGCACGCAGCGCGCGCGAGGTGTCGCGGACGGTGTCCTTGTACTCGGGGGCGAAGGTCGCGCAGACCTCGACGCCGAAGGACGTCCACGCCATCACGTACAGCCAGACCAGCGATTCGCGCAGGCCGCCCATGCCGTGCAGGTTCCAGTGCAGGCCGCTCGCGCTCCAGCCGCCGCTGAAGAACGGCACGACGAGGAACACCGCGAGCGGGACCAGCAGCATGCCGCCGGTGACGTAGACCACCCACATGGCCACGTGCAGGCCGAACATCGCGGCCGCGAAGAGCAGCAGGACGATGCCGATGCCGACCGCGACCGGGAAGGTGACGGTCGCGGGCCCGAACTCCCACGTCCAGTCCTGGCCGGAGAACCACTGGGCCTGGACGAGCGAGCCGATGATGCCCGCGTACACCGACAGCGCGGTGGTCCAGGCGAACCAGTAGCCGATGCTGGCCAGCGGGCCGACCCAGGGGGCGCGGGACTTCCAGCCCTCGGTGGCGTAGTGCGCGATGCCGCCCGAGGACTCGGGGAACATCGCGGCCATCTCGGAGTAGATCCAGTTGGCTCCGGTGGCCAGGACCATGGAGATGGCCCACAGGGCGATGGCCCCCCACGCGCCCAGACCCCCGATGGACGCGCCGAGTGACGCGATGAGTGCGGCCGGCATGGCCAGGGACATGGCGAAGCCGTCGTACCAGCGCATCTTCTTGGCCAGTGCGGGCGCCTGTTCGGGCGCCGGCGGCGGCGATTGGGTGGAGATCTGGGCGGACATGTGCGTGCCCTTCGGACGAAGTGGGGTGATGGGGATCGAGGGGTCCCGTTATAAGCGCGTCAAATTGACCCTGTCAACGGTTGAGTCTGCGGAATCGTCAAATGAGACCGATCTGAGTTGCGGATTCTGAAGTATTGACAGGTTCAACTTGTTGGGTGAACTCTGAGGGGGTCTCCGCAGCCGCCCGACGCGGCCCGACCCCGTTGGAGAGGGATCCCATGAGCACCACGAGCCCCGCCCAGTACCAGCTCTTCGTCAACGGCGCCTACGTGGACGGCACCGGGCCGGACTCGTACGACGTGCACAGCCCGGCCACCGGCGAGCACGTCGGGACCATCCCGGTCCCCTCCGCCGCCGACCTCGACGCCGCCGTCAAGGCCGCCAACGACGCGCAGGCCAAGTGGGCCCGCGTCAACGTCTGGGAGCGCGCCAAGGTCTGTCACCGCATCGGCGACGAGCTGGCCAAGCGCGTCGACGAGCTCGCCCGCCTCCAGACCCTGGAGCAGGGCAAGCCGCTCGCCGAGTCGGTCGCCGACATCGAGGAAGCCGCGCAGCTGTTCCACCTGCACGCCGAGGACGCGGTACGCCTGCACGGCGAGACCATGCCGTCCACGGTCGGCAACAAGCGCATGTTCACCTTCCACGCGCCGGTCGGCACCTGGGGCATCATCACGCCCTGGAACTTCCCGCTGCTGATGCTCGCCGAGTTCGTCGCCCCGGGCCTGGCCACCGGCAACGCGCACGTCGTCAAGCCCCCGGCCAACACGCCGCTGACGGTGCTCAAGGCCATGGAGGCGTTCGTCGCCGCCGGTCTGCCCGAGGGCCTGGTCAACATCGTCGCGGGCGAGGGCGCCACCGGCGACGCGCTGGTCCGCCACGAGGGCATCGACGCGATCGGCTTCATCGGCTCGTCCGCGACCGGCGCGAAGATCCAGGCCGCCGCGGGCCTCAAGCGCTCGATCATGGAGTGCTCCGGCAACGGCCCGCTGGTCGTGCTCGCCGACGCCGACCTCGACGCCGCCGCCAAGGCCGCGGTGTACGGCGCGTACCTGTGCTCCGGCCAGGTGTGCTGCGCCACCGAGCGCGTCGTCGTCCACCAGGACGCGCACGACGGGTTCGTCGAGGCCGTGCTGCGCGCCGCCGCCGACGTCGTGCTCGGCGACCCGTTCGCCGCCACCACCAACCTGGGCCCGCTCAACAACGAGGGCGTCGCCGCCAAGATGGACCGCCACATGGCGGACGCCCGCGAGCGCGGCGCGAAGATCCTCACCGGCGGCGGTCGCCGCGGCGGCCAGCCGACCGACCTCTACTACGAGTTCACCGTCGTCGACGACGTCCCGGTCGACGCGCTGCTGTCGCGCGAGGAGTCGTTCGGCCCGGTCGTGCCGATCATCACCGGCGCCAACGACGACGAGCTGCTGCGCATCGCCAACGACGACAAGCTCGGCCTGCAGGGCGCGGTCTTCACCCAGAACATGGGCGCCGCCTTCCGGTTCATCGAGGAGATGGCGGTCGGCCAGGTCATCGTCAACGACAGCACCTGCTTCTGGGACATCAACATGCCGTTCGGCGGCGCGGGCAACCGCGGCACCGGCTGGGGCCGCATCGGCGGCAAGCACACCCTGCTCGACATGTCCGACCTGCGTACCGGCGTCATCAGCCTGTGACGCGAATCCGGGTGCGGCGTACGGAACTTCGCAGTGGTACGCCGCACCCGGGCCACTCGGGCCCGCCCGACCGGTCTCCCCTGTCCGGTCGGGCGCTTCCGAACAGGCAACCGCCGCCGCCCCGTTCGCCGCCGCACGAAGCCCGCACCCGCCGTCGCGCGGCCGCCCCGCTCCACGCAGCAAGGACCCGCCCATGAGCGTCGACACCACCACCGGACCCGCTCGCGACGCCCACCGCTCGGCACTTCGCGCCACGTCCACCGAGCCCTACTGGCTCGACCGCCCCGAGCGCCCCGACACCCTCCCCAGGCTGACCGCCGACACCACCGCCGACCTGGTCGTGGTGGGCGGCGGCTACACCGGCCTGTGGACCGCGCTCATCGCCAAGCAGCGCGAACCCGCCCGCGACGTCCTGGTGGTGGAGGCCGCGACCTGCGGGCACGCCGCCAGCGGACGCAACGGCGGCTTCTGCTCGCCGAGCCTCACGCACGGCCTCGCCAACGGCGCGACGCGCTGGCCCGACGAGATCGACACCCTCCAGCGGCTCGGCAACGCGAACCTCGACGCCTTCGAGCGCGACCTCGAAGCACACGGTGTGGACTGCGGGTTCGCCCGAACCGGCAAGGTCTCGGTGGCCGCGACGCCGTGGCAGGCCGACGCGCTGCGCGAGGCCGCCGCACTCGGCGAGCGCCACGGCGAGAAGTCCCGCCTCCTCGACCGCGACGAGCTCCGCGAGTGGGTCGACTCCCCGATGTGGTCGGCCGGGCTCTGGCAGCCCGACTACGCGCTGCTCGACCCCGCCCGGCTGGTCTGGGGGCTGCGCGCCGCGTGCCTGGAACTCGGCGTACGCATCGCCGAGAACACCGAGGTCACCGCCATCGACACCAAGCGCACCGACCGCGTCCGGCTCACCACGCCGTACGCCCGGGTCACCGCCCGCCGCGTCGCGCTCGCCACCAACATCTTCCCGCCGCTGCTCAAGCGCCTCGGCCTCAGCATGGTCCCGGTCTACGACTACGCCCTGACCACCGAGCCCCTGACGCACGATCAGCTCGCCGCCATCGGCTGGACCGGCGACCACGGGATCACGGACGCCGGCAACCAGTTCCACTACCTGCGCAAGACCGCCGACAACCGCATCCTGTGGGGCGGCTACGACGCGATCTACCCGTTCGGCGGGCGCGTGGACGAGGCGCTCACGCAGCGGCCCGCGACCTTCGACACCCTCGCGGCGCAGTTCGCCGAGACCTTCCCCGCCCTCGCCGACGTGCCCTTCTCGCATGCGTGGGGCGGCGTCATCGACTCCACCACGCGGTTCTGCATGTTCGCCGGCACCGCGGCGCAGGGACGCGTCGGGTACGCCCTCGGGTTCACCGGACTCGGCGTCGGCGCCACGCGCTTCGGCGCGGACGTGATGCTCGACATGTTGGAGGGCCGCCGCACCGAGCGGACCCGGTTGGAGATGATCCGCCGCAAGCCGCTGCCGTTCCCGCCCGAGCCGGTGCGCTACCTGGGCATCCAGGCCACCCGCTGGTCGATGGCGCGCGAGGACCTGAACGGCCGGCGGAACCTGTGGCTTCGTACCCTGGACCGGCTGGGCCTGGGCTTCGATTCCTGAGCAGTACGGCAGCCGCAGCACACCGACAGACGGGGAGACACAGGCGATCATGGGTGACCAGGACCAGACACCGCGAGAGCCCCGGAGCACCCGCATGACCGCAGGACCGCTCGACGACATCGACCGGCGCATCATCGCCATCCTCCAGGCGGACGGCCGGCGCGCGTACAGCCAGATCGCCGAAGACCTCGGCATCCCGGCCTCGTCCGTGCGCTACCGCGTGCAACGCCTGGAGGACACCGGGGTGTTGCAGATCGTCGGCATCGCCAATCCGCTGACGATCGGCTTCGACCGGCTCGCCATGATCGGCATGCGCGTGCGGCCCGGCAGCGCCCACGAGGTGTGCCGCGCGCTGCGCGAACTGCCGGAGACCTCGTACGTCGTCATGACCGCCGGGCAGTACGACATCATGGTCGAGGTGATCTGCCGGGACACCGACCACTTCACCGACCTGCTGAACCGCCGGATGCACCTGATCGACGGAGTGGTCTCCACCGACTCGTTCTTCGTGCTCGAAGTGCACAAGCTCGCGTACGGCTGGGGCGTCGGCGGCGTCGAGACCGGGCTGCTGGACGTCCCCGACGCCGGGTCGAACGGCGGCATGGACCAGCGCGCGCCGCGCTGAGCCGAGCACGCGCCGAGCACACGCCGAGCACGCGCCGAGCACACGCCTAGCACGCGCCGAGCACGCGCAACGCGGGAAGACCCGGCAAAGCGGCCAGGCCCGCCCCCTGCGACCAAGGGGGCGGGCCTCGCCGCGTCGTGCGTCTGGAGCCAGCTCCGCGTCAGCCGCGGACCGGTGCCGCCGGCTCCCGCGGCGAGCCCTCCAGCGCCACGCGGGGAAGGCACTTCGCCAGGCCCTTGGGCAGCCACCACGCCCGGTCGCCCAGCAGCTGCATCACGGCCGGCACGATCAGGCACCGGATCACCAGCGCGTCCAGCAGGATCGCCACCGCGAGGCCCAGGCCGAACTGCTGCATCATGCGGTCCGGGCTCAGCAGGAAGGCGCCGAACACCACGATCATGATCGCCGCCGCCGCGGTGATGACGCGGCCGGTCGTGGCCAGGCCCTCGCGGACCGCGTGCGCGGAGTCCTTCGTACGCTCCCACTCCTCGTGGATGCGCGACAGTAGGAACACCTCGTAGTCCATGGACAGTCCGAACACGATCGCGAAGATCATGACCGGCAGGAACGCCTCGATCGGACCGGGCTGCACACCGAACCAGCCGTGCTGGAACACCAGCGTCATGACGCCCATCGAGGCGCCGATGCTCAGCAGGTTCAGTACCGCGGCCTTGAGCGGGATGAGCACCGAGCGGAACACCAGGAGCAGCAGCAGCGAGGACAGGCCCACCACGACCGCCACGAACAGCGGCAGGCGGTCGGCGACGGTCTCGGAGAAGTCCACCTCGGCGGCCGTCGCGCCGCCGACGTACACCTCGGCGCCGGTCCGGGCCTCGAACGCGTCGAGCCCGCCGTCGCGCAGCGCCCGGACCAGGTCCTCGGTCGCCTCGTCCTGCGGGGCGCTGTCGGGGAACGCCAGCACCGTGCCCAGCACGCCGTCCCGCGAGGGCATCGGCGGGGTCGCCGCCGCGACGCCGGGGAACTCGTCGAGCGTACGCCGCAGTTCCTCGCTCGTCTCGGCGCCGCCCTCGGCGACCACCACGAGCGGACCGTTGAAGCCCGGGCCGAAGCCCTCCGCCATCAGGTCGTACGCCTGCCGGCTCGTGGTGCTCTCCGCGTCGTTGCCCGCGTCCGCGAACCCGAGCCGCATGTCCAGCGCCGGCGCGCACAGCGCCAGCAGCGCGACCACCGCGACCAGCAGCGCGGCGAACGGACGCCGCTGCACCCCGGCGGCCATGCGGCGCCAACCCGCGCCCTCCGCCTTGCCCTTGCGCTCGGCCTTGGCGACCTTCTTCATCACGTTGCGGCGCAGGCGCTTGCCGAACACCGCGAGCAGCGCGGGCAGCAGGGTCAACGACGCGGCCATCGTCACCAGCACGGTCAGCGCGACCGAGAGGGCGACGCCCTGGAGGGAGCCCAGGCCGAGGGTCACCAGGCCGAGCAGCGCGATGATGACCGTGCAGCCCGCGAAGAAGACCGTGCGTCCGGCGGCGTCCAATGCGGTGCGCGTCGCGTCGGCCGGCTCGGCGCCGCGCAGCAGTTCGTGGCGGAAGCGGTAGAAGATCAGCAGCGCGTAGTCCACCCCGACACCGAGGCCGACCAGCATCATGATCGGCGGCGTGAAGTCGGCCACCGTGAAAACGTGCGACGCCATCGTGATGACGCCGATCGCGCCGCCCACCGCGAACAGCGCGGTGATCAGGGGGAGTGCGGCGGCCAGCACCGAGCCGAACAGCAGGACCAGGATCACCAGCGCGGCGAGCATGCCCGCGCCCTCGGCGGCACCGCCGGATTCCTCCTGGGCCTCGCGCACGGCGCCCCCGCCGACCTCGACCTGCAGCGTGTCGGTCTCGGCGTCCTGCGCGATGTCGATGATCGTGCGGATGTCCTCCGCGGGGACATCCGTGGAGAGCCCCGTCAGGGTCACGGTGGCGAACCAGATGCGGCCGTCCCCGGAGACCGCGGACGGGTCGTCGAACGGCGTGCGGACGTCGGCGACTCCGGGCGAGACGCGCACCGCGTCGGCGACCTTCGTCACCGCGTCGCGGTCGGCGGCGACCCCGCCGTCCGACTTGAAGACGATCTCGACGGTGTCGCCCGCCTGCACCGCGCCGTGCTTCTCCAGGAGATCGGTGACCTCCTGCGACTCGGTGCCCGGCAGCGAGAAGTCGTTCTTCCACGCGCTGCCGACGGCCTGCGCGCCCACCGCGGTCGCCACCACGACGAGCAGCCAGACGGCGAGCGCAGCCCAGCGGCGGCGCTGCGACCAGCCGGCGAGCCGGGCGAACACGCTGCTTCGGCGGGGTGGGTCCGCCGGGGGACGGATGCTGGTGCCTTGTGTCTGCGTCATGTCCCACAGCGTGGGGTGACGGCTCGGGGCCGGGCGTCGGCCTGGGGCGGACACCCGGCGTACCCCACGGGTTGCGGGTCGGCGCGGGCGCGTACCCCCACGGTTGCGGTCCGGGTACGGCCGACGCGGCCCGCCCCGGCCGGGCGTACCGCGGGAGTCGGCGTCAGCCCAGCCAGCCCGGGCTGACCATGCCCGACTCGTACGCCAGCACCACCAACTGCGAGCGGTCCCGCACCGACAACTTCGTCATGATCCGGCTGACGTGCGTCTTCGCGGTCGCCGGGGACAGCACGAGGCGCGCCGCGATCTCGTCGTTGGTCAGCCCGCCGGCCACCAGCTCCATGACCTCGCGCTCCCGCTCGGTGAGGCCGTTGAGGCGCGGGTTCGGCTCCGGCTGCTTGACGCGCCCCGCGAACTCGGCGATCAGGCGCCGGGTGATCGACGGGCTGATCAGCGCGTCGCCGCGGGCCGCGACGCGCACCGCCTGGATCAGCTCCTCGGGCTCGGTGTCCTTCACCAGGAAGCCCGTCGCGCCCGCGCGCAACGCGCCGTAGATGTAGTCGTCGAGGTCGAACGTCGTGAGGATGACCACCCGCACGTCGGCGAGCGCCGGGTCGGCGGCGATGCGGCGGGCGGCCTCCAGCCCGTCGACGCCGGGCATGCGGATGTCCATCAGCAGCACGTCGGGCCGGTGTTCGCGGGCCAGCGCGACGGCCTGCTCGCCGTCGGAGGCCTCGCCGACGATCGTGACGTCGTCCTCGTCCTCCAGGATCGAGCGGAACCCGGCCCGCACCAAACGCTGGTCGTCGGCCAGCAGCACCCGGATCATCCGGAGATCTCCTCTGCCTCGTAGGGAAGGTACGCGCGCACCCGGAAGCCTCCGCCGGGAAGGGGGCCCGCGGTCAGCTCGCCGCCGAGCGCCCGGGCGCGCTCGCGCATGCCGCGGATGCCGTTGCCGGATCCCTCTCCCGCGGGCTCCTTGGCACGGCGAGGGGAGCCTGCCCCGTCGTCCGCCACCTCGACGCGCACCCCGGTCACGCCGTACACGACGCGCAGTACCACGGACGCGGCGGCGGCGTGCCGGGTCACGTTGGTCAACGATTCCTGCATGATGCGGAAGGCCGCGAGGTCCACTTCGACCGGGAGTTCGCGGGGCTCGCCCTCGGTTTCGGAGCGCACGTCCAGCCCGGCGAGTTCGGCGTACGCGACGAGGTCGGCCCGGCGCGCGAGCCCGGCCGCCGGCGCGGTGGGCGCGTCCTCGTCGACCTGCCGCAGCACCCCGAGGGTCGTGCGCAGTTCGCGGAGCGTCTCGCGGCTTGCCGTCTTGATGGCGCCGAGCGCCTCCTCGGCCTGTGCGGGATCCTTCTTCAGCCGGTGCAGCGCGGCCCCGGCCTGCACGTTGATGAGCGAGATGTTGTGCCCGATGACGTCGTGCAACTCGCGGGCGATGCGCAGGCGTTCCTCGGTCGCGCGGCGCAGGGCCTCCTCCTCGCGCCCGCGCTGCGCGGTCGCGAGCCGGGCCTCGGCCTCCTGGCGGTACGCCCGGCGCGTGTTGCTGGAGGCGCCGAGTGCGATGACCGCGACCACCCAGCCGGCCAGCATGAACAGCGCAGCCAGGGTGATCTCTTCGTTGCCGCCGAGGGTGCCCATGCCGACCCCGGCGACGGTGGCGGCGCCCAGGACCGTCGCCGCGGTGAGCCGCCCCCGGGCCGCGACGGCGTACAGCGCGACCATGAGCAGGGCCATCATCAGCGCCACGTCGACCGCACCGAAGACGAAGTGCGCCCCGGTGGCGACCAGCACGTACGTGCAGGCCGCGACCGGGAAGCGCTGCCCGAACCACAGCACGGCGCACGCGCTGAGGATGAGCACCCACTCGGCGAGGACCTGCCACCACGGCGGCGACTGGTTCGAGTACTGCACCGCGTACTGCACGGCGCTGATGGCGAGCGACGCGGCGAGCGCCACGAGGAGGAAGCGCTCCAGATTCCCCGAGAGCCCCCGCCGCGACCCGGAACGATCACCAGCACCCATGGACGCCAGCCTAGAGGGGCGCGCTCGCCGACTCCGGTTCGCGGCCGGTCGGGGGGCGGTCGTCCCGGTCCCCGGACTGCGCGGCCGGCCCGTCGGATTCCGGCCCGGCGGACTGCCGCGACTCCACGTGCGCCTCGCCGTCCTGCCGCTTGAGCAGTGCCGCGACGAGGACGGCGGTGACCGCCATCAGGACCACGGCGACCAGCGCGATGACGCGCATCTCCTTTGCGAACGCCTCGAACGCGGCGTCCAGCAGTTCCCTGGCGGGCCCCGGCGGCAGCGTCGCGGCGGTCTCGACCGCGCCGCCCAACGTGTCGCGTGCGGACTCCAGTTGGTGTTCGCCGACGCCGGCCGGTGCGTGGTCCTGGAGGTCGCCCCGGTAGATCGCGGTGCCGATGCTGCCCAGGACGGCGATGCCGAGCGCCCCGCCGAACTCCGCCGCGGTCTCCGACATCGCGGACGCCGAACCCGCGCGCTCGGGCGGCGCGGAGCCCAGGATCAGGTCGGTGACCAGGGCGAACACCGTGCCGATGCCGAGCGCGGTGATCATGTTCGGGACCAGCAGGCCCCAAATACTGGAATCGGCCTGGATACGGGCCAGGACGGCGTAGCCCACCGCGGCGACCACGAGCCCCAGCACGATGACGTTGGGCTTGCCGATGCGCGGCGCGAGCGCCGTGCCGATCGCGATGCCGACCGGCATCACGACGAAGGTGGGCAGCGACCACAGTGCCGCCTCCAACGGGCCCATGCCGAGCACCAGTTGGCCGAACTGTGAGGAGAACAGCCCGAAGCCGACCAGGCCCAGCATCATCAGCCAGTTCGTGGCCAGCGACACGCTGAACGTGCGGGAGCGGAACAGGCCGACGTCGATCATCGGGTGGTCGATCACCCGTTGGCGGCGCAGGAACGCGGCGCCTACTAGGAGGCCCGCGAGGCTGATGCCGAGGTACGTCCAGGAGAAGCCGTCCTCGGCGATCTTCTTGATGCCGTAGACGACGGCCACGACCGACACCAGCGAGAGCGCCGCGCCGGGGAAGTCGAAGCGGCCGGGCCGCGGGTCGCGGAACTCCGGGAGCAGCAGCGGGCCGAGCACCAGGAGCAGCAGCATCACCGGCACGTTGATCAGGAAGACCGAGCCCCACCAGAAGTGTTCGAGGAGCACGCCGCCGATCACCGGCCCGAGGACGCCGCCGCCGGCGAACCCGGCCGTCCAGATGCCGATGGCGGTCGTGCGCTGGGCGGGGTCGTGGAACATGTTGCGGATCAGGGAGAGCGTCGAGGGCGCGAGCGTCGCGCCGGCGACGCCGAGCAGCGCGCGGGCGGCGATCAGGCCCGCGGGGCTGGTGGCGTACGCGGCGAGCGCGGAGGCGACGCCGAACCCGACCGCGCCCATCAGCAGCAGCTTGCGGCGGCCTATGCGGTCGCCGAGCGTGCCCATGGTGATGAGGAGTCCGGCGAGCAGGAAGCCGTAGGCGTCCATGATCCACAGGAGTTCGGAGCTGCTCGGGTCCAGGTCCGAGCTCAGGAACGGCAGCGCCATGAACAGCACCGACATGTCCATCGACACGAGCATGCAGGGGAGGACGAGGACGGCGAGGCCGATCCACTCCTTGGTGCCCGCCTTGCCGTGCACCTGCTCGGGCGGATCCGGCGTTGCCATCGAAACTCCTCGGGTACGTCGTACGCAGTGCCGCGTACACGATACGCATGGCCCGGAAGAAGTCTCAATGCATTATTTACGCGGGCTTGATGGAATATTTCGTCACGCTCGAAGCTCTGCCCGGTAGAATTTCGACACGAAGTCGAGCGTGACGAAAAGAAGGGTCGGCAATGGCTGTTTGCGCGTGGTGCGGGGAGGCGATCGCCGACGACGGCGGCCGGGGCCGCCCCCGCGACTACTGCTCGCGCTCGTGCCGGGCGAAGGCGTACCGCGCGCGCAAGGCCACGGCAGGCCGGGCGCCGGCACCGCAGACCCGGCGCCCACCGGGCGGCGGGCGTCCGGTGCCGGTCGATCCTCCCGACAACGCGGAGGGCGGCGGCCCCCACCTGTCGACCGAGCGCATCGTGGCGGCCGCCATCGCCCTCGCCGACGACGAGGGGCTGGAGAACCTGCACATGCGGCGCCTCGCGGCGTACCTCGGCGCGGGCACGATGTCCCTGTACCGCCACGTCGGCGGGCGCGACGAACTCGTCGACCTGATGGTCGAGTCTGCGATGGGCGAGGAGCCGCAGCCCGATCCGGTCCCGGCGGGTTGGCGGGCCGGGCTCGAGTACACCGCGCGGCGCGACTGGGGACTCTACCGCCGGCACCCGTGGATCCTGCAGCACGCGATGGTCGGTTCGCGCATGCGCTGGACGCGGAACGCGGCACTGGACGGCGAACGCGCGCTGGCCGCGTTCGACGGCCTCGCGGTGCCGCCCGAGGAGCAATTGCGGCTGCTGCTGATCGTGGTCGCGTTCACCCAGGGCATCGCGCTCATCCACGTCAACGACGTCGAGCTGACCCGGAAGACCGGGGTCACCGCCCAGCAGTGGTGGGATCGCGAGGGCAGCCACGTGAACCCGGAGCTGCTCGCCGACCTGCCGCGCCTTTCCTCGGCGTTCCGCAAGCCGAGGCCCTTCCAACTGGAGCTGGACCGGCAGTTCGAGGCGGGCCTGAAGGGCGTCCTCGACGGCATCGGCGCGCTTCTGGTCCGGTACGGCGCCGTACTCACGTCCTGATCGCCGTGTTCGTCTAACGTCGTGGCACCGGATGCGCCCCGGTCGTCGGCGCGCGGCACCGGCGACACGGAAGACCTCGGGAGAGACGCCATGCCCCTCTGGGACAAGCTCAAGCAGTCCGTGCAGCAGATGCAGGCGCAGTTGACGGCACGGAAGGACAGCCTGACCAGCGAGGCGTTCCGCGACGCGAGCATGGCCATGTGCGCGCTGGTGGCCGCCGCGGACGGGACCATCGACCCGGCCGAGACCCGCCGGGTCGCGCAGTTGATCGTCGACAACGAGGCGCTGCGCGGCTTCGACAAGAACGACCTGCAGCGCCGCTTCCACGACTACATCGACGTGCTGCGGACGGACACCCGCTCCGGCAAGGCGCGGGTCATGAAGGACATCGCCGCCGTCAAGGCCGATCCGGACGAGGCACGCGCGGTCGTCCAGATCGGCATCGTCATCGGCGGTGCGGACGGCCGCTTCGACCCGACAGAGCGAGCGGTCGTCCGCGAGGCGTGCGTCGCGCTCGGCATCGCGCGCGCCGACTTCGGCCTCTGACACCGCGGGGCCGCGCCGCGGCGGCCCCCCGAGGTGAAGGCGGGCTCAGGCGGCCTTCACGGCGGAGATGTCGAAACTCAGCTTGACCTTCTCGCCGATCAGCACGCCGCCGGTCTCCAGCGCGGCGTTGTACGACAGGCCCCAGTCGGTGCGGTCGATCGTCGTGCCGCCCTCGAAGCCCACGCGGTCGATGCCGTACGCGTCGGTCGCCGTGCCGGTGTACTCCAGGTCCAGGACGACCGGGCGCGTGGTGCCCTTGATCGTCAGGTCCCCGGTCATGCGGTAGCTGTCGTCGCCGAGGCGCTGTGCCGAGGTGCTGCGGAAGGTGATCTCCGGGTGCGCCTCGACGGCGAAGAAGTCGCCGGTGCGCAGGTGCTCGTCGCGCTGCGCCTGGTTGGTGTCGATGCTCGCGACCTTGATGGTGATGGCGGCGCTGGACGCGGCCGGGTCGGCGCCGTCGAGGTGCAGAAGGCCCTCGTACTCGGTGAAGGCGCCGCGCACGTTGGTGACCATCGCGTGGCGCACCGAGAAGCCGATCGTGCTGTGCGTCGTGTCGATGACGTAATTGCCGGTCAGGTGCGCCAGGTCGGGGCCGGTGGCGACCGCGACGGCGGAGTCGGCCGAGGTGGCCGGGGACGACTTGGGGGTGCGGGAGAAGAGGCCCATGACTGAATCCTGTCCGTGATTGTTGAACGTTCAACCTGACCCCAGGACAGTACCTCGATTTCGTTGAAACTTCAACTAGGTACGTCGTTCGGGTGAACGCACTCCGGGGCGGGCGGGACTCGGGGGAGTGGTGTGGACCTTGTGACGCTTCGTGGGCGTGAGTACCCTGGCCCGCCTGTCAGTGGTAGGTGATGGGGGGAACTCGCATGGCAGCAGCCGATCTTGCGCAATACCGGCAATTCGCGGACCGGATCCGGCAGCGCATTCTGGCCGGGGAGTGGAAGCCCGGTTCCGCTCTCCCGCCGCCCGAGGAACTGGCCCGGGAGGGCGGGTGCGATCTCGCGGTCGTCGAGGTCGCCCTGCGGGAACTCGCGGTGGAGGGGATCGTCGAGGGCCGCATGGGAGCGGGCGTGTACTTCACCGGGCTCACGCGGCGGGCCGTCACACGCGTCATGCAGCCGGGCGGCGGCTCGGTGGCACCGGCGTTCGAGGACGGGCGGGCGACCGCGTACACCCACGAGACGACGACCGTGACCGCGGACCGCCACGTCGCGCAGCGCCTGGCGGTCGACATCGGTGCGGACGTCATGAGGACCACGTACGAATGCACGTCGGGCGGCCGCCCGTACGCGCTGATCACCAGCTGGGAGCCGCTGCACCTCACGGGCGGCACCCCGATCGTCTTCCCCGAGGAGGGTCCGCACGCGGGTAAGGGGGTGCTCGCCCGCTTCGCCGCGATCGGACTCCCGGCGATCCGGGTCAACGAGGACCTGGTCCCGCGCGGCGTCACGACCGACGAGGCCCGCCTGCTCAACGTCGCCCGAAGCGCGCTGGTGACCGTCGTCGAGCGGACCGTCTTCGGTGCGGAGCACCCGTTGGAGGCGGCCGACACGGTGCTGCCGGCCGGCGTCGTCCAGCCGCACTACATAACGCGCCCCGACGCCTGAGGCCGACCCGCGAGCGGCCGTACGGACGATCCGGCGCCGAAACGCAGGTGGCCCCGCCCCCCGGGGGAGGGGCGGGGCCACCGCGACTGCTCGGCCAGGTGTTACGAGGGACCCATCTGGCTGCCGTCCGCCCCACCGCCGCGCGGGGACTGCTGCGGCGCACCGGCCGCGTGCCGGCCTGCCGTGTCACCGGCCCGCCACTCGGCCTCCTCCGTCATCGACATGGGTTGACCGAGGCCCTGGGCGTCGTTCCAGCGTGCGGTCAGCGCGTACAGGACCACGATGTCCAGCGCGATGACGATGCTGGACCACACCGGGTGCGCGTCGAGGAAGCCGATCTGGCCGATGATGTTCAGCATCGCCAGGCCGACGGCGATGTACCGGGCCCAACTCGCGCCCGTCAGCAGGCCCATGCCCACCGCGAGTTGCAGCGCGGCGAAGCACAGCATGATGACGCCCCACGTGGTGTAGCTCCACACCAGGAGGTCGCCGGAATCGGTCACGAAGTAGCCGTCGCGGAACAGCGCGGTCAGACCCATCATCAGGTTGAGGATGCCGAGCGTCAGCAGCGTGAACGCCGCGAACGCCACCCATCCGGACCAGGCGTTGAACCCGCTTTTCGTGCGTGCCATGGCGTGCTCCCAAGCTGTGGCCGGGTGTGCCCAGCCTTGTTCGGCAGGCCGTTTGGCCTCCATTCCTTTTCAACGTAGTACCGTTTTGACACATATGCCCGTTTAGTGAAGATTCCTGCGCCCGCATCGCCGCCGCCCGGACACGGCGAAGGCCCGGCACCCTGTGGGTGCCGGGCCATCTGCTTCGCCGGTGCCTGGCCGTTCCCGGAGGGCGGACCAGGGGATCTCGGACGAGTTGAGCGGGAGAAGCCCCGTCCACTTCTCGCGGACCCTGATTGCGCGGTGCACGGCCAACAAGGACCGCTACTCCGCGTCTGTCTCTTGCGGACTTCTCCCGTTCCCTCCAGTACACCTCCGTCGGCCGCCGAGTGCAAAGGGATCACTCGCCGATTCGCGTACGCGGTGCCTGCGCGGGTACGGGCGCGGGCCGCCCCCCGCGGGTCTGCGGGGTCAGGCCTCGCCCGCGTGGTCCCCGTTGACCGACTGCCCGGTGGCCTTGGCCTGCTCGGTCTGCGCCTCCGCGACCTTGCGCTTGACCTCGTCCATGTCCAGGCCCTTGGCCTGCGAGATGAGGTCGACGAGCGCGGTCTCGGGCAGCGCCCCCGGCTGCGAGTACACCATCACGTTGTCCCGGACCAGCATGATCGTGGGGATCGAGCTGATCGAGAACGCGGCCGCCAGCTCGGGCTGCGCCTCGGTGTCCACCTTCGCGAAGACGACCTCGGGCTCGTTCTCGGAGACCTTCTCGAACGTCGGGGCGAACTGCCGGCACGGTCCGCACCAAGCCGCCCAGAAATCGATCACGGTCAGTCCGTCGCCCGCGACGACCTCGTCGAAGTTCTCCTTGGTCAGTTCGACCGTGGCCATGTGCCTCTCCGTCCTGCGTGTCCGTCCTGTGTGGATCATCCTGATGGATTCCCGACGAGCTGTGGAACGACGTGGCGGCGCCGCGCATTCCGGGTGCCCTTCGGGCGCACCTCCCCACCATCGTGCCCCGATCGTCCCCGACGATGCGTCGGCGGGACGATCACATCGCACCGCGTCGCACGCCTGTCACTTGCGCACCATAGGCTGTGCCGACATCCGACACAGCGTCACCGCTCGTGCGCCCCCGCAGCCCGAGGAGCCTCCGCCATGCGCTACACCCGCCGCAGCGTCGTCAACCTCACTCCCGCCGAGCCGGGCTGGGACCTCGAGTTGACCAGGCCTGGTGCCGACTCGGTGCTCTGCCCGGTCATCGGATGGGCCGTCGTCGTGGTGGACACCACCGCCGGCGGCGACCTCGAGACCGCGATAGAACCCGCCTTCGTCTACGAGGGCGCGATCTTCACGCCGGGCGAATTCGCGCACGCTGTCGGCGAGTTGGAGTACGCCCTGATCGAGCCGGAGGACTGAGCCGCCCGGCGGCGCGGGAGCCGTCCTCGCGACCCGTCCGGTCCGGTGCCGGGGCAGGCCACGCACCTCACGGTGACGGGGCCGTCGCGCTTTCCGTCAAAGGAACGGTCAAGTGGTTCCGCGCCCGCCAACTTGCTTGCAACACCCGCCGATCTCTGCCAACTTGCGCGTTACCGAGATCGACGGGACGCGACGGGGGACACGTGCGCGATCGGTTCTATTTGCTGGCACTTCTGCGGCCGCTGGGCCCGCGCGTGATCGCGGGCCTGGCGGCCTTGATGCTTGTGGTGAGCGTGCTGCCCGCGGTCACGGCCGGGGCGATCGGCTGGCTGGTCGCCCGCGCCACCGTCATCGTGCGCGACGACGCGAGCCTCACCGGGCTCACCGCACCGCTCGTACTGGTGGCCGTGGCCCTGGTCCTGGACCTCGTCGCGCCGGATCTGCTGCAGGCGTTCCGCGACTGGGCCGCGTTGCGCGTCAACGGCGCGGTGCGGGCACGCGTACGCCGGGCGCTCTCCTCGCCCGCGGGTATCGCCCACGTCGAGGACCAGACGATGCGGGACGCCGCCGGAATGCCGGCCGTCGACACCGGGTCGATCAACCTGGGCACCGGCGTCGAGGGCCAACTGTGGCTGCTCGCCCGCTTCTTCGGGGCTGCCGCGGCCACCGCCCTGGTCGCGCTGTACTCGCCGTGGCTCGCGCTCTTCGTCCTCGCCTGCATGCTGGTGCAACGCGCCGTCCTGGTCCGGCAGTACACCAAGGTCGTCCGCGAACTCCCCAAGATGAACGCCGCCAAGCGCGGCGCCGACTACTGGGAGCAGGTGGCGGGCGGCGCAGCCGGCGCGCAGGAGTCCCGCGTGTTCGGCTTCGGGCCTTGGGCCACCCGGGAGTTCGGCCGGCACGCGGACGCACACGCGGACGTCATGCGCCGCTTGACGCAGTCGGCGCTGGCCAGCCACTGGGCGGTGTTCATCCTCTCCTCGGTCGGCGCGGGGGTGCCCTTCGTCCTCATGACCATCTCGGCGCTCGACGGTGACCTCACGCCCGCACGGCTCGCGACGACGCTGGGCGGTGTGCTGGGGCTGTCGTCCATGGGAGTCATGGGGTTCGAGGCGGTCTACATCGCGGCGGCGCTGCGCCAACTCGACGCGCTGCGCGTGGTCGACGGGCTGCTGCGGGCCCCGGCGCCGACGGGGCATCCCGAGGGGCACCGGCAGGCCGCCGCCGAGGCGGTGCGTTCCCCGGGAACGGGCGCGTCCGTGGTCTTCGAGGACGTCTGGTTCCGCTACCCCGGCACCGAACGCGACGTCCTGCGCGGCCTCGACCTGACCGTCCCGGCCGGCGACTCGGTCGCGATCGTCGGCGAGAACGGCGTCGGCAAGACCACGCTGCTCAAGTTGATGTGCGGGTTCTTCGCACCGACGCGCGGCCGCATCCTCGTCGACGGGATCGACGTCAACGCCGTCCCGCCGGAACTGTGGCGGGACCAGATCGCGGTCGTGTTCCAGGACTTTGTACGCCTGGAACTGTCCGCGCGGGACAACGTCGGGCTGGCGGCGCTGGGCCGGACCACGGCGGCCGGGTCGGCACGGAACGAGGCGGCGCCGAACGAAGCCGCTTTGCGGGAAGCCGCGTTGCACGAGGCGGCCCGCGCGGTCGGCCTCCTCGAACGCATCGAAGCGCTGCCGCACGGATGGGACACCGTGCTGTCGCCCGCGTACAAGGGCGGCGGCGACCTCTCGGGCGGGCAGTGGCAGCGCGTCGCCCTCGCCCGCGCGCTCTACGCGGCGCGCGAGGGCGCCCGCATCCTCGTCCTCGACGAACCGACCGCCGCACTCGACGTCACCGCCGAGACGGAGTTGTTCGACCGCCTCATGGAGACCGCCCAGGACCTCACCAACATCGTGGTGTCGCACCGCTTTTCCACGGTCCGCCGGGCGGACCGCATCGTGGTCGTGCACGACGGCCGGGTGGCCGAGGACGGCAGCCACCCGGAACTCATGGCGCTCGGCGGGATGTACCGCAAACTCCACGAACTCCAGGCCGAACGCTTCCGCGAAGAAGCCCGCGAGGCCGTCGATCCCCCAGTCGATCCCCCGGTCGATCCCCCAGTCGGTCCCGCACCGGGTCCCGCGGCCCGCCACACAGCCGCTCCGGCCGCCCGCACCGCGCGCGAGGAGGACCGCACATGAACGTCACCTGGCGCGGCATAGCCGAGGGCGACACCGTGCGGCCGGCCCCGACGCGCAGGCGCCTGCGGATCCTACGCGAAGCCGTCACACACGGCCGCCCCGGCCTCCTCCGCTCGGCCGCCCTGATGATCGTGCTGGTCAGCCTGGCCGGGGCCGCGACCAGCCTCACCCTCAAGGGCATGGTCGACGGCGCCGCCGAGGGTGCCTGGGGCTACGCCCTCACTTCGGCCGGCATCGCGGCCCTCGCGGCCGGCGTGAACGGCGCCTGCCTGCGCGTCTACGGCAACACCCACGACTCGCTCGCCGCCACCGTCGGCGCGCGCATCAACACCGAGACGGTCCGCATCACCGGCGACATGCCCGGCACCGACCACCTCGAACACCCCGAGTACGCCGACCAGATCGCGCTGCTGCGCAAGGGCGGCGCCCCGCTGGTCCGGGCCGCCTTCTCGATCGCCGACCTCGTCTCGCTGGCGGTACGCGTCCTCATCGCCGTCGCGCTGCTCGCCTGGGTCCATCCGCTCCTGGCCGTGGCGCCGCTGCTGGCGGTTCCGTCGGTCCTGCTCGCCGGGCGGGCGCAGGCACACGTCGAACGTGCGGCGCTGGATGCGGCCGAGCACGTGCGTACCGCAGACCACCTGCACAGCCTGTTCACCCACCCGACCGCCGCGATGGAGATGCGCGTCTTCGACTGCGCGGACGCACTCGACCGCCGTGCGGACGAGGCATGGGCCCGGGCCGCCCGCATCCGCCTCGGGGGAGCGGTCCGCGCGTCCGCAACCGCGGTTGCCGGATGGCTCGTCGTCGCGGCCGGGTACGTGGGCGCGCTGCTCCTGGTCGTCGCCGAGGCCCGGGCCGGCCGCGCCACGCCCGGCGACGTCCTCCTCGTCGCCCAGGTCCTCGTGCAACTGCGTGGCAACGTCTCGGCGTTGGCGACCACGACGCGCCAGGTGAGTGCGGGGCTGCGCATGGCCGACCGGTACGCATGGCTCGTCGACCGCGCGGCCGAGGAGCATGCCCGGTACTCCGGGACCGCCGCCGTCCCCGACGGACTGACCGCCGGAATCCGCCTCGAAGGCGTGCGCTTCAGCTACCCCGGGGCCGCACGCCCCGCGCTGGACGGCGTCGACCTCGTCCTGCCGGCCGGGCGGACCGTCGCCGTGGTCGGTGTCAACGGTGCCGGCAAGACGACCCTGGTGAAGCTGCTCTGCGGATTCCACCGCCCGGACGGCGGACGCATCACGGTGGACGGCACCGACCTCGCCGACCTCGACATCGCGGCGTGGCGCGCCCGGACATCCGGCACCTTCCAGAACTTCCTGCGGCTGGAGACGAGCGTTCAGCACAGCGTGGGGGCCGGTCTGGCGGAGCGCATGGACGACCCCGCCGCCGTCACCGCGGCGCTGCGGCGGGCCGACGCGGAGGCCCTGCTCGCGCGTTGGCCGGAGGGCCTGGAAACGGCGCTCGGCCGGTCGTACCGCGAGGGGGCCGAACTGTCCGGCGGGCAGTGGCAGAGGCTGGCTGTGGCGCGCGCGATGATGCACCCGGCGCCGCTGCTGCTGGTGCTCGACGAGCCGACCGCCGCGCTCGACCCGGTCGCCGAGCACGCGTTGTACGAGCGGTACGTCGGGGCCGCCGCGCGCGTACGCGAGAACGGCGGCACCGTGCTGCTGGTCTCCCACCGCTTCTCGTCGGTCCGGATGGCCGACCTGATCATCGTGCTGAACGGCGGCGGGGTCGAGGACATCGGCACGCACGACGAACTCGTGGGACGCGACGGCAGCTACGCGCTGATGTTCCGTCAGCAGGCCGCCGCGTTCGCCTGACCGCTGTCGCCGTCGTCACCACTGCTGTCGGCACTGTCGTTGCCCGTGTCGCCGTCGGCGGGATCGGGGTCGCCGCCCTCGCCGAACTTCGCCAGCGCCATCGCCCCGGCCACCGCGCACACGAACCCCGCCGCCGCGGCGGGCGCGAACCCCGGCCGGCTGTGGTCGCCGAGGAAGATGATGCCCGCCGCGGCGGGCAGCACCGTCTCGCCCACCACCAGGGCCGCCGCGACGGCGGTGACCGCGCCGCCCTGGAGCGCTGTCGCGTAGATCAGCATCGTGACGACGGCGGCCAGCACCAGTGCCCACGTCGCGGGGTTCGTCCACAGGTCGCGCACCGCCACGTCGGTGAGCACGCGTCCGGCGAGCGCGATCAGGCCGAAGCCGAACCCGGCCGTGAGCCCGAGCAGACGCGAGCGCCACGGCTCCGTGCGCCGGGCCGCCCACACGCCGAGCAGGACGATCACCGCGACCGAGCCGAGCAGCGCGTACCGGAACCCGTCGCCGGTCTCGGCGGGCCCTTCGCGGCCCGCCGACAGGCCCAGCAGTGCGAGCCCGACGCACACCGCGAAGATCGCCCCCCACTCGCGCCGCCCGAGGACGACGCCGAGCAGCGGCACCGCGACCACCGCGGTCACCGCGAGGTTCGCGGCCTGCGCCGCCTCCACCGCGAAGACCGGGAGTTCCGCGAGAGCCACCAACTGCGCGGCGAACCCGGCGAGGTCGAGCAGCGTGCCGACCACGAACGGCCACTGCCGGAACACCCGGACCAGCAGTCGCGGGTCGAGCCCGCCACCCCTGGTCTGCCGCACGCGGCGGCTGCCGAGCGCCTGGAGGACGGTCGCGACCCCGTAGAAGAAGGCCGCCGCGACCGCGGCGAGCAACGAGACGATCATCCCGTCACGCTAGGTGGCGCACGCCGCCCGGCACCGGCATGACACGTCCTCCAACGGGGGTCCTGCGCCCGCGCCGCACCACCCCCGCACCACCCCCGTGCCGACCCCGGGCTGCCCGACTCCGCTCAGTGCCGCGGCAGCGAGTGCACCGCCCGGTACGCCTGGTCGATGGCCGCGTCGGTGTAGGCGAAGGCCGCCGAGTCGGCGTTGGCGATCGCGATGCGGCCGTACGTCCGGCGGCCGATGCCGAAGGGCATCTCCTCGTCCGGACCGATCGGGTCCCACAGCGACGAGTACTCGTACGCGTACCCGTGCGGCCACCGGTTGACGGTGATCGCGGCGATGTCCCGCGCCGGGTCGAAGCCGCCGCCGGACAACGAGCGGCCCAGCATCTCGCGCAGTTCGCGCTCGTACGTCTCGAAGGTGGTCCGGTACAGCTCCGCCCGCCCGGCCTTGTGCTGGGTGCGCGCCGGAAGCCCCTGGCCGGGCTTGGTCGGCGCCTTCGACACGTGCACGACAACCGGCTCGGACGGGTCCCTGGAGAAGCGGTAGTCGCCGAGCGACACCGGGAAGTCCAGGCCGAAGCCCTCCCAGTACATGCCCGGCGTCCGCGCTCCCTCGATGCCCAGTTTGGTGAAGGCGCGCCAGTTGTTCAGCACGACGTTCGTGTACACGAGCGGGACCTTGACGCAGTAGGCGAGGGCCGCCTTCTGCTCGGGCGGCAGTTCGGGCACCAGGTACGGCACCATCGTGTTCCAGCAGGCCATCACGACGGCGTCGGCGCTCACCGAGTAGGTGCGCCCGCCCCGCGCGTACGTCACGGTCACGCCGCGCGGCCTGCGTACCGGGCCGTCGTGCGCCACGTGCACCGCGGTCGACCCGAGCCGGATCCGCACCCGGTTCGAGGACTGGTCGAGCTTCGTGTAGTCCGCGCGGGCGGTGACGATGTCCTCCATCGTGTGCCCGCGCAGCACGTCCGGCACCAGGCTGCGCACCAGCAGCCGGGCCACCGAGGCGTTGCCGTCCGGGAAGTGGAAGATGTACGGCTCCTCCGACTCCATGGCGTGCCGCGGCGTCTTGCCGAGCCCCGGGTACGGCGTCGGCGCCAGGTTCAGCCCCTGGAAACCCGGCTGCCACGTCGCCCAGCAGTCGAGCGCGGACACCGCGTCGATGCCGACGCCCCACAGCCCGTGCGTGTCGCGCTGGAGCATCAGCCGGACCTCGGCGCCCACGCGCAGTACGTCACGCAGGTATGCCTCGTAGCTGATACGAATCAGCTTGGCCTTCTTCTCGTCGTCGGTCAGCCCGGCCAACGGATCCGCGGGGTCGGAGAACAGCCGCACCAGGTCGGCGCGTCCGGCCTCGGAGAACGGCGTGCCGGCGGCGAACGCGGCCGGGTCACCGTACCCGCTGCCCTTGACGAGCACGTCGCGGCCGAAGGCCTCGCGGTTGAAGAACGTGGCGTCGCCCAGGCCCCAGCGCTCGCCGAAGCCGCCGTCGTACGCCTTGTAGAACTTCTGCGTGTCCACCCCGAGCGCTTTGATCAGGCCGCTCGCCTCGGGGCTGTAGGTCGCCGGGCCGTCGAGCGACTGGGTGCCGCCGTAGCCGATCAGTTTGCGGCCGCGGACGGTGAATTCGTTGCGCCGCGCGTGGCCGCCGAAGTCGTCGTGGTTGTCGAGGACGAGGATCCGCGCCTGCCGGCCGTGGCGTTCGCGGTGGAACCACGCGGCGGCGAGGCCGCTGATGCCGCCGCCGACCACGACCAGGTCGTACTTCTCGCCGGTGGGGACCGTGCGGCCGGGCTTGAAGGTGCCGTCCCGTACCTCATGGGCGGTCTCGAACGAACCGGGCTGGCTGCCGCGCAACCCGGTGAGCCCGGGCGGGTACGGCCCGCCCTGCCCGTCGCCGTGCCCGTCACCCGGTCCGCCGCCGTGGCGCGGCGCGTCGGCGGCGGCCTGGCCGGTCATACCCGGCAGTTGCATGGCGGCGAGGGCCCCGGCGGTGACCGCCATGCCGTTGAGGAAGTCGCGGCGCTGGATGCGCCGGTGCATGCCGAGCTCACGGTCGCGCGCCGGATCGGGTGAGGACGGCGCGGCCGACGAGTAAGGCGGGGTGGCCGAGGCCGACGCGGAAGTCGGGGTGTCGGTGGGATCGGACGGCTCGGGAGTACGGCTTTTTTCGGGCATGGCAAAGCCCTTCGGGTCGTTCGGAATTCCCATGACGGTGCGTGTGCCGGGAGCCGGAACGCGGACGACGGCCGCGTCCCGGCGCGCGGCCGGTCAGACCTTCGCGCGGTTGCGCCGCCCGACGATCTGGCCGGCCACCACGATGGCCACCGCCGCGAGGAGCATGGCGGAGCCGATCACGTTGATCTGCGGGGGAGTTCCGCGCTGCGCGGCACCCCAGACGAACATCGGGAACGTGACGGTGTCCGGGCCCGCGTTGAAGTTGGTGATGATGAAGTCGTCGAAGGACAGGGCGAAGGCGAGCATCGCGCCCGCGGCGATGCCGGGCGCGGCGAGCGGCAGCGTGACGCGCAGGAAGACCTGGACCGGCGATGCGTACAGGTCCCGGGCGGCCTCTTCGAGCGCCGGGTCCATGCCGAGGATGCGGGCCTTGACGGCGGTGACCACGAAGCTGACGCAGAAGGTGACGTGGGCGATGAGGATGGTGGTGAAGCCGGCGTCCATGCCCATGCTCAGGAACAGCATGGCGATCGACGCGGCCATCACGATCTCCGGCATCGCCATCGGCAGGAAGATCAGCGAGTTGACGACGCCGCGCGCCCGGAACCGGTAGCGGGCGAGGGCGAACGCCACGAGGGTGCCGAGCACGGTGGCCAACAGCGTCGCCAGGATGGCGATCTTGAAGCTGAGCGTCAGCGAGTCGCACATGCCCGACACGCCGCACGGGTCGCTCCACGCCTCGGTGGAGAACTGCGCCCACTCGTAGTTGTAGCGGCCCTCGGGGTCGTTGAAAGAGAAGACCATCACGACGACGTTCGGCGCCAGCATGTAGACGAGCGTGCCGAGGCCGCACAGGACGACCAGGTTGCGCCGGATCCAGCCCACCACGGTGCTCATGCCCCCACCTCGCCGCGCCCGGTGGCCGCGTACCCGAAACACATACTCCGGTTGACTCGTCGGCTTCGCTCGCTCACACCAGGTCCTCCGTTCCGGCGCGGCGGATGTAGACGGTGACGATCGCCAGGATGACCGCCATGAGCACGAACGACAGGGCGGCGGCGGTGGGGTAGTCGCGTACGCGCAGGTACTCGGACTGGATGACGTTGCCGATCATCGTCTCCCGGGTGGTGCCCAGCAGTTGCGCGTTGATGTAGTCGCCGGACGCCGGGATGAAGGTGAGCAGCGTGCCGCCCACCACGCCGGGCATGGACAGCGGCAGGGTGACGCGGCGGAAGGTCGCGGCCGGGCTCGCGTACAGGTCGCGGGCGGCCTCGTGCAGGCGCGGGTCGATGCGGTCGAGGGACGCGTACAGCGGCAGGATCATGAACGGCAGGAAGTTGTACGTGAGTCCGGTGACCACCGCGAGCGGTGTGGCGAGCACACGGTCGCCCTCGGTCAGCCCGAGCGTCGCGGTGGCGCCGGTGATGTGCGCCCAGTTGAGGAAGCCGACGACGGTGCCGCTGTCGGACAGGATCGTCTTCCAGGCCAGGGTGCGCACCAGGAAGCTGGTGAAGAACGGCGCGATCACCAGGACCAGCAGGAGGTTGCGCCACCGCCCGGCCCGGAACGCGATCGTGTACGCGAGGGGGTAGGCCAGCACGAGGCACAGCACCGTGGCCACGCCCGCGTAGTAGACCGAGCGCAGGAAGTGCTCGTCGTATGCCTTGAACGCCTCGCTGAACGTGTCCCACGCCCACGTCACGCTGAAGCCGCTCTCCAGCGACCCCGACGACACCGACATCTTCGCCTGGAAGTACAGCGGGACGAGGAAGAAGAACACCAGCCACGCGATGCCGGGCAGCAGCAGGAGGTAGGGCGTACGCCGCAGTTCGCGTCCCGCGCGGATCAGCAGTGACGGCGGGGGCGGGGCCTCCGGCGGAGCCGCCGGCTCCTCGGTCAGGGCCGTCACAGCGCGTCCTCCCCGGTCCCGGCTTCCAGGTCCTGGGCGGCGTCGAGGCCGAAGCCGTGCCGGGGCGACCAGTGCAGGACGACCTCGTCGCCCACCCGGGGACGCTCGTCGTCGCGGTTCTGGGCGAAGACCACGAGTTCGTGCCCGCCGGCGGTGCGCACCCGGTACTCGGTCGAGACGCCGATGAAGGCCGCCTCGGTGACCGTGGCATGCAGGTGGTTGAGGCCGTCGACGCCCTCGGGGAGGGCCTTGGCCATGCTGATCTTCTCGGGGCGTATACCCATCACCAGCTTGTCGCCGGTGGCGGCGCTGCGGTCGGCGGGCAGCGTCATGCGGGTGCCGTGTACGTCCAGCAGCAGGTCGGCGCCGCTGCGGCCGGTGACGTCGGCGGGCAGCAGGTTGGACTGGCCGAGGAAGTTGGCGACGAAGGCGGTGCGCGGGGACTCGTACACGACGACCGGCTGCCCGTCCGGCGAGGTGCAGACGCGGCTGCGGCTCGGCCAGTTCGACGAGGCGATCGCGGCGGCGTCGGCGTACCAGGACATC
>NZ_JBEZFP010000005.1:0-131777 GCF_040649515.1 Streptodolium elevatio
GCATGATCGCGAATCGCGATCATGCCCCTGACCTGCACAAACACCGTCGGGACGACAGGATTTGAACCTGCGACCCCTTGACCCCCAGTCAAGTGCGCTACCAAGCTGCGCCACGTCCCGGTGCTCAGCTGGCCGAGCACGGAAACCATACCGCACTTTGGGGGTGGGTTCGCCACTGGATAGGCGGGGGTGACACGGGTCGGTTGGCGCCGGCTTTTGGTTGGTGCGTGGCGCCCCAGTCGGTGGGGTGGTACGAAGTGGGAGCCTCCGGGGCGGTGGTCGCGGTGGTCGCGTTGCGGACTGTTCGCGGCGGGAAATCGTACGTGCTGGGGTGGTTGGTGAGCCGGGCGGCCGATGGGGGCGGATGTGGGGACCTGCGGCCGATCCGCGTCGGGATGGGCGGGGTCGCGGTCGGGTTCCGGCTGTGGGCGGACACCGCACTGACCTGGCCGAGGGGCGCGGCGGTGTCGTGGGGTGAGTGCGCGGGGGGTGTCGGCGGGGTCGGGGCGTCGGCTAACCGCAGGGCCTGGACGCGAGTTCGCTTGTGTGGGCGGGTTGTTGGGGGCGCCTGGAAGGCCTGGGGCGTAGGTCGACGTCTTTGGGGGCCCGGTTGTGCTGTCGGAGCAGATCCTTACCGACACGCGCAGTGCGGTGGGCGCTGCGCAGGTGGGCGCCAAGCGGTCCGCCGTCGCTGCCCCGAACGCCCCGCGCGGTGCGGGCGACAAGGCGCCCCTGGACGTCGCCGACCTGCCGTTGCGGCAGCGGCTCGACAAGTAGCGCTCAGCCGGGGTCGGTCGGCCCGTTGCGGCGGGTCGGCCAGGTGAGCGCACATGGTGAGCACGCCCGGTGAGCACGGCCGGTGAGCACGGCAGGTTACCGCGCCAGGTAGCCAGGCCAGGTGCCCTGGCCAGGCGGAGGAGGCGGACGACGGCTCGGTCCCGGCACGTGGCTCATGTGCCGGGGCCGAGTCGTGTCCGGGCCGTCAGTCGACCTCGGCGGGGGCCTCCGCGAACTGGGATTCGTAGAGGCGGGCATAGGCGCCGCGCGCCGACAGGAGGGTGTCGTGGTTGCCCTGCTCGACGATGCGGCCGGACTCCATGACGAGGATCGTGTCCGCGTCGCGGATGGTGGACAGGCGGTGGGCGATGACGAATGCGGTACGGCCGTGCCGGAGGCGGGCCATGGCGCGCTGGATGAGGACTTCGGTGCGGGTGTCGACCGAGCTCGTGGCCTCGTCCAGGACAAGGATGGTGGGCTGCGAGAGGAAGGCGCGGGCGATGGTGATCAGCTGCTTCTCACCCGCGCTGATGCCCGTGCCCTCGTCGTCGACGACGGTGTCGTAGCCCTCGGGGAGGGTGCGGATGAAGCGGTCTGCGTGGGCGGCCTTGGCGGCGTCGCAGATCTGCTCGCGGGTGGCGCCCGAGGTGCCGTACGCGATGTTGTCCGCGATGGTGCCGCCGAACAGCCAGGTGTCCTGGAGGACCATGCCCACCGACGAACGCAGTTCGTCGCGGGACATGGTGGCGGTGTCCACCCCGTCGAGGGTGATGCGGCCCGCGGTGACCTCGTAGAAGCGCATCAGGAGGTTGACGAGGGTGGTCTTGCCGGCGCCGGTCGGGCCGACGATCGCGACGGTCTGCCCGGGGGCGACGGCCAGCGACAGGTCGGTGATGAGGGGCTTGGCGGGGCTGTACGAGAAGGAGACCTTCTCGAAGGCCACCCGGCCGCGCAGTTCGGCGGGGCGGGCGGGCTCGGCGGGGTCGGGGGTCTGCTCGGGCGCGTCGAGGAGTTCGAAGACGCGCTCGGCGGAGGCCACGCCGGACTGGATGAGGTTGGCCATGCTGGCGGCCTGTGTGAGCGGCTGGCTGAACTGGCGGCTGTACTGGACAAAGGCCTGCACGTCGCCGATCGAGAGCGCACCGGATGAGACGCGGAGGCCGCCGATGACGGCGACCAGGACGTAGTTGAGGTTGCCGATGAACATCATCGCGGGCTGCATGAGCCCGGAGACGAACTGGGCGCGGTACGAGGCGTTGTAGAGCTTCTCGTTCTCCGCCCGGAAGATCTCCGCCGACTCGTCCTGCCGACCGAAGACCTTGACCAGCGCGTGGCCGGTGTACATCTCCTCGATGTGCGCGTTCAGCTTGCCGGTGGTCTTCCACTGCTGGATGAACTGCGGCTGGGCCTTCTTGCCGATGCGCGCGGCCACGATGATCGAGACCGGCACGGTGACCAGCGCGACGAGCGCGAGCAGCCAGGAGATCCAGAACATCATCCCGAGCACACCGGCGATGGTGAGCAGCGAGAAGAGCAGCTGGCTCATGGTCTGCTGCAGTGTCTGGCCCAGGTTGTCGATGTCGTTGGTGACCCGGCTCAGCACCTCGCCGCGCGGCTGGCGGTCGAAGTACGCGAGCGGCAGCCGCGCCAACTTCTCCTCCACCTGGGTACGCAGCCGCTTGATCGCGCGCTGCAGCACCCGGTTCGCGATACGCGACTGGATGATGCTGAACACGCCCGACCCCAGGGAGACCAGGGCCGCCCAGCCGAGGATGACCCCGACCGCGCCGAAGTCGACGCCGTTCGGTCCGAACGCGCCGGTGAAGATCTTGTCGGTCGCCTCGCCCAGGATCTTCGGGCTGACCACGGAGAGCCCGACGGCGAGCACGGCGAGGACGACGACGGCGTACGCCCAGCGCTTCTCCGGCTCCAGCAGCTTCAGCAGCCGCAGCCCGGACGCCTTGAAGTTGAGCGACTTCTCGGCCGGCTGCCCGCCCATGAAGCGGCCGGGGCCGGCCATGGGCTGCGGGCCCCGACGCGGCGCGCCGTCCGCGTCCGTGGCCGCGCCGTTCTGCGCCGCGGTGTCCGCGGTGTCCGCGGTGTCCGCGGTGTCCGGGGTGTCCGCGGTGTCCGGGCTCTCCACGGCTTTCGCGGTGTCCACCGTCTCTGCGGCTTCCGGCGTGGCCCCCGCGGCCTCCACCTCCGCCTCCGCCGCCGCGCTTCCGGGGGCAGGCGCCGCGCCGTTGTGTTCCGACGTCGTCACGCCGCCTCCTCCTCGGTGAGCTGCGACAGCACGATCTCGCGGTACGTCGCGTTCGACGCCATCAGTTCGGTGTGCGTCCCGTCCCCCACGACCTCGCCCTCGTCGAGCACGATGATCCGGTCCGCGTCGCGGATGGTGTTGACCCGCTGCGCCACGATGATCACGGTGGCGTGCGCGATCTCCCGGCCGAGCGCCGCGCGCAGCCGTGCGTCCGTCGCGTAGTCGAGCGCCGAGAAGGAGTCGTCGAAGAGGTAGACCTCGGGCTTGCGTACGAGGGCCCGCGCGATCGCGAGACGCTGCCGCTGGCCGCCCGACACGTTGGTGCCGCCCTGCGAGATCGGCGCGTCCAGCCTCTCGGGCATCTCCTCGACGAAGGACCGCGCCTGCGCCACGTCGAGCGCGTGCCACAGGTCTTCGTCGGTCGCGTCAGGGTTGCCGTACCGCAGGTTGCCGGCGATCGTGCCGGAGAAGAGGTACGGCTTCTGCGGCACCAGCGCCACGATCCGCGCCAGCAGCGCGGGGTCGAGGGTACGCACGTCCACGCCGTCGACGAGGACCGCGCCTTCGGTGGCGTCCATAAGCCGCGGCAGCAGGCTGAGCAGTGTGGTCTTGCCGCTGCCCGTCGAGCCGATGACCGCGGTGGTCTCCCCCGGCCGCGCCGAGAACCCGATGCCGCGCAGCACCGCCGCCTCCGCGCCCGGGTAGCGGAACCCGACGTCGCGGAGTTCGACGTACCCGTGCCGTTCGACGGAGCGCACCGGCGCCACCGGCGGGACCACGGTGGTCTCGGTCTCGAGGACTTCCTGGATGCGCTCGGCGCACACCTCGGCGCGCGGCACCATCATGAACATGAAGGTGGCCATCATCACGGACATGAGGATCTGCATCAGGTAGCTGAGGAACGCGGTGAGCGCGCCGATCTGCATGTCGCCGCTGTCGATCCGGTGTGCGCCGAACCACATCACGGCCACGGACGACAGGTTCACCACGGTCATGACCAGCGGGAACATGAGGGCCATGATGCGGCCGACCCGCCAGGACACGTCGGTCAGTTCCTCGTTGGCCGCCTCGAACCGCCGCCGCTCGTGGTCGTCCTTGACGAACGCGCGGATCACCCGCAGGCCGGTGATCTGCTCGCGCAGGACGCGGTTGACGGTGTCGAGGTCGCCCTGCATCTTGCGGAACAGCGGGCGCAGCCGGCTCACGATGACGCCGACGATGATGCCGAGGGCCGGCACGATGGCGACCAGCAGCAGCGACATCGGCACGTCCTGGTTGAGCGCCAGGATGATGCCGCCCACGCACATGATGGGCGCGGAGACCATGAGCGTGAACGTCATGAGGACCAGCATCTGGACCTGCTGGATGTCGTTCGTCGTACGCGTGATCAGGGACGCCGCACCGAACTGCCCCACCTCGCGCGCCGAGAAGGACTGCACGCGGTCGAACACGGCGGCTCGTACGTCGCGGCCGAGGGCCATCGCGGTCCGCGCGCCGAAGTACACCGCGCCGATCGAGCAGATGATCTGCAGCACCGATACGCCGAGCATGACGCCGCCGGTCCGCCAGATGTAGCCGTTGTCCCCGGGGACCACACCTTTGTCGATGATGTCGGCGTTGAGGGTCGGCAGATACAGGGTCGCCGAGGTCTGGATGAGCTGGAGCAGGACCAGCAGTCCTATGGCCCCGGTGTAGGGCTTCAGATGGGCCCTGACGAGTTTGATCAGCACGCGGTCTCTCTCACACACAGCGGATCTCGGCGGTCACCCGGCCTGGACGGTCCAGGCTATCCGCGGCCCCGCGGGGAAAAGCGGCACGCTGACGCGCGCCCTCACGCGGGCGGCTTACATGTAATCACCATGCAGCCGACGAAGTCCCGTCGTTTTCCGCCCGGGCGGGAAACCCGACCGACCTTTTGCCAAACCGCGGCCGTGCCATCTCCAGCCGTGTCGTCTCAGCCCGTGCCGCCGCCGGACGTGCCGCCTCCAGCCTGCCGTCTCTGGCCTCGCGGCCTCCAGCCTGCCGCCATGCCGCCGCCGGCCGTGCCGCCTCGGCCGCTCCCCGCACCGATCGGCGCGGCGCCCCGGATCTAGAAGGTGACCACCGCCCGCGCGAGCCGCCCGGCCCGTACCTCGTCGATCGCGCCGTTGATGCCGTCGAGCGGCACGGTGGCGCTGATCAGCCGCGCGAGGTCGAGCCGTCCGGACGCCACCAGGTCGATCAACCGCGGCAGGTCGCGGGCCGGGAGCCCGCCGCCGCCCGCGCAGCCCTTGAGGGTGCGGTTGAAGAAGAGCTGCTGCGGCATGAGGCTGATCGGCTCGTTGGGCGGGCTGCCGACCATCACCGTCGTACCGCCGTCCCGAGTGGCCGCGAAGGCCTTGGCCAGTACGCCCGGCACCCCGGTCGCGTCGAAGGCGTAGTCGACGCCGCCGTCCACGATCTTGCCCACCTGGTCGGGAAGGTCTTCGCCGGACAGCAGCGTGTCGGTCGCGCCGAAGGCCTCCGCCAGGGGGAGTTTGTCCGGATTTACGTCGGCGATCACGATACGCGCCGCCCCCGCCAGCACGGCGCCCTGGAGCACGTTGAGGCCCACCCCACCCGCACCCACGACCAGCACGCTCGACCCGGGCTGCACCTGCGCGGTGTTGAGCACCGCGCCGACACCCGTGATCACCCCGCAGGCCAGCAGGCACGCCTGCGCCAGCGGCAACGCGTCCGGCACCCGGATCAGCACCTCCTCGTTGACCACCGCGTACTCCGCGAACGACCCGATGCCGATGAACGGGTACGCGTCCTGCCCGTCCACCCGCAGCCGTGTCGTCCCGTCCCGCATCTGCCCGAGCTGGCTGAGCCGGATCGGGCTGCGGCAGCCGCCGTACGCCCCGCGGCGGCACGGCTCGCACCGCCCGCAGTTGCCGGTCATCGCGATGATCACCCGGTCGCCCGGCGACGCCATCGTGACCCCGGCGCCCACCCGTTCGACGACCCCCGCGCTCTCGTGCCCGAGGATCGCCGGCAGCCGCCGCGCCACCGGGCTCTTGCCGTCGATGGCCTTGAGGTCCGAGCCGCAGATGCCGGACGCGGCGACCCGTACCAGCACCTCGCCAGGCCCCGGCTCGTCGATCTCGACGTCGTCGCGGACGGCGAGCGGCGCGTGGAACTCGGTCAGGACGGCGGCGCGCATGCGCAACTCCTCGGGTGTGACGGGTGGTTCGGGTGGTTCGGTCCGAACAGCCTCATGCCCGCGGCTCGCGCAGGCGCTGCGCCGCGGCAATCGCCACCGCGGCCTGGTCCAGGTCGCGGAACGCCGGTACGCCCGACCGCGCGCACGCGGCGAGCACCCCCTCGGCGTCCGCACTCGGCGCGCAGTCCAGGTTCCGCGGCACCAGGCTCAGGCGTACGCCGTGCCGGGTCGGGCCGGCCAGGCTCTCGACGAGGGCGAGCAGCGGCGCGACTCCGGTGTCCGCGTACCCGTAGTAGGACTGCACGTTCACGTGCAGGAGCACGTCGGCGAACTCCGTGGCCGCGAGCACCGGGTCGAGGACGCGGGCGAACGAGTCGGGTCCGGTCGCCGGGCCGAGCGGGATCTCGATCGGGTTGAGCAGCGACGTCCCGGCGCCGTAGCCGCGCTCGCGCAAGGCGGCCACGACGTCGGCGGGGAGCGGGCGTACGGCAAGCCCCGCCCGGTCGCAGGCGTCGGTCGCGAGGACGGACGCACCGCCGCCGGGGCCGATGACCAGCACGCCCGTGCGCGATCGTGAGCCCGAGCCCGAACCCGCTTCCGAGCCCGAATCCGAGCGCCGCTCCGACGCCGACCATGCCTCCGCCCGCGGATACCGCTGCAGCATCGCGAGTACCGCAAGGAAGTCCTCCAGCGTGTGCACCACGCTGAGCCCCGAAGCGGCGCTCAGCGCCTGCCACATGCGCTCCTCACCCGCGAGTGCGCCGGTGTGCGAGGCAACAGCCCGCGCGCCCTGCCGACTGAGGCCGCCCGCCAGGACGACGACCGGCTTGCGGTGCGCGCCCGCGCGCAGGACGGCGCGCGCCAACCGCTCACCACCCCGGGTGCCCTCGAGGTACATGCCGATCACCTCGGTCGCCGGGTCGTCGACGAAGTGTTCGACCAGTTCGGCGGCACCGACGTCGATCGCGTTGCCGATCGTCACCAGGCCCGAGAACCGCAGGCCGCGGCGCGTGCCCGCGGCGACGATGTCGCCGGCCAGGCCTCCGCTCTGCGACACGACGCCCACGCCGCCGGGCTCCGCCGACACCCCGAGCTGGAACGTCTGGCGGCCGGAGGGGGCGTACACGCCAAGGCAGTTGGGGCCGAGGAGGCGTACGCCCGCGCGCCGCGCGGCCACCAGCAGCTCGTCCTCCAGGTCGGCGGCGCCCGCCTCCCGGAAGCCGCCGCTGACGACGTGCACGAACCGTGCGTGCCCGGCCGCGGCCGCCACCAATGCGGGGGTCGCGGCCGCCGGAACGGCGACGAGAAGGTAGTCGGCGCCACCGGGGATGTCCGCGACCGAGGCGACGGCCGGGACACCGTCGATCGACTCGGCCGAGGGGTGCACGGCGTACAGCCCGTCGGTCCAGCCGAACGCGCGATACGCGGCGAGGAAGCGATTGCCGAACGTGGTCTTGCCGGTGGACGCGCCCGCGACCGCGACCGTGCGCGGCGCGAACAACGGCGCGAAGTCGGTACGGCCCGGCGCGTCGGACTCGGGCCGCAGGGAGCCATCACCGGATGCGTGATGTTCACCGGCTTCACCGGCTTCACATGATTTGCCATCTTCACCGGATTTGCCTGATTCGCCGGGTTTGACGGAATCACCGAATCCAGCGAACACGTCGCGAGCGCCAACCTCTTCCGACCGACGCCGCAGGATCAGCCGGGCGTCGACCGCGACGGCCCCCTCGGCCGTCGCGATCACCGGGTTGCACTCGAACTCGTCGGGCTCGAAGCCCGGGTACGCCGCGGCGACCGCGGCCGGCAGCCCGTCCAACGCGTCGACCAGCAACGCCAGCGCGTCCAGGTCCACCGGCTCGGCGCCCCGGGCCGCGCGCAGCGCGTCGAGTCCCGGCATGGCGGCGATCATCTCCGCACCGAGCGATCCGCCCGGGAACCATCCGGCGGGCACTGCGCCCGACCGGGCGAGCCGCACCACCGCCTGGTCCAGCGTCTCCGCCAGCGTTCCCCCGAGCCCGAGCAGCATGGCGTCTCCAAAGGGGCCTCGCACCCGGCCGACGATCACCTCGACGCCGGCGGCCTGCTGATCCTCGACCAGCCAGCCGTCCGGCACCACACCGTGCCCGGCCAGCCGCACCGCCATCGTGCGTGCTTCCGCCGCGACCGACGCGGAGTCGAGGCCCAGGCGCACCGCGCCCACGTCGGTCTTGTGCACCAGCCCCGGCCCGTACGCCTTGAGGACCAGCGTGGCGCCCAGCTGCTCCGCGGCCTTCGCGACCGCGTCGGGGCCGTCGGCGTACGGAATCGCCGTCCCACGCGGCACCCGTACGCCCAGCTCCGCGAGCAACCGCTTGACCTCGTGCTCGGGGACCAGGATGCGCGAGTCCTCCGCGCCCGCGCCTCTCAGAGCGTTCCCCGGCACACGCCCGCCGACTCCGACGCCGACTCTTGCTCCGGCTACGGCTCTCCCTGCGGCTCCGCTCACGCCCCTGCCACCCGCCGGTACGCCGCCCGGGCCGCCAGCGCCATGGCCTGAGCCTCCGTCAGGACCGGTTCCAGCAACGCCGCGTCGACCTTCGCCGCCAACTCGCCGCCGCCCGCCTTGGTCAGCATCTCCGGCAGGCGCGTACGCAGCCGCTCGAACGCCCACTCCAGCATGTCGCCGCCCGCCGTCACGTCGAACGGCACGACGTTGTTGACCACTTCGCCGTCCGGTCCGGTCCGGTGGTTGTAGTGGTAGTGCGGCTCGCCGTCGAACAGGTCGAAGCGCAGGTACTCGTGGCCGTCCTCCGCGTCGAAGACGTGCACGGACACGCCTTCGTCGGAGAAGCCCCCGGCCGGCGACTTCTCCGCCAACTCGGCCAGTTGGTCGGCGTTGCCCGCGTACGCGGCTCGCAAATCGTCCGGCCGGACGTCGCGGTACTCGACGCCGATGCGCACCGCACCCGCGTCCAGCACGCGCGTGTTCTCGGCGATCGGCGGCTGCGGCGGAATGCCGTACACCGCACCGACGGTCGGGCCGGTCTCGAACGCAGCGCTCACGATGTGCCTCCCGGCGTATCCGGTGTCTCCGGCGTGTCCCGCGTGTCCCATGTCTCCGGCGTTCCCTGTGCCTCCGGCGTGCCCGTCGCGAGAGGCCCCGACCTGCCGAGCCGGGTGAACACCTCGAGCGCCGTGCCGCCCAGCAGCCGTTCCCGCGTCTCCGCGCGCAGGTCGAGTTCCGCGATCTGGGCAAGTGCCTTGCCGTGCGCGACCGTCGGGAAGTTGGTGCCGAACATGACCTTGCGCCGCCCGGGCCCGGCGAGGAACTGGTGCACCGACGCGTGCCAGTGGCGCGGCGGGTACGCACCCGTCCCCAGGTACACGTTGGGGAACTTCATGGCCATTGACACCGCCTCGTCGACCCACGGCCAGCCGGTGTGCGACAGCACGAACCGCACGCCGGGGAAGTACAGCGCGGGCCGGTCGATCCCGATGGGGTGGCCGCACTCGCTCGCCATCAGCCCGCCGGAGGTGCCGGCCTGCATCGCCACGGGGACGTCCAGGTCGGCGCACATCGCGTACCAGGGGTAGTAGTCGGCGTGGTCGAAGCGCCGGTCCCAACTGTGCGTGTGCAGGTACAGCCCGGCCACCGTCGGGTCGTCGGCGATCCGCGCCCGTGCGTCGGCGACCCCGGCCATGCCGCGCGTCGGGTCGACCACCAACAGCGCGGCGAAGCGCCCGGGGTGACGCTTGGTCAGCTCCGCGTACTCGGTCCAGCGCATCGCGTAGTGGTCGTAGTCGCGCGGGTCCACCGCCGCGTGTGCGGACAGGTCCCCGGTCGGCAGCAGGACGGTCCCGACCCCGTGCGCGTCCATCCGGGCGACCATTGTGTCCGCGTCGCAGAACGCCTCGTCGGGGCCGCGCCGTACGCGCACGTTGATGCCCGTCGACGCGATCGCGTCGTCCCACAGCGCCTGACGGTCGGGGAAGAAGGCGTTGCACAGGTAGTCGACGACCACGGGCCTCGGGTCGACTGCGCGCTGTGCGCCCGCGGGCTGTGCGCCGCTTGCAGGCTGGGCGCCGGTCGCGGGCTGTGCGCCGCTTACGGGCTGGGCGTCGGTCGCGGGCTGCCGGTCAGCGCTCATCACGGAACCTCTTGAGCTTGGGCGAGACATCGACCCCGGTCCACCCGTCCAGTGCGCCGGGAGCCGCGATCTCGGCGCGGATGCGGACGCCGAAGCGCTCGCGCAGGGCGTGTTCGACGCTATCGGCAAGATCCGCATACCCTGCCGGGTCCCCCTCGGCCACCACGTGCACGACCATCTCGTCCCGGTTGCCCTCGCGTACCGCACGCACGAAGTAGTCGGGGGCCACGCCCGGCACGGCCGTGGCGACCTCGCCGACCACCTCAGGCCACAGGTTGACGCCGCGCAGCTTCACCATGTTGTCGCCGCGTCCCGCGAAGGGGCCGATCTTGCGCAACCACGATCCGCACGCGCACTGGTGACGTGGCATCAGGTACGACAGGTCCATGATGTTGTAGCGGAACTGCGCGCTGCCGGTCTTGTACAGCTCGGTGACCACCAGCGCGCCGGTCTCGCCGTCCGGCAGCCGCTCCCCCGTCTCCGGGTCGACGACGTGCACGACGAACGCGTCCTCGAACACGTGCAGTCCGTCCCGCGCCTCGCATTCGACGGCCACCGTCTGCACCTCGTGGAAGCCGTACGTCGCGAAGCACGGCAGCCCGAACGTCTCTTCCAGCAGCGCCGTGTCGCCGATGTTGGGAATCGCCTTGAGCGCAAGGTCCTTCCGCGGGTCGAGCCCCATCTCCCGCACGACCTCGGCGAGCCGCAGCACGTAGTCCCCGGTCGTCAGGATGGCCGTCGCGCCGTATTCCAGGGCGAGTTCCACCTGCTTGCGGCTCGACGTCACATTGCCGGTCGATGCGGTGATGACCACGCAGTTGAGCCACTGGTACGCGGCCTCGTCGAACGAGAAGGCCCCGTTGTGGGTGCCGTACGACCACGAGTTCACCACCACGTCGCCGGGGCGCACGCCCTGCATGTAGAGCTGGCGGGCCTCCAGGATGCCGCCGACGGCGCGGTCCCATGCGGTGTAGAAGGTCGGCCGGGACGCCCCTGTGGTCCCGCCCGACATGTAAAGCCGCATGGGCTCGCGCGCCGCGTCGCCGGGTAGGACGCCCTGGTAGTCGCCGTACGGCGGCGCCGCCTCGATGCTGCGCCGGATGTCGTCGACGGTGTACGCCGGCGCCCGCCACAGGTCGTCCAGCGTCCGCAGGTCACCCGGCGCGAACCCGGCGGCGTCCCAGCGCCTGCGGTGGAAGGGGATCCGGTAGGCCTGGTCCGCGCGGTGCCGCAGCCGGGCGAGCTGCACGCGCTCGATCTCCTCGGCGGAAGCGAGGTACGCGCCTTCGAAGTACTCGGGCGGCGGCGGGTACCGCCGTGCCGCCTCCTCGAAGTCGACCGCCTGGTGCGGCCGCCGGATCCCCTGGGACACCGTCAGACTCCGTACACTCGGGCCGCGTTCCCGGACAGGATGCGCTCGGCGTCGGTCTCGTCGAGGCCGCGGGTCAGTTCGTCGGCGATCTTGCGGGTGTTGGGCCACAGGCACACGCTGTGCGGGTAGTCCGTGGAGAACATCGCGGCCGCCGCCAGGTACGGGTACCGGCCCGACTTCACCAGGTCGAAGCCGACGCGGTCGTCGAGCACCGTGACGAACACCTGCTCCCCCAGGACCTTGCTGGGCGGGCTGTTCACCTGCAAGGTGCCCATCGAGTGCTGGTTCTCGAACTGCTCGTCCATGGTCTGCGCCCAGAACGGCAGCCAGCCGAAGTTCACTTCGCCCACGACCATCCGCAGTCCCGGGTGCCGTTCGAAGACCCCCGCCAGCGTCATGTACGTGAGTTGCCGCGTCGACGAGAAGAACCGGTGCACCGTCCCGGCCGCACTGAAGTTGTTGTTCGCGACGTTGTCCCAGTCCGTCTCCTGCGGCTTGCCGCCGAAGGTGCGGTGGTACGTCAGCGGCAGCCCGTTGCGCTCGGCCGCGGTCCACAACTCCTCGTAGTAGGGGTCGTGGTAGGGCCGTACCGGATTCCCGGGCAGGAACGCCGCCTTGGCACCGGCCGCGAGCACGCGCTCCAGTTCGGCGGTCGCCGCCCGCATGCCGTCGTCCACAGGCAGCATCGGCAGGCCGACGATGCGGGACGGATCGGCGGCCTGGAACTCGTCGAGGATCCAGTCGTTGTACGCCAGCATGCAGGCCTGCGCGAGGGCGCGGTCCGCCGCCTGGTAGGTGAAGATCGCGTTGGCCGGGTAGACCACCGAGACGTCCACACCGTCCAGCTCCATGTCGGCGACGTGTGCGGCGCCGTCGTAGTTGCCGGGCAGGATGTCCTCGAACCGCAGTCCGGAGGCGACGTGTTCGTCCTTGGCGCGGCCCGCCATGGCCTCGACGCCGTAGGTCCGCTTGGGCGGCTTCCCGTCGAAGCTCCAGCCGTCGCCGCCGTCCTCGCCGCGCATCAGGCGCGGGGTGCGGTCGCGGAATTCGGCCGGCACGCGGTCGAAGACGTGCGGAGGCTCGTTGACGTGGCAGTCGGCGGAGATGATGCGTGCCTTGGTCGGCGCGGCGATCGGTGCCGCGGTCTGCGCGGCGGTCGGCACCGTGGTCTGAGCCGTGGTCTGAGCCGTGGTCTGCGCGGTGTTGCGCGGGGTCGTCGACTGGGCCATCAGTGGTCACTCGCCTCGGTGAACGCGGTGGGCAGGTAGCTGTCCGGGAACCGGTAGAACTCGACGGGGTTGTCCCAGAGGATCTTGCGCTTGCTGTCATCCGAGAGGATCTCGGGCCCCTGGCCCAGGAACTCGGTCGTCGTGTGCGGGAACTTGGAGTCCGGGTGCGGGAAGTCGCTCTCGAAGAGGATCCGGTCGTCGCCCATCCACCGCACGACGTCCGAGACGAACGGGTCCTCGCACTCGGTCGAGATCCACCCGTTGCGCCGGAAGTAGTCGGTGGCGCTCATGGTCAGCTCCGGGAACTCCCGTTCGCCGGCCATCTCCAGCTGCTCGTCGATGCGGTGCAGCCAGCTCGGCAGCCATCCGCACCCGGCTTCCAGGTACGCGACGCGCAGCCGCGGAAAGCGCTCGAACACGCCGTGCGCGATCATCGACGTGATGACGCCCATGGTCTCGAAGGGGTGCACGACGGTGTGCCATTCGGTGAACGTCTTGTAGCGGTCGTGCCCGAACGACCGGCCCTTGAGACCCATGAACTCGTGGGTGCCGAAGGCGACTCCGAGGTCCTGGAGCAGCTCCCACAGGGGGTCGTAGTAGCGGTCGCCGAGCGTACGCCCGTCGAACAGGTTCGGCCGCGCCCAGAAACAGCGCGTCCCCAAGTGCTCGTGCGCGTAGGAGACTTCCTCGACCGCGCGGCCGATGTCGACGAGCGGCACCGGCCCGGAGACGTGCACGCGGTTGCCGGAGGACTCCCGCATCTCCTGACCCCAGCGGTTGTACGCCCGGGCCATCGCCGCCTGGAGTTCGGGGTCGACGCCGTCGAACCACATGTCGTATTCGGGGCCGTAGACGACCGCGACGTCGATGCCGTCGCGGGCGAGGGCGGCCGCGACCCGGTCGCCGGTGAAGCCGTTGGCCAGCAGGTCGTCGCCGTAGATCCGGCGCATGTCCTCCGTCGTCCAGTTGATCGCTTCCTGGAAGCGGCCGTAGACGATCGTGTCGTGCTGCGTCCAGCGCCCGTCGACGGTCACCGGGTTGTACGAGTCGAACTCCGGGAACGGCTGCCGCCGTCCGAACCGTTGGCCGTGCTTCTTGTCGAGGAACCGCGTCCACAGGTCCCGCGGATAGATCACGTGGGCGTCCGCGTCGAAGACCTTGTATCCGTTGCGCATCGCGAGACCTGCCTTGTGGTGGGGGTGTGGCCTGGGGCTGGGGCCGGGAGGGTGCGGGCTGGGCCGGTGGGGTGTGCCGCGAGGTACGCCCGCATCCTGCCCAGCGCCTGCAAATTAATCAAGCGGTTGACTGAATAATGCTCCAGCGCAGGAGTGCCGCGGGCGGCTCCCCCAGCAGGTCGGAGAACCCCACGCGGACCGGCGCGCCGATCTCCAGCGCGGGGTCGTCGGGTGGTCCGTCGTAGGCTCCCGGCAGGACCAAGTCGGCCTGCTCGTCCATGCGTACGCTGAGCACGACGTACGGCGCGGGCACGCCGGGCAGGAAGCTGTGGTGGTTGACGATCCAGCTGGTGATCACGCCGCGCCCGGAGGCCGGGAACCAGCCCCAGCCGAACGAGCCGCAGCCGTTGCACATCGCGCGCGCCGGCCACCGCCACGTCGCGCACTGGCCGCAGCGCTGGAACACCAGCTCGTGCCGGGCCAAGGCGGCCCACCACGCCGCCGAGTCCCGGTCGACCGCCGGGTGTTGTGGTCCGGAGGACTCTGTCACGCGGACTCCTCTCGCCGCAGAATGAGCGCCGAGCTGGTACCGCCCACGTAGCCTGGCTGACCGGTCGTCAGGGCCACGGTCGCGCCCGGGACTTGCCGGTCCCCGGCCTCGCCGCGCAGCTGACTGGCGGCCTCCGCGACATGGTTGAGCCCGTGCACGTACCCCTCGGACAGGTGTCCGCCGTGGGTGTTGACCGGCAGGCGCCCCTTGAGGCCGGCGTGGCCGTCGGCGTAGAAGCCGCCGGTCTCGCCGCGCGTGACGAGGCCGTAGTCCTCCAGCTGAAGGGGCACCAGGAACGTGAACGCGTCGTACAGCTCGGCGATGTCGATGTCGTCGGGGCCGATCCCGGCCGCCGCGTAGAGCCGCGGCGCCAGGTCGGCCGCCGCGCTGACGGTCGGGTCGGCCCGGCCGTTGGAGAAGAGCGTGTGCCCGCCGCCGGTCGCGGCGCCCGCGATCAGCACCGGCGGCTTCGCGAGCGCACGGGCCCGCTCGGCGCTGGTGACCACGACCGCCACCGCGGCGTCCGTCTCCAGGCAGCAGTCGTTGAGCCGCAGCGGCTCGGCGATGAAGCGGGCCGCCAGGTAGTCGTCCATCGTGAGCGAGCGGCGCATCATGGCGCGCGGGCTCAGCAGGGCGTGCTCGCGCTGGGTGACCGCGACCCGCCCGAGGTCCTCGGACGTCGCCCCGCGCGCGTGCATCCAGGCGCGGGCGAGCATCGCGTACTGCTGCGGCGGCGTGGCGTACCCGTAGGGCAACTGGTACTGGAACTCCAGCGCGTCGGGGGCCGGGCGGCCGGTCCCGCCCATGCGGAACTCCGAGCGCGCGTTCACCGCGCGCCAGCAGACCACCGTCTCGGCCATGCCGGACGCGACGGCCATCGCGGCGTGCGCGACGACCTGGTGCGACGTACCGCCGCCACCGAACATGTCGAGGTGGTAGCGCAGATCCTCGACCCCGAGCGCCTGGGCGACCAGCACCGCCTGCACAGAGTCCCCCACGCGGTGGCAGGCGACCCCGTCGACGTCGGAGAGGCGGAGCCCTGCGTCGTCCAGGGCCGCGGTGACCGCGCGCAGTGCCAGCGTCAGCGTGCTGACGCCGGAGTTCCTGGAGTACTCGGTCCACCCGACCCCGGCTATCGCCGTACGGTCGCGCAGCCCGCTGCCGTGGCGCGTCATGGTTCGGCAGCCAACCGCAGGCCACCGCCACAATCAAGTCAAACGACTGGGTGAATTATGCGGAGGTGCCGGGGCGCCCCGCGATGCCGCGGGGCGGCACCGCGGGGCAGCACCGTTCCACCGGCGCCTATTCGCATTCCCAAAGCTCGGAGGAGAACTTGTTGGTCCCGGAGTTCGACGTCGCGATGTAGACGTCGCTGACCCAGCCGTTGGTGCCCTTGAACGTCACCTTGTCCCAGATCGCGCTGGAACCGCCGGTGCCGTCGGCGCGGCGCTCGGTCGAGCCCTTCGTCTGGCAGTGCACGGTGATGTTGCCCTTGTAGCCGTCCGGGATGGCCCCGGCGCGGCCGCCGCTGTCGGAGGTCGGGTCGTTGCGGATCCCGACGTCCACGCCGTTGTTGCGATTGTGGTGCACGTTGAGGGTCTTCTTGGGCGGCGTCATGTCGACGGTGACCTTGGCCGCGGGGCTCTTGCCGGACGGGTTGACGGCGCTGATCGTGAACGCGTACTCGGCACCGTTCTTGAGCTTCTTCACGGTGACGGTCGTGCCGGTGACCTCCTCGCTGCCGTCCGGCGCGCTGCCCTCGCCCTTCCAGGTCACCTGGTACTTCGTGGCCCCCGGCGAGGCGGTCCAGGACAGCTTCACCTGGTGGTTGTCGCGGACCTGCTTGACGTTCTTGGGCGTGGTGGGCGTGATGCACGGCCGCACCGCGGGCGACGCGGCCGACGGCACGCGCTTGCTCCCGTACACGGCAACCACCTTGAAGCTGTACTCGTCGTCCTTGTCGCACTTGAGGTTGCGCACCTCGAAACGGTACGGGCCCTTCGCCGGGGCCTCGTCGGGGACCACGGTGGATCCCGCGGGTGCGCCTTCGAGTTCGTAGTGGTCCGGATTCGACCTGGGGGCCTTGGCGAACTCCACGGTGATCTTGTTGGTGCCGGTCTCGGCCTTGGGCTTGCCGGGAGGATTCTGCTCGTCGTCCGGCGGGTCCGTCGGCTTGGCGGACGTGGTGCTCGGTTTCGTCGAGCCGGGCTTGGCCGAGGTCTTGGTCGGCGTCTTGGTCGGCGTCGCGGACGTGGGCGTCTCGCTCGGGTCGTCCGACGGGTCGTCGCTCGGGTCGTCGCTGGGGTCGTCCGACGGATCGTCGCTGGGGTTGTCCGAAGGATCGTCGCTCGGGTCGTCCGACGGATCGCCACTGGGATCGTCACTGGGATCGCCGGACGGCTTCTCCGTGTCGGTCGCGCTCGGGCCGTCGCTCGGTTCCGGTGCCTGCGTCGTCGGCGGCGGCGTACTCTCCGGCGGAGCCGTCGTCGGCGGATCCGCCGGCGGCGCGGTGACCGTCACGGTGACCGTCGGCGCCGGGGGGTCGGAGGGTTCGCCCGTGTCGGAGGGGGGCGACGCGCTCGGTTCCGGATCCGACGGCGGGTCTCCGGACGGGTCCGAGGGCGGGTCCGAGGGCGGGTCCGAGGGCGGGTCCGAGGGCGGGTCCGACGGCGGGTCCGACGGCGGATCGGGATCGGGATCGACCGTGTCGGTGTCCACCGGTCCGGGAGTCGTGGTGTCCGTTCCCTCGGAGGGCGGGCCGCTGGGTGACGGCGTGATGCTCGGGGTCACCGTCGGAGAAGGTGTCGGGACCTGGGTCTTGTCCTTGTCGATGAGATGGCACACCCCCTCCTCGTCGATGACCGCCGCGGTGTAGTTCTCCTGGTCGTTGACCCAGACGCGGTCCCCCTTCGAATGCAGGTTGAGTTCCCCGGGCGCGCCCGTGACCCGAATCTGCTCTTCGAACTTCGCGGTCGACGTGTCGTAGACGACAAGTTCGCCGGTGGCGTGGTCGGGGATGTAGACGCGGGAGTTGTGCGCCTGGGGTTCGCCGTACTTGGCGGTCTTGGCGATGTCCAGGTCGACCGCCTGCACCACGCCGCTCTCCACGTGGGCGATGACCATTGCCCCCGTGTCCGTGGCGAGTATCGGGACAAGGGCTCCCACCTGCGAAGCGGGTACGAGCACCTTGGCGGGGTCGGCACGGGTGAGGCCGCTCGGCAGCCTCAGCGTCATGCCCTCGCCGTCGGCGGAGAGCACGACGAGCGTGCCGGCCCGGCTGTCCACCACCGCGACGCGGCCGGCCGCGACGGTCAGCTTCAGCACCGATCCCGGCTCGCCGACCTTGACGCGTTCACCCGGGGCGTTGTCGACGATCGGCACCGCCTCGCCGTTCTGCGGAAGCAGCACCCACAACACGCCGTCCTCGTCCGCCCGGGCCGCACCGAGGGGACGGGTCCCGAGGTCGATCGGGGGGGCCTCATTGGCGAGGGTGAGCGGATCGACCGGCTGCACCGAGCCCTTCACCTGGTCGACCACCCACACGTCGTCACCCGCGGAAGCGAGGTACTGCCCCGCCCCGCCCTCGACCGTCGTGGTGCGTGCCACCGTCAACTGCGCCGGGTCGACTCGGGTGAGCACACCGGTGCTCTGGTCCAGGACGAGGACGTTGTCGCCCTCCTGCACCACCTGCAAGGGCCCCTTGGTGGGGGCGCCCAGGGGGATCCGGCCGTCCACCTGACCAGTGGTTCCGTTGACGTGCACGATCGTGTTGCGCTTCGACGTCGGCAGCCAGGCATCCGCCTCGGCGGTACGGGAGTTCGAGTCGGCCGAACCGACGCCCACCACCACGGCGGTGGAGACCAGCGCCAGCACCACGATCGCGGACGACCATCCGACGGCCCGTGCGGGCGCGTCCCCCGGCCCGCGGGCCGGTCTCGACCGCCGAAGCCGGGAGGCCAGGAATTCGATCGGGCTCTTCGTCATGTCCTGCCCCCGGCATTTCGCGATCCACACGGCGCGGCTGTTCGGGAGGCTAGGAAACAACCGACGGGTCGTCAATATACATACTGCGACGCGCATTTCGGATATCCAGGCGACGTCGCGCCGGGCGGACGCATGACCGTGCATGGCGATACCGCACGGCGGAATTCGGCGTGCGAATATCACCCTCCCGCGCCACCGGGGCCGTGGGTACAGTCCGGTGCTGCCAACTGTCGACCGTGCCGCATCGATCCCCGCCTGGACCGGCCTACCTGGCGGGATTAACTCCCGTATCCCATATGTCACGGGATCGCCCAACCAGGTTCCGACTTGGAGAGCGCGATATGCACAATGCAGCGAGCAGTGACCTGAAAGCCGTGACCGCCGGCCCCGACCACCTCCCCAGGGGACGCCCGGGAATCCGGTTCCGATTTTCTCCGCCCGACGCCCCTGAGCCGCGGTTCGACAATGCGCGCGCACGCCGCCCCCAGAATTCCGGTTGGCATTCACCTAATCCGATGAGCAACCGCGTGTACTCCGGCACCACGATTTCCGGACTGCAGCAGGGGCTCGCCGACCACGTCGCCCCCTACCGGCTCCGCACGCTCTCCGCCGATCCGTTCCGCGGCGAGCTGGTCGTCACCCGGTCCGGCGACGTGTCCGTGGCGGTCATGGCGCTCGGTGTGCCGGTGCAGGCCGAGGTCGGCGCGATGCCGGACAACGCGTACCACATCACCTTCTCGGACGGCGGCGGGCTGGCCGTGCGCGTCGACGGCGGCCCCGCCGAGATCGGTCCGTACGTGCTCTGCCCCGGACAGCAAGTGCGGGCACGTTGGCCCGCCGGCCGCCGGATCGTGGTGGTCCGGTTGGCGCGCCGCCTGGTCGAACGGGCCTGGCGCGACCAAGGCGGACGCACGATGTCCGCACCCCTGCGCTTCGCCGTGCCGCTGAGCCCCGTCGCGAAGCGCTCGCACGTATGGGAGTCGCTGGCCTCGGCGTTCGTCGCGGCGCGCGACTCGGGTGTGCTGTCGGCCTCGGCGTCGACAAACGCGCGTTTCGGCCTGCTGCTGGCGCAGACCCTCCTCAACCTCCAGCAGTACGACCGGCCGCGACTCGCGCCCGACTCCCTGGCGGGTTCGGCCCCGGAGCGCGCGGGAACCGGGACGGACAACGACGTCCCCCCGGTTCCCGCGCCCGTCCGACGAGCGATGGAGTTCTGCCGGGCGCACGCCCGTGAGCCACTGGTCGTCGCCGACATCGCCGACATCGCGGGCGTCAGCGTCCGGCGGCTCCAGGCAGCCTTCCGCACGCACGTCGGCATGAGCCCGATCGAGTACGTGCGCCAACTGCGGCTCGACGGCGTTCACCAGGACCTCAAGAGGATCGCGGAGGGCACGACAAAGGAGACCGTCACCGACGCGGCGTTGCGGTGGGGGTTCACCCATCTCGGGCGCTTCAGCGGCACCTATCGCGCCGAGTTCGGGATGCTGCCCTCGCAGACTGCGCGCAGCGAGCCTCCGACGCAGGGGTGAGCGCCCGTATGTCCACGATGTCGTCGCGGGTGCTCCGGCTGGTGACGGGGCCTCGAGCGGTTCGGCGGCGCGTACGGCTCCGGTCGACGACGCGACGCCGACTCGCGGCCGTGGCAACGGCGTTCGCGCTGCTCGCCACGACCGCGTGCACCGGCAGCGTGCTTGCCCGGGTCGCCGCGGTGCAGGAGGCGATCAACGCCGAACAGGACCCGGAGTTCGACGCGAGCCGTCTGCCGCCCGGTGCGCAGCCGTACGTGCAATACCTCGTCAAAGCGGGCGCGCGCTGCGAGGGCGTCGGCATCGAGGACGTCGCGGCCGTGATCGACTACTTCTCGGCCTGGGACCCGAAGATCCGGAAGGGCGACAACCTCGGCCTCGGCGGCTTCACCCAGAAGGGCTGGGACGCCGGCCAGGGACGTGACGGCGACGGCAACGGCAAGCTGGAGATTTTCAACGGCGCCGACTCCGTGCTCGCGACGGGCTACCGCATGTGCGACATCGACGCACGCGTGCGCAGCCTCATGGCCGAGGACGGCGACCCCGTCCCCAAGAACCTGACGGACGCGGAGGTCCTGAACCTCGTCGTCGTCGGCTACTTCATGGGTCCGGACATCTGGGACAAGGCCAAGAAGGGCGATGCCGGCGCGATGAAGTTCGACGCGAAGGGCATGCCGACCGGCAAGGACGGGTCGAAGGCCGAGACCCACCTCTCCGAGTTCGCCACCCGAAAGTCCGGGATCAAGAACCCCGGCGGCGACAAGGGCGCCGGCCCCGGGCAACTGCCCGCCGGGCCGGTGCGCGCGAAAATCGTCGAGATCGCCAAGTCCCAGGTCGGCCAGGTCGAGGAGGACGACAAGAACCCCCCGACGACGTCGCGCGAGAACTGCGTCCCCAGGTACACGACCAGGCCGGGCTGGTGCGCCTACTGGTGCGCCATGTTCGCGAGCTGGGTGTGGACACAAGCGGGCGTGAAGTTCCGTACCGCCGGAGTGATCGAGTTCCACAACCGGTGGGGCGCGACCCACAAGGGCTCGATCATCAAGAAGCAGGACCTGAACCGGGTGAAACCCGGGGATGCGGTCCTCTTCACGAGACCGGGCGACTACTGGGGGCATGTCGGGCTCGTGATCACCGTGGCGGCCGACGCCAAGTCGTTCACCTACATTTCCGGCAACGACAGCGACGCGGTGCGCTGGACCCGGAACTACCCTGCCACGGCCTCGGACATCATCGAGTACGTGAGCCCCATGGTCAGTTGACCTGCCCCGCCGACGCCCTTCACGGCCCCGCGCCACCCGACACCACGTGTGAAAGGACCGCCGACCGCATGACCGATGAACCCGACCTGTCGGACATCCCCGCATGGCCGGTGGTGTCCATCGAACTGCGCTCCACCGGGCACGTGCGCGTCGACGGAGAGAACGTGGAGGTCCCCCCGGGCACGGATCCGCGTACGGCGGCCGTCTTGGCGGTGTCCGGAACCGCCGCCCTTATCGGCCGCCCGGTGCGCGCGGAGGCGCACGAAGCAGACGGCACGGTATGGCCGTTGATCATCACTGCCGAGGGCCGGGCGGTGGCGGCGGGTCCCGCGCGTAGCCCGGGCGCGCCCAAACGCCGTGGACGCAGGGTCGGGATGATCCGGCGCAGTTCTCCACCCGCCCCCGCGGAGCCACGGCCGGGACCGGCGCAACCCCGCCCCGCCGCGGGACCCGGGTTGCGACCCCGGCCACTGCCTGAGCAGGGGCCGCTCCTCGTCCACCCCCAGTCCCCGCCTGCGCCGCCGACGCGGCAACCCCGGCCCCGGGTCGAGCCCGAGCAGCAGCCGGCGGCCCCACCGGCACCGCCGACACCGGCACCGGCACCGGCACCAGCACCGCCGACACCGCCGACACCGACACCGGCACCGGCACCGCCGACACCGGCGTCGAAGCCGAAGCCGAAGCCGACCGAGGGTCCGCCTCCACCGGAGATCTCCGCGCGCCCGGACCCGCAGGCCCAAGCCGCACTCGCCGAAATATCCGGGGCTTTGCGCGAGGGCCACCCGATCCTCGCGCGACAGGCGGCACGCGAACTCGTCGAACGCCTGGCCGCGGCGCACGGACCGGCCGCCCCGACGACCGTCGCCGCCCAGGAAGTCCTCGCGTACGTCACCTTCGTCGCGGGCTACCACGTCCGCGCCGGCCGTCTCTATGCGGAACTTGCCCTCGCCCACCCGACCGCTCCCGAAGCGGCCCGCCTGCGCCGCGAACTCCTCGCGGACAACGCACACTTCTGCTGGCTGAAGGCAGGGGCGTCACCATCCGCTCGCGAACTCGGGGCGCTGGTGGTCACGGTGCGCGAGGCCACGGGCCCCGCGTCCGCTCTTGAAGCCGCCGTCGGCCGACTGGCCGCACTGTGACCATGCGCCCACCGATCACGAAAGGCGGTGCCCGCACGCGCTGTGGCACCCCGCCGCGGCCGCCGCCGTACTCCACCGGACTGCCGCATCAAGGCAGTCCCTTCGACCGCCCCAACCCGAATCCGAGCATGCGCTGAACCCGCCGACCGCCGGGCAACGTCGCCGGGTCCCGTCGACGCACGACGTGCCGCCGGGCGGCCGTGTCGCGCAGGACGGCGGTGCGGGCCCGACGTGTGGAACGGGCGGACCTCGCGTGCGCATTCGCCTTGGCCCGACGTGCGTGCATCCTCCGTGTCGCCTTACGCGCGCGCCGGTCGGTGGACAGCAGCGCGCGACTCTTGCGTGAGATGTTCGCGGGGGACCGCACCGTCGCAGGCTCGCCGAGTCGGTGGGCGCGGCGCATCAGCTTGCGCTGCTGCCGGCGGGCGAGGCGGTCGTTGAAGTCCGCCGCGGTCTGCCGGAAGCGGGCGCGCACGGCCGTCCGGCGCAAGGAGCTGACTCCCGCGCGTAGTTTGCGGAGTTCAGGGTCGGCTTCGACCAGCTTGAGTTCCTTGTGCACGGCCCGGTACTTGCGGGCCGCCGCGTACACGGCGACCCCGCCGGCCGCGGCCACACCGAAACCGACCAGGGCCGGCCCCGCATTCGGCAGGCTGATCCCCACCCCGGTGGCCGCCGCTCCCGCGCCCGCCGAGCCCGCGGCAACGGCGCCCGCCCCGGCGGCCAGGATGGTGGGTACGGGCTTGAGCCCCACGGCCTTCGGAGCGTTCCACACCCCCTTGACCGCGGCGAGTCCGACCTCGGTGAGCGTCGCGGCCAGGTCGGTCACGGCGCCTGCGACGTCGGTGACCAGGTCCGCCGCGCCCTGCACGCCGTCGAAGGCGACTTTGGCCGACATGTCGAACAGGCCGTCGACGACGCCCTCTCCGTCCGACACCGCAGGTCACCGCCGCAGCCCGAGCGACTTGCCGAGGCCCTTGCCCCGGCTTCGGCCTCGGCCGGTGCCAAGGCGCCCGATCAGCCCCGCCCTGTGTCCCGGTGCCGCGCGCCGGATCAGCGTCGGTCGGCCGGTCGACTCGGGTGCCGCCGCCGTCGCGAACCGCTTCGACCGAGCGGCACGCCGTGCCTTGCGCGCGGCCTTCGGCCCACGGGCTCCGAACGGCCGTGCGTCCCCCGGCCCTTGGCCCTGTGGCCCCCTGCGCCGCCGACGACGGCGCTCGGCGCCCCGCTCCCCCGTCGGCGCCGGTGTCGAACCCTCCCTGGCCGAACCGAACTTCGCCCGGCCCTTGGCCCCGATCAGCGGCCCGTACTTGCGAAGGGCGGCGAACGCGGCAACGCTCGCCACCGCCACTCCCGCCACGGCGATCACCGGTGCCGCGGGCACCGCGGCACCGGCCGATGCCGCGACCACGCCGCTCGACGTCGCGGCACCGGCGGCACCGGTTCCGGCGCCCGCCGCCACCACGGCATTCCACTGCGCGATCGCGCCCTGGAACGCGCCCTGCTTCCAGGCGAGTCCGGCACCCGCGAGCACGGCCGCCACCGTCGGCCCCGGTTTGAGTCCGAGCATGTTCGCGAACGCCTTGGGCGGGATCATCGCGATCTCGGTGACCGTGGTGAGCGCGCCCTTGGCCGCGCCGCCCGCAGCTCCCCCGATGTCCATGAGCCCATGGGTGCCGGCGACGGCATTGCCCAGGGTTCCGTCGATCAGTCCGTCGACGACGCCTTCACCGTCGCTCATGACGTGGTCTCACCCCCGTCCGGCGCCAAGGCGACACGGAAGAGCGGATTGGCCCAGACACCGCGCGGGGCGCCCCGTACCGGTAGCACGTCGAGCGGCCGGGACGCGTGCCCGTCGTACGGATCGCAAAGCGCGAAGGGACCGAAGTCGGGGTCCATGAGAGCGCGCAGGTGCGGGTCGGCGTGATGGATCCACCAGGTCGAGATGCCCTCCTCCGGTTCGAGGGCGAGCGATTCGAACGCCCGCCACAGCGCGGTGAATCGCACGACAGCCTCGGTGTGCCGCCACCATTCCGGGCACCACAACGAGGTGCCCTGCCCCAGGCGGCGGGCCACGATCGCGGCGAGGTAGGCGTTCACGAACTCCTCGACGCTGCGGAAATGGCGCGGCCCTTCGACGTCGTCCCGCCGCTCCGGCCGGGCGCTGGCGGGGGGCGGCGGGCCGGGCACGGGCGGGCCCGCGCGTGCGGCTCGGGTCGGATCGCGCGGGCGCGCGTACAGGCCCTGTCCCCAGGGGTCCGGGTCGTCCGCGTAGGGCGAGCTCACGACACTCCCTTGGCCAGGCTCACACCCGCGGGCGGCGCGCCGGACACGTTCGCGACCGCGGCACCCGCCGCGGCGAGGGGCTCCCTGGGTTCGTAGCGGGCGAGCGAGTCGCGGATGGCGTCCGCGTATGGTCCCTCCCACCACGGAACGGTGCGGACCAGCGTGGGGCGCGACCCGCTCATCTGGACGAAGGCCCTCCCCCGAGGCATGGACAGCAGGTCCGCCGCGTCGAGGACGGGCTCCGGCCGCGATCCGATGCCGAATCCGCGGTGGTCGCCCCACTTGAGGGTCATCGTTCCGGTCCTGGGCTCGAACAGGCCGCTGGATTTGGAGAGGTCGTCGAGGAATTTCACGTCGGAAACCCCTCCCCCGTACACGCGGACGTTCGCCGATCCCCACAGCTTGGCCATGCCCGTGTCACCCCACACCGCAACCCCCTGCGCCCAGGATTGCAGGATCAGCATGACGATCACGCCGCGAGAGCCGAAGTGGGTGTACTTGTCCGCGAGTTGCTTCCACGGGCAGACGTTGGCCGCCTCGTCCAAGACGAACAACACGGGTACAGGCATGCGTCCCCCGGGAGAATCGCGGGCGACGTTCTCCGACTCCTCGGCGAGCGCCGCGGTCAGCGCAAGCACGAGCGGCGCCGCGACCTTGTTGGTTTCCTCCGACAGCAGGTAGAGGGTGTCGGTGCCGAGCAGGAACTCCCGCAGGTCCAGGCTCGGCCTGCCCGGGTCGCTTCCCGGGGTGATCCACTCGTTGATGTTGTCGGCGATGAGAAATGCCGCCATCTGAATGGCCGTTCCGTAGACGCCGGCGCGCTGGCGGTCGGGCGCGGTGATCACCGACATGACCGACTTGGCGGGGAGTCGGTGGCCCGCCTCGCGCAGGATGCGCGCGGGGGTGTCGTCGCTCGGCCGGGTCAGCCACTCGTACACGATCGTGATGGGCTGTCCGTCGACGGAGGCCGCGAGCATGAGGTTCGCGAACAGATCCTGGGCGGCGGGCTCGAAGTACGCGTCACTGCGGGCGTGCGCCTGGCGGACGACCATGCTGAAGCGTCCGGCGAGCTTGACTGCCTTGACGATGCTGTTGCCGACGTACGAGAGCGGGTCCCACCAGAAAACGGGGGTTCCGCCCGCCTGGTTCTGCGGGTCGAAGATCCAGACCTTGCCCACGCGTTCGCGTACACCGCGCGTGTGGTCCACCACGTCGCGCTTGTTGGACGTCACCACGACGGCCCCCGGGGCCGCGACGATGTTGGGGATGGCGCGCGTGGCGGTCTTGCCGGTACGCGGACCCCAGATGTCGACGTGCATGTCCTCCCACGAGCCCCACAGGTCCGAACCGCCGCGCACCGCCCGGCCGATGTAGATGCCGGGCGGCGCCCCCGGCACGATCTTCAGCTTGCGGGCCGTGGCGGTGACGCCCGCCGTGCTCATGGCCCGGAGTTCCCGGGTCGTGGCGAGATAGCGGCACGCGCGGTCGATGCGTACGCGTCCGCGCAGCGCTTGGCGGTAGGCGAGCATGAACACGACGCCGACCAGGAGGAGCGCACAGCACATGCCCGCGAGGGCCAGGGACGCCGCGAGCCCCGGCCACTCGTACTCGCCGAACATGAGCAGGACGACGGCGGTGGGCGGGAATGCCGAGGGGCCGGGGCGGTCCGAACGCTCGGCACCGATCGCCGCGGCCGCCGTGACCAGGCAGCAGGCCAGCAGCAGTGTGCCGAGGATCACCAGGACCATGATGGCTTCGGCGTAGGCACTCGGTCCGCGATGCCGTGTCGTGGCGCTCATCTGTCCCGTCCTCCTCCTGTGTTCGTCGCGACCACGGCGCGGCTATCGCCGGAAGATGCTCATACCGCCCTTGACCGCCTTCGCCCCCACGGCCGCGGTGCCGACGACCGCCGCCTGCGCGCCCTTCTCGCCGCGGGCCGCCGGGGAGGTGAAGGGGAAGGCCAGTCTGGTCATGGCCGGGAGCATCACGGTGCCGAGGAAGAGCATCATGGTGGCGCCGAGTTGCTGGGCGGCGCTGGGGTTCTCGGCGGGCAGCTTCGACATGCGCAGCGACACCACGAGCACGACCGTGCAGGCGGGTTTCACCATGACGAAGGCGAACAGGTAAGTCAGTTGCCTGCCGAACCACGAGCGGCCCGACTCGGTCGCGGTTCCGGCCGCCGCGAGCGGCAGCAGGCCGGCGAGCATCGTCACGACGAGGATCCGGCCCAGCATGTAGATGTAGAGCACCAGCGAACCGATGACCAGGAACAGGACGCAGAGCAGGAACAGGAAGAAGTTCAGCTTGTCGAAGTTCTGCGGCAGGATCTTGATGCGTTGCTCGACCGCGTCGCAGTGCGCTTTGCCACCGGCTTTGGACGTGCCCAAACCGTTGATCAGGATCGCTCTGCTGAACCGGTCGCCGGCGAGCAGCAGCAGTTTCAAAATCGTGAGTCCGGCCGCGGCCACCACGACGAGGGTGAACAGCGAGCGGGCGGCGTCCGCGGCCGGCTGGGCGTTGCGTTGCAGGGCCATCCGGGCCGCCACGACGAGCAGCGAGATGACCGCGACCACCAGCGATATGGACAGCGTGTTGGCGACGAGGAAGTCGTAGACGCCCTTGGAGTCGTTGTCCCCGCCTTTGCCGTAGTCGCCCGTGAACGGGTCGTCGACCTCCAGCCACCAGTGCATCGCGTTGGTGGCGAGGTTGTTCAGTTCGTAGCGGATCCAGTTGATGGGCGAGCTCAGGAAGTTGTGCGGGTTCCCGATCTCGGCCTGGTGCTTGACCTTGTCCCAGGTGTCGAACCAGCCGGGCTTCTCCTCGGTGCCGTTTCTGGGCAGTCGGCAGTAGACCCAGGACCACGCCGAGATCCCGTGGTCCTGGTCCAGCGACTTGCCGCCCTCCTTCTCCCAGTAGGTGTTGTGGCCGGTGCACGCCTTGAGAAAGATGAGCTCGACGTTCTTCTTGCCGTCGACGGGCGCGATCTCCATGCCGGTCCACGGCACGTTGTGGTAGACGCCCTCGATGAACGGCTGGAACGGGGGCGCGGTGACCTTCGTCTCGATGGGATCGCACTTGCTCACGTGGCCCACCTTCGGTTGGTGTCGTTGACGTCCAACTCGTCTTCGGTGAGCTCGACATGGACCGGTACGCCGGGGCGCCCGCCGACTTTGATCATGAAGTTGCCGAGGCCGGGGGGCGGCGCCTCCTCACCGCGCTCGGAGTCCCAGCTCGGCGGTGTGGACCAGTCCTCGATCATGTGCTGCTCGGCGTCGGTCATCGCGACGACCTTGGTGAGCATGGGCATCTCCGCCGCGGGCAGGCCTCCGCAGATCACCATCCCGGCGCGCTCGACGAAGCCCCGGGCCTTCATGCGGTCTTCTTCCTCGGCGAGGGCCAGGAGGTCCGACATGGTGTGCGTGATCATGGCCATGCCGACGCCCCGCTGCCGGTTGAGACGTGTGAGGGCGTCGACGCGGTCGACGAGGCCTCGGCCGGCACGCAGCACCCGCCACAGTTCGTCGAGGATGACGAAGTAGCGCCGCTGCGGCTCCAGTCCGGCGTCGGCGAGCGCCTGCGCGGCGGCGATGGTGCCGAAGCCGTAGCTCCAGCAGGCGAGCAGGGCCGCCGCCTGCAACTGCCCCTCGGCGTCGTCGATGCTGCTGACGTCGAAGCAGACCGGCCGGTCGCGCTGCATCGGCTCGGAGGTGTGCCGCGAGAACGTCTCACCGAGCCTGCCGCGTCCCAGCAGACCTATCAGGGACGATTCCAAGTGCTCGGTGATCTGCCGGTAGCGGTCCAGGTCGCCGCGGTCCAGCGCGACGTTGCGCAGGTCCTCGGGGGCCTGTTGGACCACCGCCAGCAGATCGGACAACACCGGTACGCCGTGGAAGCGTTCGTCGAGAATAGCCAGCGCCGCGTTGAGGATCGTCTCCTCGCGGTCCGTCGGCGGCCTTCGGCGCAGCACCGTGATGAGCGAGGCGACGGTATTGAGTCGGCGGCTGTGCGCGTCCGCAAGGAGGGCCTGGCGCTGGGCGAGCGGCAGGCGAGCGGCCTCGGTGGTCACCTCCCCCGGGTCGAGCACGTTGAGGAAGCCGCGGCCGCCGCCGAGTGTGATGACCTGGCCGCCGAGCGCCCGGATGAGGTCGACGTAGTCGGGCTTCAGGTCCCCGAAGACGACGGGGTGCACGCCGTAGCCGGCCAGCCCGAGAGCCTGGCGGCGCACGATGGTCGACTTGCCGAGGCCCGGTTTGCCAAGCACGAACTCGCTGGGGTTCAGGATCAGTTTGGCGCGTTGGAACCAGCTGACCGGGTCGCAGCACAGCGTCGCGCCGCCGACCAGGGCGCGGCCCAGCGGCACTCCGATCGTGGGTGTGCCGGAACCCGCGGCGAACGGCCAGAGCCCGCAGACTTGGACGGACGTGCCGCGCCACTCCGGGGGCGCTTCGACGTACCCGACCGATCCTCCGCCCCAGCCCGGCCAGCCGCGCAGGCCGGGTTTGCGGACGACCGGTTTCCCTTCGAGCTGCTCCTGCGGAATCGGGCCGAGGAACAGCCGTGCCAGGCCCCGGCGTTGCCGGGCGATCGCCGGGTTGCCGAAGGCCGGGGCGCCGCCCGGCGGGCCCCCTTCCCAGAGCCCCGCGGCACCTTCGCCCGGACCGTGCGCGGGCGGGCGGGTCACATCGTCTCCCGAAGCGTCTGCGGGATGCGCAGGTGCCGTGGGAGCACGAAGCCCAGCGGCAGGGCCGCGGCGAACGACGACGCCTGCGCGCCGTACGCCCGCCTCAGCACCAGCCGGGCCGACGCCGAGAGGTTGTCCACGGCGGCGGCGGCGAGCGGCAGTTTCGCGTGCTGGTCCACGGTCGCGGTCACGAGCATCCCGAAGCGCATCAGCCCGGCGCCGGTGGCCTCCTCCATGGCGCTCTGCTCGGCGGCGCTCAGTGCCACCGTGTCGCGGGCGGACACCTTGGTCCCCTGCTGGGCCTTGAACCGGGCGTCCTTGATGTCGCGTTCCACGATGCGCGCCGCCGTGCCGGCGTCGTGCGGCCGGTAGATGATGGTGACGCGCTTGCGCAGGATGTCGTCGTGCGGCGACAGCAGGCGCTGCAGAACGCTGGCGAAGACCTCTCCGCGCGGTGCGTCGGACATCGCCCAGGTGATGGAGAACGCCCCGTCGTGCCGGTAGTGGTCCCAGGACTCCTGCGTCGCGAAGGGACCGGCGTCGCTCCACCGCAGCCCGGCCTCGTTCTCGATGCGTGCCCGGTCGATCAGCACGGCCACCGAGGGGTCGTAGGCGACGCGCACGGCGGCCGCGATCTGCGCGCCCGACATGGGGAACGCCGCGCCCGCCCCGGTCATCGACAGCCCCGCGGTCAACGCGGGCAGGCGGGCGCCGATCTCGGTGGCCATCTCCGCGGCGTCGCGCGACTTGCCGCCGCCTCGGCCGCGTGCCTCGAACGTGAGCGAGATCCGCGTCGATATGCGTGCGGCGCCCACCGGGTAGGCGTCCAGGACCTTGGCGAGCACCCGCTTGGACAGCTCGGGGGAATCGGCGGTGAGGTTGCCGCCGATCTCGTTGCGCAGGCGCTCACCGGTGTCGGGCGCGGTTTCCACGGTGACCGACGCGGCCACCAGGCCGGGCTCGTTCCCGAGGGTGCTGAGCCACTGGCCCCAATAGGCCACCCACGTGTCGATCTGTTCGTCGTCGACGAGTGCCGCGCCGTCGGCGTCGCATTGCAGGACGATCGTGTAGTCGTCGACCGAGCGGATGTGCAGCAGGCCGAAGGGGCGCTGGTACGCGTCGACCGCCTCGTACATCCGGGTGGCCGCCCCGATCCCCGGCAACTGGCAGGTCCCGGGCGGGGTCCGGCCGACCGGCCCGGCACGGTACAGGTGCTTGCCCTGGGCCTTAGCCATGCCCCATGCCGCCCTTGCCGCGATCCACTGCATGCCGTTGCGGCCGTGCCGGTCCCGGATCATCAGCGGGACAAGGACGACGCACAGCATGACGGCCAGGAACACCGCGGCGTACAGCGACACCAGCAGGGCGAAGATGATCGCGATCAGGCCCGCGAGCAGCACGACCGTCGGGATCAGGCCGAGCCCGAGGATCCCCGGTGACGTGGGTTTGCGCCAATTGCCGTACGTACGCGGCCGCGTTCGGACGATCTGCTCCATGCGCCGCCGCTCCTCGGTTCTCGGTGTACACCGGTGGTCCTTCCGCCGTGGTCTGTCCGTGGTTGTCTGCGGGACCCGGGCTCAGCCGACCGTCTGGCTGCCGGAGTCCAGGTCCCACGCCACGAACGCGTCCTCCTCGCGGACGGGCGTCGGGGGCGGGGGAGCGGCGTCCGGCGGGAGTTCGAGCTTCCAGTCGCCGTCGATCCAGACCAGCGTCCAGATGGTGTGCGTGCCCAGGCTTCCGGCGAGGGCACGGTTGACGACGTCCACCCGCACCCGGTCCGGCGTGTAGTCCAGGACGCGGAACCCGGCGGCGAACTCCCGGTCCTCGGGGTCACCCGGAACCGCGGCGCTCGCGTTTGGCCCGGTGTGCTCGGTCCGCTGCCGGATGAACGCGTCCCGTCCCGGACCGGGGGCCAGCAGGTGCTGGGCCACTTCGCCCCAGTCCTCGTCCCACCGGTAGCGCCAACTCGCCTGCACCGCCGCGAACACCGCCCCGGTGGGCGTCCGCGCGTAGCACCGGGCGGTGCTGTCGGTGACCACGGCGGGACCTGCCGTGGGCGAGTAGGGCAGCGGCACGTCGAGCGTGATCCGCCACTCGGTGTCGCGGGGCTGGGCGATCGGGGACTCGACGTCGTCCGCCGGCAACGCCGGACAGCTCCCGTCGCGGGCCACGGGGGCGGTCGAGGGCGGGGTCGACACCGTCGCCTGCCCAGAGCCCAGGCGTACGCTCGTGGGCATGGCCGACGCCGACTCCCCCTCGGAGGGAGGTGTCGGAGGGCCGCTCAGCATCACGAAGCCCGCGGCAAGGACGATCAGGAACACCACCCCCGCCGCCAGCACGAACCCCCGCTCGGTGAACGGGCTTTCCCCGCCGCCGGCCTGCCGACGGTCCCGACCGCGGCCGAACAACGCCACCGCCGGCCGTCAGGCGATCGCGTTGATGGCCGCCGCGCCGCTGCCGACCAGGATCGCGGCGACCACGATCCAGACCAGCCCCATCAGGTGCTGCCCTCCGTCGGCACCGCTTTTGTGCGCCATCGCCATGCGGCCCGCGCACGCGAGGATGGCTATGCCGCAGATCGCCATGACGATCCACGAGCCCCAGCTCAGCAGGGTCGTGAAGTCGTCGCTGATGCCCTTGGTGGGCGCCTTCGGCTTCGGGTTGGGGATATCGCGGAGGTACGTGGAGATCATGGGTACTCCCTTTGCCTGGCAACCAGTCGGCCGAGATCGGCCGCCAACCTCACCGTGGCCGTGACGGCGGGCCCCCGCGGCGGGGGCGTGCCCGTCCGCCACTCCTCGACCCACGGCACCTGCCAAACTCGCGGTACGCCTCCGGCGACGAACCGGAGCGCGTCCCGGAGGACCTTCGGCAACTTGCCCGGCGCGTCCGCGATCGCGACCAGACCGAGCAGTTCCACGCCGGGGACCGCGCCGGAGGCCCACTGCTGGGCGGCCTCCTGGGCCGCGGTCAGACCACGGGCGTGGGTACGTGCCACGAGCACGGCCGGGACGCGCGGCGGGCGTTCGGCGTTCGGCCAGCCGCGGCGCTCCGCGTCCGAACCGCCGGCCGCGAGTGCCAGCGTCGTGGTGCCCGCCCCGCCGTGGCAGGCCACCCACCACCATCCCCCGACCGGACCGTGCCGAGGGGTCCACAGGGGCAGGCCGCCCGAAACGGGCGGGGGGACACGGCCCCGGCCCGGCTGCGAGGGTCCCAGGCGCAGATACGACGGCCGGGTGTCCACGGCGGCCCGCCGCTCCACGCGCGGCGCCTCGGGCACCCACGGATTCGTCTCGTTCGGTTCCGTCTGCATGGCCGCCGCCCTGTCGCCCCGGTGACGCGCCGGGACCCGTCCGCGCGCCGTCGTCCGGCCCCCGTGTGCCGTGGTGGTGTCCGTGGCCGACCCCCGTTCCGCGCGCCCGTGACCCGACGGCGTCACCGGAGCGCCGACACGATGCCCCCGGCGCTCCCGACGAGCACGCAGGCCGCCATCACCCAGAGCAGGCCGACGACCTCGTTTCCGGGGTCGCCGCTGCGGTAGCTCATCGCGAGCCGGGCCGCGCATATCAGAAGTCCCACGAAGCAAAGGCACAGAACGATCCAGGCGACGTAGTTGACGAGCGTGAGCAAGGGCGCCATGTAATCCGTGCTGCCGTCGTCCACACCGCCTCATCTCCTCTTGCGCACCGTTCCCTTCGACCGGTGGCGTGATCGTTCGCGACGGCCGGTCCGCCGTGACCTCAGGCTAGGCAGGCAAGATCCGGTGAACTATCCGGCGACCGCCAACCGCACGGATGACGCGTTTCGGACACCGGCACCATAGGTCTCGTCAGACCGGTGCGGTCGGCGTGGGGGTGGGACGCGGACACACCAACTCCCCACGGGCCAACTGGAGTCCGGCGGGGGTGCCGACAATCGTGGTGACCACCGCGCACAACGACGCGTCGTCGAACACCACCGTGAGGTCCGCGTCCCGTTCGACCAGTCTCTGCTCCTCGACCCGGCCGTCCGACGTCTGGACGATGACGAAGTAGCCGCTGACCGAAGCGGCGTCCCGGGGTGGGCTCCAGCTGACCTGGAGCTGGTCCTCGAAAACTCCCACCGCCACGGACTGCGGTGCCAGGTCCGGGAGTTTCTCCGGCGGCACCGGCCGGGCGCCCACCGGTCCGGTAGGCGGCGGGGGCGAAGAGGGCGTCTCCTGCTTCGGGTCCTGCGGAGGTGCGGCCTCCTCCCCTCCGGTGCCGTCTCCGCCCAGGAAGACGAACGCCGCGAGGATGGCGAAGAGCAGGACGACAAGACCGCCGCCCACGCCGATGAGCAGCCATGGCGGTCGCCGCGCGTCGTCCTCGAACCAGTTCTGCCCCGGCAGGCCGGCGCCGCCTGCGGTGGGCGGAAGGCCCGGCGGTACGTCGGGGTCGTCGCGCAGGTCGGGGGGCGGATCCCCCTCGGGGTCGGTCGTCGGGGCGTACGGGTCCGCGGGACGGGGTGGGCCGCCATGGCCCCCGCCGGGGCCGACGCCGTGGCGCGGGTCCGCCTCCGTGTGCGCGGCTTCGGGATCCTCGATGCCGAGAGGGACGTACTCCCAGACGGGTTCCCCGCCTTCGCGGTCCGGTGCGAGGGTCCGCGTGGATGCCGTCGTCCCGGGCCGGGCCGTTCCGGCCTCGACCGGGTGAACGAGCGGTCCGGAGTGCGTGGTTGCGTCCCCTACGTGCGGCCCGGACGGCTGACCCCAGGGGGACGTCGGCGTCGCACGGATCGGCGCGGCCCGGCGAGGCTCCGATTCTGGGCGGGGCGTTTCGAGGCGAGACGTCTCTGGGCTGGGCGTTTCGGGGCGAGACGACTCGGGGCTGGGCGTTTCGAGGCGAGACGACTCGGGGCGAGGTGTTTCGGGGCGAGACGACTCGGGGCGAGGTGTCCAGGCGGGCTGGACAGGTGCCGCAGGCTGCGGTGCGCTTGCGGCGGGCTCGGGCATGACTCCGGAGCGCCGGCGCGGGGGCGACTTCCCCGCGGCCGCCGCGGCCTTCCCCAGCGCCACCAGATCCGACGCATGCGGAAGCCATTCGGGTGAGGAGGGCAACTCCTCACCGGCGTAGGGATTTTCCGCGTTCCAGTCGCGTGCCGTCGCTGTCAACCTGTCTCCATACCTCGCGGCGTCGGAGCCGTGCCCGGCATCGGACCGGGTTCTCGGCGGCGGCCCCGGCAGGCTTCAGCGCACAGTCCGGAAGGTGTTCGTGTCTATCCGGATCGCGAACCCGCCAAGTCGTCGGGGGCCGCGGCCGCGGACCTTCCGGTCAGGCCCGGCACCGGAGGCATGGCATCCGGAGTGCCGTTGATGCGGGCCTCGGCACGGTCGTGAATGAGCAACGCGAACCACAAGTCGTGGCGCGTACCCGGAAGTTCCAGCAAGGAGCGGCCCAGGTCGCGACTGACCCGCAGCAGTCTCTTCCGCGCCGCGGACACCGACAGCCCGAGTTCCGCGGCCGTGGGCACCACACAGGCGTCGTGGGCGAGCCACGTGCGCACGGTGTCCATACCGACGTCCGAATGGCTGCCGAGGAAGGGGCGCAACTGGCTGAGCGCCCACTGCAGCGCCTGCGGCGAGTCCAGGAGCGATTCCAGCGGCGTGTGCGTACCGGCGCGCCGGGCCCGTACCTCGCCGTTGCCGCGTTCGTGCACGCGCAAGGCGAGCGAGACGATCGCCTGATCGGCCACACGGTTGAGGTCCGCGCCCAGCAGCTCCGCCACCAGACGCAGGCGTTCGCGCACGGTGTTGCGGTGCACGCCGAGATTGCGCGGGGCGTGTTGGGCCAGCCGCAGCCACACCCTTGCCGTACGCAGCAGTTCGGTGGTGTCCGCGGCGGTTCGTCGTGGCGGCTCGTACGTGAGCAGGGGCTCCAGCAGAGTGTGCGCCCACGAGTCCGCCGCGGGGCCCAGCAGTTGGGCGATCTGGCTGCGCGACTCGAACTGGAGGTGGCCCGCCGCCTGGTCGCGGGCGGCGTAGAGCGCGTGCAGGGCCTGCTCGTAGCCCGTGCCGGTCGCCCGGAGAGGCACGACCTCGCTCATGCCGACGAGGCAGCCGGTGGACGCGGCAAGCCGAGAGACCAGGTCGGCGAGTGCCCCCTTGTCCGCGGCGGGAGCCAGCAGAACGACCGCGTCCCGTCGCACGGTGGCGCGGAACGCCCAAATGCCCTCGTCGAGGATCTCGGGCCTGCCCCGGTGGCGTTCCCGCAGCTGCTGGGGGATTCCTTCGAGGACACATACCCGGACCGGATCCGGGAGTTCGCGACGCAGGCTCCCGACCACCTGCTGCGCGGCCGAGGCGTGTCCGGCGCAGAGCAGCCGGAACGCGGCCTCGCGCAGGCGGGTGCGAGTGTCGGCGAGTCTGGACTCGGCCATCTCCGTTCGGTGGGCGCGGAGTTGGACACCGGCCAGCCACGCCGTACGCGCCGCGACGGTCGGCAGGTCCGCCGGCAGGGGGACGGGGCGGCTGGCCACCAGCATCGTCGCCGTGGGCCCCGTCCCCACGCCGACGACGTGGTGGGCGCGGCCGTCGAGCACGAATGTCGCGGAACGGCGCTCCGCCAAACGCACGTCCCTGACGTCGCCGCGGGCGAAGACCGCTTCCGGTCCGTCGAACTCCCCGGCGAGCACGAACGGGCGAGCGGCGCGAAACGCACCCCGCATCTCCACCAGCGCGAACACACAACCGGTCGCCTCGGTCATGTGGTTCATCAAGGCACCGAGCGACGCACGGTGGGTGGTGGCGCTCATCGCGGCGCCGAGCGGGTCGAAAGCAGCAGCCTGTCCCGCGTCCGAAGCCGTCTGGGGTAAGGCCGCGCCCGCGACGCGGGCAGACGACCGCCCACGCGGGGTCGGGAGGGAATCGGTGCCCAACACGGCAATTGCCTCCAGCTACGTCGGAGTCTGCCAGCGATATGCGGACAGTGTGCCCGGCGGTCCGCACACCACCGGCTTAACGCTAGGAACAACCCGTTTCCACCGGGTAACACGTTGCACGGCCAAGCAAGACCCGCGCGAATTGGACAGTCGTTTTGTGTATGTCGCGCCGGACCACCCCGCGTCTAGGGTTCGAGGTGGGAGATCACCGCCGGACGCGGGCCGCCGCGGCACCCGTCGCAGGCGGGTCGACGGCCCGTTCGAGGAGCGGCTGATGCGCCAGGCAGTACCAGGTCCCCGGGTCGTCGGCGAGGCCGCCCCGGGTGGCGGCCCGGGGCGGCTGTCGCTCACCCGGACCGGACTCGGCGTGATCGGCGCCGGATTGGTGTTCGGACCGGCCGGTTGGGCCACGGGCTACCGCGACTCGTTGCTCCTCGGACTCGGCTGCCTGCTGGCGGCGGGCGCGGCGTTGGCGTGGGTGCTGCCCTCCCCCGGGGTGACCGCCTCCCGCACTTTGGTGCCGCCGCGAACCGAGCGGGGTGGCAGGGCGGTTGCCACGGTCCAAGTGGTGCGCACCGGCAAGCGGGCGCGCCGCGGCCTGCAGTTGTCGGACGGCACGGACGACCAGCGCGTGGTGGTCCGGGTGCCGGTCGCGAAGGCCGGGACGCGGATCGTCGCCGACTACGAAATCCCCACGCCGCGCCGGGGCATCATCTCCGTCGGTCCCCTGGAGTTGGTCGTGCGGGACCCTTTCGGCCTGTTTCAGCGTGCACACCGGTTCGGGGCCATGGCCGAGTTGGTGGTGCGCCCCCGCATGGTGCGGCTTCCGGTCCCCGCCTCGGGGCGTGACCCGCATCTCGACGGGACGACGTCCAACGCGGTGAACGGCGCCACTTCGGCGTTCCACGCGCTTCGCGCGTATGTCGCGGGCGACGACCGCAGGCTGGTGCACTGGCGCTCCAGTGCCCGCACCGGAGTGCTGATGGTGCGCCAGATGGCCGACGTGAGCCGTCCGCACACAACAGTGCTTCTCGACACCGATCCGATGAACTACACGACCCCACAGGGCACGTACAGCGAGGAGAGCTTCGAACTCGCGGTCGACGTCAGTGCGTCGGTCGCGGGCTCCGCGGCTTTGACGGCGTTTCCGGTACGGCTCCACGCGGGGGCCGAGGTGTTGGTCAAGGGCGATTCCACCGACGCGGGCGGCGTGTTGGACGCTCTGGCCGAGGTGAGCCCGGGAGGCGGCGGGGGGCTGGGGCGGGCCATCTCCGCTCTCACCGGCTCCCGAGGCGGCGGATCGCTGGTCGTGGTCACCTCGGTGCTCGCCGGCGCGGCGCCCGCACGGATGGTGTCCGCCGTTCACGGCAACTTCGATCGCGTCCTGGTGATCCAGGCCGGTTCACCCCTCGCCGGGCAGACCGGACGCACCGCACCCGCCGCACCGGCGCCGGGAACTCCCTCCCCACGCGGAGGAGTCGGGGTATTCACCCTGGACACGCTCGACGAACTGCCCCTTGCCTGGAAACGGATGTCCGTCGGGTGACCGCTGCCTCCGCTCCCGGCGTCGGCCGCGCTCCGACCCGGCCCGGCACGCGACGTCCTGCCGACGGCCCGACACGGCAGGCGCAATTGTCGCTCGTCCCGGTCTCCTTGCTGGCCCTGTGCGCGGGCGCCGCGTTCCGACCCGTGTTCGGCTGGCCCGCGATCGCCGGCACGGTGACGGTCGCGGCGCTGCTGCCGGTGGCGCTGACGTACCTGGTTTCCGCGCGCTTGCGTTTCCCCCTGGCTTCCGCCGCCGCCTTGACGATGTTGTGCGCCCTGGTGGCCGGCTGCGCGACCCTGTTCGGCGACCGCGCCCCCGGGGGATTCGTACCCACCCCGGCCTTGGCCCGCGAGTTGGGTACATCTCTGGCAGACGCGCCGCAAACGCTACTGGGGATGGTCCTGCCCGCACCTGCCGACAGCCGACTGCTGGTGCTCGTCTTCGCGATTGTGTGGCTCGTTGCCTGGAGCGGCGCGGAACTCGCCTTGCGGGGGCGCGGTGTTCTGGTTCCCGCCCTGCCCGCCGCGGTGGCGCTTGCCGTGGTGCCGCTGCTCGCGGTCGGCGCGCCCCAGGGCGGGCTGCCGCTTGCGATGCCGGCGATCGTGATCGCCGGGGCCATGGCGCTCATTCGTACGCCGGACTCGGCCGTGCGCACCGAGCAGCTGGTGACGGGAGGCGTACTGGTTGGCGTACTGGCACTGATCGCGGGCCTGATCACACCGGCAATGCCTGGGGGTTCGCGCCGGGCGGTGGACCTGCGTCCGCACGCGCGCCAGGCCGAGCCGCTGACGGTGCAGGGCGTCAACCCCCTGGAACGGCTGTCATCGTGGCTGCGCGACCCGGAGCGCCCGATGTTCACCGTTTCGGCGCCGGACGCACCCGCCGACCAGTTGTGGCGGCTGACGGTCTTCGACGAGTACGACGGCATCCGCTGGCGTCCCGTGCACAGCCTGGTCGCGTCCGGTGGGCGTGTCCCGCCTGGGCCGGACGCCGAGACGGCCGCACGGTCTCTGAGCCAGCACATCGTCGTCGACCAACTGCCGGGCCCCTGGCTGCCGTCCGCCGATCGGCCCGAGAGCGTGGACGTGTCCAGTCCGGCGGGGATGCGCATAGCCGTGGATCCGGAAGGCGGCGTTCTGGCCGGCGACCGCCGGCTCCCCCCGGGCAGCACCTACTCGGTCGTCTCCAAGGTGGCCGTACATTCACCGGAGCGCACCCAGTACGCCGTTCCGGCCGACGACCCCGAGGGGACGGCGCTGCCCTATCACGACGCGACCGGCGCGCCGATCGAAACCGTCGACGCGCTGCGCGCGCTCGCGCAGGAGGCGACGGCGGGGACGAGCTTCCCCTACGAGCAGGCCGTTCGGCTTGCCGAATGGCTGCGTGCCCGCTGCGTGTTCGACGAGGACGCAGTGCCGGGGCACGGCTACCGCCACCTCGAGTTCTTCCTGGGGAGCAGCAGGAGGGGGACCTCGGAGCAGTTCGCGGCGGCCTTCGCGGTCTTGGCCAGGACACTGAACCTGCCCAGCCGGGTGGTGGTGGGCTTCCGGTCGCCCATGCCGACCGAGGGCCGGTTGCAGGTGCGGGCGGGGGACGCGCTGGCGTGGGCAGAGGTGCACTTCGCCGACGTGGGTTGGATCTCGTTCTTTCCCACGCCCGAACCCGGACCGGCCGCCGTGGTGCCTCCGCCGCCCCCGGAGCCGGTCGTCGAGCCCGCTCCGGCGCCGGCTCCCGCACCCGCCCAGGGCCAGGACCCGTCCGAAGCCGAGAAGCAGAAGCAGGACCAGGCGGACGGCTCCGGAAGCTCGCGAGACGGAATTCCCTTGTGGGCGTTGGTCGTCGGCGCCGTTGTGGTGCTCGCGGTCCTCGTCGCCCTCGGGCTCGCGCTACGCCCGACGGTGGTGCGGCGGCGGCGCATGCGCGGCCCGCCGGAACGGCGAATTCTCGGTGCCTGGGAGCAGTTGCAGGTACGCCTCCTCGAACTCGGCATGCCGGCAACCGGCGCGTTGACCGCCACCGAGGTGGCAGAGTATGCGCGGGCCCGGGTCGGCGACCGGGCCGGCGAAGCCGCGGGAGTCCTCGCGCGGATCTGCAACGAACTCGCCTTCGCAGCCGACCCGGCCCCGATGGCACAGACCTCGGCCGCCTCCCTGGCGTGGCGGTGCTGCCGCGAGGTCGAGGCGGAGGTTCGCGCGGAGCGGCGGCGAGACCGCGCGATGCGCCGACGGGCCAAGGCGCACGCCGTCGCGACGACCATCGTGCCGCGCCGCCGGAGGCGGCCTCCGGCGGATGCCTGGTCGCACCGCCGAGACACGGGGACCGGGAAGCCGGGGTCCGCGGACCCCGGCGCAGGGCTGGCCGGGGCCGGGACACCGGTGGTCAGCGGCCCCCGGCGCCCTTGACGCCGCCGGCCGCCGGCTCGGCGCTCGCTCCGCTTTGCAGGGCCTTGGGGTCCGGCGGGCGCCGCGTCGCGGTCGTGGCGGCGAGAGCGGCGTCCCACTGCTCCAACGCCGCTGAGATCCACGCCAGTTCGGTCGGCTTTTCGGATTCCAGTGCGGCCTGCCGCTGTTCGTCGTCGACGCCGTACAGGAGTGACGTGGCGAGGCGTACCCGCAATGCGGATGCGCGGTCGCCGAAGACGGCCCCGGGCAGGACCCCGCAACCGTGCCCGGCCGTCAGCGTGTGCGCCAGTGCCTCGCCCGACGTGATCCCCGCGTCTCGTTCGAGCCGCCGGCGGTGGGTTCCGAAGTCGGCATAGACGTAGAACGCCGCCGCGGGGCGGTGCGGCAGGACACCGTGACCGGCGCAAATGTCGGCGACCGCGTTCGCGACGCTCGCGTGCAGGACGTTGCATTGCTGTACGTGTGCCACCAGTTCGCGGGGTTCGTCGAACGCGAGCACGGCGGCGTGCTGTACCGGATGGACCGGCGCCGACCAGATCTCGCTGCCGATCCCGATGATCCGGTCACGGAGCCTCCGACCGGTACAGGAGTCGGGGAATCGCGCGACGCCGAGACGCCAGCCGCCCAGCGCATGGCTCTTGCTCAGGCCGGTCGTGACGATGGTTCGTTCGGGCGCGTACTCCGCGGGGCTGGGCAGGTGGGCGCCGGGCACGTGGACGAGGTCTCGGTAGATCTCGTCCGAGACGATGACCAGGTCCTGTTCCCGGGCTACTTGGCACAGTTCGCGTATCGTCTCCGCCGAGGCGTAGGTGCCGGTCGGATTGTCCGGCAGGGTGACCAGGATCTGCCGCACCTCGTGTCCGGCTGCCCGCGCGAGGGCCACGGTACGGGCGAGCGCGGCCGGATCCGGGACGCCGCCTTCGCCCGGGCGGATGGCCACGGGCCACGACCGACCGCCCAGGATGGACGCCTGGGCGGCATAGGACACCCAACTCGGCCTGGGCAGCACGACATCGCCGCCGATCGCCAGGCGGAGCGCGAACAGGAGCGCCTTGCTGCCGGGCCCGACGAGCACCTGGCCGGGCGCTGTCGGCATCCCGCGGCGGCTCCAGTACCCGGCCGCCGCGGCGCGAAGTGCGGGGAGTCCGGCGATCGGCCCGTACGCGTTGCTTCCGGCGGCGTCGGCAAGAGCCTCACGCAGCAACGGATGCACGGGAAGCCCCACTTCGCCGAGCGCCATCGGTACGACGCGATCTCCCCGAGCGCGAAGGGCCTCGAGTTGCTCGTTGGTGGCGAGAGTCGCAGACGGCAGCACAGGGCCTCCAGAGCAGTTTTCACGGCAGCCCGCACGTCCGACGGCGCGGTACCCGCCTATTGGGATACACCGACGACATGGCAACGAATATCCTTTTTGCGATGGCCATCCACCATCAGCCGTCCACCGACTCGCCGCGAAGGCGCGGCATCGTCCCCGGGTTCTCCGGCCAAAACCCCCTTCACCCGCCGGATTCGGCCAGGTCCGCGAGCGTGGCGCCCAGATGCCGCCACGCGTCGTCGGTGTCGCGGGTGCGCTGGTGAGGGCCGCGGAAGATCTCCACGAACTCCATGGTGTCGACGAGGGACCAACGCAGGCGGTAGAAGGCCAATGCCTCGGCGTCGGGCGCGCGCCCGGACGCCTCCGCGTACCGCTCCGAATCGCCGGAATCGCGCACGACGTGCCACAGGTCGCGCTCGGGGGCGGCGAGGCCCACGGTGTCCCAGTCCACCAGGAGCAGCCGGTCGGCGTCGTCGCGCAGCAGATTGCCCGGATGCGGTTCCCCGTGCGTGACGACAAACCCTGTACCGGGCCGCCGGTTGTCCCGATCCACCCGTTCCGCGGCCGCGTCGAATTCGGCGAGGCGGCGGCGCATCACCCCGGCGTACTCGGCAAGCAGCGCGCGGGCGGATTCGGCGTAGGGGCCGCCGCCTCCCCAACGCGCTCCCTCGGCACTCGCATCGGCAAGCGCGGCCTCCAACTGCCGGCGATGGGGCAGCCGGACGTCGGCAACGGGCACGTCTCCCGGCCCCTCGACGCGGTGCAGGCGCGCTAGAAGGTCGATGACCGAGCCACGCTGCTCCGCGTCGAGTTCGTCGCCGAAATGGCCGGACTTCGCCGTCATGTGCGGGAAGACGCTGAGGGCGTAGCGGTGCCCGATGCGCGCGACGGTGTCTTCAGAGCCGGGCACACGCAGCGGCGCGACGACGAACTCCAGTGCTCCGCCGTGCTGATCGGCGAGTACAGCGGCGGTGTCCATCGCGCGCCGCAGGCCGTCGAACGCCGTGCCGGGATCCGGACCGCAGTGCGCCTTCGCGGTGAGGTCGGCGACCGTGGCGAACCACCGCCGCCCGTCGGCGCCTTCGACGGACCAATGGTGGTCGCCGAAGCCGACGGCGGCGTACGCCATTGCCGCGGGTTCGATCCCCCACAGCGCCAGGGTCTCGCGCAGGCAGGCGTCGTGCAGGTCCGAGGGCTGTTCCTTCATCCCCCGAATCTACGTTCCTGGTCCGTGGACGACGAAGCGCAGTCCACCCGCCCCCGCGGCTCGATCAGCCCATAGTTCGATCAGCCCAGCACTTCGATCAGCCCAGCAGTTCGATCATCACGGACTTCTCGCGCGTGTTCTCCAGCACCGAGTCGTGGCCGTAGCCGCTGTCGCCCATGCCCGCGAACGGGAGACCCCCGCCCAGGCGGCGGTAGGTGTTGACCCAGATGAAGCCCGCGTGCAGCGCGGCGGTCAGGCGGTGGGCGCGGGCGAGGTCCTGCGTCCAGACGCCCGCGGCGAGGCCGTAGGGGGTGTCGTTGGCGATCCTGACGGCCTCCGCCTCGTCCTCGAAGGGGATGACGACGGCGACCGGGCCGAAGATCTCCTCGCGGCAGATGCGCAGGCTGTTGTCGGCCGCTCGGAACAGCGTCGGCTCGACGAAGTAGCCATCGGCGAACGGGGATCCGTCGTCGAACAGGGCCGCGCCGTGGCGTCCGCCAAAGACGGGGGTCGCGCCCTCGGCGAGGGCGAGATCGAGATAGCCCGTGACGCGGGCGTACTGCTCGGCGGACACGATCGGGCCCATGGTGGTGGCGGGGTCGAGGGCGTCACCGAGCACGACGTCGGCGACAGCCGCGCGCATCCTGTCGAGGAAGTCGTCGAGGATGCTCGCCTGGACGAGGACGCGGGTGCCCGCGTAGCAGACCTGGCCCGCGTTGCCGGTGTAGACCGCGGTGGTGGTGACGCCGACCGCCGCGGCGTCGAGGTCCGCGTCCGCGAACACGATGTTGGGTGACTTGCCGCCGAGTTCGAGCGCAAGAGGCTTGAGGTTGTCGGCGGACGCACGCGTGATGACCTGACCGGTCTCGGTCGACCCGGTCAGGCTGATGCGGTCGACCCCCGCGTGCCGCACGAGCGGGTCGCCGACCTCTTCGCCCAGGCCGGAGACGATGTTGAGGACGCCCGGCGGCAGCACGTCGGCGATCAGCTCGGCCAGCCGCAGCGAGGATGCCGACGCCTGCTCGGCAGGCTTGACGATCGCGGTGTTCCCGGCGGCCAGGGCCGCGCCGGCCTTGGCGGTGAGGGTCGGGAGCGGGGCGTTCCACGGGATGATGCCGAGCACGACGCCGTACGGCTCACGGCGGGTGAGCCCCACGGTGGTCGGGCCGATCTGCGTGCTCATGCCGCGTACGGCCGCATCGCACTCGCCGGCGAACGCGTTCCACATGTACGCCACACCCGGCACGTCGCCGCCGCGCACGTCGCGGATGATGCGGCCGTTGTCGCGCGCCTCGATCTCGGCGAGTTCGGCGGAGTTCTCGGCGACGACGCGGGAGACCTCGCGCAGGTACATCGCGCGGCGCACCGGCGGCAGCGCGGACCAGGCGGGGTACGCCCGCCGCGCGGCCGCGACGGCTGCCTCGGCGTCCTCTCCGGTCGAGCGCGGGACTCGCGCCCAGACCCGGCCGGTGGACGGGGCGACCGAGTCCAGACGACCCCCTCCCGCGGCCGGGAGGATCTTGCCGTCGATCAGATTGCCGAACTCGCGCGGCGGCTCCGCCGTGCCGTGCGTCGTCGCCGTCGTCGTCCCGGTCGTCGCCATCGAGCGGTACCTCGCCGTCCGTGTTCCGTCGTGCTCGGGTTCGTGTCCTGCTGTGTCCTGCTGTGTCCCGCCGTGCTCTGCCGCGTCCTGCCGTGCTCTGCCGTGCTCTGCCGTGCCCACGGTTCTAGCGCGCCCGGACCGCGCGTTTCAAGGCCACGAGGGGCACTATTCAAACAGTCGACTGATTCACTGCTCGCCTCGGCCGGTCTCCTCGGCGCGGTGACCCTTGTCTGTTGGATGCATACATGCAAGCATCCGGCGCATGCCCGCCGATCGGCCGTTCGAGGCGCTGCCAGGCCGCTTCCCGGAGAGCGCGCCGGAGAACTTTCCGGAGGACTCCGCGGAGGCGATGGTCAGTGCGTTCATCACGCTGGTCACCGACGTCGACCGGACGCCGGCGTACCGCGCCCGGATGGAGGGCTCGGCCGGGCGGCCGCTGCCGCGCTCGGCGATCTCGATCCTGTTCGTGCTGTATCGGCACGGGCCCCTCGGGGTGAAGGAGATCGCGGACCGGCTGGGGGTCGAGCAGTCCACCGCGAGCCGGCAGATCCGGCCGCTGGAGGACCAGGGCCTGGTACGCCGCGAGGGCGATCCGCGCGACGGCCGGGCCGTACTGCTGCACCTGACCGACGAGGGGCTCGAGACACGCGAGTTGATCCGCCAGGTGTGGCTGCGTGACATCGCCACCGTCTGGGCCGACTGGGACCCGGGCGACCGCGAGCAACTGGGAGCGCTGCTGACGCGGTTCCGGGACTCGTACCAACGGCTGCGCGACGCGCGCGGCGAGACGTGAATCGGAGGTCGGAGGTCGTATGCACATCGCCTACACCCCGGAGCAGGAGCAGCTCCGTCGCGAACTGCGCGCGTACTTCGCCGGGATCATGACGCCCGAGTTGCGCGCCGAGGCCGCGTCCGAGGGCGAGGCCATGGACCGGGACAGCGCCTACTGCAAGGTGATCCGGCAAATGGGCCAGGACGGCTGGCTCGGCATCGGGTGGCCGAAGGAGTACGGCGGCCAGGCGCTCACCAACATCGAGCAACTCATCTTCCACGACGAGGCGATGGGCGCCGGGGCGTCGATCCCGCTGCTCACCCTCAACAGTGTGGGCCCGGCCATCATGGAGTTCGGGTCGGACGAGCAGAAGTCCTTCTTCCTGCCCAAAATCCTCGCCGGTGAGCTGCACTTCGCGATCGGCTACAGCGAGCCGGGTGCCGGGACGGACCTCGCGGCGCTGCGTACCAGCGCGGTACGCGAGGGCGACGAGTGGGTCATCAACGGGCAGAAGATGTGGACTTCGCTCGCCAGCGTGGCCGACTACATCTGGCTGGCGGTCCGTACCGACCCCGAACAGCCGCGCCACAAGGGCCTGTCGGTGTTCTGCGTGCCGACGGACACCCCCGGCTTCTCGTGGAGCCCGGTGCCGACGCTTACCGGTCAGACGACCACTGCGACGATGTACGACAACGTCCGCGTGCCGCACTCCGCGCTGGTCGGCGAGCCTGGCGACGGCTGGAAGCTGATCACCGGACAGCTCAACCACGAGCGGGTCGCGCTGTGTTCGGCGTACGGCCTGCAACTGCTCGTGAACCAGACGCACCGGTGGGCGCGCCAGGTGGTGCTGCCGGACGGGACGCGGCTGATCGACCGCGACGTGGTGCGGCTCAACCTCGGGCGGCTGCACGCGCGGACCGAGTACCTGAAGCTGCTCAACTGGAAGGCGGCGTGGGGGGCCGACCACGGGGCGAAGTTCGGTCCGGCGCAGGCGTCGACGACGAAGGTGTTCGGCACGGAGCTGTACGTCGAGGCGTACCGGATGCTCATGGACATCCTCGGCGAGGAGGCTTACCTCACCGGCGCGGCGGCGGAGGACGACCTCGGCGGCCAGATCCGCTCGCGCGTCGAACGCATGTACCGCATCTGCCTGATGCTCACCTTCGGCGGCGGCACCAACGAGATCCAGCGCGACATGATCGCCATGCTCGGCCTAGGCATGCCCCGCCCGCCCCGCTGACCCCCTCTCCGCCTCTCTAGCGCATGGAGTTCCGCACCATGACCGACGAACAGTCCGCTCCCCCCGTCCTCGTAGAGCGCGACGGCCACATCCTCGTCATCACCCTCAACCGCCCGCACGCGCGCAACGCGCTGACGAGCGAGATGATGGCGATCCTCGAAGACACGTGGGAACTGGTCAACGAGGACCCCGACATCCGCGTCGCGATCCTCACCGGGGCCGGCGGGGCGTTCTGCGCCGGGGCCGACCTCAAGAACATGAGCAAGAGCGCTCCCGGAGACGCGTTCAAGGGCGACGGAGACGGTACGAAGCTCGCGCTCGACATGTCGGTGATGAAGTGGATCCTGAAGGGCTTCACCCTCAAGAAGCCGCTGATCGCCGCCGTCGAGGGCCCGGCCATCGCGGGCGGCACCGAGATCCTCCAGTCCACCGACATCCGCGTCGCCGGCGAGTCCGCCCGCTTCGGCGTCTCCGAAGTCAAGTGGGGCCTGTTCCCGCTGGGCGGTTCGGCGGTACGCCTCCGCCGCCAGATCCCGTACACCGCAGCCGCCGACATCCTCCTGACCGGCCGTCACTTCTACGCCCCGGAGGCGAAGGAACTCGGCCTGATCTCCCACCTCGTTCCCGACGGCACCGCCCTCGAGACGGCCAAGGAGATCGCCAACACCATCGCCGCCAACGGTCCGTTGGCCGTGCAAGCGGTCCTCCGCGTCCTCCGCGAAACCGACGAACTCCCCGAGGACGAGGCCTTCAAGATCGAGTCCGAGATCGGCATGCGCGTCTTCCTCTCCGAGGACTCCCGCATCGGCCCCCGCGCCTTCGCCGAGAAGAAGACCCCCGAGTTCAAGGGCCGCTGAAACCCGGCCGCCCCGTGCAGCCCCACTCTGGGGGCATTCGGCCCCTCCCCGGGGAACACGCCCACCCACCCCACTTGTTGAACCAAGCACGGGCCGTCCACGCGAATCCCCTCCGTGGACGGCCCGTCGCCAACTCCTCGAACAACGCGGCGCCGGTTCAAAGTGACTGGAGCGTCAAGAACGCGGTCAGCGCCAGCATGAGGGTGACCAGCGCCGAGTTGAACGCCTGGGACCCGGCGCTCGGCCAATACTGCGTCCCGCCCTGATACATAGCCCGCAAGCTACTTGTTCTCATCCGTCGTCATCTGATCCCCGGCTTCGTCCTGGGTGCGTCCAGTGGACGGTGAGCCGGCTCAGCGACGCCCCACCCGCTACACCGTTACGCCCCGGCATTCGACGGGCACGCCGCGCTGCCCACGAGCGATCACGGGACCGATCGGTGACAGGCGCAGGCCACACCGTCGGTACGCCACCGTACCGGCTCCGACATGGACAAGTAGAGGAGCGCACGGTGCTGGTCAGCTTTCGGTGTGGCCGATGCCGCCCGAATCGTCGCGATCGTGGCTGGACGGATCCCCGTCGGCACGGTCAACTTCGCCATCGACTCCGTCACCCGGGCTGCCGCGTACAAAGCCCAGTTCGACTGACACGACCCGACCGATGCCGGTTCGTGCGGGCGTAAGTGCTTCTGCCTAGGCGACCTCGTACGCGACTTCGGAGGCGACCTCGGAGGCGACCTCGACGGCGATTTCCAGGGCGCGGCAGGCGAGTGGCGAGTGGGTGCGTCCGGCGCGCCAGTGCAGGTAGATCTCCCGGGGCGGGATGCGCGGGCGCAACTCGTGGACGCGGAGCCGGGTGTCGGAGAGCACGTCGCCGCCGAGGATGACCAGCCACGGCAGGATCGCCGATCCCATGCCGACCCGCACCATCGACAAGAGGGTGTCGTTGACCGCGGTGCGGAACACCATCTGCGGACGGGCGCCGCTGCGGGCGATCGCCTGTTCCACGCGGGGTTGGTCGCAGTTGAGCGGCCAGGCCAGCATGGGCGCGCCGTCCAGTCGCTCCAGCGAGACCGGGCCTTCCGGGAAGGCACCCGGGGCGGCCACGAGCAGGTACGGGTCGTCGAGCAGCTTCAGGTGTTCGAGGCCGCCGCTGATGCGGGGGTCGATGCGGCCGTCGTAGAACAGCAGGTCGAGGTCGCCGATCTGCGGCTGGTCCGGCTCCTCTTCGGAGAGCCGGATGTCGCAGCCCGGGTGTTCGTCGCGCAGTCGGCGTACGAGCGACGGCAGGATCACGTTGGACACGCTCTGGAACGTGCCGATGTCGATCCGGCCGCGTCCGGCGTTGAACCGGTCCACGGCCTCGCCGAACGCGACTGCCTTGGCGAGGAGTTCGCGCCCGTGGTCGAGGACCACGCGGCCGAGCGGGGTGAGGCGTACCGGCTTGGGGCCGCCCGGCCGGTCGAACACCAGCCCGCCGACCACCCGCTCCAGCGCGGCGATCTGCTGGCTCACCGTCGACTGCGTGTAGCCCAGTCGGGCGGCGGCCCGGCCGAACGAGCCTTCTTCGGCTATGGCGACCATTGCCGCCAGGTGGCGCAGGTCCACGTCGGTCACGAGCTTCAACATAGTGGTGTCCATTGGAAGAAGCGATTGAGCCGATCGGAAATCATCGTTTTTCGTGATGGGCATGGGGGCTCTAACGTTCCGGTCATGACCTCACGTCAACTGCACGGTGAGCAAGGGCTCGGGAGCGTGGAAGTCGGGTCCTGTACCAGGCCCTGCGTACGACCGGCCGTGGAAGGGGAACGCCCGTGAGCCGACTGCGATCCGCGCTGTGGCTGCCGCTCTTCGACGACCTCGCCGACCCGCTGGTGGTCGCCCGCCTCGCCGCGGAGGCGGAGGAGGCGGGCTGGCACGGCTGCTTCGTCTGGGACCACCTGCGCTGGCGGGAGCCGGTGCGACTTGTCTCCGACCCGTGGATCACGCTGGCGGCTGTCGCCACCGCGACGGAACGGCTGCGCCTCGGACCCATGGTGACGACACTCGCCCGGCGGCGGCCGGCCAAGGTGGCGCGGGAGACGGCGACGCTGGACCACCTGAGCGGTGGGCGCCTCACTCTGGGGGTCGGTCTGGGCGGTGACCGGTTTGGTAGTGAACTGTCGAAGACGGGTGAGGAGTTGGACGACCGGCGGCGCGGGCGGATGCTCGACGAGTCGTTGGAGGTCCTGCGCGCCGCGTGGTCCGGCGAGCCGGTGCGGCACCGCGGCGAGCACTACACGGTTGACGACGTCACGTTCCTCCCTCGGCCGATCCAGCGTCCGGGCGTACCGGTGTGGGCGGCCGGATTCCCGGGCAACGCCAAGCCGATCCGCCGGGCGGCCCGGCTCGACGGGTTCTTCCCGGCGAATTTGGAACACCCGGGCCAACTCGCGGGAGTCGTCGGCACGCTGGCGGACTTGCGGGCGGGTGACATGTCCTCGTACGACATCGCCGTCGGGTTGGCGCCCGGCGTCGACCCCGGGCCGTACGCGAAGGCCGGAGCGACGTGGCGGCTGGCGGAGTTCGACCCCGGTGTGCGGATCGACACCGTGCGCGGCGTGCTGCGCGACGGCCCTGCGGCGTGAGGGGATAGGGCGATGACCTTCGACTACGACGCGGAACTCGTTCGCTACCAGGAACGGCTGTGGGCGGCCGCGGACATCCGCCCGGACGACCACGTCCTCGACATCGGCTGCGGCGCCGGACAGACCACGCGAGCGGCGGCCCGGGCCGCGGTACGGGGGTCCGCACTCGGCATCGACGTCTCGGCGCCGATGCTGGAGCAGGCCCGCCGACTGGCGGTCGCCGAAGGGCTCGGCAACGTCGACTTCCTCCAGGGTGACGCCCAGACCCATGCCTTCCCTGCCGAGCAATTCACCGCCGCTGTAAGCCGGTTCGGCACGATGTTCTTCGCCGACCCCATCGCGGCCTTCGCCAACATCGCGCAAGCCCTGCGCCCGGGTGCGACGTTCGTCCAGCTGGTCTGGCAGGCCCGCGAGCACCAGGAGTGGAGCACGGCAATCCGTACGGCGCTCTGCGGCAGTCACACGCCCTCACCGTCGGCCGACACGGCCTTCACCCTCGCCGATCCGGAGTCGGTCGCCGGTACCTTGACCGCGGCGGGGTTCACCGCGGTGAACGTCGTCGACGTACGCGAGCCCGTGTACTACGGCGAGGACGCCGCGGAGGCACGTGTCGCAGTACTCCAACTACTGGTCGCACAAGAGCTACTGGCCGGCCGAGACGCCGCCTCCACCGACCGGGCACTCGACCACCTCGACGCGACCCTGGCCGCCCACGACACCGGCAGCGGAGTGTGGTTCGACTCCAGGGCCTGGCTGGTCACCGCCCGCCGAGCCTGAGGAACTGCCGCCACGCATCAGGCCCGAGGGCAAGCTGCGGCCCCGACACGCGCTTGGAGTCGCGTACCAGCACCTGTCCAGCAGCCTCCGCAGCCTCGACACACGTCGCCGCGCCGGTGTCAGAGTGGCTGCTCCGCGTCCACCGTCGCCTATCTGCCGCCATCAACACTCCAGAACATCCCGAGCCGCTTCGCGCAGCAACGTCAACGTGTCGGCCGGGCTCAATGCTGCCGCGCGAAAATGCTCGAAGCCAGTCCGAAACCGCTCAACCTCGGACGACTTCTCCAGATACAGCTCCCCGACGCTGTTTTCCACCATCACCACATCGTGATCCAGCTGATCCGGGAATGACAGGATCACGAACGGCCAGCCCATGGACGGATAGGCTCCTGCCGCGAACGGCAGGACCTGGATGGTCACTGCAGGGAGCCGCGCCATGGCGATCAGGTGATCCAACTGGCGCACCATGACATCGCTACCGCCGACCGGTCGCCGGACTGCCGCCTCGTCCAGCACAGCCCAGAACGCGAGTCCGGGCGCCCCGAGCCGCTCCTGCCGCCGCATGCGTGCGGCCGTGCGCCGGGCAACCTCCGCCTCCTCGACCACGAGACCGGTTCCGATGACGGCCTGGGCGTACTCCTCGATCTGCAGGAGCCCTGGAACCGTCAGCGTCTGGTAGTTGCAGATGGATGACGCCTCGGACTCCAGCCCGATGTAGGGCCCGGGCAGCAAGTCGCTGTAGGCACTCCACCAACCACGACGCCGGGCCTCACGCGCAAGTTCCATGGTTGCCTCACGCTGCCGTTTGTCGGTCACCCCGTAGATGTCCATCAAGTCGCGCGCATCGCGCAGGCTCACTCCTCGATGGCCGGTTTCAATCCGACTGATCTTCGATGCGGAGACGAGCAGACGTTCCGCCACCTCCTCGCAGGTCAGACCCGCGGCTTCGCGCATGCGCCGAAACTCCGCCGCCAGGCGCTTCTTTCGCAGGGTGGGTCCGGGCTCGGTGCTCATCGCGCCTCCAGATGGCATTTGCCGATTCGTGTTGCCGTTTGGCTCGAAGCGATGCCACCCTAGCGTGAGCAAACAACTACAGTCCGAGGTTTTCGCGAAAGGGGCGCTCATGCACCCGCGCCAGACGGCGATCTACTGCCGCCTCGCCCACACGCTCCCGGCGGAGCCGATCGCCGCACGCGAAGCCCGTTCTCACGTACGCCAGTTCCTCACCTGTCACGGCCTCGCCGACCTGGCGGACGACGCGACGCTCCTCGCGTCCGAACTCGTCAGCAACGCGCTCCGTCACGCATGCGGCAAGCCCGAACTCCGCATCTCACTCTCCTCGGACGTACTCCGCCTCGAAGTGGTGGACGGTGGACCGGGCTTCCCGAGCCCCCGTACCGCCGAAGACGGGGACACCGACGGCCGCGGGCTCTGGCTCGTCGACCGCATGGCCGCCCACTGGGGCTTCAACCGCGCCAACAGCATCAAGTCGGTCTGGTGCGAACTCGCCATCCCCGCCTGAAAAAACCTGCTACCCCACCTCAGCGCGTACGGCGCCAAGTTCGGGCGAGTCGATGCACGGACAAGGCGGCGCGGCAACGCAGCCGCCACCCCAAAGCCCGCAACCGCCATTGCCCCCCGCATGTGACCGCTCCCCGTGATCCGCACCCACCCAGCGCACCGGAGTCGGCACCCAAAGGCGACGGGAAGGTCCCCACAAGCAGGCGGTTCATTCATCGGGACATTGTCATATTCACACTGGTACGACTCGACCGTGTCCTCGTCGGGCCGTCGTCCACCACTCGCACGGCGTACGGCTCGCTGTCCGCCAACGCGCCGTGCTCGTCGCGCACGCTACGGTGCATCGAGCGTTTCACTGCCTTCCTCCAAGGAAATGTGGAGTCGGGAGGACGGTGTCATGACGTGTGATTCCCAATACAGTCCACGGAATCCTGGCCAGCCGCACGGTCTCAGCGAGGCAGACTTGAAGAGCGTTTCACAAGCGCTCATGTGAAACGGACGGGCCCGGCTGAACAGGCGCACGTCCGACGGGTGCGGGCAGGCGTGCGCTCAGTTTTGGGGGCACCGTTGCATCTTCTGGCTGGGGCGCAAGCGGCTCGGCCCGAACGGCTACGACTGGACGCGGGTGTCCGCGCGGGGAGAACTCATCAAGGCCACGTACTACTACATCGGCTTCCAGTGGAACGGCACCGACGCGGGGTCGCGGGTCTGCGTCGACAACCACGACCTCCAGGCGTACCGGCAACGCGGCGACGGGGCCCGGTGACGCTCTAGGCACAGCCGAGACACAGGAACGGACGTGGGAAAACGTTCGTGAGTGCGGTGGGATTGGCTCTACCCGGGGCCAGACCTTCAGTTGCTTTCGCGCCAACCGAAAACGCGAAGGATGCCGCATGTACGACGTCATCGTCGTCGGTGCCCGCTGCGCGGGGTCGCCGACCGCCATGCTCCTCGCCCGGCGGGGCCACCGAGTCCTCGTGCTCGACCGCGCGTCGTTCCCCAGCGACACCGTCTCGACCCACTACATCCACCAATCCGGACTCACCCGCCTCCGCGACTGGGGGCTCCTGGGCGAGTTGGCGGCCACGAACGCACCCGCCATCCGCCGGGCCAACTTCGCCTACCGCGACATCGAGTTGAGCGGGTTCGCGGATCCCGTCGACGGAATCGACACCGGGTACGCCCCGCGTCGCGCGGTGCTCGACCAGATCCTGGTGAACGCCGCGCGACGCGCCGGTGCCGAGGTCGTCGAAGGGTTCGGCGTCTCCGACCTGGTCTTCTCCGAAGGGCGCGTGGTCGGCGTACGCGGCCGCGAACGCGGTGGTCCGGAACGGGAGTTCCGCGCCGACATCGTCATCGGGGCGGACGGCTGCCGTTCAATCGTCGCGAAGCGGACCCGGGCCGAGCCGTACAAGGTGGTGCCCGCGACCGGGGTCAACTACTACGCCTACCACAGCGGTTTGGACTGGGCGCTGGAACACCGGGTCGGCTTCAACGAGATCTGGTGCGGGGGTTGGCCCACGAACGACGGGCTCACCGTGCTCGCGGTCATTTGCGGCAAAAACCGCTTCAAGGAGTTCCGCCAGGATGTCGAGGCGAACTTCCAGGCGACGTTCGACGAGATCCATCCGGAACTCGGCGCGCAACTGCGGGACCAGGGCAAGCGCGAGGGCGACTTCGTGGCGATGCCGCACGCGGACAACTACTACCGCCACCCCTGGGGGCCGGGCTGGGCCCTCGTCGGCGACGCCGGCTACCACAAGGACCCGTACCCGGGGTTCGGCATCACCGACGCCTTCATGCACAGCGAGATCCTGGCGGAGCGTCTGCACCAAGCCCTGTCCGGAGAACGCCCGATGGACAGCGCGCTCGCCGAGTACCACAAGCTCCGCGACGAAACGAGCGCGAGCAACTACGAGTTCACCACCAAGCTCAGCGCATTCGGCGAGCTCTCCCCGCGCCTCCGCGCGGTGTTCGGTGCAATCCGCCGAAGCCCGGAGTGGACGACGAAGCTGTTCGGCCTGTTCGCCGGCGGCGTCGAGCACCACGAGATCTTCTCCCGACAGGCTGTCGAGCGCCTCTACGACGACACGGGAGTGCCTCCGCACGAACGCGTGTACGGCTAGACGTACGAGGCCATGACGCCTGGTGCGCTTGCGCAACGGGGCCCCGCCCTTCGTCCTCGCCGGGTACCCCGCACGACGCGCTACATCGGTGGCTGGAAGCCGCCGATCCGCGGTTCGAGCAGTTCGGCCAACCTCAGTGTGGTGCGGTCCTCGTACATCGGTCCTATGAGCTGTACTCCCACCGGCAGACCCTCGGGGGACCGACCCGCGGGTATCGCGGTGGCGGGCAGGCCCGACATGGTGGGCAGACCGGCCCAGACGAGCTGGTCGAAGTACGGGTACTCGACGCCGTCGATGTCGAGCCGGCGTTCCAGCAGATCAGGGTTGTGGTCGTGCGGGAACGCCGGAGTAGGTGTGATCGGACAAACAACGGCGTCGAACTCGGCGAACAGCTCCCGCCAGCCGTGACGGTGGAGTTCGCGACGGGTGTTCACCGCGATCCAGTCGCGGTGGGTCAACACCATCCCGCGCAGCCGCGCCGCATCAAGGCTCCGGTCGTCCGCGCTCAGTCCGGCGGCGCGGGTCCGGAGCTGCTCGTACGCTTCGACGGGAAAACGTGCGACGGAGCCCGAGAACAGCAACTGCGTGTAGAGCGTTCCGGATTCGGCGAGGTCGGGAAGCAGCGGACTGTGCCGTTCGACGTGGGCGCCACCGTCGGCCAGCGCGTCGGCCACCCGGTTCACGCCGGCCCGCACGGCGGCCCCGGTCGGAATGAGCGGATGCTCGTCGAGGACCAACACCCGGAAATCGCTCAGCCGTTCATGGCGCGCGGGCGGCAACGTCACGCGGTACGCCACCCCGGACGTCATCGGGTCCGGTCCGGCCATGACGTCGAGCAAGAGCGTGAGGTCGCCGGCGGTGCGCGCCATCGGACCGACGACGGCGAGATCGAGGTCGACCGGCAGCGCCGGGTCGGACGGCGGAACCATGCCGCGGTTCGCGGCCAGCCCGAGTGTCGGCTTGTGCGCGTGGACACCGCAGAAGTGCGCGGGGGTGCGCAGCGAACCGGCGAGGTCGGAGCCGATGGACAATGCGCCGAAGCCGCACGCCAGGGCCGCCGCCGATCCACCGGAGGACCCGCCCGCGGTACGAGCGTGGTCCCACGGGTTGTTGGTGGTGCCGTAGATGTCGTTGAAGCTCTGGATGTCTTGTAGCCCCAACGGCACATTGGTCTTGCCGAGCACCACCGCGCCGGCGGCCTTGAGCCGCGACACCTGCACCGCGTCCTCGGCCGGTACGAAGTCCCGGTACTGCGGCATGCCCCAGGTCGTGGGCAGCCCGGCCATGTTGTAGGACTCCTTGACGGTCACCGGAATCCCCAGAAGCGGCCGATCCTCGCCCCGCTCGAACACCTCATCCGCAAGTCGCGCAGCCACCCGGGCCCGATCGAAGTCAGGCACACAGATCGCGTTGACCACTCCCTCATCCCGCTCGATTCCAGCGATCGCCGCCTCGGTCAATTCCACCGAGGACACCTCACCAACGCGCAATGCCGCCGCCATCTCTCCGGCGGACCGAAAGTTCCAATCCATGAATCGGACGCTAACTGACCACCTCAGGAGCCATAAAACCGCAATTTCCGCAACGCCAGAGTCCGCGAGCAGTCGTCCAACGGGGGTCACGGAAATGTCAGCCCATTTTCACCGCCGCTGACGCCATCACCACGCCACCGCTACCACCAGTGGCCGCACCTCACGTTCGTCCAGTCTTCTCCGACTCGAGCCGCAATGCCGCGACCGCCGCGGCCGCCGCGGCCGGCCTTGGCGGTAAGGGCGAATCTGCGTGCCCTCGCTGACGACGGGAAAGCCCCTCGCAGACTTACGAGTTCCCTCCCCGACCCGCCGTTCCCGCCCATCGGCGCCGTCCAGGAGTTCCGCGTGGGCGGCAGGGAGGAGGTGCCCGCAGGCCCTGGCGGTGCGGACGGCACAATGGCGCGGGTCGAGAGACGGGGTTGGGGAGCCGATGACGAAGTTTCGCCGGATACCGGTGGTTGGACGCGTATGGGTTGCGGTGACGAGTGCCGTCTTCGGCATGGTGTTGTCCCTACTCGTGGCGCCGACCGCGGCCGCACACGACGGCATGGACCGCGTGTCGGTTCGGGCGATGACGTGGAATGTCTGCGAAGAGGCCGGTGTGGCGAGTCCTACGGACGCCGGATACTGCCCGTATCGCAACGAGCCGCAACGCAAAGTGGAGGCGATAGCCGAGGTCGTGGCGGCTCGGTCGCTCAACACGGTGCTACTCCAGGAGATCTGCTGGGGTGCCCCCAACAGCGCACTCGAACTCCTCAAGCAACAGCTGGGCCCTCAATGGAAGTTCGTGACCGCGGTGAGCAGTCGCCCGGACGGCGGTTCGCACTGTCGCGGCGCCTTGACCGGTACGTTGGGCATCGCCATCGGGGTCAAGGGCAACTTCGTGGACCCGGCTCCTGCACCCGTTGAGCTGCCCATCCCGGGCGAGTTGGCGTTGGAGAGGTCGCCGATTCTGTGCGCCGACGTTGTGGGCTGGACCGACACGGTGTGCACGACCCACCTCAACAACAGTCCGGGCGCCGACCACGCGGGGCAGGTGCTGGCGGTGCGCAATGTGGTCGCCGCGCTGCGCACCGGGGGGGCGCGGGGTGGTCCTGGGCGGCGACTTCAACACCAGTCGACCGGAACTCCTGGCTCCGATCGCCCAGATCGCCCGCGAATGCGACGGGCGCTCCTACGCACCCGGTGACGCCTCGCAGGAGGTGACCCACTACACCTATGTGACCGCCCCAGGACCGGCATACGGCACGTACACCAGCAGCAAGTTGGACTACCTGTACTCGACCGACGACTTCACCGGGTGCGACTCGTGGACCCAGAAGGCGGACCAGGCCGACTACCGCGCCACGACCGTCCCGACCGGCGTGTCCGACCACGCGCCGTTGTACGGCTACACCTGCGGCGGCCCCCGCCTGTCCTGGGACATGCACGGGTCCGTGGACGGCGTCGTGGCCGACTGCTCCGCGTACGACAACAACGGATCGACGCTGGGCGCGGTCGAGTGGTCTGCCGCGGACGGAGGCGCGGCCGTTTTCGGCGGCACCGGGCACCTCGCCACCCCGACCCCGCCTGTCGACAGCAGGCTGAGCCTGTCGGTGACGGCGTGGGTGAAGATCGCGGCGAATGCGCCTACGGGGGCGATCGCGGCGCTGGACGGATCGCGGATCAGCGGCTTCATCCTGTGGTACGAAGCCGACGGCGCCACCTGGCGCTTCGGCATGCCGGTAGCCGATGCGGACGGCTGGAACGTGGACCGGGTCATCCCGACCGTCCCCGCCGTTGCCGGGAAGTGGACGCACCTGGTCGCAACCTACGACGCCGTCTCCGGGCAAATGGCCCTGTACGCCGACGGGGCCCTGCTGGGCACCGCACAGCACACGTCCGTCTGGAAAGCCGCAGGGGCGTTCACCGTCGGCCGAGACCTGGTCAACGGACGACCGAACGCCTTCTTCCACGGTTCGATTCGCGACGTACGGCTCTACGACTACCCCCTTGCCCCGGCGCAGGCTGCCGATCCGACGCTGTAGTGGGTTGTCGCCGACACGGCGGCGGGCCGCCGTGTCGGCGATCATGGAACGGCCCTGGTCTAGCGGTCCTCATCGAACTGCCCACCCGCCGGGGGCACCCGCGCGCGGCCGTCGCCGGTGGCCGCGCTTTCGACGAGGCAGGTCGCCCGTGCGCATGGTTGGCTCAGAATTGGCCCTGAGCGAACACAAGGTCGTCGAGGTCATTCGTAGGCATAGTAAGACCATGTCGAACCATGACTTGAGCCCTGATTTGTCGGAAAGCCTGCGCAACGCCGAGCGGCGGCTGCAAGCCGCCCAGCTGGCATCGAATGTCCAAGAACTGACGGAGTTGATCGACGACGCGGCCTGGTTCACCGGGCCAGACGGGAATATTTACACCAAACAGGATGACTTGGATGCACACAAATCCGGTCACCAGGTGTTGAGCCGCGTCGATGAGGAGGAGCTGCGGGTCCTGGCCACATCGGACCTGGGGGTCACCTGGTTCCTCGGAGTGTTGGAGGGTGTGTTCGGCGGTCAGCCGATGGTCGCCCGCCTGCGTTATACGCGGACCTGGGTCCGTGGCGAGTCGGGGGATTGGAAGATCATCGCGGCGCACGCGGTGCTGGTTCCTGACGGCGGGGATGCGGACGTGAAGGTGGATCAGGAAGCGCCTCAGTAGTTCTTGAGATCTGCCTGGCCCGCGGTTCTGCGGAGCCGCGGGCCGGCTGTTGGACGTTATGGACGGCTCGGAGATGAGGACGGCCGCGGCGTCGAACCCCGGTTTGCTCGGCGTGGTCATGGCGGATCTGTTCGCAGGCGGTGGGGTCACGGCGCGCCGAGGCGGGGGGGGTCGGCGCCGGGGGCCGGATGGGCTCGGGGGTGTAAATAGTTAACTGAGTCCATTAACGTTCGGCCATGCTCACACCACGGGAGTTGTTGACCACGACGCGGTCCGTGCGGCTCAGGCTTGATCTGGAGCGGGCCGTGGACCGGGAGACCGTCGAAGAGTGCCTGCGGGTCGGGTTGCAGGCGCCGAACGGGTCGAACCTCCAGCTCTGGAACTGGGTTCTCGTGGACGACCCGGCGGTTCGGGCGCGGATGGCGGAGATCTACCGGGCGTCGATCGAGGATCAGCAGCGCATGTCCGCGGAGGCGGCGGCGGCCGGGCAGCCGTCCCGGTACCCGAAGACGCCGCAGCAGGAACGGATCTCACGGTCCGTCATGCACCTGCGCGACCACCTGCACGAGGTGCCCGTGCTGGTGGTGCCGACGATCGCGGGACGCATGGACGGGGTGTCGGTCTTCGAACAGGCCAGCTTGTGGGGGTCGGTGCTGCCCGCGGTGTGGAACTTCATGCTCGCGCTGCGGGCCGAGGGCATGGGCAGCGCGTGGACGACGATCCACCTGCATCGCGAGCGGGAGATGGCCGATCTGCTCGGCATCCCGTACGAACGGGTCACCCAGGCCGGGCTGTTCCCCGTCGCCTGGACGCTCGGCACGGACTTCCGCGCGGCGGACAGGTCGGGTGCGGAGCGGGCGATTCGGTGGAACCACTGGTAGTCGGCCGTTCAGGCCGGCAATCGCTATGGAGGGACACGGCTTTGCCCGATTACTCGGAGACGGAACTGCGCAACATCGCGTCCGTCAACAGGATGTTCGAGGCACCGCGCGACTTCGACCGTGCCACGTTGTTCGCCGACGACGCGGTGTGGTGGAACGGCCTGCCCATGGTCGGTCGCGGCGGGCGGACCGAGCACAAGGGCATCGACGAGATCCGGGCGATCCTGCGCGGCTCCGGCGGGCAGGGCGGGGCGCGTACCGCGGAGACCGGGGTCGACCCGTACGACAAGGCCACGTTCCGCTTCGAGGACGTCGTGGTGCTCGCCGACGGCGACTGGGCGATGCGCCAGCACACGATGCATTCGACGACGATCGGCGGTCAGGCGTACACGAACGTCTACTGCTTCGTGTACCGCTTCAACGACGAGGGGCTCATCCAGTACCTCACCGAGCACTGGAACACCTGGCACGCCGAGAGGGTCCTGTTCGGCAACTACCCTGTCGAGCCCGCGCACCCGGGGACCTGACCCGCCGAGGCCCCCGGCGCTCGTCGTAGGGTCGGGGGCCGTGACCGGATCTTCCTCCCACCTGGACGCGACGGCGAGCGCCTACGACGCGGTGGCCACGCTGTACGCCGAGCTCACCCGCGGCTACCTCGACGCCTTCCCCCTGGACCGCGCCGTGCTGGCGGCCTTCGCCGACTCGGTACGCGTCGGCGGCGGCAGCCGGCCCGTCGCCGAACTGGGCTGCGGCCCCGGATACCTGACCGCGCATCTGCGGGGGCTCGGGCTGGACGCCTTCGGCATCGACCTGTCCCCCGCCATGATCGACATCGCCCGCACGGACTACCCGGGCCTGCGGTTCGAGACCGGGTCCATGGACGCCCTGGACCTGGCGGACGGTTCGCTGGCCGGAGTCGTGTCCTGGTACTCGGTCATTCACGCACCACCGCAGGAACTACCCGTCTACTTGGCCGAGTTCGGACGCGTTGTCGCGCCGGGCGGGCACCTGCTGCTCGGGTTCTTCGAGTCGGAGGGCGGGCCGGTTACCGCGTTCGACCACAAGGTGACGACGGCCTACCGCTGGCCGATCGACGAACTTGCGCGGTTGGCCGCCGACGCCGGGTTCGACGAGATCGGCCGGATGCTGCGGGAGCCCGGCGACGAGGAGAGGTTCCGCCGCGGGCACCTGCTGATGCGCAAGGGCGGTCCGGAGCACTCCCCGTGAACCGGCTCGACGCGCCGCCCGACCTGCTGCCCGATCTGCTGGCCCGCCTCGCGGTCGACGACGCCGTCGAGTTGTTCGCGCGGGTGCCCGCGGATCTCCGGCGCAGGGCCCTGGCCGGGCGGCTCCCGGAGTGGGGCGAGCTGCGCGAGGCGATCGTGCGTTGGGTCGTCGCGTACGGCGACGCGGGCAGTCAGCTGGCGGCGCTCGGGGACGTCCCGCGGTACCGGAACTCCCGCCGCGACTTCGTGAGGGCGCTGGCCGACGCGGCCGATCCCGACGTACGCACCGCCGTCTACCTGCACCCCGAGGCGGACCCCGTGCTGCGGCGGCGCATGCTCACCGTCGGCCCGTACGCGGGCTCCGTCCCGGACGGCCTGCGCAAGGCGCTTCTGGCCACCCGCTCCCGACACCTGCTCGGCCCCGCCCGCGACGCCGCCGACCCGGCGATCGCCCGTCGAGCCGCCGCCCTCGTGCGCGGGCCCAAGTTCCAGCCGCCGCCTCGGACGCCCGCGGCGGTGCACGCGTGGCTGGCCGTACCCGTCCCCGAGCGCACCGAGGCCGAGCAGAAGCGCGGGGTGCCGCACCGGCTCGGCCCCAGCGCCCGCCGGGTACGGGCGCGGTTGGCGACCCTGGCACTTGAGCAGTGGACGGCGGCGGACTGGGCGGCGCTGGCCGCCCTGCACCGCGAGCGGCCCCTCGACCCGATGACCACGAGCCGCCTGGCCGGACACGCGGCATGTCCGACGGACGCCGCCCTCGATCTGCTTCGGCACACCGCGCGGGAGGGTTTCCACGAGGTCGCGACCCACGCGATCCTGGCGGGCACGCTCACCTGGGACGACCTGCTGACGCGCGCCGTGCCCGCCGCTTCGGTGATCGCCGTGATGTCCGCACTGCCCCTGACCGAGGACCGGGAATCGGCGCACGGCACGGCCGGGACGCGCAAGCGGCTTGTCGAGCAGGTGCGTTCCCGACTCGGCGACGAACCGATGCGCTGGTGGTCCCTGTTGGTGCTGCTGCGCGGCGCGTTCCCCGGCACCGTCCCCGAACTGCTGGACGCCGCAGCGGCGTCCGCCCCGGAGCCGGGCACCGTGGAGTTCGCCTCGACGAATGGCCTGGCGGGCTCGCCCTGGACCTACCTCCTGTCGCTGGCCGCCCCGGAGAAGGCCACCGAAATCGTGCCCGGAGTCGCCGAGTTGACGGCCCCTCCCGGCGCCCGTGCCAAGAGCCCCGGCACGTTGGCCGGGGAAATGCTGAGCACGTGGGCGCTCCAGAACATGCCGTCGGGGGTCGTCGAGGGCTTCATCGCGGTGGCGGACGCCCGGCAGCGGGTGGCCCTGGCCCAACGCCTCAACGGGTACGGCCCCCTCATGGAACGCCTGCTGGAACTCGACGAACCGGCGGTCAACGCGTCGCTGGTGACGCGGCCTCACCTTCCCGCGAGACTCCGGCGCCGCATCCTCTCCGGTACGAGCCACGCCACCGGACGTCCCGGCAGCCTGGCCCTGCACGCCTCCGTCACGGTCGTGAACTCCCGGCAGTCCTGGTTCAACGACACCAAGTACCAGGTGCTCACCCGCAACGCGACCACGATCGCCGAAGTGCTGCGCAGCCATCGGCCGCTCCATGCCCCGTACCAGGTCGCGGGGTGTCGGCGACTCGTGGAGTTGGGGCGCCTCGACCTGGTCGCGTCGTTCGTGGGCCGGACCGACCCCGCCCTCGGCGTACTCCCCCTGCCCGCGCTCGCCGACGCGCTGCGGGGCCCGCTGGCCGCCGCCGACCGCGACGCCGCCCTGGCCGCCTTGCGGGCGCTGACGAAGCGCCTCTTCCGCAACTACCTCACCGCGCCCGACCTCCAGGAACTCACCCGCCACCTGGAAGTCGAGGACACCCCCGACTGGGCTGTGGTGGCCGCCGAAATGCGCGCGCGCCCGCTGTCCGCCGACGTCCTCGCCGTCCTGGCCCAGCACGGCGAGGACATGCCTGAGGACCTCGCCCGCCTTCTGCTGACCACCGCCCCGGAACGTTGCGCGCCGTACCTCGCGCACCGGACGGCCGAACTGGCCCGCCTCGCCCTCGACATCGCTCCGGTGGCACACCGGCGCACCGGGCCGTCGGACGAATTCGCGTGGCTGGGGCCGTGTCTGGAGAAGGGCCTGTTGACCGCGGAAGACTGGGTGGCGCGCGGACGACCGGTCCGGCATGTCCTGCGCAGCTTCCGCCACGACCAACGTCTGCGGGCGCGCGTGGACGCCGCCATCCGCGATCTGACGGTCCGCCACGGCCCGCTCTCCCTGGACACCTTGCTGGTCGTCGCCGTGCTCGCCGACGACTTCCCGGGCACCCTCGCCGAACTGCTGGCCACCGCGACGGCCGCGACCGTGCCGACGTGACGTGAGCGCGTCCTGAGACGCCCCCGCCGCGGCGTCCGCTCCACCGGCGGAGGGTCGCGTGTCTCACGTACGCCCGCCTCCGCCCCGTCCGCCCCGTCCTCCCCCGACTGCCCGCCGGCCGCTGCGCCCGCCGTCCGGGCGGTCTTGAGGGTTCGCGGGGTGTGTGCTTACCTGCCCGAGGTTCCGCATTGATCGACTTGCACCCCGCGTCGATCGAGTCCTTCGGCGCGCCCTTGCGCCGGGCTTTCCGAGGAGCGAGGCATGGCTACCCCGACGAAGGAACAACTCCTGCACTGGGCCGAGCAGTTCGTCGCGCTCTGGAATGCGGGCGAGAAGGACGCGTGGGTCGCCAACTGGCGGGCCGTCGCGCCCGGCGACTTCCGCATGCTCGACCCGGTGGGCACGCCCGAGAAGCACGGGTTCGAGACGTGCGCGCTGGAGGGCTGGGACCTGTTCCAGTCGGCCGTACGCCTGCGCCACCACCCGGGCACGGTCTACGTGTGCGCCAACGAGGTGGCCTGGGTCATGGAGAACCACTTCTCGGTGCACGGCACCGAGCGGATGAGCATGAGCGTGGAGACGTACCGCTTCGAACCCGACGGCTCGGTGGTGATCCGCAACTACTACCGGCTCCCGGACTCGTCCGACGGCGAGATGGCCGAGATCTTCGAGACCTACCAGCCCACCCACCAGCCGGGGAGCTGACCGGCCCCGAACGGACAGCGCACTTCGGGGCGCGGCCTCCCGGCGTCCCGAGGCCCGCACACCGCCCGGAGTGCGCGGGTGACGGAACCGGATCCGGGGGGCCCGCGTCGACGCGAGACACCGCAACGGCGGTGGCGACGCGGAGACGGGGTGGGGACGTGCGCCTGTGGCGGTGGACGGCATGGTGTTCGGTGGCCTGCGCGGCGGGCGGAATGGCGGCGTTCTTCGAGTTCGACCGTGTCGCGGCTGCCCGATGCCCGTACGAACGCGTACCCGCTCGGGAGTGGCTGCTGTCGTACGGGGCTCTGGCGGGCGGGGCCTTGGCGGTGGTGCTGTTCGCGGCGGCGTGCGTCGTGGCCGTGCGATCCGGGGTTTCCGTCGCCGATGAGCTCCTGTGGGGGCTCGCCCTGATGGCCTGTGTGGCGGCTGTGTTGGTCCTTTCGCTCGACGTGCTCGCAATCAGGACGCTGCACGACCGGCACAGCGTCAGTGAGATCACCGATTGCTTCGGCAAGGCGTGACTTCGTGACCGCGGTCTCCCGCCCCGGGCTGAGGCAGGATGGTCCGGTGCCAACGGGAGCGGACAGCATCGAGCTGAGCGAAGACGAACTGCGGGTGATCGCGGGTTACGCCGCCGACTGCGCGGACCGGGTGCTGCCCGTCTTCGAACATGGCGTCCCCGGCGATCCAAGGCCCCGCGAATCCGTCGCCGCGGCACGGGACTTCGCCGGGGGCGGTCGGCGTACGGCCGAACTCCGGCAGAAGTCGTGGGCCGCGTACAAGGCCGCGCAGGAGGCAACCGCACCGGCCGTGGTCGACGCGGCACGGTCGGCGAGCCATGCCGCGGCGGCCGCGTACCTGCACCCCAAGGCGAGCGCTCATCAGGTGAAGCACATCCTGGGCGCCGCGGCGCACGCGGCGCGGGCGGAGGAGACGGCCGAGCCCGGCCTGCGGCTGGCGGGCGGGACCTTGGACTGGGCCCGCGTCCACGCCCCGCCGGAGGTCGTCGCGGTGCTCCGCCGCCTGCCCGCCGCGCCGCCCGGAGGCGGACGCGTCGGGGAACTCATCCGCCAACTCGACGCCGCAATCCGCGCCTGAGGCGCACGGCTCCCCGGCGATCCGGCGACCTGGTCCCCCGGCGAGGGGACTCTCAGCCGGTCGGCGCCGACGCCGGGATCGTCGCGGTCATGTTCAGGCGCACGAAGTCGAGCACCGGGGGTTCCAGGCGCGCGGCGACGGCGCGGACGACCGCGCGGCGCTCGGGTTCGGGCAGGTCGGTCAGGTAGGGCTGCAGGGCCGCATGGGCGAGGAAGTCCTCCAGGTCGGCGGTGGCTGTGAAGGACACGGGGGCGTTTGCGAGCCAGGCGCGGCCGCCGGCGAACCCGGCACCGGCCAGTCGCGCGGTCGTCTGCTCTGCGGTGGCGTAGTGGTTGCGCCCGGCGGTGTCGACGCCCAACTCGGCCAAGACGGCGCGGACCCGGGCCAGGCTCCCGTGACCGCCGCACTGCACGACCAAGTGCCCGCCCGGACGCAGCACCCGGGCGAAGTCGGCGAACAGGGAGCCGTGGTCGCGCACCCAGTGCAGGGCCCCGGTGGAGAACACCGCGTCGAAGGTGTTGTCCTCGAAGGGCAGTTGGTCCTCGAGGTCCACCTGTCGCAGGACGAGGCGGTCCGCGTGCGGGGCGAGTCGGTCGCGGGCCTGGTCCAGCATGCTCCGCGAGACGTCGGCGGCGACCACGGAGGCCGAGGGGAACGTGCGCAGCAGCTCCCCGGTCACGCGTCCGCTGCCGCATCCGGCGTCCAGCACGGTTGCGTTCGGGGGCAGTTCCAGACGTGCGAGCACCTCGGTGCCCCAGGTGTGCTGGGCATCGCTGTGCAGGTCGTACGCCGACCCGGTCCACTGATCCGTCATGACGCGCACTGTCCCACACGCCCCGGGGGGACGCCGCCGGATTGTCCGGTGCGCGCCGCCGGTCGGGAGGCAGGCGGGCCTCGGTCGAGCGGTCAGGCGGCCGGGCCTCGGTCGGGTGGTCAGGCGGCGGGCGGGCGGCCTGCCCGCGGTCGGGTTGTCAGGCGGGCGGGCTTCGGTCGGGTGATCGCGCGGCGGTCAAGCGGTCAGGCGGTCAAGCGGTGGCGGGGCGGCGGCCGCCCAGGGGGACGACCAAGGGGACTCCTGCCACCGGGCATTCGATGACCTTGGACTTGAGGCGGAAGACCTCCTCGACGAGTTCGGCGGTGACGACCTCGGCGGGCGGGCCCGCGGCGACGACGGCGCCGTCGCGCATGGCGATCAGGTGGTCGGCGTACCGGCAGGCGTGGTTGAGCTCGTGGAGGACCATGACGACCGTGCGTGCGTCGGTGCGGCCGAGGTCGGCGACCAGTTCCAGGACGTCTACCTGGTAGGCGAGGTCGAGGTACGTGGTCGGCTCGTCGAGCAGCAATACCGGCGCGTTCTGGGCCAGGGCCATGGCGATCCACACGCGTTGCCGCTGGCCGCCCGACAGTTCCTCGATCCTGCGGTCGGCGAGCGCGGCCGTGCCGGTGGCTTCGAGTGCGGCGTCCACCACGGCGTCGTCGTCGCGCGACCACTGGCGCCACCAACGCTGGTGCGGGGTACGGCCGCGCGCGGCGAGGTCACGCACGGTGATGCCGTCCGGGGCCGTGGGCGTCTGCGGCAACAGCCCCAGCTTGAGGGCGAATTCGCGTGCGGAGAGGGTGGAGACGTCGGCGCCGTCCAGGTGTACGGCGCCGGCCTGCGGCTTGAGCAGTCGGGCGAGCGCCCGCAAGGCCGTGGACTTGCCGCACGCGTTGGGGCCGACCAGGGCGGTGACCTTCCCGGCCGGGATCTCCAGGTCGAGGCCGGCGGAGACGGTGCGGGAGCCGTACGCGAGGGTCAGTTCGTGGGCGGAGAGCGAGAGCGGCCGCGCAACCGCCCGATCGGCCTTTGCAGCCACGTGATCCGTCGCGGCACTGTCGGACCCGACACCCACTCCGACACCGCCCGTCCCGACGCGGTCGCTCCCGGCTTGCTCGGTTGCGGTCTCTGACGCCATGTCAGCCTCCCTTCCCCACCCGGTTAGTCCGGGCGAGCAGCCACATCAGGTACGGGGCGCCGACCACGCCGGTCACGATGCCGACCGGGAGTTCGGTCGGCGAGAACAGCGTGCGGCCGAGCAGGTCGGCGGCGACGATGAGCACCGCGCCGGTGAGCGCGCTCGCCACGAGCGGGATTTCCGCGCGTCCGGTCAGTCGCCGGGCCACCTGCGGCGCCCCGAGCGCGACGAAGCCGATGAGTCCGGCGGACGCGCACGCCATCGCCGCGAGGCAGGTCGCGAGGACCAGCAGCACGATGCGGGCCCGGCCGATGCCGATGCCGAGTCCGCGGGCGGTGTCGTCGTCGAACTGGAGGAGCTGGTACGCCCGCCCGAGTGCCAGGACCGGCGGCACCAAGACCAACAGCCCCAGCCCGACCCACTTCACGTGCGTGTAGTCGCGGCCGTTGAGGCTGCCGGTGAGCCACACCATCACGCGTGACGCCTGGTCGATGTCGGCCTTGGCGAGCATCCACCGGTTGAGGGCGATGAGCGCGCCCTGCATGGCGAGGCCGACCAGGACGAAGCGGTAGCCGGTGATCGCGCCGCCGCGGTAGGCGAACAGGTAGATCGCGGTCGCGGCGGCGAGTGCGCCGCACAGTGCGCCGAACGGGACACCGCCGTACGACCCGGCCCCGGCCGCCGTGACGCCGCCGAAGAGGATGGCGGTGATGGCCCCGGTGCCCGCGCCCGCGGAGATGCCGATCAGGTCGGGACTCGCGAGCGGGTTGCGGGTGACCGCCTGGAAGACCGCGCCGGCCAGGCCGAAGGCGACCCCGACGAGGACGGCGGTGAGGGCGCGCGGCAGCCGGAGTTCGCGTACCACCAGGTTGCTGTCGCCGGAGCCGTAGCCGAACAGCGCGCCGAGGACCTGGTCGACGGACAGGTTGCTGTACGTGCCCAGGCACAGCGACAGGACCATCATCGCGAAGCCGACCAGCACGAGGCCGCCGTTGGCGGCCAGCACGCGCGGCCGGAGCATGATCCCGAACGGGCCCACGGAGAGCTTCACTTGGTGCGCTCCTTCAGGCGTCCGCTCTTGATGAGGGCGACCAGGAAGGGCGCGCCGATGAACGCGGTGACGACACCGACCTCGAGTTCGGCCGGGCGGGCGACCAGGCGGCCGATGACGTCGGCGGTCAGCATCAGGATCCCGCCGGCGAGTCCCGAGCAGGGGATCAGCCAGCGGGCGTCCGGCCCGATGAGGGTGCGGACGATGTGCGGGATGACCAGGCCCACGAAGGTGATCGGTCCGGCGGCGGCAACCGCGGCGCCGGTGAGCAGGATCACCGCGAGGGCGCCGAGCGCCCGGGTGCGGCGTACCGGCGTACCCAGGCTGCTGGCGAGGTCGTCGCCGAGTGCCAGGGCGTTGAGGCGGCCGGCCAGGAAGAGGGCGATGCCGAGGCCGACGGCGATGAACGGGGCGATCTGCCAGCCCAGGTCGCTGTCCCGTCCGGCGAGCGAGCCGACCGCCCAACTGCGGTACTGGTCGAGGGTGTTGACGTCGAGAAGGACCAGCGCGTTGGTGAAGGCCTCCAGGAGTGCGGTCACCGCGGCGCCCGCGAGGGCCAGTTTGGCCGGGGTGGCGCCGCCGTAGCCGGTGCCGCCGACGATGTACGCGAGCCCGCCCGCCACCGCGCCCATCAGGAACGCGAACCAGATGTACTGGTACGACGCGGTCCAGCCGAACAGCCCGATCGCGCCCGCCACGCCGAACGCGCCACCCGCGCTGATGCCGATGAGCCCCGGGTCGCCCAGCGGGTTCCGGGTGATCTCCTGCGCGACCGCGCCCGCGACGCCGAGGGACAGGCCGACGAGGAGGCCGAGCACCGTGCGCGGCATGCGCAGGTCCAGGACGACGACGGCGTCTCCGTCGCGGCTGCCCCCGAGCGCCGCGAACACGTCCGAGAGAGGGACGTTCTTGGTGCCGATCGCGAGGGACGCGAACGCCGCGACGACCAGCACGCCGAACAGCCCCGCCACCACCGCCGAATTGCGGCGTGGGCTGCGGCGGGGCGGGGGCTGGGGGTCGGCGGGAGTCGGCGGTGCGGCTCCGGCCTTGAGCATTGCGGGCACGGCTAGGAAGGTAAGGCATGCCTTATACCGACGTACACCCCCCCTTGGTGTCGGTATTCGGGCAAGGCTTACCTTCTTCCCACAAGGAGATGTTAGGTAGCCCTTACCTGATGCTCCGGTCGGTGTACCGCTTCCTGCCCCATGGAGATCCCCCATGCGTACCGCCCCCCGCCGCTGGCGTTCCAGAGTCGCGGCGGCAGCCATGGCCGCCGCACTCACGGTCGGCCTCGCCGCCTGCGGCGACGACACGAAGGACGACGCCGCGTCGACGGGTGCCTCGGCCGGATTCCCCCGCACGATCACGCACGACAAGGGCACCACCGAGATCAAGGACAAGCCGAAGCGCATCGTCGCGCTCGACAACAGCCTGGTCGAGGCGGTCGCGGCACTGGACCGACCGCTCGTCGGCGGCATCGGGTCCTACCGCGACCAGAAGGGCTTCCCCGACTACCTCGGCGAGTCCGTGAAGGACACCAAGGACGTCGGGCCGCTCGACAACCCCAACCTCGAGCAGATCGTGGCCCTCAAGCCGGACCTGATCATCTCGGCGACCGTACGGCACGACCCGCTGTACGACCAGTTGGCCAAGATCGCCCCGACCGTGTTCGTCAAGACCACCGGGCCGACGTGGAAGGACAACATCAAGCTGGTCGCCCAGGCCCTCGGCGAGGAGCAGAAGGCGACCGAGAAGCTGACCGCGTACGAGGCCCGCGCCAAGAAGATCGGCGACGCGATCAACGCGAAGGCCGGCAACCCCACGGTGTCGGTGGTCCGCTTCGTCGACGGCCCGACGCGCATCTACCTGCCCAAGACGTTCAGCGGCATCGTGCTCGCCGACATGGGCATCGCACGGCCGGAGAACCAGCGCGACCCGGAGAAGTTCAACATCGAGATCAGCGAGGAGCAGATCGGCCTCGCGGACGCGGACTACATCTTCGTGACCTCGTTCTCCGGCGGTGAGGAGCGCAAGGCCAGGTTCCTCGCCAACCCGCTGTGGCAGCGCCTCAAGGCGGTCGCCGACCAGCATGTGTACGAGGTGGCCGACGAGAAGTGGATGACCTCTGTGTCGCTCCAGGGCGCACACGTCATCCTGGACGACCTGGCCAAGAACTTCGGGGTCGACGCCGCGAAGTAGCCTGCGCCCGCGACCGGAGCGGGCGCACCACCCGGAACCTGCCGCGCGTACCCGCCCGGCACGAGGCGGGGGCCGTGGACCGTCCACCCACGGCCCCCGCCGCCACCCGGGCGGAGGTACGCACCCGCATACCTGGAGGGACGTTTGCAACTGCACCTGGTGGCCCTCAACCCCACCGATTCCGTCACCGAGGGCTTCCTCCCCGCCGCCGCCGAACTCGGCTTCGACGTCACGGTGTTCACCGACCGGGCGGATCCGCACAAGGCGGCGTACGCCGGTTCGGACGCCGCCCCCGCCCGCCTCGTCGAGTGCGACGTACGCGACTTCCGGGCGCTGATCGCCGCCATGTCGCACGGCCCCTCCCCCGACGCGGTGTTCGGCAACAGCGACCACCTCCAACCCCAGACCGCACTGGCCGCCGACTGGTTCGGACTGCCGGGCAAGGACTGGCGTGCCACGCTGCGGGCCAAGAACAAGGCACTGATGCGGCGTCATCTCGCTGAGACCGGCGTCGACTCCGTGTGGACCGCCGAACTCCCGGGCGACTTGGACCCCGGCGCCCTGGCCGCCGTCGACGTGCCGTACCCGTGCGTGGTCAAGCCTCGCGAGGGGGTCGCGAGCGAGGACGTCTACCTGGTCGGCAACGAACGCGAACTGTTGGCCCGCTGCCGCGGGATCCGCGAGCACACGCCGGGAATCGCGCTCGTCGTCGAGGAGTTCCTGCGCGGGGACCTGCGCACCCTGGAGACGCTGGGGGACGGCCGGGTCAGACACGTGCTCGGCGGGTTCCGCACCCGGGTGTCGGCCCCGCCGACGTTCGTCGAGGAAAGCATGGTCTTCGACGCCGAGCCCGACCCCGGGGCCGTCGGCCAGGTCGAACGCGCGCTGGACGCCCTCGGCGTGGGCTTCGGCGCGTGCCACACCGAGTACGTGGTCGCGGACGGGCGGGCCCGGATCATCGAGGTCAACTACCGCATCATCGGCGACCAGTGCGATCTGCTGCTGCGCGATCTGCTGGGTGTGCCCATCTTCGAGCACGTGCTGCGCGTGCACCTGGGCGAGGCCCTGCCGGCGGCATCGGAGCTGCTGGGTGACCCGGTACGGCCGATTCCCGGTTCGGCGGACGCGTCAGCCCCTGCGTCGGCGGACGCGTCGGCGGACGGCACGGTGGGCGGCACGGTGGGCGGCATGTCGGGCGGCATGTCGGTCGGGATGGTGGACAGGCCGGCGGACGGGCCGGCCGGTCGCCGGGCCCGCGTCGAATACATCTGCGCCCGGTCCGGCGGCACGCTGGTCGCCGCCCCCGCCGCCGCGGATCTGGCCGACAACGGTGTGCGGTTGGCCTACCGGCCGCTTCGCGCGGTCGGCACCACGGCCCCGCTCACCGGGACCAACCGCGACTATCTGGGTGTGCTGCGGGCGGTGGGCCCGGACCAGGAGCGGACCGACGCGGCCGTCGCCCGGTTCGTCGCCGCGCGGTCCTGGGAGATCCGTCCGTGAGCGTGCCGGCACAACGGCCCGAAGACGAGCTCTGCTTACGCGTTCTCGATGCGTGCCTGCGCGAGGACATCCACGGCCTACGCACCGGGGGCACCCTCGACCACCGCGCGGACGGCGCCTGGCTGACCGTGCGCTCCGGCCCGCGGACCGCGGAACTCCCGGTACGCCGGGCATCGTTCCTCTGCGACCTCACCGCCCGCGGACCCGCCCTGATCGAGGACGGACGCCGACTCACCGGGCTTGAGGCACTCCTCGGCTTCCTCGCCGCCGGGACCGGCCCCGAATTCGCCGACGACGCCGAGGGATTCGCCGACTTCGCCGACGAGTGCCGCGCCGCGCTGGCGACCGTACGCGTCCACGACCGCCACCGCGACGCCGTCTTCGCCCGCCTGGCGGGGCGGCCCGCCCGCGGGATCGCCGGGAGCCTCGTCTACGACACGGTCGCGGCCTACCACGACCACCCCGCGTATCCGACCGCACGCAGCAGGGTCGGCCTGACCGAGGACCAACTCCGGGGGCATGCGCCCGAGTTCCTGCCGACCTTCGCACTGCGCTGGGCCGCCGTGCCGCTCTCCGCGGCAACCGTGCGCGGCGTACTCCCGGGGTGGTGGCCGACACCGTCCGGCCTGGGCCTCCCCGAGCGGTACGACGCGTCGCACGCGGCCTTCCCGGTGCACCCGTTGACGGATCCGGGCGCGGTGGAGGCCGCGGTGCCCGGCGTTCGGCACGCCGCGGTACGCCACCTGCCGGCCGCCCCGACGCTGTCCATGCGGTCCGTGGTCCCGCTCGACCACGCCGACGAGCACCTCAAGCTCCCGCTCGCCACCAGCACGCTCGGGCTGCGGAACCGGCGCACGATCACGCCGGGTTCGCTCGCCGACGGGGCGGCCGGCAGCCATCTGCTCGGCCTCGTCCTGGACGCCGAACCGCGGTTCCGGCACCGGGTCGTGGTCGCCGACGAACGCACCTACGGCCACGCCGGTCACGAGTTGACGGGGTTCCTCGTACGCCGCCACCCGCCCGGGCTCGACGCCGCGCGCGTGGTGGCGGTCGCGGCGCTGGCGGCCACCGGCCCGGGCGGGCGCACCGTCGTGGAGTCGCTGGCGGACGAGTACTTCGACGGCGACCCGGTCGCGCTGTACGACGGGTACCTGCGCCTGCTCCTCGACTGGAACGTCACGCTGTGGCTGCGCTACGGCATCGCGCTGGAAGCCCATCAGCAGAACACGTCGCTCGTGCTCGACCGCGACGCCGGCGGCCGCACCCGGCTGCGCCTGCTGCTCAAGGACAACGACAGTCCGCGCTTGCTGCCCGGCCGGGTGCGGTCCCGGCTGGGCGCCGCGGCCGAGGCCGTGCCGTTCCACGACCCGCGGATCCCCGTCGCCGACGGCGGGCCGCTGGCCGATCTGTTCACCACGATCACCCTGCACCTGTGCGCGGCGGCGCCCCTGATCGCGCTCGCCGCGACCGGACGCGCCCCGCTGCCCGCGCTGATGGCCTTGCTGCGCAGGCGACTTGAGGCGGCGGCCGCCCGGCACCCGGACTCGCCGGACCTCGCGCTGCTGCACGAACGGTTGTTCGCGGGGCGGTCGATGCCGGTCAAGCTCATGGTCACGGCGGGTACGCTGCTCGACAAGGCGCGCTCCGGGGCGTCCGACATCAACAAGCACTACGCGTGGACCGGACCCAACTACCTTGTACCCCAAGCAGTCACGGTGCCGGTTGTGCGGCGTGTCCCCCGGACGGACGCGCGGTGAGCGACGAGGTCGTGTCGGGGCCGGGGTACGCGGTCGCCGACCTCCGCTCCGCTGTTCCGCGAAGGAGTTACATGCCCGATGCCGCAACCGCCGCAGGCCCGTCGACCCCTCCGGGCCCCGCGCCGGACAGCCGGCCACCGGAAGTCCCGACAGCCGATCTGGCGACCACCCACACGCTGCTGAACTGCCTTCTCCGTGAAGTCTCCGGACCCGAGCACCAAGCCGCCGTCACCGACGGCCACCTGCTGGTCCGCCTCCCCCGCGCGGACGCCCTGCTGCGCATCCGGGTGCGCCGCACCTCGCTCACCGGCGCGCACCGCTTCCACGGCCCCGCGTACCGGCACGGTCCACGCGGCTGGCGCGAGCTGGACTGGTCGGCGTTGGCCGAACTGGTGGCCTCGGAACTGGAGTTACGCGGAGGAACCGTCAACGGCGAGTTCGTGGGCCAGGTCCGGTCCAGCCGTGACACCATCGCCGCGATCCTCGACGGGCGGGCCGGCCGGGCACCGGCGGCAAACGCCTATCTCGCCTCCGAACAGGCCCTGGCCTTTGGACACCGCTTCCACCCCGCACCCAAGGCCCATGGGGGCGTCGGCCGGGACCGTACGCGCTACGGACCCGAGACCGCCCGGTCGTTCCCGCTGCGGTTGCTCGGGGTCCGCCGGGACCTCGTGGTCGAGGACACGGCCCGCCCCGACGCGCTCGCGCCTGTGGACGAGTTGGCGCCCGCGCCCGAGGGCTACCGCCTGCTCCCGGTACACCCCTGGCAGTTCGGACTGCTGGACGGGCACGCCGCCCTGCGCGGCGCGCTGGCCGACGGACGGATGGTGGATCTCGGCTTCGGTGGACCGGAGTTCGCCCCGACGGCTTCGGTGCGGACCCTTGCGGGCGACGGCTGCTTCCTCAAGTTCAGCCTCGACCTGCGGATCACCAACTGCGTGCGCAAGAACGCCGCGTACGAACTCGCGGGGGCGGTCGCCCTGACCCGGATCCTCGCGGATCCCGTGCGGCGGACCGCCGAGCGGCACCCGGGGTTCGCGGTGCTGCCGGAACCGGCGTACCGCAGTGTCGATCTGCCGGACACGGCTCTGCTCGAAGGGCTGGGCGTGATCGTGCGGGACGGCGTGACGGCGGCCGCCGGGCCGGGAACCCCGCTGCTGGCCGCGGCGATCGCCGACGAGTACGCGCTGTCCGACGCGCACGTCTCGCGGCTCATCCCCGATCCCACGGCCGACCGGGTCGCGGCGTGGTGGCAGGCGTACCTCGCGCTGCTGGTGCCGCCGGTGCTCACCATGTTCTTCGGGGAAGGCGTCGTCCTGGAGCCGCACTTGCAGAACGTGCTGGTCTGCGTGGACGGCCAGGGCCGCCCGGTACGCACGGTGTTCCGCGATCTGGAGGGCACGAAGCTGCTCGCCGACCGGCACGACCCGGCCCTGGACGCGCTGCCGGCGCGGGTCGCGGCGGCGATGACGTACGACGCCGAACGCGGCTGGAACCGGGTGGCCTACTGCCTGCTCGTCAACCACATCGGCGAGATGGTGGCGGCGCTGGCCGACCTGTGCCCGGCCGCCGAGGCGCGGCTGTGGGGGGAGGTACGGCGCGTACTGCGCGACCACGCCCGGGAGTTCGGGTGTCCGCCGCCGCTGCGCGCGCTGCTCGCCGGGGTTCCGCTGCCGGCCAAGGCGAACTTGATGACGCGCTGGCAGCGCGCGGCGGACCGCGACGCGGGCTACGTGGCGCTGCCGAGCCCGCTGGGCGCGGCGTTCCTGGACGGCGCGCACGACGCCGGAGCCGAGGAGGCGCAGCCGTGGGAGACGTGACCGCAGCCACGGGGAAAACGGGCGCAGTAGACCACGCCGGGAACGGAACCGGGCACGATCGAACGGAAGTCGCCCCGGTTCCGGTTCGCCTCCCTGACGCCGTTCGGTCGTACGCGGGCGCGCTGCCGGACGACCGGCTCCCGGCGTACGTCCACGACTTGTTCGGACTCCGCGAGCACGTGGCGGCCGTCGCAGCCGCGCTGCCGCCGGGCGTCGAGCTGTATTACGCGGCCAAGGCCAACCCCGATGCCGAGGTTCTCCGCGCGGTGGCGGCCCACGTGCACGGATTCGAGGTCGCGTCGGGCGGCGAGTTCGCGCACGTGCGCGAGGCCGTCCCCGGGAAGCCGATCGCGTTCGGCGGACCGGGCAAGACGCCGTCGGAGCTGGCCGAGGCGGTCGGCTCCAAGGTCCACCGCCTGCACGTCGAGAGCGAGCAGGAGACACACCGGGTGGCCGCCCTCGCGCGCGCCACGGGTCGGACGGTCGACGTCCTCCTGCGCGCCAACCCGCCGATCGAGCTGCCGGGGACCGGGCCGGCCGCGCTGACGATGGGCGGGCTTGCGACGCCGTTCGGCATGGACCCGGAGGTGCTGGACCGCTGCGCGAAGCTGCTCGCCGACGAGCCGCGCGTACGCCTGCGCGGACTGCACGCGCACCTCGCCAGCGGTCTGGGCCCGGACGATCTGGGGGAGGTGGCGGCGAGGCTGCTCGCCTGGGCGGACGCGTGGGCCGCCCGCAACGGCGTCGACCTGCGGGAGTTGAACGTCGGCGGTGGGATGGCCGTCGACTACGCGACCCCCGAGGCGCGCTTCGACTGGGCGGCGTACGGCAAGGCGTTGGGCGGCCTGGTGCGGCCGGGCGGGCCGGTGCTGCGCGTCGAGCCGGGGCGGGCGGTCGCCGCGTACCACGGCTGGTACGTGACCGACGTGCTCGACGTCAAGCACAGCCGGGGGCAGGCCTTCGCGGTCGTCCGAGGCGGCACACACCATCTGCGCACTCCCGTCGCGCGCGGGCATGCGCAGCCGTTCGCGGTGCTGGCGCGCGATTCGTGGCCGTACGCGTGGCCGCGCCCGAGCACCTCCGGCGAGCCGGTGACCGTCGTCGGGCAGTTGTGCACGCCCAAGGACGTGCTCGCCGCGCGCGTCCCGGTGACGGGTGCGGTGCGTGCGGGCGACCGGCTCGTGTTCGCGATGGCCGGGGCGTACGCCTGGAACATCTCGCACCGCGACTTCCTCATGCACGAGCCCCCGACGTTCCACTATTTGGCGGGGGCCGGGGGGCGTACGTAGAGTTCAGCGGTTGGGCGTCGCGGGATCGAGCACGGAGACGGCAGAGGGCATGACAACGAGTAACGACGAGGCGCCGGGCATCGACCCCGAGCGCCTGGCCGTCTGCCTTACCGTCCTGGCCGAACTGGACGGGCTGCCGACCGAGCACCCGGACGCGGTACGCATCCGCGAGGCCACCGCGCACATCTTCAAGCGCGTCAAGGAGCGCCGCCGCGCGGACCGCAAGGCCCGTGTCCAGGCCGCCGACCACGCGGTCATCGCGGCCACCGCGACCGGCTCCCCGGACCGCATCGACGACGAGACGCAGGGCATCCCGATCAGCTCGTCGACGGTCGGCGAACTCGCCGGGATACTCCAGCGGGCGCGCGGCTGCTACATCTGCAAGCAGAAGTACGTCGAGGTCGACGCGTTCTACCACCAGCTCTGTCCGCCGTGCGCCAAGCTCAACCGCGAGCGCCGCGACGCGCGCGCCGACCTGACCGGCCGCCGCGCGCTGCTGACCGGCGGGCGCGCGAAGATCGGCATGTACATCGCGCTGCGCCTGCTGCGGGACGGCGCGCACACGACGATCACGACGCGCTTCCCCAACGACGCGATCCGCCGCTTCAAGGCGATGCCGGACAGCGACGAGTGGATCCACCGGCTGCGCATCGTCGGCATCGACCTGCGCGATCCGGCGCAGGTGATCGCGCTGGCCGACTCGGTCGCGGCGGCCGGCCCGCTCGACATCCTGGTCAACAACGCGGCGCAGACCGTACGCCGGACTCCGCAGGCGTACGCCGCGCTCATCTCCGCCGAGGAGGGCCCGCTCCCGGCCGGCGAGCTGCCCGAGTCGATCACCTTCGGCCACATCGCGGGCTCGGGGCACGTGGCCCTGCCGTCCGCGCTCCCGGTCGGCGCGGCGCCGGCGACGTCCGCGGTGGCGCCGACGAACGACCTGGACCCGCACGCGCTGACGGCGCTCGCGCTCACCAGCGGCTCGGCGACCCCCGCGCGCATCGAGGCGGGCACCGCGATCGACGCGGGCGGCCTGATCCCGGACCTGGACGCGTCCAACAGCTGGGTGCAGCGCGTCCACGAGGTCGACCCGATCGAGTTGCTCGAAGTGCAGCTCTGCAACGTGACGGCGCCGTTCATCCTGGTGAGCCGGCTGCGTCCGGCGATGGCCGCGGCCCCGGCGCGCCGCAAGTACGTCGTGAACGTCTCGGCGATGGAAGGCCAGTTCAGCCGCGGCTACAAGGGTCCGGGGCACCCGCACACCAACATGGCCAAGGCCGCGCTCAACATGCTCACGCGCACCAGCGCGCAGGAGATGCTGGCCGACGGCATCCTGATGACCGCCGTCGACACCGGGTGGATCACCGACGAGCGCCCGCACCCCACCAAGATGCGCCTCGCCGACGAGGGCTTCCACGCCCCGCTGGACCTGGTCGACGGTGCCGCCCGCGTCTACGACCCCATCGTCCGCGGCGAACAGGGCGAGGACCTGTACGCCTGCTTCCTCAAGGACTACGCCCCCTCGCCCTGGTGACGCGGGCTCGGGCCGTCCGCCGCGGCCCGCGGGTCACCCGAAGGCGCTGAAGGTGGCCGCCGCGCTGCTGCGGTCGGTCCGCAACTGCCATGCCACGTCTGCGATTTCGTCGGGATCAAGGGTGGAGTTTCCGACGTCGCCGAAGTCCTGCGGGCCGGACGCGATCATCGCGTGGATGTCGCCGCGTTCGATGAGGCCGCCGATGACCAGGCTGCCGGCGTACACACCCTTGTCGGCGAGCGCGGCGTTGAGGGTCAGCGCGTAGTTGTGCAGGGCGGCGGACAGCACCGCGAGGTTGCCGAGTGCGGGCATGGGTGTCACCGCGCTGAGGCCGGTCGCGAACAGCAGGCATCCTTCGCCGCGTTCCAGCATGCCGGGGAGCACTTTGGCGACCACGTCCACTGCCGGGTACATCCAGCTCATGGCCGCCCGGACGCTCGCCGAGTCGGCCTCGGTGATCGGCTTCGGGAATCCCTCGGGGTCGGTGGAGGCCGGGCCGTAGTAGACGGTGTCGATGGTCCCGAAGCGTTCGGTGACAGCGTCGAGCACGGCGAGGAGTTTGTCGCGGTCGCGTACGTCGGCGGTGTAGGCGGCGGCCTCCGCGCCTGTCCCGGCCAGCGCGGCGAGATAGGCGGCGTGCCTGGTGGCGGTGCGCGAGACGAGGGCCACCGCGTAGCCCTCGCGGGCGAAGCGGTGTGCGACGGACATGCCGAGCCCGGGACCGACCCCGATCACGACGGCGGTCCTGCGCGCCGAGTGCGAGGTGGCGGCGGACGCGGCTTCGGGCGTCGGGGCGGAAGCGGGAGCGGGAGCAGCGGCGGAAGCGGAAGTGGCGGCGGACGGGGAACCGGAAGCGGACATGGGCGGACACCCTCGATTCAGGCGTGCGGAGGCTAAGTTGAGGAAGCCCTCAACTTCTTGTCCGCGACGCTAGCAGGAACTTGAGGCGTCCCTCAATTTCGTAGGATGGGCCCATGCCCGCCAGAACCAGGCCGCTGCGCGCCGACGCCGCCCGCAATCGCGACAAATTGCTCGCCGCGGGCACCCAGGTCTTCGCCGAGCGCGGCCTCGACGCCCCCCTGGAGGAAGTCGCCCGCCGCGCCGGCGTCAGCATCGGCACGCTGTACAACCACTTCCCCACGCGCCAGGCGTTCCTGGTCGCGATCCTGCCCGGGCACCTGGAGCCCCTGGAGCGGATCACCGCGGCGGCGCTCGCCGACCCCGACCCCTGGACCGGGTTCGTCGCCTACCTCGACGGGCTCTTCGCGCTCCAGGCCGCCGACCGCGCGCTCAACGACGCCGTGGCCCGGCAGTTCCGCCAGGTCGGCGACGTCCACGAGAGCTGCCCGCGCGGCCTGGAGGACGCCACCCGGATCATCGAGCGCGCCCGGCGCAGCGGCCGGCTGCGGGCCGACTTCGAGGTCGACGACCTGGTCGTCATGATCTGGGCGATGTCCCAGGTGATCCGCGAGTCGGCCGACACGGCACCGGACGCCTGGCGGCGATGCCTCTCCTTCTTCCTGCACGGCCTCGACGCCGGGCCGGGCGCCGCGGCCCACAACGACACGGCACCCGGGCGCCCCGCCGCGCCCTGACCCGAGGGGCGCGGCGCGACGGCGCCCCGACGTCGCCGCCACCGCGCCGCTCCGCGGCAACTGCACAGCTCGATGTGTTGAAGCCGTCGCCTTCCGGTTCTAATGTGCGCTCATCAATCGTCGTCGCGATTTACGGAGCCGCTCGTCCATGAGTGCCACGAACCCGCATGCCGGCCTGCCGATCACCGACGACGACGCGGCGATCGCGGCCGCCCTGGAGGACGTCAGCATCCCGACGCTCCTCCTGTCCCTCGTGCACATGACGGGCGACCCGTCGTACATCCGCGGACCGATCCGGCCGCGCATGCTGGTGCTGAACGAGGTGCAGGGGTTCCTGCCCGAGGAGGAGAAGGCCGAGGCGCGGCGGATGGCGCTGGAGGCGATCAAGGCGTACCGCGACGGCGGTTGCGTCCTGCCGCCGCCGCCGGGACCGGAGCTGATCCGGGAGATGATGAGCTGGGTGGCGTGCGAGGACGTACCGGAAGAGTACGTCCCGATGCTGCTGGAGGAGATGGAGCTCGACGGCGTCGACGCACGCCGCGTCGAGGTGCACGCGGACGCGGACGCGCGCGAGGCGTTCCCCGTCGTGGTGATCGGCTGCGGACAGTCGGGCCTGCTGGCCGGGATCCGACTCAAGGAGGCCGGGATCCCGTTCACGATCGTCGAGAAGAACCCCGGTGTGGGCGGCACGTGGTGGGAGAACTCGTACCCCGGCTGCCGGGTGGACGTCGGCAACCACTTCTACTGCTACTCGTTCGAACCCAGCGACCACTGGACCGAGTTCTTCTCACAGCAGCCCGAACTCCAGCGGTACTTCCAGGACGTGATGAAGCGTCACGCGATCGAGTCGCACATCCGCTTCGACACCGAGGTCGAGGGCGCGGTCTGGGACGAGCCGTCCGCCACCTGGCGGGTCACGGTACGCACGCCCGAGGGCGCCACCGAGGTCCTGACCGCCCGCGCGGTCATCTCGGCGGTGGGCCTGCTCAACCGCCCCAGGCTCCCCGAGATCCCCGGCATCGAGGACTTCGAGGGTCCCGCGTTCCACTCCGCGCAGTGGGACCACTCGGTCGACTACCGCGGCAAACGCGTCGCCATGATCGGCGCGGGTGCGAGCGGCTTCCAGATCGCCCCGACCATCGCCCCGGACGTCGCGCACCTGACCGTCTTCCAGCGCACCGCGCAGTGGATGTTCCCCAACCCGAACTACCACGAGAAGGTCGGCCCCGGGGTCCGCTGGGCCATGCGCCACCTCCCCTTCTACGGCCGCTGGTACCGCTTCCTGATCTTCTGGCCGGGCAGCGACGGCGCCCTGATGAGCGCCCGCATCGACCCCGAATGGCCGCACCAGGACCGGTCCGTCAGCGAACGCAACGACTTCACCCGGCAGATCTTCACCGACTGGATCACCAGCCAGGTCGGTGACGACGCGGCCCTGCTGGCGAAGGTGCTCCCCGACTACCCGGCCACCGGCAAGAGGACCCTCCAGGACAACGGCAGTTGGCTGCGCGCCCTCAAGCGCGACAACGTGGACCTGGTCCGCGAGGGCATCGCCCGCATCGAGAAGGACGCCGTCGTCACCGTCTCCGGCGAGCGCCACGAGGCCGACGTCATCGTCTACGCGACCGGCTTCCAGGCCAACCGCTACCTCTACCCCATGCACATCGTCGGCCGCGACGGAGCCGTCCTCGCCGACCAGTGGGGCGACGAACCCAACGCCTACCTCGGCATAGCGGTGCCGAACTTCCCGAACTTCTACTGCATGTACGGCCCTGGGACCAACCTCGCCCACGGCGGCAGCCTGATCTTCCACTCCGAGTGCCAGATGCGGTACATCGCGGGCTGCATCGACGAGTTGGTCCGCAACGGCCACCGCACACTGGAGCCGCGCGCCGAGGTCACCGAGGCCTACCACGCCCGCCACCAGACCGAGATCAAGAAGCTGGTGTGGTCCCACGAGACCATCAAGCACTCCTGGTTCAAGAACCAGAGCGGCGACATCCACACCGTCAGCCCCTGGCGCCTCGTCGACTACTGGGAATGGACCAAGCGCCCCAACCTGGACGACTTCACCGTCCGCTGACGGTCGGCGCCCCCCGCGGACGGTGCGTGGCGCGCCACGGCTACAGCGTGAGTTCCATGCGTTGTTCGATGGCGTCGACTCCCCACTTGTGGGCGGGTTCGGAGTGGGTGAGGCGGAAGCCGGCGGACTTGTAGAGCTGGTGGGCGGCTTCGAGGCCGGCGACGGTCCACAGGTAGACGCCGGTGGCGCGGCGGGCGCGGGCCTCGTCCATGGCGGCTTCGAAGAGTGCGCGGCCCAGGCCCCGGCCGCGCGCCCGCGGGTCGAGGACCACCCAGCGCAGTTGGCACCAGCCGGGGGCCTCGTCGCCGCGCGTCAGGCCGGTGGCGCCGACGACCTCGCCGTCGAGTTCGGCGACCCACAGGCGGCCGGCGTCGTAGGTGCCGTCGCGGTCCCAGGCGAGCCAGAGGTCGGCAAGGCCCGAGGCGACGTACGCCTCCATCGTGGTGTCCATGCCGTACTCGTGCGCGTAGATCACGCCGTGCAGTGCCGCGACCGCGCCCAGGTCGCCGGGCCTGGTGCCGTCACGGATGCTCGCCGGGGCGTTGGCCATGGGTCTATCCTCCACTGAAACACTCGTTTCAGTGGAGGATAGACCCATGGCCTTGGATACGGAACCCTCTCCGCGGCAGCGGGAACTCCTCGCCGCGACCCGCGCGTACGTGGCGGAGAACAACCTCAGCGACCTGTCGCTGCGCCCGCTCGCCGCCGCCATCGGGTCGAGTCCGCGGGTGCTGCTCTATCTCTTCGGGTCGAAGGAGGGCCTGATCCGCGACGTGCTCGCCGATGGCCGCAAGGAGCAGTTGGACCTGGTCGAGCGGGCCACCGCCGAGGCCGACGGCCCGCGCGCGGTCCTCGAACTCCTGTGGCGGTGGGTCACCGATCCGGGCCACCGCACCGTGCTGCGCCTGTTCTTCGAGGGGTACGTCCGCGGCTGCGGCCCCCAGGCCGCCACCGGCCCGTGGACCGGCTTCGCGGTCGCGTCCCTGGACGACTGGCTGCCCCCGCTGGAACGTCTGCTGGAAGGCCACCGCATACCGGCGACCCTGGCGCTCGCCGTGATGCGCGGGCTCCTGCTCGACCTGGTGGCCGACGTCCCCGGCGAGGGCGCCGCGGCCGCGGCGCGGGCCACCGAGCGGCGGGTGGACCAGGCGTGGCGGGCGTTTCTCGACGAAGCGTTCGGGTCGGAGACGACGCCCGGGGACTGACGGCTCACGGGCCCGGTACGCTCCCTCCGACCTCCCGTCCCGATCGGAGCCCGTCCGTGCCCCGCCTCCCGCGTCGCGCCGCCACCGCCGACGACGGCGACACCGCCGCCCCGGCGCGCGCCGTCACGAGCACCTCCGCCGGCGCTCCGGCGAGCATTCCCGCGAGCACAGGCACCGGCAGAAACCCGGCCACAGGCGTACCCGAACCGCGGCCGGACGGGGGTGACGCGGGTGAGCCCCTGGCGAAGGCCGCGGCTCCCCCGGGCGGCGCGCAGGGGTCCGGTGGCACCGCCGGGCGGCCGTCGTACGCGCACCTGTCCTGGCTGCGCGTCATCGCCATCGTCGCCGTGGTCGCCATCCACACCACCGGCATGACGATGACCGACGAGGGCCTGCGCGGCAGCGCCGTGTGGTGGACCGCGGCGATCGTCAACGTCGGATCGACATGGGCCGTCCCGGTGTTCGTGATGATCAGCGGGGCGCTGCTGCTCGGCCCGGCCCGCGAGGGCGAGGACGCGGTCGGGTTCTATCGCCGCCGCCTCGCACGCATCGCGGTGCCGCTGGTGTTCTGGCACGCCTTCTACATCGGCTTCAAGATGTGGGTGAAGGACTACCGGCCGGCGGTCGAGAAGGTCGTCGGCGACATGCTGCTCGCCAGGACGTACACCGCCCTGTACTTCTTCTGGCTGATCCTCGGGCTGTACCTGCTCGTCCCGGTGCTGCGCGTCTTTCTCGCGCACGCGTCGGCGCGCGACCGCTACCTGGTCACCGGGATCGCCCTCGCGTTCGGCCTCGGCGTGCAGATCACCAACGCGTACATCAACGTGCGGCAGCTCGGCGCGCCGGCGCTGCGGCTGACCGCGCCGACGTACTTCCTGCCGTACGTCGGCTACTTCATGCTCGGGTACGTCCTGCGCGACGTCGTGCTGACAGCCCGTCAGCGGGTGGCCGCCGCTCTCGTGCTGCTCCTGGCGCTCGCCGAGTTGGTCTGGCAGCACACCCAAGCGGCCGACCTGCCACTCGACTTCGCGGTGGCACTGCCGCCCAACACACTCGGCTCGGTGGCGGCGCTGGCGGCCGCGCTGGTTTTCCTCCTGGCACGCGGCACGCTGGACCGCGGCGGCCGAGTCGGCCGGGCGGCGAGCGACCGGGTGCTGGGGGTGTTCGGCTGCCATCTGGCGGTGCTGTACGGCATGCAGCGCTGGTTCGGCATGCCCGACGGGGCGACCACCCTGCCGGGTCTCGGGCTGCTGCTCGGCGCGACCCTCGCCGCGTCCTTCGCCATCAGCCTTGCCGCAGCGCGAATCCCGCTGCTGAACAGGGCCTTCTGATCACTCGCTGAACCAAACGACTGACCCACAAATGGGGGTTGGCTCGCGCCCCGCGGAGGCTTGGCAATACGGTTCTGCGCATGTTTCCGACTCAGGACCCCTACGGCCCCCAGCAGTACGCCCCCACTCCTGGGCAGGGCACCCGCTCACCCTGGATCGTGACGGCCGCAACGGCGGTAGTGGCACTCGCGTTGGTCGGCGGGGTGACCTCGATGAGCGGCGGGAACGACGGCGGCACCGCACCCGTCGCCGCTCCCGGCGACGCGCCCACCGGGCGGATGCCGAGCGGCCTGCCCACGGACTTCCCGTCGATGCCCTCGTTCACCGCCCGGCCGACCGGCCCCGCGGCCCCGACCGGCGGCACGCCCACGACCGGTGTTCCGGAGACGACGAAGTCCGGCGGCTGGGACACCGCGGAGGGCGACACCGACCCGTTCACCACGCAGGAATGGTTCCCCGACGTCGGCGACTTCTCGATCCAGAAGCGGCCGTACGTGCAGCTCGCCCAGGACGAACGCAACTGCACCGCCGCCGAGTCCGCCATGCGGTCGCTGTTCTCCGACGACTGCATCGGCATTCTGCGGTCCTTGTGGACCACCCCGAACAAGAAGTACGTCGGGCAGTTGTCGGTCATCTCGTTCACCGACAAGGCCTCGGCGAAGTCCATCCAGAACCGGCTGTCGGCGGGTCAGAGCAACGGCGCGTACGTCTCGTTCATCACGCCTCCCTCGGGGTCCGGCGTGAAGTTCTCCGAGCAGTCCCCCACCTGGGTGGGCACCACGACCTCCGGCCACTACATGATCGTGATCGAGGTCGCGCTCAGCAGCGGCGGGGCCATCGACGCGAACGCCAAGTTGATGTACGACGACCTCTACCTGGTCGCGCTCGACCACATCAACGCCCAGATGTGGGAGTAGGGCCCGGAGTTCCCGGCGCGTTCGGCGGTCCCGGCCGGGTCCTCAGGTGCCCGGCAGCGCGTACGCGCCGGCCCTGAGGCCCGCGAGCACGCGCGTCGCGGTCTCCTCGGCGGTCCAGCCCGTCGAGTCCACGACGTGCGCCTCCAACTCGGCGAGCCCGGAGAACTGCCGGTGCAAGGAGCGGACCGGTTCGGGAGCGGTCAGGGCGCCCTCGCCGGTCCGGGCGGTGGCGCGGCGCACGGTGGTGTCCTGGTCCGGGCGCAGCACGACGTACTGCATGGGGATGCCGGTACCGTCGCGCGCCTCGTGGTAGCTGCCGAGGAACCACGGCCCCACGATGCCGTCCACCACGACGGTGTAGCCGCCCTGCGCGTAGCCGAAGGCGGCCCGCGCGAGCACGCCGACGACGACCTCGTTCTGCCGGTGCGCCTCCGGGCGGTACGCGGCGATCGCGCCCCGCCTGATGTAGTGCCAGAAGTCGTCGGTGTGCAGGTGGACGCTCGGCTCGTACGCGTCGGCCAGCAGCCTCGCGACCGTGCTCTTGCCCGCTCCCGGCGGCCCCGTCAGCACGATCACCTGGCCGTGGTGGGCACCCGTGTCGCGCGCTCCGGCGAAGGTCATCGCCCGGTCCTCCCCGCTGCTGTCCGTCCCTATGTCCCGGTACGTGCCCGCGCCTCGGGCCGTCCCCGGGCACTCGTGCGGCCGGGGCCGGCGCCGCACCGGGGCGCCGCACAAGATCGCCATCATGGCAGTCCGGTCCGGTGGTCGCCCCTGGATATCCGTGCTCAAGTGGGGTGACGGCAGGGACGCCCCGCCCGCGGGCGCGGGCGCATATCGGGAGGTGGCGGGTGGCCGACGGCGGCCTGACGGGGCTGGGAGCCGAGCCGAGGGCCGGGCTCCGCACGTTGCGGGCGTAATCCTTATGGAGGAACAGCTTCCACCCGATCACCACGCGGGCCTCGCGACGCGCCTCAACTGGCTGCGCGCGGCCGTGCTCGGGGCGAACGACGGCGTGGTGTCCACGGCGGGCATCGTGCTGGGCGTCGCGGGCGCGGCGGGCTCCCGCGCGGCGATCCTCACGGCCGGTGTGGCCGGACTGCTGGCGGGTGCGCTGTCGATGGCGGCCGGCGAGTACGTGTCGGTCAGCACGCAGCGGGACGCCGAACGGGCCGCGATCGAGCGGGAGAAGCGCGAGTTGCGCGAGGAACCCGAGGCGGAGTTGGCCGAACTGGTGGCGGCGTACCGGGCCAAGGGCCTGTCGGCCGAGCTGGCGCGCCAGGTCGCGGTGGAGCTGACCGCCCACGACGCGCTGGCGGCGCACGCCGAGACCGAGCTGCGGCTCGACCCCGACGAGCTGACCGATCCGTGGCAGGCGGCCTTCGCGAGCTTCGGGTCGTTCGCGGTCGGGGCGCTGCTGCCACTGCTGGCGATCCTGCTGCCGCCGGACGGCCTGCGGGTGCCGGTGACCGTGGTGTCGGTGCTCATCGCGCTGACGTTGTGCGGGTGGGCGAGCGCGCGGATGGGCGGATCGCCGCCGCGCGCGTCCGTGCTGCGGAACGTCGCGGGCGGCGGCGTCGCCATGGCGGTCACCTATGTGACGGGCACCTTGCTGCACGTCGGCGGTGTGTGAGGGCGGGTGCTGCGGTGAGTGCGGGTGCCGCGGATGAGGGCGGGTGCTGCGGATGAGGGCAGGTGCTGCGGATGAGGGCCGGGGCGGCACTCCGGGCATGCGGTTCGCCCCGGCCGGGCGTCACTTCAGTTGTGCATAGCGGTCCAGAGCGGCCTGAAAGGCCGAGGGTCCGACGTTCAGGGGTGCGGTGAACGGGTCGCGGAGTTGGAAGACCAGCAAAATGCCGAATCCGACGACGGCGCCCGCGAGTCCGAGGACGGCGATGTTGCGAAGGTTGGCCGTCATGCCGACCAGCGGCGGATAGACCAGCACGAGCAGGCCGGCCGCGACCATCACGCCGAACAGGATGGGCGGCGAGACCGAGTCGAGGTCGGCGAGCCGCGCGTACCGCTTGACGTAGACCTCGTCGAGCGCTGCGGAGGTCGCGTCGTACGCCGCCTCGCGCCGGTCCGCCGGGACCGCGGCCAACGCGCTCTGCACGGCGTCGAGTTGCTCCCACGACGTCGGCGATGCGCGGTGCTTGGCGAGGTCGGGCCACTCGTCGTCGACCACGGAGCGCGTGTAGACGGTGATGCGGTCGCGGATCGCGTCGCGGTCCTGCGGGGCGAGTTCGCCGGCCCGCGCGTACGCCTTGGCGAGTACGCGTGCCTCCTCGTGCGCGTGCGACCTTGCCACGGACTGGAGTTGCCAGGCGCCGACGATGAGGAAGCCGGTGACGAGGACGAACGACGAGAGGACGACGCCGCCCGCGAAGGTGAGCGCCTGCGGGGTGAACGAGCCTTCCACGCTGCGCGCGCTGCGGCCGAGCCACACGGCGGCGCCGACCGCGAGGCCGGCGCCCAGGACGGTGCACAGTGTCCAGACCACGATGGTGAGCGTCATGACGACGGCCTCCCGGTTCCGCCGCGGCCTTCGCCGCCGCCTCGGCTGACGGCGGCGAGCGCCGCGGGAACGATGGCGAGCAGGAGCGCGAATCCGAGCCAGGTCGCGAGGTCCCAGACGCCGCTTTCCTCCTCCGGCTCGGCGGCCGCGGCGGGCCGCCTGGTCGGGAAGGGCGCCGCGGCGGGCGGAGCCGGCGGTGCGGGCGGAACGACCACCGGCTCCGGCGCGGGGGGCCGGGGCGCGGGCGGCGGGACCACCCGGTCCACCGCGACCGGAACGACCGTACGTGGGGCGGGCGGAGGCGAGGGCGGCGGTGCGGGCGGCGGAGGCGGTGTGGGCCTGGGGGCCGGCGGCGGGGGCGGAGGTGTCGGCTTGGGCGCGGGAGGAGGCGGGGGCGGCGGAGGTGGCGGCGGAGGCGGTGGCGGAGGCGGGTTGAAGTCGACGCCGACATTGTTGTCCTGGTTGACCACGCCTCCGCCGGGGTCGTTGTTGTGCTGGATGACCGTGATGCCGGGCGACGGCTTGCCGGGGGCGGGCGGCTTCGCGGGCGGGGGAACCGCCGGGGTGGGTGCGGCGGACGGTGCCGGCGGGGGTGCGGCCGGGCGCCCCGCCGGGTTCGGGCACGGGCACGAGCAATGCGTGCGGCCGAGCAGCGGCACCGCGGCGAGGGCGCGTACGACGGCGGAGACCGGATCGCAGGGCAGCAGCGGCAAGGCGCCGGCGCGCGGCTTGGACCGGTGGCCGGGCTGATCACCAGGTTGATGAGTTGTCAGAACCCGGACCGCGGACGGTGGTTGGGCAAGCGACTGGAAAGGCGGTGCGGACGGGGCGGGCAACGCGGCGGCTGGGTGGGCGACGGCGGCCAAGGCACAGGCCGCGAGGGGCACCGCGCCGAGCATGGCGCGCGGTGCCGGACGGACGTACTTCACAAGCATGGTCTCAGGGTGGGTGACGACCGGGCGGCCGGGAACGAGATCGCCGCAAGATAGCCCGTTCGTGTATCGGCCGCGCGACATTGTCACGTTCTGCCGCTTTCAACCACACACTTTCGTGTTATTGATCACCATCTTTCCCACCGCCCAGGATGGTTGGCGCAAGCCCGAGTTCCGGGTTCTCGGGCGGTTCCAGGGGAGGTCATGTCTGATGACGGTCGACGCGGATTACGACATCGAGGCGAACGGCGGAGACCCGCGACAGAGCCTCGGAACGGCCGCGGCACGCAACCTCGCCACGACCACCAAGTCCGCCCCGCAGATGCAGGGCATCAGTTCGCGGTGGCTGCTGCGGATGCTGCCGTGGGTGAACGTCGCGGGCGGCACCTACCGGGTCAACCGGCGGCTGTCGTACTCGGTGGGCAAGGGGCGCGTGAGCTTCGCGCAGACCGCCGACACGGTGCAGGTGGTACCCCCCACGCTGTGCGAACTCCCGCTGCTGCGCGGCTTCGAGGACGACGAGGTCCTGGCCGCCATCGCGGCGCGCTTCCAGCAGCGCGAGTTCGCGGCGGGCGAGGTCATCACCGAGGCGGGGCAGCCGATGGACCAGGTGCACCTGGTCGCACACGGCAAGATCAACAAGTTGGGGGACGGCAAGTACGGGGACCAGACCGTGGTCGGCGTGCTCGCGGGGGGCGACCACTTCGGCGACGAGGCGCTGGTCGAAGAGGACGCGCGCTGGCCGTACAACGCGACCGCGTCGACGTCGGGCACGCTGATGACGCTGCCCCGGCAGGCGTTCCAGGCGCTGGTCGACCAGTCCCCCGAACTGCTGGTGCAGATCGCGCAGTTCCTGGCCAGCGCGCAGCAGTCGACGAACAGGCACGGCGAGGCGGCGATCGAGCTGGCGGCCGGCCACGAGGGCGAGATCGACCTGCCCGGCACGTTCGTGGACTACGAGCTGTCCCCGCGCGAGTACGAACTGAGCGTCGCCCAGACGGTGTTGCGGGTGCACAGCCGCGTCGCGGACCTCTACAACCAGCCGATGAACCAGATCGAGCACCAGTTGAAGCTCACCATCGAGGCGTTGCGCGAACGTCAGGAGCACGAGCTGGTCAACAACCCCGAGTTCGGCCTGCTGCACAACGCGGACCACGAGCAGCGCATCCACACGCACCACGGTCCGCCCACCCCGGACGACCTGGACGAGCTGCTCGCGCGCCGCCGCGACACGTCGCTGTTCCTGGCGCACCCGCGCACCATCGCGGCGTTCGGGCGCGAGTGCAACCGGCTCGGGCTCTACCCGGACACCGTGCAGTTGCAGGGGAGCAGCGTGCCCGCCTGGCGCGGCGTGCCCGTCCTGCCGTGCAACAAGATCCCCATCCAGGACGGCCACACGTCGAGCATCATCGCGATGCGTCTCGGCGAGGACAACCAGGGCGTCGTCGGACTCCACCAGACGGGCCTGCCCGACGAGTTCGAGCCCGGACTGTCGGTGCGGTTCATGGGGATCAACGAAAAGGCGGTCATCTCCTACCTGGTGAGCGCCTACTACTCGGCGGCCGTACTGGTGCCGGACGCGCTCGGCGTCCTGGAGAACGTCGAGATCGCCCGCCCGCGCGACTGATCCCGCGGGGCCACGGACGGGGTACGGCCGTGCCGCGCGCACGGCCGTACCCCCGCACGACCCTGACCCTTCCGACCCCACGAACCCCCGCAAGGGGACACGCACACTAAGGGGCCGTCATGAGTTGGTCCGGATTCTTCATCATCCTCGGGACGCTGGTCGGCGTCGCCGGCTGCATCTACGTGGTGCAGCGGTTCGTCCCGCACCCGCTGCGCGAGCAGCACAACGACGTCGCGGGGTTCATCTTCGCGGCGGTCGGCGTCCTGTACGCCGTCCTCCTGGCCTTCGTGGTGATCGCGGTGTGGGAGAACCACGCGACGGCGCGCGAGACCACCTTCAAGGAGGCCGACGAGCTCGCGGGGCTGTACTGGGTCGCGCGGGAACTCCCGCTGCCACTCGGTGCGGAGCTGGAAAAGCAGACGCTCGATTATGCAAAAACGGTCATGCACAAGGAATGGCCGATGATGACCGAGCACAAGAGCAGCCCCGAGGCCACCCAGCTGGTCTACGGCCTGCGCGAGAGCGTCATGTCGTACACGCCGGGCGGTCCCCGCGAGGAGATCCTGTACGAGCGCGCCGTCAACCACCTGGAGGACATGGCCTCCGCACGGCGCGAGCGGCTCAACCAGGTCGACGAGGACGTGCCCACGCTGCTGTGGATCGCGCTGATCGCGGGGGCGGCCCTGACCATCGGCTTCACGTTCCTGTTCGGGCTGTCGAACACCTTCTCGCACGGCCTCATGGTGCTGATGCTGAGCGGGCTGATCGTGGTGTCGCTGGTGGTGATCAAGGAAATGGACTTCCCGTACAACGGGGTGACGAAGATCCATCCGACGGCCTTCGAAGTGTTCCTCGACCGGCTGCCACCACCGAGGACGGTGTAGCACCGGGCGCGCTCGACGCCCTGGGCCGGTCCGGCCGCCGCCGGACCGGCCCAGGGCCGTCCTTGCAACCTGACGAGCCGTCACTTACCGTCGCGAAGCAGGGGCCAATCGAGGAGGCGGCATGGCACGGATCGAGATCCCGGACGGCGACACGCCCGAGGTGGTGCGGGCGCTCACGCTGGCGCCGCATTTCGCCGAGGTGGTGTGGGCGTACGAGCAGGCGGTCGCCAAGAGCCCCCTGGACCGGCGGCTGCACGAGTTGGTGCGCATGCGCATCGCGCTGATCAACGAGTGCGTGGTGTGCCTGAACTGGCGGAACAAGGACTGGGGCGTGACCGAGGAGGAGCTCGCCGCGGTCGGCGACTACGCCGCCAGTGACCTGTTCTCGGCGCAGGAGAAGCTCGTCCTCGAGTACGCCGAGCGCTTCGCGACCGACTCCGCGCGCATCGCCGACGACCTGATCGAACGCCTGGTCGAGCAGCTGGGCGCGTCGGGGGTCGCGGACCTGACCCTGGTGGCCGGCAAGTACCTCGCGATGGGCCGCTTCATGCAGGTCCTGGGGCTGGACCAGGCATGCAACCTGGTCTTCGACGACAGCGGCGAACTCGTCGTCACGACCGTCTGAGCCGTCGGGGCAGAGCGCCGTCCGCCGCCGCGCCGTTTGCCGTTTGGCGTTTGGCGTTTGGCGTTTGGCGTTTGCCGTTTGCGCGGTTCGCCAGGTGCGCCGTTCGTCGTTGCGCCGACGCTGATTGCCGACGCCGTACGTCGCGAGCGGGGAGGCTCGCGGCGTACGGCGCACTCGGCTGCCGCCACGCGCCCGGCCGGGGCCAGGTGTCAGGTGCCTGATGCCGGAGTGCCGCGGCGGTTGTCAGTACCGGCGGTCCACCACCGCCCCGGTCGCCGCCGTCCACACGATGTACCCGAACTGGAAGTCCGACCTGCGGCCGCCCGGCACCGCGTACTCGTCGCTCGTCGGGTAGCCGAGATAGGAACGCTCGGCGCCGCGTGCGGTCCACCGGGTCCGGATCAGGCCGTGCACCTCGTGCGCGCCGGTCGCGGGCGACCACAAGACGGCGCCGCCCTCGAACGTGTTGGCGCGGCCGCGGCCGTCCGCCGTGGGCGTCTCGTCGGTGGTCGGGAAGCCGAGGATGCCGCCGTCCCAGCCGAACTGGCCGTACTTCGTGAAGATCGCGCCGTACACGCTGCGTGCGCCGGTCGAGCTCTTCCAGTAGACGGCGCCGTTCTGGAAGTTGTTGTAGCGGCCCGCTCCGCTGCGCGTCGTGGCCTCGTCGGTGGTCGGGTAGCCGTTCGGCCCGCGCTCCCAGCCGAGCGCCGCCCACTTGCTGCGGATCGCGCCATAGACGAGATGCGCCCCGGTGCCGGGCGTCCAGTACGACGACGCGCCGTTCGCAAAGTGGTTGAAGCGCCCGACCCCGTCCGGGGTACGCGTCTCGTCGGTGAGTGGTGCGCCGAACACCGGGGCGCCGCCGCCCGCGAGGTAGTTGCCGAGGATCATGCCGTGCACCTCGTGCACCCCCGTCGCGGGCGTCCAGTACGCACGTCCGCCCGCGAAGTCCCGGTGGCGCAGCGCCGCGTCGCCCGTCTCCGGCCCCGTCGGCGCGCCGAGCAGCGTGCGGAAGGCGGCGTCCGTCGCGTACCGCCGGTCGATCGGGGTCAGGTAGTTCGTGGTCAGCGTGACGTCGCCGTCGGGCATGACGAGCTCGCGTGACCTGGACCCGCCGTCCGCCCACGACGCGAAGGTGGCTACCCCGTCGACCGCGACCTCGGGGGCTATCACCGTGACCCGCGCCCCGACCGTCAGCGGCACGCTCCGCACGGCCATGGCGTTGACCGTCACCGCGGCGGGGGTGGTGCCCGCGATCGTGAGGGTGCGGAGTTTGGGCTTGGCCGTGTAGGTCGTACTGGCCACCACGCCGTCGCCGTCCGTCGCGGACGCGGTGACGACCAGACTCGTGTTGTCGCCGTGGTCGGTGAACGGCACCGCGTATGCGGGCCCGTCGAACGACGTGCCCACGTGGTCGTGGCAGTACGGGCCGCTGCAGTGCAGGATCGTCGAGGTCCAGCGGATCGCGAGCGGACCGCTCTCGGCGTCGGTCGCGCTCGCGGTCAGGTGCACCGGGTCGCCGACCTTGAACACCGTGCCCGGCGGCGGTGTGGTGAGCGTCAGCACCGGCGCGTTGTTCGCCGGAACGACGGTGACCTCCACGGTGTTCGCGGCGCCCGAGGGGTCGCGCACGGTCAGCCGCGCGGTGAGCGGGCTGGTGCCCGGAGCCGCGTACGTGTGGCTCACCCGGAGCCCCGTCGCACCGGTGCCGTCGCCGAACTCCCAGGTGTACGTGAGCGGATCGCCGTCGAGGTCGGTCGAGCCGCCGCCGTCGAAGGTCACCGTGCGGGTGGCGGCGTCGGTGGTCGTGGTGGCCTGGGCGGTAGGGGCTCGGTTGCCCGGGGCGTAGACGAGCCGGCGCAGCTTGGCACCGACGATGTCGGCGTAGACGATGTCGCCGTTGACCGCGGTGCCGAACTTGACCGGGGCGCCGATGCCGGTGCCGAAGCCGCCGGCCTCGGGGGGCCGGGTGAGGTTGCCGGCGGCGTCGTACTTGAGCGTGTATAGGCGGTTGGAGCTGTAGTCGCCGAAGAAGTACGCGCCCCGGTAGGCCGCGGGATAGGAGCTCCCGGTGTAGACGACCCCGCCGGTGACGGCGGTGCCCTGCGGGCCGTGCACGTACGTCCACAGCGGCTTGGCGCCGCCCACGCCGCGGCAGGCGTCGAGGTCGGCGTACCCGGGCGAAGGTGCGTTGCCCTCGCGGCAGGGCCAGCCGTAATTGGAACCGGGCCGGATCAGGTTGACCTCCTCCCAGGTGAAGAAGCCGACGTCGCCGAGGACCGGGGCTCCGGTGGCGGGATCGAGGCTGAAGCGGAAGGGGCTGCGGAAGCCGTACGCGTGGATCCGGCTGCGCCACGACGTGGGGTTCGCCGCGTCGTAGAACGGGTTGTCGGGCACGCCGCGCCCGTCCGGGTACATGTGGATCAACTTGCCGTAGCCGCCGGAGAGATCCTGCGCGCGGAAGGCGAGCGGGTCGACGAAGCGGTAGTCGGCGCTGTCGCCGATGGAGACCCACAGCGTGCCGTCGGGGGCGGCGATGATCGTGGTGATGGTGTGGGTGTGCGCGTTGGCCACAAGGTCGATGAGGACGCGCGGGTTGGTGAGCCCGCTCGGCTCGCCGGTTCCGGACCCGGCCCCGGTCCCGGTCCCAGTCCCAGTCCCAGTCACTGTCCATGACTCCAGACGCAGATGCCAGACCCCGTCGACGGTGACGACGCGCGAGGTGTAGATCGTGCGCGAGGTGTTGTAGTCGTGGGCGACCGCGAGCCCGACGAGACCGAGGTCCTGCTCGGTGGTGACCGGCAGTTGGGCGACGGTGCGGGCGGCGCCCGCCGAGGACACCCAGGCGACCCGGCCGTTCTTGCCGGTCGTGAAGTAGCCGCCGTCCGGCGTCCACGCGAAGTCGGTCAGCAGCTCGGATTGCCCGGTGGGCATGTCGCGCAGTTGGAAGCCGACCGGCAGCGCGGGCGCCGCCGACGCGGTGCCGCCGCCCCTGAGGACGACAAGGGGTATGGCGAGGAGCGCGGCGAGCAGGACGGTGAGGACGGCTCTTACAGGTCTTACGGCCCTTACGGGCCAGACGGCTCTTACAGGTCTTACGGCTCGTGCGGCGGATATATCGGCGGGCTTTGCGTCCATGAAGGCCCCCAAAGAAGGACATACGCCTGCGTACTGCGTATGACGCTTCCGGCAAGGGGCTTGGTTGTGCGGTTGCGGACGGTTTGTCGGGGCGGGGCCTGGGGCGGTACTGGCTTCAGCCGACTGGCACGGTTCGTGCCGTGATATGTGACGCGGCCAGGGCGTCGTGGCGGGCGGCGTTGCGGCGGTGCAGCGCGCCGACCCACTCGGCCGCCGCCTCCGCCTGCCGCAGGGTGGCCGGGGCCACGCCGAGAATCCGGTGCAACTCGCGTACGCCGTGGTCGAGTTGGGTGCGCCAGGCACCGAACAGGACGGTCGCGCTCTGGAACGCGGTGGGTACGGAGTGGCCGTACTCGCGCATGAGGACCGGTACGAGAGAGAGGCGCGCACCGGTCTCGATGGCACGCGGGTAGCCGGCGAGGTCCTCGTCGACGCCGACCAGCAGGCCGGCCAGTTCGTCGAGCGGCGGTACGCCTTCCGCGATCGGGCCGCCGGGACCGCCGAGGGCGGGGTCGAGGCGGTGCAGCACGGTGAGCATCGGGACGGCGGTCCGGTCGACGCGGTTGTCCAGGAACTCGGCAAGGCCCGGCGACGTGTCGGCGGCCAGCCACTGCTGCTCACGGCAGGCTGCCACGGTGTGCCGGGCCAGCGCGTCGGCGAGTTCGGGCAGCAGCCCGGCACCGTCGGCCGCCACGATGCGCTCGTAGATGTCGGTGAGAGCGAGGTGCAGCGCGTCTGCCCCGGTCGTGTAGCCGTCCTTCAGCACGGACACCAGGGACGCGCAGTAGTCCGCGTCCCAGCCGACGGTCTCCGCGCGGTCGGCGAGTACCGCGAGCCAGGTCGCGAACAGCGCTCCGACGCGCAGCACTCCGATGGGCGCGTCGCGCATCACCTCCGCGACGGGGACGGCGGGGTGCGTACGGTCCACCTCGCCGCCTTCACCCAAGGCGTGCAGGCCCATGCGCTGTGCCCACGCGCGCGTCTCGTCCGCCACGGTCCCGCCCTCGGGATGCGGCTCGACGCGCGGACACCGCGTGCCCACATGCGTCATCGCCTCGGTGACAAGCGAGTCGACGTCGCCCCGGGGCACGGTCAAGCCCCTCTGCTGCTGTTGCTGGTAGCCGGCTTCATGGCCATTGGCCTGCCACGGAGTGGCGCTCCCGAAACGGCGTACGTCGCCGACACACTCGGGCGGCCTAACGCCGGACGCCGCGGGGGCGCCAAGCGGGCGAAGGACGGCAGGCGGAGAAGGGGTGACGGCGCGTCAGAGGCGGGAGAGCGCTTCGGCCACGGCCCGGGCCACCGCGTCGCCGGGGCTCTCGCGGTCCGCGGCTTCGGCGTCGTCCGCCGGCACCAGGTCGGGGAGTTCGGCCACCCTGGTGACGGCGTCGGCGGGGAGGTCGCCGTACAAGTGCGGGAACAGGTCACCGCCGCGCGAGGGTTCCCAGCGCAGCGCGTCGCCGAGGCGGTTCGTGTCGACGGCAAGCAGGGTGAGCCCGGTGCGTCCCGCGAAGTGGCGGCGCGCCGTCTCGCCGACCTGGGCGGCCGTCGAGAAGTGGATGTACCCGTCGCGGCGGTCGACGTCGGATCCGGCGAACACCCCAGCGGCTTCGGCACTTTCCCACTCCGGGGTGGACAGCAGTTTGTAGATCACCGAAGGGTCCATGAACCGAGCGTACGGCGTATGGTTCGGCCATGGCTTTCGACCCTGCGGAGACCGAGCGCGAGTTGGCGCGGCTCGGTGCGGCGAAGTATCTGCTCCTGACGACCTACCGCAAGGATGGCAGCCCCGTGCCCACACCCGTATGGGTGGCACGGGACGAGGGGACCCTGGTGGTCTGGACAGCCGGGGCCACGGCCAAAGTGCGACGGCTGCGCCGGGACCCGCGTGTCGAGCTGGCCGAGTGCACGTTCAAGGGCGCGCCCCTGGGCCCCGGGATTGCCGGGACCGGGCGCGTTCTGGACGACTTGGAGGCGAGCGACAAGGTGCGCGCCCTGATCAAGAAGAAGTACGGCGTGACCGGCTGGCTGACCGTGCAGGCGAGCGTCCTGCGGCGCGGTCGGTCCGGAACCCTGGGGATCGAACTGACACTGACGGGATAAGGCGGCGAGGAGCGGGCGGCCGGGCGTGGCGGCCGGGCGACGCGGCCGGGCCGGGCGACGCGGCCGGGCGACGCGGCCGGGCCGGGCGAGGCGGCCGGGCGACGCGGCCGGGCCGGGCGAGGCGGCCGGGCGACGCCGACGTGTACGTGAGGCGGCGGGCGGTGTGAGGCGGGCAGGGTGCGACAGGCGGCACCCGCGGCCCGGCCGAGCGCATGTTCGACCGGGCCGCGGTCTGCCGGCCCCGCAAGGGTGAGCCCGTGACGATCGAGTTCCGCCGATCGTTGGCGGAACAAGGAGCCACACCGCACAGCCACACGACAGGTCACGACTTGCTCTACTTAGTGGGCGCAGGTGGGTGGTGAGCTGGGCCCGGCGAGCGGCGCGGCCGGTGGGCCGCGCCGCTCGGCAACGACCCTCGCCGACGCGCTCGGACCGCATGTTGAGCGGCCGCGAACCGGCTCCCGCCCCCGGGAACGCTTCCCTGCTCCCTGGTTCCCGCTCGGCCGTAGCGCGTTCGTCCCTTCCCCGCTCCCCCGCTCGGGCTACTCGGTCAGTTCTTCGCGTACGGCTGCGGCGAAGGTGTCGATGTCGGCCTCGGTGGTGTCGAACGCGGTCATCCAGCGCACCTCGCCGGTGGACTCGTCCCACGTGTAGAAGCGGAAGCGCTTCTGCAGGCGCTCGGTGGCCTCGGCGGGGAGCACGGCGAAGACCGCGTTCGAGCGCACCGGGCGGGTGAGCGCCACGCCCGGGATGTCGCGGACCGCGTCGGCGAGGCGCGCGGCCATCGCGTTGGCGTGCGAGGCGTTGCGCAGCCACAGGTCGCCCGCGAGCAGCGCCTCGAACTGCACGGAGACGAACCGCATCTTCGACGCGAGCTGCATCGAGAGCTTGCGCAGGTAGTCGAGGCCGCGGACCGCGTCGGGGTTGAGCACGACGACGGCCTCGCCGAACATCAGGCCGTTCTTCGTCCCGCCGAACGACATGATGTCCACGCCCGCGTCGGTGCTCAGCGCGCGCAGCGGCACGCCCAGCGACGCCGCCGCGTTGGCCAGCCGCGCGCCGTCGAGGTGCACGAGCATGCCCTGGTCGTGCGCGTGGCGGCAGATCTCCGCGATCTCCTCGGGCGAGTAGACGGTGCCCAGTTCGGTGCTCTCGGCGATGGACACCACGCGCGGCTGCGCCCGGTGCTGGTCGCCCCAGCCCCACGCCTGACGGTCGATCAGCTCGGGCGTCAGGCGGCCGTCCTCGGTGGGCACCGTCAGGAGCTTGAGGCCGGCGAGCTTCTCCGGAGCGCCGCACTCGTCGACGTGGATGTGCGCGCTCTCGGCGCAGATCACCGACTCCCAGCGGGTGGTGACCGCCTGCAGCGCGACAACGTTGGCCCCGGTGCCGTTGAAGACCGGGTACGCCTGGGCGGACGGCCCGAAGTGCGCCCGGAAGACCTCCTGGAGGTGGGCGGTGTACGCGTCCTCGCCGTACGCGACCTGGTGGCCGCCGTTGGCGAGGGCGACGGCGGCGAGGATCTCCGGGTGCACGCCCGCGTAGTTGTCGCTCGCGAAGCCGCGCGCGGCGGGGTCGTGGCGGCGCTCTGCGTCGGTGGGCCCGAGCCCGGCCGCGTTCCGGGCCGAGCCGGAGACGGCCTGGTTCTCGACCGTCTCGACCATGTCGCCGGGGTCGGAGTCGGAGTCGGGGCGACCGGGGGTTACTGCGTCAGGCACAAGCGCTGTCCGTTCACGTCGTCGGTGGGCCGGTCCCACAGGGCGGCGATTTCTTCGGCAAGGTCGGCCACGTCGGTGTAGCCGGGGAACTTCGCGTCGGGGCGTTCGGCCCGCAACAGGGGCCACACGAGGGCCTTCACGACCAGGATCGCCGCAGCCGGGCCGTCCATGGGCTCGGCGCCGTCGAAGGGCTCGGCACCGACTGCCACGCGCCCGGCCCCTGCGCCGCTGACGTCCGCGCCGACAGCCTCCGCGGCACCACCCGTCGTCGCCCCGCCCGATGCCCCGCCCGTCGCCCCGCCTGTCGTCGCCCTGTCGCTCCCGGGCCGTTCGGCGGCCCGGTCCCTGCGCAGCCTACGGAACGAGTCGGCCATCGCAAGGGTCCAGGTCTCGGCGGCGGACTTCGCGGCGGCGTACCCCGCGTTGCCTGCCGTGGGCTTGGCGGCGGCGGTCGCGGAGACCAGCACGAACCGGCCGTGCGGTGCGCGCGCGAGGGCGTCGTGGAACGCCAGCGAGGTGTTCTGCACGGTGCGGACAAGGAGCTTGTGCAGGAACTCCCAGTCCTCGATCGTGTTGTCGCCGAACTCCTTGCCGCCGCGCCAACCGCCCACGAGGTGCACCAGGCCGTCGACGCGACCGTGGCGGTCCTCGATCTCGTCGGCCCAGGCGCGCGTCGCGGCGCCGTCGGTCAGGTCGACGATCGTGCCGTGCGCGCGGCCGCGCGGTGCGAGGGCGACGGTCTCGTCCAGGCGGTCCTGGGCGGCGTCGGCAGCCTCGACGATCGCGCCGGCCCGCGCGAGCCGGCGTACGACCGCCTGCCCGGCCGGTCCGCCGGCGCCGGCCACCGCGATGACGGAGCCCTCGGGCAGCAGTCGGAATCCGTCGGGGGTCATCGGTCGGTACCTCCCACAATGCCCCGAGTGGATGCGATGACGTCGGCGAGCCTGCGGCGCAGGCCCTCGTAGAACATGCTGAGCGGGAACTCGTCCGGCAGGACGGCATCCACCAGGTGTTTGGGCGGGCCGTCGAGCGGCAGCGCGTCGGGCCCCTTGGCCCAGGTGGATCCCGGGTGCGCCGGCACGTACGCCGTCACCAGCTCGTACGCGGCCATCCAGTGCGCGACGCGCGAGCGGTCCACGCCGCGCCGGTACAGCTCGTCCACCTCGTCGCCGAGGGCGATCACGGCGGCGGTGACCTCGTCCCAGTCGATGGTCAGCTTGCCGTCGTGCCATTCGACGACGCCGGCGCGGTGCAGGTAGGCGAACAGCAGTTGCCCGCCGAGGCCGTCGTAGTTGCGTACGCGCCCGCCTGTGACGGGGAAGCGGAACAGGCGGTCGAACAGCACCGCGTACTGCACGTGGCGGGCCGCGGTGACGCCGTGGCGCTCCAGCGCGACCGCCTCGCGGAAGGCGGTGAGGTCGCAGCGCAGTTCCTCCAGCGCGTACATCCAGAACGGCATGCGCTGCTTGATCATGAAGGGGTCGAACGGCAGGTGACCGCGGCTGTGCGTGCGGTCGTGGATGAGGTCCCACAGCACGAACGCGTCCTGCGCGAGCCCCTGGTCGGCGACCAGCTCGGCGGCGTCCTCGGGCAGGTCGACACCGAGGCTGTCGGCGGCGGCGCGGGTCACGCGGCGGAAGCGGGCGGCCTCGCGGTCGCAGAAGATCCCGCCCCACGTGAAGCGCGGCACCTCGCGCATGGCGACGGTCTCGGGGAACAGCACCGCCGAGTCGGTGTCGTAGCCGTCGGTGAAGTCGACGAACGCGATCGGCACGAACATCGGGTTGTCGTACTGCGCGGACTCCAGCTCGGCGAGCCATTCCGGCCACACGACGCGGACGAGGACGGCCTCGATGTTGCGGTCGGGGTTGCCGTTCTGCGTGTACATGGGGAACACGACGAGGTGCTCCAGGCCGTCGTGCCGGTCCAGCTCCGGCCGGAAGGCGAGCAGCGCGTCGAGGAAGTCGGGCACCGCGAAGCCGCCGTCGGCCCAGCGCCCGAAGTCGCGCACGACCGCGTCGAGGTACGCGGCGTCGTGCGGCAGCAGCGCGGACAGCTCGGCGACGGCGCCGGTGATCTCCGCCGTCAGGTCGCGGGCGCGGCCCAGGTCCTGCGCGGATCCGTCGATCGAGCCGTCGGCGGACTGCATCGGGCGCAGTTCGGCGACCGCCGCCTTCAGACGCGGCCATGCGGAGTGTGTCGCCGCGGATCCCGTCGGGGCGGGCCGGACGGTTGTTGCTGTGACCATGACACCCCTCGTAGGCAGGACGATAGTTCTCGTTAAGGAATTATAAAGCCGAAGATTCTTCGGTTTCAAGTTGCTTTGACGCTCAATCCTCCTGTCAAAGTGCCTCTTGACGGACAGGGTGACGAAATGGCCCTAAGTCCGGCAGCCCCCTGCCGAGGGCATGCGTCCCTTCAACTCGGCTCACGGACGACTACCTACAGTGAACGGCCCGGTTCCGCTGGGCGCGCGCGTTGCGCAGCCGTGGGAGTGACGCAGGCGTGCGATCGACGCAGCGACGGGAGGGACGCAGCCGTGGGAGTGACGGGAGTGACGCGCCTCAGGCCGCCGCGGGGGCGAACAACGCGCTCGCTGTGACGGGACGCAGGCCCCGTACGCGCAGTCCGTCCAGGATCGCGGGCAGTGCGGCGGTCGTGCCGTCGTGCCCGAAATGCAGGCTGACCACATCGCCCGGGGCCACCTTGTCGAGCACGTTGCGCACCACGGCCGCCGAGCCCGGCTCGGTGTGGTCGCGCGAGTCGAGGCTGTACGCGAGACACGTGGGATACCCGGCGCGGGCGGCCTGCGCCTTCACGACGGCGTTGGCGTACTGCGTCTGCGATGGCCGGAACCAGCGCCCGTGCGAGCCGGTCAGGGCGGTCAGCCGGGCGGCGCAGGCGGCAATCTCGCGGTACGCGGTCTCGGCGTCCATCGACAGCATGTCGAGGTGGTTCTCACTGTGGTTGCCCAGCTCGTGCCCGCCCGCGAGGACCCGGCCGGCCATCGCCGGGTACTCGCCGAGCCACGTGCCCACCGCGAGCACGGTGACCCCGACCCGGGCCCGTTCGACGACCGCGAGCAGGCGTTCCACCCCGGCCGGCTCGCCCTGCCCGTGGAACGTGAGCGCCACCTCCGGCCGCCCGGTGCCGGCCCGGGCGACTTCGGCGGGCAGCGCGACCGGGGCGGGCAGGGCGCCCGCAGCGGGCGGCGCCGAGCCCGGTGGGACCGACGCGGCACCGGGGTGCGGGGCCGCCGCCGAGCGCCCGGGTTCCGGCGCACCCGACGCCGAGAGAGGGTCGCCCGGGGCCTTCCCGCCCCGGGCCGTGTCGTCACCCGCTCCGCACCCGGACGCGACAACTCCGGCGGCCGCCGCCGCGACACCCTTGATCAGACTCCGCCGGTTGATCGGACTCCGTCGGTCGACACCCATGCGGGGCACGCTAGGCGTCCGACGTGCGCCGACCGCCGCGACACGGCCCTGTCGGCCCCGGAGATCAGCCGAACGAGTCCACGCCCGTGAGCTCGGCCGACAGCGTCCACAGCCGCGCGGCGGCGTCGCGGTCCACCGCCCACGGCTTCACGCCCCCGACCAACATGTCCTCGGTCTCCGCGGGCTCGGCGACATCGCAGTCCTGGCAGTACGCGCCGCCGTAGCCGTCCAGCAACGGCGACGTCGCGGCCCAGAGTGCGGTCGCGGCGCCCTGCTCCGGCGACTTGAAGCCGGCCGGCGTGGTCCCGTCGGCGGTGATCCAGCCCTGGGCCACCTGCTCCCCCCGTGGGACGTGGCGTTGCAGCGGCGTGAGGATGCTGCCTGGATGAACCGCGTGCGCGTGGATCCCGGCGGCCGCGCCCAGGGTGTCGAGGTGCAGGGCGAAGAGGGCGTTGGCGGTCTTCGACTGCGCGTACGCGAGCCATGGGTCGTACGGCTCGTCGCGGAAGTGCGGGTCGTGCCAGCGGATGTCCGACAGGAAGTGCCCGGACGACGCGACCGCGACCACCCGCGCGCGCTCCGGCGACAGCGCCGGGCGCAGGCGGTTCACGAGGGCGTAGTGCCCGAGGTGGTTGACCGCGAAGTGGGCCTCCCAGCCGGGGCCGACCCGGGTCTCCGGGCACGCCATCACCCCCGCGCCGCAGACCACGATGCCCAGTCGGACGCCGGTGTCGAGCACGTCCTCGGCGAATGCCCGCACCGAGACGAGGTCGGACAGTTCGAGTGTGGCCACGCGCACCTGCGGCAGGTCACGCAACGCCTCCGCGGCCTGCTCCGGCCGGCGCGCCGGCACGATGACGTCGGCCCCGGCGCGTACCAGTGCTCGCGTCGTCGCCAGTCCCAGGCCCGAGTAGCCGCCTGTCACGAGTGCGGTCGTCCCGGCGAGGTCGATTCCGTCCAGTACGTCGTCTGCGGTGCTGCGCGGCCCGAATCCCGAGCCGAGCCGCCGTTGCTGTGTCTTGTGCATCCACGTGACGCTAAAACCTGGAGTGCGCTCCAGGTCAAGGCGCCGTCGGCCGGACTTCGGTGCGCCCGCGGAACTCGGTGCACGCGCCGGAGTCGGGAGTCGGACGGGTAGGTGGAGTCGGTCGGGTAGGCAGAGTCGGTGGAGTCGGTGGAGTCGGTGGAGTCGGTGGAGTCGGTGGACTCGGCGAGGTTGTCGGTGGAGGGGACACTTGTGCGTCCACGTGTGAATTTCGACCAACGGCAGTACGCGGTCTATGCGGCGGGCAGGGCGCTGCTGACCGACACCGTGGCGATGTGGGCCGACGCGTTCGCGCGGCACGCCCCACCCGCCCGGCCGCTCGCGGTCCTCGACCTCGGTTCGGGCACCGGCCGCTTCTCCCCGGTGCTCGCGGAGCGCTTCGGCGGCCCGGTGTTCGGCGTCGAACCGCACGATCGGATGCGCGCGGCGGCGGAGGCGGACGCGACGCACCCCGATGTCACGTACCTCGCCGGAAGCGCCGAGGGGCTTCCGCTGCCGGACGCGTCGTGCGATCTGGTGCTGCTCTATCTGGTGTGGCACCACGTGGTGGACCGGGTGGCGGCGGTGGCGGAGATCGCCCGGGTGCTGCGGCCCGGTGGCCGCGTGCTGCTGCGCGGCGCGTTCCGCGACCGTATGCCCGAACTGCCTTGGCACGGCTGGTTTCCCGGGGCGCGGGCGATCGAGCAGGAGGTGTTCCCGGCGCTCGGCGACGTGACGGCGGAGTTCGGTGCGGCGGGGCTGCGGCGCGTGGTGCTGGAGCGGCTGCGGCAGTGCGTCGCGCCGAACCTCGCGGCGTACGCCGAACGCCTCCGCCTGCGGCCGTACTCGACGTTCGAGCACATGACCGCCGAGGAGACGCGGGCCGGGTTCGCGGCTCTCGACGCGGATCTGGCTGACGACGAGGGCGCGCAACCAGTCGGGGAGGACTGCGACTTGCTCGTACTGGAGCGGGCGGGGGGTGGGCCCTTCACGCGGTCGACGGGGGCAGTGGCGTGACGGTCTTCTCGAACCAGTGGTGCGCGTACGGCTCGTCGTTGAAGGCCGGGACTTCCGCGAAGCCGAACGACCGGTAGAGGCCGATCGCGGCGGTGAGCGTCTTGTTGGTGTCCAGGCGCAGTACGTCGCGGCCCTCGCGGGCGGCGCGCGTCTCCAACTCGGCGAGGAACCTGCGGCCGACGCCCAGGCCTCGTGCCTGCGGGGCGACCCACATGCGCTTGATCTCGGCCGGGGCGTCCGCGGGCAGTTTGAGTCCGGCGCAGCCGACCGCCTCCCCGCGCAGCCGGGCAATCACGAAGGTGCCTTTGGGCGGGCGGAGTTCGCCGGCGTCGGGGAGCAGGCTCCGCCCCGGGTCGAAGCCGCTGTCGAAGCGCTCTGCCAGTTCGGCGAAGTACCGGCCGAGGCAGTAGCGGGCGTCCGGGTGGTCCGGGTCGACGTCGTCCAGCGTCACGGTCGCGGCGGTCAGCAGCCGGTCGACCTCGGCCATTGCGGCGACCAGCCGGGCGCGCTGGGCGGGGTTGAGCGGCTGGAGCAGCGAGCCGGCGAGCGCGTCGCTGCGGTCGTCCAGCGCGGCGCGCTCGGCCCGGCCGGCGTCGGTGAGGCGGACGGTGCGTACGCGCCGGTCCTGCGGCTGCGGCGCCACCGTCACGAGGCCGTCCGCCTCCAGTGAGCGCAGCAGGCGGCTGACGTAGCCCGAGTCGAGGCCGAGTCGTTCGCGCAGCCTGCGTACGTCCTGTCCGTCCTCGCCGACCTCCCACAGCAGCCGGGCCTCGCCGATCGGCCGGCCGCGGCCCAGGTATTCGTCGTGCAATACGCCCACGCGCTCGGTGACCGTGCGGTTGAACCGCCTCACCTGCTCGATCTGCTCGCCGTCCATTCTCTGACTCTAGTCAGGGAATGGACGGGCGGCACCTCCGGGCCCGATCCGCTACCAGACCGGCGCCTTCACGTTGGCGATGCCCAGGGTGTTGGTGCCGGGCAGCAGGCCCGAGAGGATCGCGGCGGTCAGAAACGGGACGTTGAGCTCGACGAGCCGGTCGATGTCGGCCGGGGTCAGGACCCGCCAAGGCGCGGAGGCGAGTTCGTCGGTGCGGCGCTCGATCCGGTCGCGCAGGTCCCGGCCCGTGTCGGTGGCCGAGCCGTCGGCGTCCACGAGTCCCCGCGCCCGCAGCCGCTCGGCCGCGGCCTGCCACTCCTCGGGACTCCACTGGCGGCTTTCGAACGTCTCGACCGGCGCGGCGCCGATCGCCGCGAAGGACACCAGCGCCTCGCAGCCGTCCAGGTCGTTGTCGACGAGGGCGGCGATGTGGCCGTCGCCCCGGTGCTCGCGCAGCAGCGAGATGGCCTGCCACAGGACGAGGTGCGGCTCGTCGGGCCAGGGCAGGTCGGCGGTCGCGGCGGCGAGGGGACGGCCGACCGTGTCGGCGGACTCCGCGGCGCGGCGTACCAGTGCGGCGGCCTCCGCCAGCCCGGGGGTGCCCAACTGGTCGGCCATCAGCGTCCGGTACATCCGGTCGACGCCGCGCAGCCGGGCCGCCAGAACCTGCGCGGGCTCGGCGATCCGCCATGCCGGCTCGACGTGCTCGGCCACCATCGCGGGGCTGAAGCTGTAGAAGGCCGCGGTGACCAGGCGGGGGCCTGCGGCACCGAGGGGGGCGGCACGGAACGGGAAGTACGCCGGCCAGCGGGTCTCGGTGGCGTACCCCAGCGCGGCCGCCTCCTCGAACACCTCGGGAGCGTAGAAGAACGGCGCGAAGACCGGTTCGAGCTGGTGCCACAGCCGTCGAGCGGACTGCCAGTAGTAGACGTCGTCGGTCATGCGGGCGCCTCGCAGCGGGTGAGTGATGTGGACGGTCCGGGGTGGTGGCCCGGGACCGATTCTGCAACCCGCGCGCTGCGCGGCAGCGGCACACGCGCATGCGGATGTCCACTTAGCGCGAGCTTCGCCGAAAAAGCGCGGCCGACGCAGCCCGCGGTCTCAAGCGCGGGGCGGTCTCGCGAACGAGCGATGTCTCGGGACGGGGCGGCCCTGCGAGCGGGGCGGTCTCGGGAGCGGGGCCGTCCCGCACCCCCCTCCCGGTCAGAGGCCGTACGTCTTCGCGATGATCTCCCGCTGGATCTCGCTCGTGCCGCCGTAGATGGTGGACACGACCGTCGCCCGGACGTGCCGCTCCATGTCGTACTCGGTCGCGTAGCCGTAGCCGCCCATCATCTGCATGCCCTCCAGGGCGACGCGCTTGGCCGTCTCGGTCACCTTGAGCTTGACCATGGACGCCTCGCGCGGGAGCAGTCGTGCGGGGTCGCCGTCGACCTTCGCGGCGACGGAGTACACGAGCAGCTCACAGCACTCCAGTTCGGTGGCCAGGTCGGCGATGCGATGGGCAAGGGCCTGGAAGCTGCCGATGGGACGGCCGAACTGCTCGCGCTGGCGTACGTACCCGAGCGTGTCGTCGAAGGCGCGCCGCGCGGTGCCGAGCATCATCGCGGCCAGGATGAGGCGTTCGGTGTTGAGGCCGCCCATGAGCTGGCGCCATGCGTGGTCGACCTGGCCGACAACGGCGTCCGCCGGGAGTTCGACGTCGGTGAAGAACAGGTCGTTGACCTCGCTGCCGCCCATGGTCTCGATGCCGTGGATCGCCAAGCCCGGTACGCCCGCCGGGACGTGAAACATCGTCAGGCCCTCGTGCTTGTCGCCGCCGCTCGCGGTCCGGGCGATCAAGAGGATCGAGTCCGCGAAGTGCGCGTTGGAGCACCAGGTCTTCTGCCCGTTGATTCGCCACCCGTCGGCGGTGCGTTCGGCGCGGCAGGTCACTGCGCCCACGTCGGAGCCCGCGCCGGGTTCGGACATCGAGATCGAGAGCACGGCTCCGTCGCAGTAGCGTTTGAGCACCGCCTCGCGCTGCGCCTCGCTGCCGAACCGCTGGTAGACGCCGGCCGTGATGCGGGAGGGCCCGTGGCCGCCGATCGGCGCCATGCCGTACGCCGTCTCCTCCAGGAACAGGCAGGCGTCGACCATGCCCCCGCCGGCGCCGCCGAGTTCCTCCGGCAGCCCGACCCCGAGCCATCCGAGCCCGGCCATCTTGCGGTACAGCGCGTCGCTGTGGGTGCGCGCTCCCCCGTCGGTCAGTTCGAGCCTGCGTTCGCGGGATCCGCACTCGCGTCGGACGAAGTCCCGTATGGCGTCGACGAATGCCTGTTGTTCGCCGGTGATCGTGCGCGTCATGATCGCCCCCTGCTCGCCGTCGGCCGTACAAAGATACATTTGTCGTTGACTTGTGTCATCGCTCCGCCGACGATGAAAGCGTGCACGCGAAGGTCCGTCAGGACGCGCGCCTACCAAGGGAGTTGGTGGCCATGCGGGAAGCCGCCGCCGGCCGCGGGTCCGAGATGTGGCGGCGCTTCGGCGACGTACGCGGCCTCGGGCTCACGCCCCACGTGTTGGCGATGCAGATCGCGCATCCGGTCGTCGGCGCCGGGGTCGTCGACCACTCCGACTACCAGAGCGACCCGTACGGCCGCTTCAACCGCACGTACCGCTCCATCACCACTGTCGTGTACGGCGGCCCGGTCCGCGCCGCCGTCGAGGCCGAACGCCTCCGCACGCTGCACCGCCGCTTCCGGGGCACCGACGAACACGGGCGGAAGTACCACGCGTTGGACCCGAAGGCGTACGCCTGGGTGCACCTGACCCTCGTCAAGGCGGTCGCCGACGCGCACGCCATGTTCGGCCGTCCGATGAGGCGCACCGAACTGGACGCCTACTACGCGGACAGCATCCGCATCGGCCGCCTTCTCGGCGTCCGCGCCCAGGACATGCCCTCGACGTGGCCGGAATTCCTCGTCTACTACGCCGACATGGTGGACAACACCCTGGAGAACACCAGGGCACTGCGCGAGTTCCTGGCCAACCTCCGCCACCCGGCCAAGCCGAAGGCACTGCGCCGCCTCCCGGACGAACGCTGGCGGCGGATGACCGGGCCGACCGCGCGCATCACCTACCTGACCACGGTGGCCACCCTCCCCGAGCCCCTGCGCAAGCGCTGCGACCTGCACCTGACGCCGGAGGAACACGCCGCGGTGGCGCGGTTCGCCCGGCGGATCCGCACGACCACCGGCCTCATCCCCGCCCCCGCCCGGCGGGCGCCCGCGATCCTGGTCCCGAGGATCTGCGCGCTGCTCCCCGAACCACGCGGGTGAGGCCGGGCGGAGGGGCGCAGTACCATCGGGATCCGATGAACACCTCGCGCACCGCCGTACTCGCCGACGCGCTCGCGGCGGGCGACTCACCGGATCCGACGACCGAGCGCATCCTCGACGCGGCACGCGACCAGTTCGCCACGTTCGGCCTGCGGCGCTCCACCGTCGAGGACGTCGCGCGGCGCGCCCGGGTCGGCCGGGTCACCGTCTACCGGCGCTTCGACAGCAAGAACACCCTCGTCGAAGCGGTGCTGGTGCGCGAATGCCGGCGCTTCCTCGCCGCATTCGACGCGGAGGTGTCGGCGCTGCCGACGATGGAGGAGCGCATCGTCGCGGGCTTCGTGGTCGCGCTCCGGGACGCGCGCACGGCGTTGATCGGGCGGCTGATCCAGTTGGAGCCGGAGACCGCGCTGCCGTTCCTGACGACGCGCGGCGGCCCGATCCTGGGCGTCATCCGCGACTACCTGGCGGCGTCGTTCGGGCGCGCGCGGGACGCCACCGCGGTCGACGCCGACGAGGGCGTGCAGGTGGCGGAGATCTTCGTCCGCCTGACGGTGTCGTTCCTGCTCACTCCGCAGAGCATCGTGCCGGTCGACGACGAGGCACAGGCCCGGGAGTTCGCCCGGCGGTTCCTCGCACCGATGGTCACCGGCTCCGCGACCGCCTGACGGCACCGCCCGCCCGCACGTGTCCCGACCGGGTCGGCCGGGCCGCGGTGTCCCCGGGCGAGTCAGCGCCGCCGCTTGGCGAAGCGTGCCGGGGCCGGCACCGGGGGCCTGCCGGAAAGCGCGGCACGCGCCCGCGGGTGGTAGCGGCGGCTCTCCGGAACGAGCGCCCACACCCGGCGCACCGCCGCGCACACCCTGCGGAAGCGCCTCTCATCGCGTGCCGTCCAGCGGTAGCCCAGGCGTTCGCGCACGGCCGGGTGGTACATCCCGACGGTCAGCCACACGTTCGCCCTGCCGATCGGGCGCCGCACGACGCGCCATACTGCGTCCGGCAGTCCGGCCGCCGGCGGCTTGGCCAGGCCCTCGACGTCCAGCACCTGCCGGGCCGCGGGGGTGTCCTCCAGAACCTCGGTGCACATGCGGTCCCAGTACGCGCGGAACGCGGCGTAGTCCGGCGGCACGGGGCGCATGCCGACGCCGTACAGCGCGTACCAGCCGGTGCTTTCGCGGTACAACTGCTCCTTCTCGGCGTCGGTCAGCCGGTCGCCGAACAGGCCCTGCGCCACGATCATGCCCTCGAAGAACGTCGCGTGCGCCCAGAAGTAGGTGTCCGGGTCCAGCGCGTGGTACGGCCGCCCCCGCGCGTCCACGCCCATGATCCCGGCGTGGTAGTCGCGCACTTCCCGGGCCGTGGCGGCGGCGCGGTCGCCGTCGTACACGACTCCGTAGATGGGGTAGAGCGAGCGGAACAGGCGCTGCCAGCGCTCGTTGAAGAAGTCCGAGTGCTGTTCGACACCCGCGCCGAGGCCCGGGTGCATGTTCTGCATGGATCCGGCCCACAGCGCGAGCAGCGCGCCCAGTGGCCATTGCGCGAAGTAGCGCCACGTCAGCGACCCCGGGCCGGGCGCCGGAGTTCTCGCTTCACGATGCGGCGGCACGTCCGCTTTCCTCCTGAAATCCCCCTGAAATGCCTTGCGCAGAAGGCGTTCTCCCGCTCAGCGGCGGGGTCCTGATCATCCGTAGGATCCTCCCCCGTGATGACATCGAAGAAACGAAGGATCGCGGCGGGGTTGGGGGCCCTGCTCGTGGCCGCCGCCCTGGGCGGGGCCACCCCCGCCGCCGCCGACCCCGACAACGGACCCGGTACCGCGCCGCCGCCCAAGGTGGACCTGGTGCTGGACCTGAGCGGGTCGATGAACCAGAACGACGCGGGCGGCGAGACCAGGATCGCGGCCGCGAAGAAGGCGTTCAACGAGATCCTGGACGCGCTGCCGGACGAGGCGCTGGTCGGCCTGCGGGTGCTGGGGCAGGGGAACCCCGGCAACAACAAGGCCGCCGGCTGCCAGGAGACCGCGCAACTCGCGCCGGTGGGCAAGCCGGACAAGGCCGCGATGAAGACCGCGGTCGCGGCGCAGCGTCCGACCACCGGCTGGACACCGATCGGGCTCGCCCTCAACAAGGCCGCCGAGGACCTGGGCAAGGAGCAGGGCAGCCGCCGCATCATCCTGATCACGGACGGCGAGGACTCGTGCGCGCCGCCCGACCCGTGCGAGGTGGCGCGGCAGTTGGCCGCACAGGGGCTCAACCTGGTGATCGACACGCTCGGCCTGGTGCCGGACGACAAGACCCGCAAGCAGCTCACCTGCATCGCCAACGCGACCGGCGGGACGTACACCTCCGCGAACAACGCCCAGGAACTGTCCGAGCGTGTGACGCAGTTGGTCGACCGGGCGGTGGAGAAGGCCGAAGAGGTCACCATCCCCACGGCCGTGCACGGCAGTCCGAACGGGTGCGCGGACGCGCCGCTGCTGGGCCCGGGCGTCTACAACGACCGCGAGGAGTTCGAGCAGCATCTCTGGTACAAGGTCCCGCAGTTGCCGGGCCAGGAGCTGCGCGCGTCGGCTACGGTCGGCATCGACCGCAACGTCGCCCGGGACTACGACGTCACCATCACGGCGGTGTCCGAGGACGGCCGCGACCTCGCGCGCCACACGGACGCAGGCAGCGGGCGCATGGACGGGCAATCGGCGGGCCTGCGCTATTCGTTGCCGCAGAAGGGCGACGACCAGCCGGAGCCGAAGGACGCGAGGATCACCTGCCTGATGGTCAGCACGGCCTTCCACGGCGGCCCCGGTGCCGCGCAGAGTCCGGGCATGCCGGTCGAGTTGCTCGTCGACCTGGTGCGGGCCTCGGACGCGCAGGCGGCCGACACCCACGGCCTGGGCCGCGGCTGGATCTTCCTCGGTGTGCTGGCCGGCGTCGGCCTGGTGGCCGGGCTTCTGTTCGGCTGGATCGTCCGCCTCTTCGCGGGCATGCGGAGGGCTGTGTGATGCGTACCCCGACCGGCAACCCCACTTCGGCGGACGGGCGTACTCGCCCGGGTACGCCCCGCCGCACCCGCGCCCTGGGACTCGCGTCCCTCGCGGCGGCGTTCGCACTCGTCGGCGGCCCCGCGGTGGCCGCGACCGACAGCCCCACGCCCGGCGGTTCGGGCGGCTCCGGCTCGAAGCCGGGCAACAGCACGTCGGCCACCAACGTGCTGCCCGGCACGTCGTTCCTGACGGCCGGGAAGATGGAGGCCGAGACGTCGACCACGACGTCGGGCGCGGTGGGCGAGTACATGTACTGGTCGTTCCCCGCGCTCGCGGAACAGGACGTCAGTGCCAAGGTGACGCTGACGCTCCCGAACGGCCTGAGCGCCCCGACCACGTGGCGCGTCGACGTGTTCGACGGCATAAGGAGGCACCAGCCGTGCGCGACGGGCCGTCCGCAGTTGTCGGCGCTGCCGTCCGACACCGAGCTGCGGATCGACTGCGGGCCGCGCACCATCCGCCCGTGGGCCGAGGCGTGGTCGGCTGACCCGCTGCCCGGCACCTACTACGTGCGGGTCTCCGCGCTCGAGTTCAACGAGAAGGACGTCGGCCGCAAGATAGGGGTCAAGCTCGAGCTGACCGCCAAGGGCGGCGGGGACTCGGGTCCGGACGCGGGGCAGGACGACGCGCTGAAGGCGCCGCTCGTACCGGTCACGCAGGCGGGCCGACCGCTGCAGCCGGGCCAGGTCGCCGAGACGCGCAAGGTGACGCTGGCCGGGTTCGACGACGGCGACGACGCGTGGCTGTCGGGGACGACGGGCCGGTGGGTCTGGACGTCCGCGGGCGGCGTCGTGGCGATGCTGCTCGGCGTCGGCGGCTTCCTGTTCGCCCGGCACCCGCGGCGCTGGTTCCGGTAGTAGTTCGCGCGCAGACGCCCGGGTGGGAGGCTGCTTCGCCTCCCGCCCGGGCGTCTTCTGTGTGGGCCGTGACTGTCGTGCTCGTGGTGCCGTGCTCGTGGTGCTGTACGCGGGGTGCCGTACGCGTGGTGCCGTACGCGTTTTGCCGTACGCGTTTTGCCGTGCCCGTGGTGCGCTCAGATGTCGCCGGATTCGCGCACTCCCCCGCGCTGCGCGAACTCCAGGAACGAGCGCGCCTGCCGGCCCGTCGCCTCGGGCGTGTGCACCAGCGCCACCGCCCGCAGCAGGGGCGGGTCGAACGAGCGGATGACCGCCGACTCGCCGAACACCCCGAGGGCGATGTCGCGGTACCAGAGCATCGAGCCCTCGCCGTTGAGCACCGAGGCGATCCAGTGCACCCGGTCGTCGGTCTCGACGACCGCCACCGGGCGGACCCACAGTGTCGCGAACATGGCCTCCATCTCGGAGCGCCGCCCGCTGCCGCGCGTCGGCATGGCCATGCGGAGGCCGTTGAGCATCGCCCACGGCATCGGGTCGGGCAGGTCCTCGGACGGCGGCGAGACCAGGACGACTTCGTGCTCGGCGAGCCGGTGCGAGCGCAGGTCCTGCGGTACCGGGGCGTCGACCAGCCCGAGCGCGGTCAGGCCGCTGCGGACCGACTCGAAGACGTCCTCGCGGCTGAGGCAGCGTACGACGTCCACCGGCACCCCGGGTGTCTCCACCTCGAACGCCGGGACGATGCGGCCGGTCAGGTCGACGGCGAGGGTGTGCGTGGTGGCGATGCGCAGGCCGCTGACCCGGGCGGCCTCGGCGGCGCGGCCGACGTCCTCGATCGCGCCGACGGTGTCGAGGACGGTGCGGGCGAGCCGCACCACGCGCTTGCCTTCCGCGGTGAGCCCCACGCTGCGGCCCTCGCGGACCAGCAGTTCCCCGCCGAGCTCGTGTTCCAGCGCCTTGAGGGCGCGGGACAGCGCCGACTGCGCGACATAGAGGGCTTCGGCCGCCGCCGTCATGGTGCCGTGGTCCGCGACCGCTATGAGGTAGCGCAACTGCTGAAGAGTCACGTGTCGCACATTAACGCGTCGACCCCTGCGACAAACAGGTTTCCGGGAATTCGTCGAATATTTGCGGGCCGGTCACCCGGTTCCGTACGGTGGCCCGCGGCGGACCCCGGGTAATCGTCGGCAGACGATATGCGCCCAGCATTTTGGGCAACGAACCATGCCTGGAATGCATAGATCACCGGGCGGTTCGCGACGGTCCGCGGGCCGCTGCCGCGCGCGGGCGTACCCGCGGTAAGTTTGCGACATACGCCAGCGTATGGTCACCCTTGCGTTTGCCCTGGTCAGAACGTGTTCTAGTACGAACGCCCTGGTAGAACTCGGGTATCCGGTCCGACCGGTGCGGCGGGAGTCCGGGCGGTCACGGCTCGCGGCGCGCCGTGCGGACCGGCCGGGCGGACACCCTTGACAGCCCCGGACGGCACCCGCACGATACTTCGAGCCGATCCGACGAAAGCGATTCCGGTTAATCGGCGTACCGCACAGGAATGCCGCACCACCGCTCGCGCCGTGATTTTTCAGTGTGCCAGGTGTTTGCTTGAGCGCCGTATTTCCTCATGAGCCGTGGCCGGCCCGCGAGCTATTCGCGAATGCCGGCGCACGGCTGCCGTGCACGCCCGGGAAGGAGCCGCACCCATGGCGTCGGAGACTCTGCGTCGCGACCTCGTCCTCGCGATCGGACCGTTCGAGGAGCCGAACGGACCGCTCGCCGTCGCCGCCCACCGGGCCGGCGCGCTCGGCGTCGTCGACCTCGGGCGGGACCGCGCCGCGGCGCTGTCCGCGCTCGCCGAGGTGGTCCGCCGCCCGGACCGGTCGTTCGGGGTGCGGGTGCCCGTCGGCTGCCCGGTGGCACCGACGGAACTCCCCGATCCCACCGACGTGGTGGTCCTCGCCCACGGAGCCCCGTGGCGGGTCGCCGACGCCGGGCCGGACCGACGGGTCCTCGTCGAGGTCACCTCGCCCGCGGAGGCCCGCACCGCGGCGGCCGAGGGCGCGTACGGCGTCGTCGCGGTCGGCCACGAGGCAGGCGGCCGGGTCGGCGACCTGACCACCTTCGTGCTGCTCCAGCACCTGCTGGCGGACCCCGAACTGCGGCTCCCGGTCTGGGCGAAGGGCGGCATCGGCACGCACACCGCAGCCGCCGCGATCGCGGGCGGCGCGACCGGGGTCGTGCTCGACACGCAACTTGCCCTGCTCGCGGAATCCGCACCGTGCCTGCCGGACCCGGTGGCCGCGGCACTGCGGTCGATGGACGGCGGGGAGACCGTCGTCCTGGAGGGACACCGGGTGTACACCCGGCCGGATCTGCCGCTGCGTCAGCTTGCGGACGCGGCGGCGGCGTTCGGCGGCGTCGGGTCGGCGTTCGGGGCGCGCGGCCTCGATCGGCAGCTGCTCCCCGTGGGACAGGACGGAGCGCTGGCCCGACGTTTCGCCGAGCGGTACGGCACGACCGGACGGGCCGTTAGGGCCGTCCGGTCGGCCGTCACCGCCGCCCTCGCCGCCGCCGTGCGGCACCGACCGCTGCTGCCCGGCTCGGACGGCGACCTGCCCGTCGTGCAAGGCCCGATGACACGGGTGAGCGACCGGGCCGCGTTCGCCGACGAGGTCTCCGCGGGCGGCGGACTGCCGTTCCTCGCCCTCGCGCTGATGGACGGCGCCGCCACCCGGGCGCTCCTGGAGGAGACCGCCGAGCGCCTGGACGGGCGCCGCTGGGGCGTCGGCCTGCTCGGTTTCGCCCCCGCGGAGCTGCGCGACGAACAGCTCGCGGCAGTGGCCGCGGTGCGGCCGCCGTTCGCGCTGATCGCCGGCGGACGGCCCGACCAGGCGGCGCCGTTGGAGGCCGCGGGCATTCACACGTACCTGCACGTCCCCTCACCGGGGCTCTTGGACCAGTTCCTGCGCGCGGGCGCCCGGCGTTTCGTGTTCGAGGGCCTGGAGTGCGGCGGGCATGTCGGACCGCGCGCCAGTTTCCCGCTCTGGGAAAGCCAGTTGGACCTGCTGCTGGCCCATGCCCGCCGGCACGGCGGTGCCGCGGACCTGGACCTGCTGTTCGCGGGCGGGATCCACGACGCCCGATCGGCCGCGATGGCCGCCGCGGCTGCCGCTCCGCTGGTGGAACTCGGTGCTCGAATGGGCGTGTTGATGGGCACCGCGTACCTGTTCACCCGGGAGGCGGTGGCGGCCGGGGCGATTCTGCCCGGCTTCCAGGAGGCGGCCGTCGCCTGCGAGGCGACCGAACTGCTGCAGACCGCACCGGGGCACGCGACACGCTGCGCGGGGACTCCGTTCGTGAGCGCGTTCGCCGAGGCGCGGGCGGCGCTGGAGGCACGTGGCGTACCGGCCCGGGACATGTGGGCCGAGCTGGAGGAACTCAACCTCGGTCGTCTGCGCATCGCCAGCAAGGGCGTGGTCCGCGGTGAACGGGGACTCGCGTCCGTCGATGCGGAGACCCAGCGCCGCGAAGGCATGTTCATGCTCGGCCAGGTCGCCGCGTTGCGCTCCGCCGCCACCACGGTGGCCGACCTGCACGCGGAGGTGACCGAAGGCGCCACCGCCCATCTGGCGGACCGCGCCGCCGCTCTCGGGATCATCGAGGAGGAACCGGTGGCCGAGGCCGAGCCGGTGGATGTGGCGATCGTCGGCATGGCGTGCGTGCTCCCGGGCGCCGCGGACCTGGCGGCTTTCTGGCGCAACGTGCTGCTCGGCGCGGACGCCGTGACCGAGGTCCCGCGCGAACGCTGGGACCCCGATCTGTACTTCGACCCCGACGCGGTACGCGACCCGGTGGGCCGCACCCCGTCCAAGTGGGGCGGCTTCGTACCGCCGATCCCCTTCGACGCTCCCGCGTACGGCATTCCGCCGGCCTCGCTCGCCGCCATCGAGCCCGCGCAACTCCTCGCCCTGCACGTGGCGTCGCGGGCGCTCGACGACGCCGGCTACGGCGGCGGCCGCGAGTTCGACCGCGGCCGCACCTCGGTGGTCTTCGGCGCGGAGGCCGGCACGGACCTGGCCGGCGCGTACGGCTTCCGCTCGCTCTACCCCGCCTACTTCGGCGACCTGCCGCCCGACCTCGACGCGCAACTGCCCCGACCCACCGAGGACTCGTTTCCCGGCGTGCTGGCCAACGTGATCGCGGGCCGCATCGCCAACCGGCTCGACCTCGGCGGGGTGAACTACACCGTGGACGCCGCCTGCGCGGCCTCCCTCGCCGCGCTCGACCTGGCCTGCAAGGAGCTTGTCCAGGGCAGCAGCGACGTGGTGCTGTGCGGCGGCGTCGACACCCACAACGGCATCAACGACTACCTGATGTTCTCGTCGGTGCACGCCCTTTCGCCGTCGGGCCGCTGCGCGACCTTCGACGCGTCCGCCGACGGCATCGCCCTCGGCGAGGGCGCCGCGTGCCTGGTGCTCAAGCGCCTCGCCGACGCCGAGCGCGACGGCGACCGCGTCTACGCGGTGGTCAAGGGCGTCGGCGGATCCAGCGACGGGCGTTCGCTGGGGCTGACCGCGCCGCGGCCGGAGGGGCAGCGACGGGCGCTGGAACGCGCGTACGCCCGGGCGGGCGTGTCCCCCGCCGAGATCGGCCTCGTCGAGGCGCACGGCACCGGCACCGTCGTCGGCGACCGCGCCGAACTGGAGACGCTGACCGAGGTGTTCACCGCGCACGGCGCCGAACCCGGCGGCTGCGCCCTCGGATCGGTCAAGTCGCAGATCGGCCACACCAAGTGCGCGGCCGGCCTCGCGGGGCTGATCAAGGCCGCGCTGGCGCTGCACCACGGCGTACGCCCGCCCACGCTGCACGTCCGCGAGCCCAACGCCGCCTGGGACGCCCGGACCAGCCCGTTCTTCTTCGACGGCCAGGCCAGGCCGTGGAGCGAGAGGGACCCCGCGCGACGCCGCGCGGGAGTCAGCGCGTTCGGTTTCGGCGGCACGAACTTCCACGCGGTGCTCGCCGGGCACGCGGCACCCGAACGGGAATGCGGGCTCGTCGGTTCCGGTTCCGGTTCCGGTTCCGGTTCCGCGATGACCGAATGGCCCGCCGAGCTGTTCTGCTTCGCGGGTGCGGACCACGCGGCAGCCGTGCGTGCGATCGACGCGATGGTCGCGCTGTTGGACGAGCGTGTCCCGCGCACCCTCCGCGGGCTCGCCGCCCTCGCGGCGGAGTCGGTCGCGGCGGCCGGGGCGCCCGTGCAGGTCGCCCTGGTCGCCGCCGATCCGGAGGATCTCCGGGTCAAACTGGGCCGCGCGCGGGACGGTGCGGACGACCCGGCGGGCGAGGTGTTCAGGCGCCGCGACGACCTGGCGCCGGGACGCGTCGCCTTCCTGTACCCGGGCCAGGGCAGCCAGCGGCCGGGCATGCTCGCCGACCTGTTCGTAGCGTTCCCCGGACTGCACGACGTGCTGGCCGAGGCACCGGAGCCGACGGTCCGGGCGATGTTCCCGCCGACCGCGTTCGGTGCCGAGGCCCGCGAGGCCGCGCACCTGCGGATCACCGACACCCGGACCGCGCAGCCCGCGCTCGGCGTCGCGGCGGTGGCCGTCACGCGGGTGCTGGACCGGCTCGGCGTACGCCCCGACCTCGCCGGCGGGCACAGCTACGGCGAGTTGGCCGCGCTGTGGGCGGCCGGCGCGTTCGACAGCGCGACGCTGCTGCGCCTGTCCGCGGCGCGTGCCGAGGCGATCCTCGGTGCCGCCGGATCCGACCCGGGTGCGATGGCCGCCGTCAACGCGCCCGCGGACCGGCTGGCGCCGGTGCTGACCCTGCTCAACCTGAACCACAACCTCTCCCCGGGTGGCAACGGCACGGGGCCCCGCCTGGGCGTGGTCGCGGCGAACATGAACACGCCTTCGCAAACCGTTATCTCCGGTCCGACACCGGCCCTGGAGGCGGCCGTCGCCGCGCTGGAGGCCGAGGGGGTCCAGGTACGCCGCCTGCCGGTGGCCTGTGCCTTCCACAGCGCGGTCGTCGCCGGCGCGTCCGCCGAACTCGGCCGTACGCTCGCCGCGTTGCCGGTGTCGGCACCGGGCTTCCCGGTGTGGTCCAACGGGACGGCCGCCGCGTATCCGCAGGACCCGGACGCGGTACGGGCGCTGCTGGCCCGTCAGGTCGCCGAGCCGGTGCGCTTCGTGGAGCAGATCGAGGCGATGTACGCGGCGGGTGCGCGTACCTTCGTCGAGGCGGGCCCGGGACGGGCCCTGACCGGAATGGTCCGGGCGATCCTCGGGGACCGCCCGCACACCGCCGTCGCCTGCGACGTCCCCGGCGAGTCCGGGCTGCGGCGGCTGCTCGCGGCGTGCGCCGAACTGGCCGTCACAGGAGTGCCCGTCGCGCTCGGCGAACTGACCCGCGGCCGGGTCACCGCCGCCGACACGCACCCCGCACCCCTGCCGGCGTGGCAGGTCGACGGCCATCTGGTGCGCACCGCGGACGGCAATCCGGTCGCGGGCGGGCTCCGCCCGGCGGAACCGGTCGCGCCTCCGGTGGTCGTGCAGGCCACCGGAAGCGCGGCCGGGGCCGCCACCCCGGATCCGCGGGAGACCGCGGTGCTCGAATACCTGGCGGGAGCGCGTGAGTTGGTGGCCGCGCAGCGAGACGTCCTGCTGGGCTTCCTGGGTGCGGAGCCGCAATCGTGGGCGGCGCCCGCCCGCCTTTCGACCGGCACTTCCGCTGCCGCGCCCGTGACTTCGGCCGACGCCGTCATCGCATCCGCGCCGTCCGTGCCGGATCCGGTCCTCCAGAGCGCTCCGGCGCCGGTCGAACTGCTCGACGCCGAACGCGCCTTGGACGCCGTGCTCGACGTCATCGGCACACGCACCGGATACCCGCGGGACATGCTCGACACCGGCCTGGACCTGGAGGCGGACCTCTCCGTCGACTCGATCAAACGCACCGAGATCATCGGCGAGTTGGCGGTACGCCTCGACATGCTCGACGAGTCGCTGGTGGAACGGCTCGCCCGGGTGAAGACCATCAGCGCGATCGTCGAAGGCCTGCTGGAGCACGCGGGGGCCGGGGCACCGGGAGCATCGGGCCCGCCCGACACCGCGCAATCGGACGGTGCGCCGGCGGACGCGCCTGCCGCGCACGGCACCGACCTGTCCGGAGCACCGGTCCACGAGGCTCCGGTCCACGAAGTAGCTGGGCGCGAGGCTGCGGTCCACGAAGTAGCTGGGCGCGAGGCTGTCCGCCGCGAAGCCGTGGGGCACGAAGAGGCGGTCCAGGACCGGTCGTTCGCGACACCGGCCGTCGCTTCGGCGTCGCCTGCCGCGCCCGCCACCACGAGCCGGTGGTTCGCGGGCACACGTACCGGCGCCGACAGCGGGCCGCGCGCCACCGCTGACGGTGGACCGCGCACCCGTGCCTTCGGGGGCGTGCCATCCGACGGAGGTAGGGACAGCCACGCGGATGACGGCGTTCCGGTGCGGCACGTTGTCGAGGTCGTCGAATACGTCGCGGCGGCCCCGGATGCCGAGCACATCGCCGCCGCGGTCGCCGGCCGGTCGGTCGTCCTTCTCGCCGATGCCCACGGCATTGCGCTCGCGCTCGCCGACCGGTTGGAGCGACTGGGGGCCGTGGTGTGGATCGCCGAGCCCGGTCAGGCGCTCCCCGGGCCGGGTGTGGACGCCCTCGTCCACCTCGGGGCCCTGCGTACCGACGAAGTCCCCGTGATTCTGGATGACTTCGCCTTGCTGCGGGACGCGCTGGAGGGAGGTGCGACGCACCTGCTGCTGGCCACCGGCTGGGGCGGCACCTTCGGCCGGGCCGGGGCGGAAGGCGGCGCCTCGGACGCGGCGTGCGCCGGGATCGGGCTGGCCGGGTTCGGGCGTACCGCCGCCCAGGAGTACCCGGAAGCGGTCGTCCGCGTCGTCGACGTGGACGCCAAGGACGAGCCCGACCTGATCGCCCGGCAACTCCTGGCGATGCTCGCCGAGTCGCCGACGCCGGAGGCCCCTGTCGTCGTCGGCCTGCCCGCGGGGGCGCAGGCGGTGAACGGCTCCGATGCCGCTCGCGCCATGACGCGGCACACGCTCGCGGTACGCCCGGCTCCGCTCGCCGACGCCGACACCGTTCCGCCGGTCCTCACACGGGACTCCGTGGTGCTGCTGACCGGTGGCGCCCGCGGCATCACCGCCCGCGTTGCGGTCGGCCTTGCGGCGGCGTACGGCTGTCACATCGAACTCGTCGGCCGGACCGCCGACGCCGGCCCGGAGGACCCGGCCGTCGCCGGGGCCGCCGACCGGGCCGAACTGCGTGCGGCGCTCGTCGCGGCCGGGATGCGCAAGCCCGCCGAGATCGAGGCGGAGGCGACGCGGATCCTGGCCCGTCGCGAGGTCCGGGCGACGCTGGATGCCCTCGCCGGGGTGGCCGCGTCCGTCCGGGTGCACGCCGCGGACGTGCGCGACGCCGCCGCGGTGCGGGCCGTCGTGGACGATGTGTACGCCCGGCACGGCCGCCTCGACGGCGTGGTGCACGGCGCCGGGGTGCTCGACGACCGGCTGCTGAAGGACAAGTCGGAGGAGGCGTTCGCCCGGGTCTTCACGACCAAGGTCGTCGGCGCGCGCGGCCTGGCCGATGCGCTCCGCTCCCACGCCCCGTACGGACGCCCGAGGTTCCTGGTGCTGTTCGGCAGCGTCGCCGGGGTCTTCGGGAACCGGGGGCAAGCGGACTACGCGGCGGCCAACGACGCCCTGGACGCACTCGCACACCTGTGGCACCGCTCGGTGGGCGCGGAACTGACGGGCGCGGTCGGCACGGACGCGATCCGCACCGACGCCCTCGACAGGGACGCATTCAGCAGGGGCGGGATCGGCACCGAAGCCGTCGCCGACCGCGTGCTGAGTCTCGACTGGGGGCCGTGGGCGGCCGAGGGGGGCGGCATGGTCACCGCCGAACTGGAGCGCCACTACGAGCGTCTGGGGATGCCGCTGATCGCCCCGGACGCCGGGGTCGCGGCGATGCTCGCGGAACTCTCGTCCGGCGGCGTGGCCCAGGCGGTCTACCTGTGTCCGCCGCGCGACGGCGGGGTCGCGCACGAGGCGGCCGACGTCCCGGCGGCGTACGGCGAAGGCTCGGAGGCCCTGCGATGAAGCGGTACTTCGACCTTGGTCGACTTCGCGGGGACGAGTGCCGCGGATGTGCGCGGGGTGCCGCATGAGCAACGGCCGGACCCGCGACGAAGGACCGAAGCCCACCGACGCGGCGATCGTCGGCATCGGTGCGGTGTTCCCGTCCGCCCCGGACGCGCCCTCGTTCTGGGCGAACATCGAGAAGGGCGTGGACGCCATCACCGACGTCCCGCCGAACCGCTGGGATCCCGAGGTGTACTTCGCGCCCGACGCGGCGGTCGGACCGGTGCACGCCGACCGGTTCTACTGCCGGCGCGGCGGATTCGTCGACGACTACGCGACGTTCGACCCGACCCGCTTCGGCATCATGCCGTCGGCGGTGGACGGCGCGGAGCCCGACCAGCTGCTCGCGCTGCGTACCACCGCCGAGGCCGTCGCGGACGCGGGCGGTGAGGCGCGGCTCCCCGACCGCGACCGGATCGGCGTGGTGTTCGGACGCGGGGGCTACATGGGGGTCGCCACCGCACGGCTGGACCAACGGGTGCGTACCGCACACCAGTTGGTGTCCGTACTGCGGCAGGTGGCTCCGGAGTTCGACGACGCCCGGCTGGCGGCCGTCCGCGAGGCGTTCCAGGCGGCACTGGGACCGGAACGCCCGGAGTCCTCGATCGGGTTGGTGCCGAGCTTCACGGCGTCGCGGATCGCGAACCGGCTGGACCTCGGCGGGCCGGCGTACACGGTGGACGCGGCCTGCGCGACATCGCTGCTCGCGGTCGACCACGCGGTGGCCGAACTCGCCTCGGGGCGCTGCGACGCCGTCATCGCGGGTTCGGTGCACCACTGCCACATCGCGACGTTGTGGAGCGTCTTCACCCAACTGCGGGCGCTCAGCCCGGCGATGCGCATCCGCCCGTTCGACAGGGCGGCCGACGGCACGCTGATCTCCGAGGGCACCGGCGCCGTGGTGCTGAAGCGCCTCGCCGACGCGCGGCGCGACGGCGACCGGGTGTACGCGGTGGTGCGCGGCGTCGGCGTGGCCAGCGACGGCCGGGCGGCCAGTCTGATGAGCCCGCTCGCGGACGGCCAGGTCCGGGCACTGGAACGCGCCTGGCGCGCGGCCGGACTCGATCCGACGTCACCCGGCGCGCTCGGGCTGCTGGAGGCGCACGGCACGGGTACGCCGCTGGGCGACGAGGTCGAACTCGAGACCCTGGCACGCGTTTTCCGGGCCGACGGTCCGAGCGTCGTCCTGGGGTCGGTCAAGTCGATGATCGGCCATGCGATGCAGGCAAGCGGCATGGCCGGATTGCTGAAGGCCGTGTACGCGGTGCATCACGCGACGCTGCCGCCGACCCTGCACGTGGACGACCCGCACCCGGGCCTGGCCCGGACCCGGATGCGCACGATCGACGAGGCCGAGCCGTGGCCCGAGGCCGCGGGCACGGTACGCCGGGCGGGGGTGAACGCCTTCGGCTTCGGCGGGGTCAACACCCACGTGATCGTGGAGGAACCGCCCGCGAGCAGGGCGGCCGCATTCCCGACCACCGCCCTGTCGCCGTCCCTGACGCAGGCCGCGTCCCCCTCCCGGACCCCGGCGCCCGGGAGCCCTGGGGCGTTGCGGCACTCCGAGGCGAGGGCGGCGGGGAAGGGCGCGCCGACGCTTCCGGCAGTACCGGGGACTCCGGGAACCCCAGGGATTCCGGGGAGTTCCCGCCTGGTCACCTTCGCCGCCGCCGACCTCGGCGGACTGTCCGACCTGCTTGACGACTTCAGCGCGCAGATCGCCGGCGGAACGGTGTCCGGGCCGACCGGCGACAGCCTCGCGGGCGATTCCCCCGGGGGCATTGCCCTCGGCACCGGACCGTGCCGGCTCGCCGTCGTCGACCCGACGCCGCGCCGCCTCGAACTCGCCTCCCGCGTCGTGGTCCGCGGCGAACCCTGGCGTGGGCGCAGCGACCTGTGGTTCACGCCGCGGCCGCTGCTGGGCGCCGGCGCTGCGGGCGGCCACGGACCGGACGGGCAGCCGGGGAAGGTCGCGTTCCTGTTCCCGGGCCTGGAGCCGGAGACGCAGCCGCCGCTGCACGACGTGGCCGACGCGTTCGGCCTCCCCCGCCTCGCCGAGCACGACACGGACGAGATCGTGGGCCGTGCGCTGGACGCGCTGGGCAGCGGACGCGTCGTGTCGGCCGCCCTCGAACGGCTCGGTGTGCGGGCCGACATGCTCGCCGGACACAGCCTGGGCGAGTGGACGGCCATGGTCGTCGCGGGGATGTACCCCACTGCCGCCGTCGACGTGTTCCTGGACTCGCTGCGCCCGGGGGCGCTGGCCGTACCCGACCTGGTGTACGCGGCGGTGGCCTGCGGCGCGGCGCGGGCGAGTGCCGCCTGCGAGGCGGTGGGCGGCGCGGTGGTCTCGCACGAGAACTGCCCGCACCAGTGCGTCGTGTGCGGGCCCGCGGATGCCGTCCGCCGCGTGCTCGACCGGCTGCGGACCGACGGTGTACTCGGTCAGGAACTACCGTTCCGGTCCGGGTTCCACACACCGATGTGGGAGCCGTACCTCGATCAGGTACGGGACGCGTTCGGACGCCTTCCGCTGCGCAACGCCCGGGTTCCGGTGTGGTCCGCGACGAGTGTCGCGCCCTACCCCGACGAGCCCTCCGAGGTCCGCGAACTGACGATCCGGCACCTCCTGGAGCCGGTGCGGTTCGGGGCGTTGGTGGAAGGCATGTACGAGGCCGGCGCCCGCGCCTTCGTCCAGGTCGGCGCGGGGAGCCTCGGCGGTTTCGTGGACGACACGCTGCGCGGTGCGGACGTCCTGACCATCGCGGCGCACAGCACCCGGCATCCGGGCCTCTCGGGACTGCTGCGTGTCCGGGCCGCCCTGTGGGTGGAAGGCCGCGAGGCCGTTCGGGCGGCGGAACCCGAACCGGCGCGCCGGACGGGGCCGACCGTACGCCTCGATCTCGGTTCGCCCATCGTCCTCCTGGACGCGGCAGACGTACCGAGTGGGCGATCTGCGCGTCCGGCACCGGAGTTGACCCGGGATCAGGCCGCCGACCCGGTGCTGGCCGCCTTCGCGGCCGTCCTCGACGAGGCCGGCGACGCACTCACGCGGACGGCGGGCGCCTGGCGGCACGCCGCGACCGCGGCGCCTGCCGTACCCGTCGCGGCCCCGGTCGGGCCCCAATCCCAGCCCCGGCCCCGGCCCCGGCCCCAGCCCCAGCCCCAGCCCCAGCGCGATTCTCGTCCCCAACAGCGCTCACACATCAGGGAGTTCTCGCTGCGCAGCCTGCCCTTCGTCGCCGACCACTGCATCTACGAGCAGCACGACGAGTGGCCCGAGGACTCGGACCGCTTTCCGGTCGTGCCGATGACCACCCTCCTCCACCTCACGGGTGAAGCCGCCCGCGCTCTGGTGCCGGGCCGCGTGGTCGCCGGATTCCAGGAAGTCCGGGCACTGCGCTGGCTCCCGGTGGCGCCCGCGACCAACGCCGAGGTGTCCGCGACCCGCTTGGACGCCGACCGCGTCCGGGTGGAGATCGCCGGGTTCACCTCCACGGTCGTACGCCTCGCCGAGAGCCACCCGCAACCCGTCACCCCCGACCCGACCCCGCTCACCGGCGAACGCCCCCCACCCGTCCGGGCCGCCGCTTTGTACTCCGACCGCTGGATGTTCCACGGTCCCGGATTCGCGGGTGTGGACGAGGTCAGCGCCGTCGCCGACGACGGAATCCGGGGAGTGCTGCGCAGCCTTCCCGCACCGGGGGCGCTGCTCGACGCGGCAGGCCAGCTCTTCGGGCACTGGATGCAGTTGAGCCTCCCCACCGACCGTCTCGTCTTCCCGGTCTCGGTCGAGGAGGTGCGACTGTTCGGGCCGCCGCCGCGCACCGGCGACCGCCTCCTCGCAACCGCGCGGATCCGGCAGGTGACCGCGACGACGGTGCGCGGCGACGTCGAACTGTGCGACGCCCGCGAAGGTTTGGTGCGCGCGCAGCTGCTCGGATGGACGTACCGCCGCTTCGCGGCCGACGAGCGTGTGTGGCCGATGAAGTTCACGCCGCACACCACCGGCGTCGGCGAGCCGCAGCCCGAAGGCTGGTGCCTGGTGCGGACGCGCTGGCCGGACGCCGCCTCGCAGGAACTGGTCATGCGCCGATACCTGGGCGCCGACGAACGCGAGGAGTTCGCGACCCGGCAACCGCGCACCCGGTCGGGGTGGCTGCTCGGTCGCATCGCCGCCAAGGACGCCGTACGCCGCTTCCTGTGGGCGCGCGGTGAAGGCCCCATCTACCCGGCCGAGATCCGCGTGTCGAACGACGGCGAGGGCCGTCCGCTGGCGGAACGCGTCGCGGTGGGCGCGGAGTTCCCGGCCCGGCACGCCGGCGTCCATGTGTCGCTCGCGCACAAGCACCGCCTCGCGGTGGCCCTCGCGGACCGGGTCCCGGTCGGCATCGACATCGAGTCGTTGGCCGAACGCCCCGAGTCCCTGGAGCGGGTCGCGCTCGCCCCGACCGAGCGCGACCTGCTCGACCGGCTCGCCGCAGGGGACCCCGAAAGCCGCAGCGAGTGGCTGGTGCGCTTCTGGTGTGCCAAGGAGGCCGCCGGCAAGGCGGCCGGCACCGGCCTGGCCGGCCGCCCGGCGGACCTGCAAGTCGTCGGGGTCGCCGAGGACCGCCTCGTCGTGGAGAGCCGCCCGCTCGCCGCGAACCGGGCTCCGGCGGAGGGCCCCATGCCCGCCGAGGGCCGCGCCGGCGGACGGCACGTGGTCCGCACGCGGATCGTCGCCGACGCCGACGAGCGCTACGTCGTCGCCTGGACCGTCTCGCACAACCCCGTCCCCTCAAGCCCTGTGGAGTCGCCGTGAGCACGCGAACCGCCGAAGCCCTGGCCGAGACCGGCACCGCACGCGAGACCGAGACCGCGGCCTCGACCGCCAGCGGAACCCCCGGGGGCGGCACCGCCGCCGACGCGATCCTCGCCGATGTCGTCGGCCTGCTCGTCGAGGTCGTGGGCGACGAGATCCTGGTCGCCACCGCCATCGGCCGCGACAGCGCGTTCAACGAGGACCTTGCCGTCGAGAGCATCGAATTCGTGGCGCTCGCCGAGAAGTTGGAGGCCCGGTACGGCGCCCGCGTCGACTTCATGGCCTTCCTGTCCGAACTGGAGATGGACGAGATCCTCACGATGACGGTCGGCACCCTCGTCGACCACATCGCCGCCCAACTCGGCGACGAGCGGCCGGACAACGCCGTCGGGGAGGTGTGAGGGGTGGCCGACATCCAGGCGAACGGCCTGCGCTTCCACGTCCAACACCTGCGCGGCGGACGGGCGTCCACCGACCGGCCGACCGTGGTCCTGCTGCACGGACTGGTCCTCGACAACCTCTCCAGCCTCTACTACACCCTCGCGCCGCCCATCGCGCGCGCCGGCTTCGATGTACTGCTGTACGACCAGCGCGGTCACGGCATGTCCGACGGCTCGCCGAGCGGCTACGACGTCGACACGGCCGTGGACGACCTGGCCGCGGTGCTGAAGGCGTGCGGCGTCGCCGGTCCTGTGCACCTGCTCGGGAACAGCTACGGCGGGCTGATCGCGCTGCATGCGGCGTACCTGCACCCGGAGTTGGTGCAGAGTCTGGTCCTGGTCGAGGGGCAGTGCCTGGACCCCGCGCACAGCGGCCACCTGCCGGGCGCCGAGGGCTACGCGGGCGGCTGGGTCGAGGACGTCGCCAACACACTCAACCTCATCGCGCTGGGCCTGGAGTGCAATCCGCTCGGCGGCGACCTCGCCTCGCGCGGCGCGCGCAAGGCCGCGCGGATGCGGGCGGGCGCCGACTCGCTGCTCAACCGGACCACGCTGATCGAGGACATCTCGACCGTACGGCTGCTCTCTCCCGGCGAGTTGGCGCAGGTGCGCTGCCCGACACTCGCCCTGTTCGGCTCCGCGTCGAACCTCGTGGCATCCGGGCCGGTGCTGGCGTCCCGGCTGCCGGACTGCACCGTCGAGGTCTTCCCCGGCGCCGCGCACGCGCTGCTGCGCGACGCACCGAAGGAGTTGCTGGCGTCGGTGCTGCGCTGGTTGGAGGCGCACTCCCCGGGTCGGGCCCGGCACGGGGCTCACCGGGACGTGGGCGGCTACGGCAGCCGCGACCCGGGCGCGCGCGGCGAGGGCGCGGCATGAGATGCCTGTTCGTCGTGCCCCCGTTCGCCGGGCACGTGAACCCGACCGTTGCGGTGGCCGCCGAACTGACCCGGCGCGGGCACGAAGTGGCCTGGTGCGGGCCGCCGGAGGTGCGACGGCTGCTACCGCCGGAGGCCGTGCTGCACCCGACCGGAGGCGGGCCCGAGGGCGGGTACACGGAGCTCCACGCCCGGTGGCGCGACCACCGCGGGGTGAACGCCCTGCGGTTCCTGGTCGAGGAGGTTCTCGTCCCGCTGGCCGAGCAGATGCGTCCCGGCGTCGACGAGGCGATAAGGGCCGTGCGTCCGCACGTGGTGGTCAGCGACCAGCAGGCGTTCGCGGGCGCGATCGCCGCCGAGTTGCACGGACTTCCGTGGGCCACCTCGGCAACGACATCGGTCGAGTTCACCCGGCCGTTCGAGGGGTTCCCCAAGGTGCACGCGTGGGTCGGCGAACGGGTGCGCGCGGTCGCCGCGCGGGCGGGCCTCGACGACGACTGGGACCCGCGGTTCTCCGCGCGGCTGGTGCTCGTCTTCTCCACGCCGGTGCTGGTCGGCGCGGACGGCGAAATGCCGCGACACCACCGGTACGTCGGACCGGCGTTCGGTGCGCGACCCGCTCCTGTCGACTTCCCCTGGGAGCGGCTCGCCGCCGACCGCCGCCGGGTCCTGGTCTCCCTGGGCACCCTCAACAGGGAGGCCGGGACGCGGTTCTACCCGGCGGTGGCGGAGGCGACCCGCTCGCTGGCGGACCGCGTGCAGGTGGTCATGTCGGTACCGGGTGAACTCCTCGGCGTGCACGACGGGCACGTGTTGGCACGGGAGTTCGTCCCCCAGCTCGACCTGCTCCCGCACCTGGACGCGGTGGTCACGCACGGCGGCCACAACACGGTGTGCGAGGCCCTGGCCTTCGGCCTGCCGCTGGTCGTCGCGCCGATCCGCGACGACCAGCCGCTGGTGGCCCAGCAGGTGGTGGCGGCCGGAGCGGGCGTGCGCGTGCGCTTCGGCCGCGCGCACGTCCCGGAGATACGCCAGGCGATCAGCGATGTGCTGGACAAGCCGGACTACCGCGCGGGCGCGTTGCGCGTGCGCGATTCCTTCGCCCGGGCAGGCGGCGCGAGTTCGGCGGCCGACGCCCTGGAGGAACTGGAGGCCATGCCGTGAACACCGTTTTCGAGCCGTTCCCGTGGCTGGCGCTGATCCTGCTGGCCGTCGTCGTCCTCGGCACGCTCCGGGCGCGGCACCGGCTGCGCGCGCTGCCGAGGCTTGCCGCGTCGCAGGACCCCCCGGCGCTGTCGGAGTACCGGTGGATCACCGCCGCGGGGGTGCGTCCGGACCGCGAACTCGCCGCGTCCGCAGCCGCGTACGCCCGGCACGAGGGACTGCTCGTACTCGACCTCGTTCCGGAGCGCATGCCGGTCGAGCCGCTCCTCGACCTGCTCGGCGACGTCGACCCCGGGCGGTTCCGCACCGACCCGGTGGCCGCCGGGCGCGGCGCCTGCCACGCGCTGCTGGTGCACGACAGCGTCCTGGAACGTTCGGAAACAGCTCCCGGCGAGAACCTGTCGCAGGTCGAACTCATCGCGGTCACGGCCCGGTTGAAGCAGTTCGCCCCGCGGGCCACCGGGCACGTGGTGGCGCCGGGACTGACCGCGCTGCGGCAGGATCCGCGTAGTGCCAAGGCGCGCATGCGGGCGTTCGGAGCGCCGCCTGCCGTGGGTTTCGCCGGGCTGCTGGGCCAGGCGGGCGCGTTCGTGGGGGCGGCGTACGCGACGCCCTTCTGGGGGCTGATGGCCCTCGCCGCGTGGTGGGTGCAGCCGTACGCGGTGCTGGCGGGCCGTTCTCCGGTGCGCCCGCGCGACGTGCACGGCGATGTCCTGGCCCGCCCGGCGATGGCCGTGTTCCGGTGGATCCGCGGGGTGGCCGGACCCACCGCTCCGGCCGAGCTGACGCCGGAGGAACTGGCCGCGATGCGCGCACGGTACGCCGACGATGCGGCGGACGGGACCGACCGCTTCTTCGAGGAGCGCCGCGACACGTGCCCGTGGTGCGGCTCCGACCGCCTTGCGGTGCGGGTGCGCACGAAGGACCGTCTGCAGGGCAAGCCCGGGCGCTTCGTCCTCGAACGCTGCCGGGACTGCCAGGTCGTCTTCCAGAACCCTCGGCTTTCCCCGACCGGACTCGACTACTACTACCGGGACTTCTACGACGGTCTCGCGGCGCGCGGCGCCGAGGCGATGTTCGCGACCATGTCGCGGCAATACCTGCGCCGGGCCCGGCTCGTGCGCCGGCACACCGCACCCGGCCGCTGGCTGGATGTCGGGACGGGCCACGCGCACATGTGCCTGGTCGCCAAGTCCGAGCTCCCGGACACCGTGTTCGACGGACTCGACCTGGGCGGCGGAGTCGAGGAGGCGGCCCGGCGCGGCTGGATCGAGCACGCGTACGTCGGGCAGTTCCCCGACCACGCGGACTCGCTCGCGGGGTCGTACGACGTCGTCAGCATGAACCACTACCTGGAGCACGTGCGCGACGTGTTCGCCGAACTCGACGCCGCCGCAAAGGTCGTGCAGCCAGGGGGCCATCTGCTGGTCGAGATCCCGGACCCGGAGTGCTGGTACGCCCGCCTGCTGCGCCGGCGCTGGCACCCCTGGTTCCAGCCGCAGCACCAACACCTGGTCCCGCTGGGCCGGTTGGCCGAGGCGCTGGCGGACCGCGGCTTCACGGTGGTCGAGGTCGAGCGCGGCCCGGCACACCAGGGCGGCATGTTCGTCGCGGCGGTGAGCCACACCATGACCGCCGTCGCACCGAATCCCCGGCAGCCGTGGATCCCCGGCGGGCCGACCGTGCTCCGCCGGATCCGCCGTGCGGTCGGCGTCACCGTGTCCGTCCCCTTCTATATGGCGGCCGGTCTGCTGGACGCGCTGACTTCCGTCGCGGCACGCAACTTCGGGCGCGCGGGCGGCAGCGACGCGTACCGCCTGCTGGCCCGCAAGGACCCCGGCTGACCGGCGTCCGCCGCTCCGCCCTTTCGTCCCCTCGTCCCCTCGTCCCCTCGGAAAGGAACGTCCCCGATGCAGTTGATGGATCAGCGGGATGCCGACCCGGTCCTGCGGGTGGTGCCGTACACCTTCGTGCAGGCCTTCGGGTACGAGCCGGCCGGCGTGTGGACCGCCCCGTACGCGCTGCGGCTCGCGGGGGTGCCGGGCCGCAGCGGCATCGTGACGGCGTTGGGCTGGCAGGTCGTCATGGCCGCGGCACCCCGCACGGACGGGATCCTGCGGGCCGGATCCCTCAATCGGCCGGGCGACGCGGTCGAGATCGAGGTGCGGGGCGCGGTCGACCGGCCGGTCCCACCGTGGGCGGCACCCGTCGTCGACGCCGTGCACGCTCTCGCGGGCACCGCGCCGCAGAACGCCGGACTCGACCTGATCGTGCACGCCGACCTCCCCGACGCCGCGGGCCTCGCGCCGTCGGCACCGCTGACCTGCGCGGCGGCCTTGGCCTGGACCTCCTTCCACGGCCCCCAGCTCCCCGTCGCGGCGCTCGACGCCCTGCTGCGCAACGTCGTCGCACCCCCGGACGACACCGCCGACGCGGAGGCTCTGCGCTCGGCGGTCCTGTACGGCGGCGAGAGCCGCGCGCTCATCGTCGGCCCGGTCGGCCCGACCGGCGAACTCCCCCTGGACCTGGCCGCCGCGGGCCTGCGCGCCATGCTGGTGATCCCGCGCGACCGGGGCGTCCCGCACACCGGCATGGCCTCCGTCGTCGAGTCGCTGCGCGGCGCCCGCGACGAGACCGAGCGTGCGCAGCGCATGGAGGCGTACCTCCGGGACCGCGAACTCCCGCGTGCCCTCAGCCTGCTGACGGCCTCTCACCTGTCGCGCGTGCCGGGCTACGGCACGGGTTGGGCCGAGGCGGACGCCACGGTCGACGCGGTGAAGCTCGCGGGCGCGGTGGGCGCGCGCCTCGCGGGTGGCACGGGCAGCGCCGCGGTGACCGCGTTCGTCCCCGCTGCCCTGCTCTCCGGCGTCCGGGCCGCGGCCGTGTCGGCGTTCCGCGACCGCGGCCGCCTGACCCCGAGGTTCCTCACCGCCACCGGAGGCCGCCCCGCAGGCCCGGTCACCTAGTGCTGTGACCGGAAAGGTTCACTGGATC
>NZ_JBEZFP010000006.1:0-127685 GCF_040649515.1 Streptodolium elevatio
CATACCGACACCTTCCGGCGGCCTCCGGCCGCGTGGGGGCGCGGCACCGACACGGGCGGAACCGCGCTATAGATGGCGGCAACCGCGGTGATTGTTTTGTGAGCTTTGAATCCCCCTGTGTGAAGCACCCCAAGGGGGAAATGCCTCGTGAGTTTGGCCGGGTCGGCGGGGGGCGGGATGGGCGGCTGGGGCTGACCCTTGTGGGCGGCACCCTCCTGAGGCGGAAATGCCCCGTGAGTGTGGGGCCAGGTCGGCGGGGGCGGGATGGGCGGGGCTGGCTGACCGTTGTGTGGGGGCGCCCTCCCCGGGCGGAACGGCTCCGGGGGGCCTTGGGGCTGGGGCGGGGAGTGTGCGGTGGCGGGCGAGGGTGGTTAGTCGTTGTGGGGAGGCACCCCTAACGGGGCGGAAATGCCTCGTGAGTTGTGGGTCGGGTCGGTGGGGGCGGGATGGGTCGGCGGGGGCGGCTGGTCGTTGTGGCCGGCGCCCCCTGAGACGGAAATGCCCCGTGAGTGTGGGCCCGGTTCGGTGGGGGCGGGATGGGTCGGTTGGGGCGGGCTGGCTGACCGTTGTGGGGAGGCGCCCTCACGGGGTGGAAAGGCCCTGTGAGTTTGGGGTCGGGGCGGTGGGGGCGGGATGGGTGGGCGGGGGTGGTGGCTGGTGGTTGTGGGGAGGCGGCTTCTGGGGTGGCGCTGCGTGGGGGGTTGGTGTCCACCCATCGGGACCGTGCGACGGGGGTTGTGGGGGGACGGGTACCGTGATCGTTCATGGACGTCGCGACCCGTACGCTGCTCGTGAAGATCTTCGGTAAGGACCATCCCGGGATCACCTCGTCGCTTTTCGAGACGTTGGCGGGCCAGGGTCTTGAGGTCGTCGACATCGAGCAGACCGTCACGCGGGGCCGTCTGACCCTGTGTGTTCTGGTGCCCGCGCCGGCCGAGGACGGCGAGCTCCGGGCGCGGCTGCACCGTTGGGCCGAGGGCGAGCGGCTGGACATCGAGATCATCTCGGGCAGCGGCGACAACCGTCCGCGTGGTGAGGGGCGCTCGCACGTGACGGTGCTCGGGCATCCGCTCACCGCCGACGCGGTCGCCGCCATAGCGGGACGCATCGCCGCGACGGGCGCCAACATCGACCGCATTTTCCGGCTCGCGAAGTACCCGGTCACCGCGATCGAGTTGCAGGTCTCCGGGGTGGAGACGGACAAGCTCCGTGCGGAGCTCGCGCCGGAGGCGGCGGCCCGGCTCATCGATGTGGCGGTCCAGCCGGCGGGGTTGCTGCGGCGGGCGAAGCGCCTGGTGGTCATGGACGTCGACTCGACGCTCATCCAGGGCGAGGTCATCGAACTGCTCGCGGCGCACGCGGGCTGTCTCGACGAGGTGGCCGAGGTGACGGCCGCCGCGATGCGCGGCGAGTTGGACTTCGCCGAGTCGCTGCGGGCGCGCGTGGCGCTTCTGGCGGGCCTCGACGCGTCCGCGATCGACGCGGTGCGCGAGCAGGTGGAGCTGACTCCCGGCGCGCGGACCCTCGTACGCACGCTCAAGCGCCTCGGCTACCAGGTCGGCATCGTCTCGGGCGGCTTCACGCAGGTCACCGATGTCCTCGTGGAACGGCTCGGGCTCGACTACTCGGCGGCGAACACGCTGGAGGTCGTGGACGGCAGGCTCACCGGGCACGTGATCGGCGAGATCGTGGACCGTCCGGGCAAGGCCCGCATGCTGGAGCGGTTCGCGGTGGCGGCGGGCGTACCGCTGTCGGCGACCGTGGCGATCGGCGACGGCGCCAACGACCTCGACATGCTCAACACGGCGGGCCTGGGTGTCGCGTTCAACGCCAAGCCGGTGGTACGCCAGGCCGCCGACACCGCGGTGAACGTCCCGTTCCTGGACACCGTCCTGTTCCTGCTGGGCCTGACCCGTGAAGAGGTCGAGGCCGCGGACGCCGCGGACGGCGGCTGACCGACGGGGGCGGCGCGCGGCGCGCGCCGCCCGAGGCGGTCAGGCCCGGGGTGTCTCGAAGGCCGCCAGGTGCGCGCCCTTTTCGTTGAGGTCCCCCCAGGTGCCCTCGAAGCGCATGAGCGCGATGCCCGACGTCGCGTACTTCTCGCGGGCGCGTTCCAGCGCGTCGCCGTCCGAGCTGCCCGCGAGGGCGGACACCAGCGTGGCGACGCCCGGGTTGTGGCCGATCAGGACGAGGGTGTCGACGTCGTCGGGGGTCTCCTGCACGACGTAGAGCAGGGCCTGCGCCGAGGCGTCGTAGAGGCGGTCGTCGTAGCTGGTGTGCGGCTTCGGATCGAACACCTTGCCCATGAGCTTCCAGGTCTCGCGGGTGCGCTGCGCGGTCGAGCAGACCACGTGGTCCGGGTGCACGCGCTGCCCGACGAGCCAGTTGCCGATCTGCGGGGCGTCCTGCCTGCCACGGTCCGCCAGAGGCCTTTCGTGGTCCGGGACGTCGGGCCAGTCCGCCTTCGCGTGCCTGACCACCACCAGTGTGCGCTGTCGCTGCGATGCCATGGGATCCAGCCTCTCAGAATTCCGGGGACATGCACGGCGGGTCCCGACCCTCAAGGGTCGGGACCCGCCGCGTTGTGACACTGTGTTCGACCGTCTGCCGACCGTCGACCGATCGTCAGCCGACCGGCGGCCTCGGGATCCGGGAGGAGCCGGAGACGTCGTGCCCGTCCTGGCCGTACGGGTCGCCGTAGCCGGGCTGGTACGGCGCCGCGTGGGCCCCCGCGAGCACCGGCTCACGGTGCGGCGTCGCGACCTCGTCGTCCTCGCCCGCGCCGTGGTCCATCTGCGGCAGCCAGCCCAGCCACTTCGGCAGGTACCAGTTGCGCTCGCCCAGCAGGCCCATGACGGCCGGCAGCAGGATCGCGCGGATGATCGTGGCGTCCAGCAGGACCGCGACCGCGAGGCCGACGCCCATCTGCTTCATCTGCTGCATGGACAGGGTGCCGAAGACCGCGAACACCGCCACCATGATCACCGCGGCGCTGGTGACGACGCCGGCGGTGCTGCGCACCCCGAAGGCCACCGCGTCGTTGGTGCTCATGCCCTTGTCGTACGCCTCGCGGATCCGGCTGACGACGAAGACGTGGTAGTCCATCGAGAGGCCGAACAGCACCACGAAGAGGAACAGCGGCAGCCACGAGGTGATCGCGCCCGGTGCGTCCGTGCCGACCAGGAAGTCGCCGTAGCCGTGCTGGAAGACCAGTGCGAGCACACCGTAGGCGGCGCCCACCGACAGCAGGTTCAGGACGATCGCCGTCAGCGCGATGGCGAGCGAGCGGAACGACACGAGCATCAGCAGGAAGGCGAACAGGAGCACGAAGCCGAAGGCGATCGGCGTGGTCTTGTCGAGCTGGTGGTTGAAGTCCTTGGTCTCCGCGTAGTCGCCGGCGACCGGGGCGTCGACACCCTCGACCTTGCCGAACGTGGCGGGTACCACGTCGTCGCGCAGCGTGCTGAGCGACTTGCCGTCGTCCGCGCCGGTGAACGGCACGTTGATCTGCATGACGTCGTTCTTGTCCGGGAAGGTGCGGACCTCGATCTGGTTCGTGAACAGCGTCGGGTTGTCGGCGACGCGCTTCTTGAAGTCGGTCAGCGCGGCCTGGAATCCGGCGGCGTTGATGTCGTCGGCGGAGATCACGACCTGCGCGGGCGCCGGGCCTCCGGGGAACTTCTCGTTGACGTGCTTGTACGTCTGGACGATCGGCTCGCTCTTGGGCAGTTCCTTGTCGAGCGGCAGCAGCGACAGCTTCATGTCGAGGGCGGGGATCGTCAGCGCGATCAGCAGGCCGCCGGCGACCACGGTCCAGGCGAGCGGACGCTTGAGCACGGTGCGCAGGATCGCGCCCCAGAACTTGCCGCCGTCGGGGGACGGGCGGCGCATGCGGCCCAGGCCGGGGATCTTGCCGGCGTCGACCTTGTCGCCGAGCATCGACAGCAGCGCGGGCAGCACGGTGACCGAGCCGAGCATCGCGGTGAAGACCACGATGATGGTGCCCATCGCCATCGACTGGAACTGGCCCAGGCCGGTGAACATCATGCCCGCCATCGCGACCATGACGGTGACGCCCGAGATCAGCACCGAACGGCCGGACGTCGCGGCGGCGATGGCCAGCGCGCGCTCCGGGTCGCGGCCCTTCGCGCGCTCCTCACGCTCGCGCCGGATGTAGAAGAGGCAGTAGTCGACGCCGACCGCGAGGCCGATGAGCAGCATCACCGACATGGTGACGTCCTCGGTCGGGACCAGCCGGCTCGCCAGGACGAGCAGGCCCATGCTGGCCGCGATGAACGCAGTGAGTGCCAGGACCACCGGCAGCAGGGCCGCGACGACCGCGCCGAACGCGATGAGCAGGATGCCGAGGGCGAGCGGGACGGCGGTCCACTCGGCGGTCTTGAAGTCGTTGCCGATCGTGTCGTCGAACCACTTCTCGGACGTGGCGTCGCCGAGCTGCTCGATCTTCAGGTCGGGGTGGGCGGCCTGGCCGGCCTTGACCGCGTCCAGGATCGGGGCGAGCTTGTCGACCGCGTCGTCGGGCTTGCCCATGACGTCGAACTGGGCGAGGGCCGACTTGCCGTCCGCCGAGATGGCGCCTTCCGCCGTGTACGGCGAGCGGATGTTCTCGACGACGCCGCTGGCCTGCACCTTGGCGAGGACGTCGTCCACGGCGGCCTTGAAGCCCGGGTCCTGCGCGGCGACGGATGCGCTGGTGAACAGCAGCATCTCGCTGGAGGGGTCCTCCACCCCGGCGTCCTCGATGATCTTCTCGGCGCGCCCGGACTCCCCCGGGGTCATGTCCGAGTCCTTCAGTTCCTTCGATCCGAGCATGCCGCCGATGACGACGGAGAGGACCACGAAAAGCAGCCAGGCGGCCACTGCCGTCTTGCGATTCCTCGCGCTCCATCCGCCCATCGAGGCGGCGAGATTGCGCCTGCGTGCCATGGGTTTGTTCTCCTTCGTCGCGTGTGCGTACGCGGCGGAACCGCCCCGAGTCGGTGGTTCCCGTGCTGTCGGTACGACGCTACGAGCCGGGGGCGCGCGGCCCCATCCGGCGGACTGCCGTATCGCTCGGGTGTGGGCGCCCGTAGCCGAGGTAGGGCTAACCCCACCCCCTAGGGGTCGGGTGGCGCCGGAAGGGGTCGACTCGTTGACGTGTCGCCTGGGCGATCCTGGGCGATCATGATCATTTCGACCACCCGGTTATCCGGATAGCGCGAAACGCCCCTGGTGCACGGTTTGCTGACCTTTCGTCAGCAGCGGCACACAGGGGCGTACGTCGGACGGGGTGTCAGCTCACGAGCGTCGCGATCAGCGAGATGATCCCGGTGATCAGCAGCATGGCGCCGAGGATCCCGAGCATGGCGCGACTGGCCGGCTTGTCCGGGTCCGGCGGCCCGAGGACGGGGGTGAACCCCTCGTCCCCGCGAGCCGCGAGATCGGCGGCCTCGGCCTCGGCCCGTGCCCGGCGCGCCTCCAGCTCCGCGGCGCGCGCCTGGTCCTCCCGCGCCTTGCGTGCCGCGACGGCACGCGCGTAGCGCTCCTTGGAGGACTCGCCCTTGGCGGGCCGGGGCTGCGACGGTGATGCGGACATACCACGAGTCTCCCAGACGCCGCGGTGCCGATCGCCCGGGGGTTGCGAAACGGGACGACGCCGCGGGGCCGTGCGGTGCGGGGACCCGGGCGAGTGCCTCCGCGCGGCCGGCGGAGCGGGTCGACCGCGCACAAAGACCCGCGAACCCGCCCTGCGGGCCGGGTTCGCGGGTCTCGTGTGATGCGGTGTCAGGCGCCCATGGCGTGCAGGCCGCCGTCGACGTGGACCACCTCGCCCGTCGTCTTCGGGAACCAGTCCGACAGCAGTCCCACGACCCCGCGCGCCGCGGGCTCCGGGTCGTTGAGGTCCCAGCCCAGCGGGGCCTTCTCGTTCCAGACGCCCTCGAACCGGTCGAAGCCGGGAATCGAGCGGGCCGCCATCGTCTTGACCGGCCCGGCCGAGACGAGGTTGACCCGCACATTCTGCTCGCCGAGGTACTTCGCCAGGTAGCGGGAGGTCGCCTCCAGACCGGCCTTGGCGACGCCCATCCAGTCGTACCCCGGCCACGCCACCTGCGCGTCGAAGTCCAGGCCGACGACCGACAGCGAGCCGTCCTTCGGCTTCAGCGGCAGCGTGGCCATCGTCAGCGACTTGAGCGAGAACGCGGACACGTGCACGGCCGTCGAGACGTCCTCGTACGTCGTGTTCAGGAAGTTCCCGCCCAGCGCGTCCTGCGGGCCGAACGCGACGGAGTGCACGACGCCGTCGAGGCCGTCGACGTGCTGGCGCACGTTGTCCGCGAGGGCGTCCAGGTGCTCCTGGTTCGTCACGTCCAGCTCGATCACCGGTGCCGGCTTGGGCAGTCGGCCGGCGATCCGGTTGACCAGCGACAGGCGGCCGAACCCGGTGAGCACGACCTCGGCGCCTTCCTCCTGCGCGAGGCGCGCGACGTGGAAGGCGATCGAGGCGTCCGTCAGGACGCCGGTGACAAGAATGCGCTTGCCGACCAGAAGGTCACCCATGTGTCAGTGCCCCATTCCAAGTCCGCCGTCAACAGGGATGACAGCTCCGGTGATGTACGACGCGGCGTCCGAGGCCAGGAAGCGGACCACGCCCGCGACCTCCTCCGTGCTCGCGTATCGGCCGAGCGGCACCTGCGCCAGGATCTCGGCCTTGCGGTCCTCGCCGAGCACCTCGGTCATGGCCGTGTCGACGAAGCCGGGCGCGACCACGTTGGTGGTGATGTTGCGCGAACCCAGTTCGCGGGCGAGGGAGCGGGCGAAGCCGACGAGGCCGGCCTTCGACGCCGCGTAGTTGGCCTGGCCCGCCGAGCCGAGCAGCCCGACGACCGACGAGATCAGCACGATGCGGCCCTTGCGGGCCCGCAGCATGCCCTTGCTCGCGCGCTTGACCACCCGGAACGTGCCGGTGAGGTTGGTGTCGACGACCTCGGTGAAGTCGTCCTCGCTCATGCGCAGCAGGAGCGTGTCCTTGGTGATGCCGGCGTTCGCGATCAGGACCTCGACGTTGCCCTGGTGCGCCTCGACCTCCTTGAAGGCCTGCTCGACCTGCTCGGGGTCGGTGATGTCGCACTTGACACCGAACAGTCCCTCGGGCGCCTCGCCGGACCGCGACGTGACCGCGACCTTGTCGCCTTCCGCCGCGAAGGCCCTCGCGATCGCCAGGCCGATGCCCCGGTTGCCTCCGGTGACCAGTACGGACCGGCTCAACGGATCACTCCTTATACGTCGCTGTACGGGTCCGTCGACCGTATCGGTCCACGGCGCGGTACGTGGAATCGCCCTCGACAAGAAGATCCGGCCCGCGGCTGTGGGAAGTCGCCAACCGCCGCGTGCCGGCGCACGCCCGAAATCGGCGGCTGCGGCCGCCTCCCCCGTGATTGACTTCCGGACAGCGCGTGCCCTGGTTCCAGAGCAGCAGAAAGACAGGTGAGCAGCCCGTGCCGCACCCGATCGATCCGGCCTTCGAGGCCTATCCGCTGCGCCGCCTCGCGGACGCCGCCCTCGGGCGGGCCCGCGAACTCGGTGCCGCCCACGCGGACTTCCGCCTGGAGCGCATCCGTGACGCGCACCTGAGGCTGCGCGACGGGCGTACCGAGACGTCGCTCGACTCGACCGACGTCGGGTTCGCGGTGCGGGTCGTGCACGAGGGTGCCTGGGGCTTCGCGGCCGGCGTCGATCTGACCGTGGACGCCGCGGTGCGCATCGCCGAGGAGGCGGTCGCGGTCGCCCGCGTGTCGCGGTCGATCGCGCAGGCGTCCGGCGCGGGGCCGGACGACCTCGTCGAGCTCGCCCCGGAGCCGGTGTACGAGGACGCGGTATGGGTGTCCTCCTACGAGGTCAACCCGTTCGACGTCGCGGAGGCCGACCGCATCGCGCTGCTCGCGCAGTGGAGCCGCGACCTGCTCGCGGCCGACGGCGTGGACCACGTCGACGCGTCGCTCATGGCGGTGCAGGAGAACAAGTTCTACGCGGACACCGCGGGCACCACCACCACGCAGCAGCGCGTACGCCTGCACCCGCAGCTCACCGCGGTCGCCGTCACCGGCGGCGCGTTCGAGTCGATGCGCACGATCGCGCCGCCGGTCGGCCGCGGTTGGGAGTACCTGACCGGCACCGGCTGGGACTGGAAGGCGGAGCTGTCCGAGCTGCCGTCGCTGCTCGCCGAACGGGTCGCGGCGCCGTCCGTCGAGGCGGGCGCGTACGACCTCGTCATCGACCCGGGCAACCTGTGGCTGACGATCCACGAGTCGATCGGCCACGCCACCGAGCTGGACCGCGCGCTGGGCTACGAGGCGGCGTACGCGGGAACCTCCTTCGCGACGTTCGACAAGCTCGGCACGCTCAAGTACGGCTCCGAGATCATGCACGTCACCGGCGACCGCACCGCCGAACACGGCCTCGCGACCGTCGGCTACGACGACGAGGGCGTGGCGACGCAGAGCTGGGACCTGGTCAAGGACGGCGTGCTGGTGGGCTACCAGCTCGACCGCAACATGGCCCGGATGAAGGGCTTCGGCCGGTCCAACGGCTGCGCGTTCGCCGACTCGCCGTCGCACGTCCCGGTCCAGCGCATGGCGAACGTCTCGCTGCGCCCGGCCGCGGAGGACCGGTCGACCGCCGACCTGATCGGCGGTGTCGAGCGCGGCCTCTACATCGTCGGCGACAAGTCGTGGTCGATCGACATGCAGCGCTACAACTTCCAGTTCACCGGCCAGCGCGCTTACCGCATCGAGAACGGCCGACTCGCGGGCCAGGTCAAGGACTTCGCGTACCAGGCGACCACCACGGATTTCTGGGGGTCGATGGAGGCGCTCGGCGGCGAGTCGACGTACGTCTTCGGCGGCGCCTTCAACTGCGGCAAGGCGCAGCCCGGTCAGGTCGCGGCGGTCGGCCACGGATGCCCGTCGGCGCTCTTCCGGGGCGTGCGGGTGCTCAACACGGTTCAGGAGGCGGGGCGTTGACGGACACGACCACGGTGACGAAGCCCGGCGAGATCGTCGAGCGCGCGCTCGAACTGTCGCGTACGGACGGCTGCGTGGTGATCGCGCAGGAGTCCGGCACCGCGAACCTGCGTTGGGCCGGCAACGCGCTGACCACCAACGGGCTCACGCACAGCCGCCAGGTGACCGTGATCGCGACGGTCGACGGCGCCGAGGGCACGGCCTCGGGCGTGGTCTCGCGCAGCGGCGTCACACCCGCCGATCTGGAGGGCCTGGTGCGCGCCGCCGAGGAGGCGGCGCGCGGCGCCGGACCCGCCGAGGACGCGAATCCCCTGGTGGGCGGCACCGAGTTCGCGGCCGGCTTCGACGAGCCGCCCGCGGGCACATCCATCGAAGTGTTCCGCGAGTTCGCCCCGGCGTTGGGCGAGGCCTTCGCGCGGGCCCGGGCCGGCGGCCGCCGGCTGTACGGGTTCGCCTCGCACGAGGTGTCGTCGAGGTACGTGGGCAACTCGGCGGGCCTGCGCGCCCGGCACGACCAGCCCACCGGCACCTTCGAGCTCAACGCGAAGTCCGCCGACATGTCCCGCTCGGCGTGGGCGGGCGTGGCGACGCGCGACTTCACCGACGTGGACGTCGCGCGCGCCGAGGCGGAGCTGGAGCAGCGCGTCGCCTGGGCGGCCCGCCGCGTCGACCTGCCGGCCGGACGCTACGAGACGCTGCTGCCGCCGAGCGCGGTGGCGGACCTGATGATCTACCTCGCCTGGTCGGCGGGTGCGCGCGACGCGCACGAGGGCCGCACGGTGTTCAGCAAGCCGGGCGGCGGGACGCGGGTGGGCGAGAAGCTGTCGTCGCTGCCGCTGACGCTGCGCAGCGACCCCGCGTACCCGGGCCTGGAGTGCGCGCCGTTCAGCACCGCGGCCGCGTCCGGCGACACGTCGTCGGTGTTCGACAACGGCTTTGCGCTGCAGCCGACTTCGTGGATCGCGGACGGTGTGCTGTCGACCCTCCCGGCGAGCCGCCACTCGGCCGCGCTGGCCGGCCTGCCCGCCGCGCCCGACATCGACAACCTGGTGCTGGAAAGCGGAGGCGCCGACCGGTCACTGGCCGATATGGTCGCCTCGACCAAGCGCGGGCTGCTGCTCACCTGCCTGTGGTACATCCGCGAGGTGGACCCGCAGACCCTGCTGCTGACCGGCCTGACGCGCGACGGGGTCTACCTCGTCGAGGACGGCGAGGTCGTCGGCGCGGTCAACAACTACCGCTTCAACGAGTCGCCCGTGGACCTGCTGGGCCGGGTGACCGAGGCGGGCGCCACCGAGCGGACCATGCCGCGCGAGTGGGGCGACTACTTCTCGCGGGCGGCGATGCCGCCGCTCCGCGTACCGGACTTCAACATGAGCTCGGTGAGCCAGGCGTCCTGAGGATCCGGCCCCCGCACCCGCACCGGGTTCGGGGGCCGATCCGACGCCCCGGCCCGAGCCGCGAGCGCCGAGGAGGCGTGTGGACGAAAAACGTATGGTCAAGGTGTCCAAATACCTGTCGAGGGCACTCCGGCACCAGCCGGAGCGCATCGGCATCACCCTTGACACCGCCGGTTGGGCGGAGATCGACGACCTGCTCGCGGCGTGCCGCGCGCGGGGCTTCGCGGTGAGCCGCGAGGAGCTCGACCACGTGGTCGAGCACAACGACAAGAAGCGGTTCGCGGTGTCGGCGGACGGCACCCGCATCCGCGCGAGCCAGGGGCACACGGTCGCGGTCGAGCTGGGCCTGACCGCCGCCGAGCCGCCCGCCCTGCTGTTCCACGGCACGGTCGGCCGCGTGGTCGACACGATCATGACCGAGGGACTGCGCCCGATGGACCGGCACGACGTGCACCTGTCCCCCGACGTGGAGACCGCCGGCCGGGTGGGTGCGCGCCGGGGTCGTCCGGTGGTGCTGGTGGTGGACGCGGGGCGCATGCACGCGGACGGGCACGTGTTCCGCGTGTCGGACAACGGCGTGTGGCTGGTGCCGGCGGTGCCGCCGGGGTACCTGCGTCGTCAGGAGACCTGAGCCGCAGAGAGCGCTGCGCCGCAAGGGGTGCGGTGGCCGCGAGGGGTGCGGAGCCGCCAGGAGTCCTGGGCCCACGCCGCCGGTTCGCGGTTCGTCCGCCGCCCGGCGGCCTTCTTCGCACTTCCGGATCACCCGCACGGACGGCAATCGGAAACTCGTGGCCAAGGCGCGCCCCCCGGTCTCGTTCACGGGGTGGGCGCGGCGTACGGTGGGGACAAGGACCTCGGCCCAGGGTCGACCGGGGCTCGTCGGCGGGCAGGTGGGCATGGTGCTGGTGAATCGCGCGGGTCGCGCGGAGACGTACCAGATCAGCGGTGCACGCAAAGGACTGACCGAGGATGTGCGCGGGCGCCAGCGCCGTTACGTGGTGTCGATGTCGATCCGCACGGTGTGCTTCATCCTCGCGGTGGTCCTGGAGGGTCCTCTGCGGTGGGTGATGATTGCCGGTGCGCTGCTGCTGCCGTACGTCGCCGTGGTGGTCGCCAACGCCGGCCGCTCGCGCCGGCTGGATCCGCCGCCCGCCTCGCAAGTGGTGCCGCCGCAGGCGCACCGGGCCATCGAACCGCCGCCGCACGCGGTCCTCACCAGTGCCGAGCGGCACGACATCACGGTCGTTCCGGAGGACGCGTGGATCGTGCCCGACGAGGCCGCCGCGCCGCCGCGCGGGACGACGGTCTGGGCGACCACCGCATCCGGTGAGACCAGCGCCGGCAAAGCCCCCGGTTCGGGTGCCGGGGAACCGCACCGTGAGCCGTCCGGCGGGGCCGGTGGCGGACCTGACGCTCCGCCAGAAGGTAACCGTCAGTAAGTTGTTCGAGTGCCCGCCGACCGGGTGGGAACAGGTTCGCGGCACCTGCCAAAATCGCTCGACACGCGTTGCCGGATGGGGCTTCACGTCGGGCGTGGACGTGCCATACTTCAAAACGTGCTCCGTATCCCCCGTCGGAGCGACCGACGCGATGCCGGGCGGCTCCCCCCGTGGCTGCCCGGCATCGCCCGTGTCCGGGGCTTGTGCGAACGGGAGTTCGCGGACCGGCGAGGTCGCCCCGCCGGGGGACGCTCATCACACAGAGCAGCGAAATGGTGGCCCGGCCCCGCGGTTCCCGACGCGTGACGCGGGTGCCGTCTTGCGATACTGGGGGCATGTTTCCCACCGAAGAGCCGGGACGGCCCATCTGTTCGGCGAAGGGCTGCCGTGTCGACGCGCGGTGGGTCCTGGCCTGGAACAACCCGAAGCTGCACACGCCCGATCGCCGCAAGACGTGGCTGGCCTGCGACGAACACCGGGACACCCTGGGGCAGTTCCTCGCAGTACGCGGGTTCCTGAAGGACACGGTCGCGTTCGAGGCGTGGACGGCCGCCGAGGAGACCGGCGGCACGAAGACCTGACGGCTGCGCGGAGGTCCGACCGGCGGCCGTGAGTGGGCCGGAACGGCGGTCGCGGGTAGGCCCTGGGCGGCTGCGCGAATGCCTGGAGGGGCCGCGCGGAGGCGCGGTGGTTGTGCGACGGTCCCGGCGGGGCGCCCGCGGCCGAGGCAGTCGTCAGTCGGGGGCGTTGGTCGGCGTCGTCGCCCGGATGGCCGGCCGCGTCGTCAGCCCGGTGGTCTCAGCCGCCGATGGCCGACATCGGGCGGGCCGGCTGGAGGAACGCCGGGTCGTCGATGCCCGCCCCCGCCTTCTTCGTCGCCATCGCGGCGCGCCAGCGGTCCGCGAGCTCGGCGTCGTCCGCGCCGCCCCGCAGGGCCGCGCGCAGGTCCGATTCCTCGCGGGCGAAGAGGCAGTTGCGGATCTGGCCGTCGGCGGTCAGCCGGGTGCGGTCGCAGGCACCGCAGAACGGCCTCGTCACGGTGCCGATCACGCCCACGCGGCCGGGTCCCCCGTCGACCAGCCAGCGTTCGGCCGGTGCGCTGCCGCGCGCGTCGTCGCCTTCCGGGGTCAGCCGGAACGCCGCCGAAAGGTCGCGCAGTATCTCCTCCGCGGTGACCATCTGCTCGCGCTTCCAGCCGTGCTGCGCGTCCAAGGGCATCTGCTCGATGAAGCGGAGCTCGTACCCGCGCTCCAGGCACCACGCGAGCAGCGCCGGCGCCTCGTCCTCGTTGACCCCGCGCATCAGGACGGCGTTGACCTTGACCGGCGTCAGCCCGGCCGCCGCGGCGGCGGCCATGCCCGCGACGACGTCGTGGTGGCGGTCGCGGCGGGTCAGCGTACGGAAACGCTCCGGGTCGAGGGTGTCCAGTGAGACGTTGACGCGGTCCAGGCCGGCCGCCTTGAGGGCGGGCGCCAGCTTGGTCAGCCCCAGGCCGTTGGTCGTGACCGACTGCTTGGGCCGCGGCTCCAGGGCCGCGACGCGCTCGATGATGCCGACCAGCCCGCGGCGCATCAGCGGTTCGCCGCCGGTGAAGCGCACCTCGGTGACGCCGAGCCGGGTGACCGCCACCGTGATCAGGCGCACGATCTCGTCGTCGGTGAGCAGCTCGGGCTTGGGCAGCCAGTCGAGGCCCTGTTCCGGCATGCAATAGGTGCAGCGCAGATTGCACCGGTCGGTGAGGGAGACGCGCAGGTCGGTGGCGACGCGCCCGAAGGAGTCGACGAGTCCGCCGGCCCGCGCGGCCTCGGCTGTCGTCTCGACACTCATGGCGGTCTCCTCACCCCCAGCCCGGCGTGGCAGCATGTCAGATTGCCGGTTCGGCTTCGCCCCCAGAGTACGCACGGTCCGCAACAAGGTGACCGGCGCCACCCTCGCGACAGTACGTGACGGTACGTCCGGCGGGCGTGTCGCGTTGCCTCATCTCGGCGTGGCGTATCCCATAGCGCACCTGTGACACTTCACGGCCCCGCAGTACACCGGCATAGGTAATGATCCTGCGGGGAGGATCCGACGTTGAATCAAAGACCGCAAGACCAGGGCCCGGAGGCCGGGCGGGACGCCGCGCACGGCGGCGCCCGCCACCGTGCCGACACCGGCCCCGGCGGGCACCGGGAGCCGTCGTACTCGGACGCCGCCCGGTACCTCGACAGCGCGTGGGAGTCGAGCAGCAGCGGCGCGCCGCAGACGCCGTACGACGGGCCGACGCAGGTCGTACCGGTGCACCAGATGCCGGTGGCGCCGCAGCCGCCCGCCCCGCAGCCCGCGGGACCGCGGCCGTCCGGCGCACGACCCGAAGACGCCCAACCGCACGACGCACAACAGCACGGCGCGCAACAGCGCGACTGGCAGCAGCACAACGCCCAGGCGCACCGGGCACAGCAGCAGCACGCACAGCCGAACGACGCACGGCCGGACCCCGCGCAGCCGAATCAGGCTCGGTCGGCCGGGGCGCATTCGGCCGGCGTGCCGCCGACCGGGTCCCCAGCCCCCGAGCAGCGCAGACCGGAGCTGGACCTGGGCGCGTACGCGATGGGCGCCCCGCAGCCGACCGGCCCCGGTGCCCCCGGGCGCCCCGGCGGGCACGCGGGCGCGGCCGGGCCGACGGACGCCTACGGGTCGGAGGCCGCACACGGGTCCCCAGCCGCTCCGGGGAACGGCGACATGCCGGGCGGAAGCGGTCCCGGTGGCCACGGTGGTGGCGACGGCGGGCACGGCGGCTACGGCGGCTACGGGCCCTATGGCGGCTCCGGCGACGACTCGGACGACGGATCCGGGTCCGGGTCCGGCGGCCGCCGCAAGCGGCGCCGCGCCCTGGTCATCTGGGGTGTCGCCGGCGCCGTCGCGCTCACCGGCGCCGGCCTGGTCGCCGCGAAGACACTGACCGGGGACGACAAGCCCAGCACCACATCGGTGGGCCTGACGACGTCGCCCACGCCCGGGAGCGCCCCGCCGTCCTCGGCCCCGCCGCCCTCGACCGTGTCCTCGGCGCCGTCCACGGGCGGCCCGAGCACGGGGGCCTCAAGCGGTCGGCCGTCCGGTTCCAAGTCTGCGAGCGGCAGCCCGTCGGGCAGTGCGTCGACCGGCAGCAAGACGCCGAAGACCGACTCGGACGACGACGGGATAGCCGACGACCCGGGGGCGACCGACCCGGCCAAGCTGGTCGGCGGCGCGCGCACCGCGTATCAGCAGGCGAAGTCGGCGATGGCGGCCGAGGGCGTCACGATGACGCTGACGTCGGGCAAGCGGTCGTACGAGCACCAGAAGGACCTGTGGGAACAGGAGGTGCGCGACAAGGGCTCCACCGCGGCGGCCCGTATGCGCGTGCTGCCGCCCGACGAGTCCTCGCACGTCGACGGCAACGCGATCGACATCAACGTCGCCGCGCAGCCGTGGATGAAGTCGAAGGGCAAGACGTACGGCTGGTGCCAGATCTACGCGAACGAGCCGTGGCACTTCGAGTTCCAGGCGTCCTACAAGACCCAGGGCTGCCCGGCGCTCAAGCCGCACCCGTAGGCACGGCGGCCGATCCTGGCCGGTGACGGCAACGCCGGCACACCACAAGCTGTTCAATGCGCGGCGGTACGGGTTCCTCCCGTGCCGCCGCGTGGTTCTTTCCCCGGAGCCCGCTACGGCTTGTACGGAAGCGAGGGCACCACCGAGCAGTTCGCCGCCATGTCGGGGACCTGGTCGACCCAGCCGCCCTTGCCGCCGTTCGCGGTGTCCTGCCAACGGACCACGTTGGTGCACCACTTCTGCGGCGCCTGCGCCTGTTCGGCGGTCTCCTGCCGGAAGTCCACCGGGATCAGCAGGCCGTGCGCGTCGTACCCCTCGGGTCGGTTCACGAACGCCTCGACGCACTTGCGCGTCACGTCGGCCCCACAGGAGGCGATGGCGTCGGTCAGCCACTGCGCGGACGCCCAACCCTCCAGCGCCCATTGCGACATCCGGTCCTCGCGGTCCGGGAAGTACTTCAGCATGGCGGCCCGGAACTCCGCGACGGCCGGATGGTCGACGTCCTCGTACGAGCGGCTGAACCCGGTGGCCTGGATGCTGTTGCGGCAGGTCGGCGAGTCCTTGAACTCCCGCCCCACCGCCGCGTTCTGACTCTGCACCGTGGAGACCTTCGCCTGCACCTTGAGGCCCATGTCGTCCATGGACTTGCAGAGCACCGCGTTGCCGCGCGTGTCCATCGCGTCGAAGACGAGGTCGACGCCGCGGTTCTTCATGTCGACGACTGCCGCGTCGAAGTTCGCCAGGAAGAAGTCGACCTGCTTGTCGACCACGGTGTATCCCTCGGCCTTCAGCCCGTCCTTGATGGTCTGGGCGTAGCGCGCCGAGTCGGGCTGGTTGTACGAGACCACCGCCGCCGTCCGTGCGCCGACGCGCTCCTTGAAGTACCGGTAGATCTCGGTGTTCTGGAAGAGCGTGCCGTCCCAGCCGACCTTGCCGTTCCGGGGCGCGCTGGAGCCGTAGAGGCTGTAGAGGTGCTGGTACTGGTCGTAGGCGTTGCCGACCGGGATACCGCCGACATCGGGGACGCCCTTGGAACTGATGTACTCGGCACCGGTGTAGTTGTAGATGCTGTTGCCGGCGAAGGCGAACACCTTGTCGTCGTCGACGAGTTGGCGCGCGCACTTCTGATTGTCGGCGCCGATGCCGCCGTCGTCGCATGCCACGACCTCGATGGTGCGGCCGTTGACGCCGCCCTTCTCGTTGAGGGCCTTGAAGAACGCCTGCGCGCCGTACATCGGGCCGGAGAAGGTCTCGTTGCCCAGCAGTCCTGACGCGGTGTCGATCATCCCGACCTTGATGGTGGTGGGGGTGACGCCGACATCCGAGGCGGCGTTCACGTTGGGCCCGCCCGCGGTGTTCGGGCCAGGCGCCGGCTGCTCGAAATCGCTTGCCGGGAGTCGGGATCCGCAGGCCGCGAGGACGAGACCGAGCGCGACGGCGACAGCGGCGTTGCGGACGATGCGGCGCATGTGCTCCTCCCGGGAGCCTCTGTCCTGAGCGGGCCTGGGGTGTCCTGGGTGGATCCTGCGGCACGTTCGCGCGGTACCGCAGGAAGCGAGCCGGCGGCTGCGGGTACGCACGCGGAGGGCGCGTACCCGCAGCCGCCACCGTCAGTCAGGAGGACGGTATTTCGGCACTCTTTGGTTCGACCGGCGTCAGGACGCGCAGGCCGGCGGCGCCGGGATGCCGAGGCCCGTACCGAAGCCACAGACCGTCTTCTTGCCGACCAGCCACTTGCCGTCCTGCTTGACGGCCTCGCCCTTCTGGTTCGGGTAGAACGGCGCGCCGCCGACGATCACGTCGAACGAGACGACGGCCTTGTCGCCGGACACGGCCACGTCGTTGACCTTGATCGACGCGGTGCCGAGGGCCGGGTTGGCGAGCAGCTGGTCCAGGAGCGGAGCGATGCCTGCCGCGTCCTGGATGCCCGCCTTGCGCTGGTCGACCGGCACCTTGGCGTCGAGCATCTGGGTGAACGACGCGGCAGCGGCCTTCTGATCGGCCGTGAAGGTGGCCGGGTCGGCCGGGGCACCCGCGGGCGCGCTGGACGAGCCGCCCGTGGCCGAGGCGGAGGTCGCCGGGGCGCTCGACGACGGGGCCGCGCTGGTCGCCGGCGCCGATGCACTCGGCGACGCCTTGGGCTCGTCCTTGTCGTCGTCGCCGCAGCCCGCGAGCAGCAGCACGCCCGCGACCGGCAGGGCCGCCCACGCCATGCGACGAGTACGTATGTCCCGCATGTGCTTTCACCGTCCGTTCTCGCCAGGGCCATTCCCCGGCGTAGATCACAGAAGTCAGGTCGGAGCGTACGGCACCCTACCCGTGCGTCACATGCCGACTCGGATACCCGTACAACTGTGTCCGACCTGTATCCGCGCCGCGTTGCCGACATGCCGTCGGCACGCAGTCGGTATGCAATCGTTCCCCGCGTTTTCCGATCGCGAAAGCCGGGTGTTCCGTTTCGACCACAACTAACCTGGACCAGACCCGGGGCGACCGCATCCGCACTGTCCCGGATGCGCAGGCGGCGAATAGGTGAGGCGGGCCGGTGGAGGGTTCCGAAAGACCGCGCTGGGACGGCGACGTGCGTTCGGCCGTTCGGGCGTACGGGGGCTGGATCGTCGTGCTCGTCGGCGCCGTGCTGTGTGCGGTGGGCTGGTACGGCGTGTCGGGCGAGAAGCACGAGGCCCGGCAGCTCCCGTACATCGCGTCGGCCACGGTGCCCGGTGCGGCGCTGATCGTCGCGGGCGCGGTCCTGGTGGCCGCACGTCTGCGGGGCGGAGGCGGGTCCGACGACGCGCTGCGGCGGCAGGTGGCGGAACTCCATGCGCTGATCCTGGAGCCGGTCGGTGCGGACGGCGGTGCCGGGGAGACCCGGGCCGGAGAGACGCGTGACGGCGCGGCCGGGGTGGCGAACGGCGGTCGTACGTCCGGTGGTTCGTCAGCCGGGGCGGTGGCCGCGGGGCCCGGGTCCGCGGCTGACGGCAGCGGCGAGGGGAACGTCGTCGCGAGCGGCGACACGCCGTTCGTCTCGCTACGTGGCGGAGCGCGTTACCACCGGCCCGACTGCGAGCTGGTGCGCGGCAAGAACGGCGTGTTCGCCCTCCGCCCGAAGCAGGCGGCCGAACTCGACCTGCGGCCGTGCGCGTTGTGCGACCCCGACGACACGGGTGCGGCTCCGGCGGCCCCGTCCGCGTCGTCCTCGGCGACCCCCTCGGGTCCTTCCCCGGGCCCGGCCCCGGGGTCCCCCGCCGCGCCCCCGTCTGCCGCGCCCGGCGACGCGGACTGACGCCGCCGATGCCTGAGACCGCGGCCGCCGGCCGGAGGGCGGCCCCGCGCCCATGCTGACCATCGACCTCGCCCTCGCCGGGCTGGCCGTCGGGGCGATCGCCGCGCTCGGCGCGGTCGGCCTGATCACGTCGTACCGGGCGACCGGCGTGTTCAACCTGGGGTTCGGGGCCCTGGCGATGCTCATCGCCTACCTGCTCTGGCAGCAGGTGCGCGTGTGGGGATGGCCGGTGGTGCCCGCCGCGCTGTTCGACGTCCTGGTGGTCGCACCCGCGTTCGGGCTGCTGCTCGAACGCTTCGTCTTCCGAGGGCTGGGCAGGCGCGGAGCGGGGCCGGCCGAGATGCTCGCCGCGTCGCTGGGCGTACTCGTGCTGCTGCTCGGCATCGCGATCCTGACGTGGGGCACCGAGTCGCGTCTCGACCCGCCGACCCTGTTCGAGACCGGCTCGATCGAGCTGTGGGGCGGCGCGACGGTGTCCGAGGCCGCGCTCATCGACCTGGGCGTGGTCGTCGGGGTGGCGGTCGTGGTCGCGGCGGTCACGCGCTTCACCCGTTTCGGTGCCGAGCTCCGGGCCGTCGTCGACCGCCGTGAGCTGGCCGAGCTGAGCGGCGTCGCGGCGGACCGCGTGTCGGCGGTGGGCTGGGCCTTCGGGTCGATGCTGGCGGGTCTGACCGGGATCCTGCTGGCGCCGCACGTACGCCTGGACCCGTTCGGGTTGACCCTCTTGGTCCTGGAGACCATCGGTGTCGCGGTGGCCGCGCGGCTGGCGAGCCTGCCGGTGGCCATCCTGGTGGCGGTGGCGATCGGCGTCGGGCAGAGCGAGTTGACGCGCGTGCAGTTGGAGGGGAAGGCGCAGAACCTTCTGCAGGCCTTGCAGTCCAACCTGTTCGTGGTGGTCCTGCTGCTGGCTCTGCTGCTCTTGCCGCGCATGGTCGAGGTCGGTTCGCGCGCTTCGTACCCGCGTGTGGACGCGGGGACGCGGACACGACTGCCCGCGCTGTGGTGGCTGCCGTACCCGATCCTGCTGGCCGCGCCGCTCGCGCTGGGCACCGAGCACTTGCGGTCCGCGCAGCAGATCCCGGCGCTGGCCATCGTGTTCGTGTCGCTGGTGATCCTGACCGGGTACGCCGGGCAGGTGTCGCTCGGCCAGGCCGGGTACGCGGGCCTCGGCGCGCTGTTCGCGGCGTCGCTGATGAGCGGGAAGTTCCTCGGGCTCCCGGAGGTGCCCGGCTTGCTCGCGCTGCTGCTCGCGACGCTGCTGGTGGTGCCGGTGGGGGTGCTCACCGGCTACCCGGCGATCCGGCGGCGCGGTCTCGCGCTGGCCCTGACGACGTTCGCCGTCGCGGTGGTGGTGAGCAGGTTCGTGTTCGCGCAGCCGATGTTCACGACCGGTCTGCGGCTGGACCACCCGTGGCCGTTCTCCGGCGAACGTTCTTTCTATGTCCTCGAGTTGGTCTGCCTGGGGCTGACGCTGCTGCTCGTACGCCGACTGCACACCGGGCGCCTGGGCCGCATGCTGGTGGCCACGCGCGACAGCGAGGGCGGGGCTGCGGCGTCGGGGGTGGACGTACCGGGGCTGAAGGTGTTCGTGTTCGCGGTGAGCGCGGGGGTGGCGGGGCTCGGGGGTGCGCTCATGGGCATGAGCGGACGCGCCTTCGACGCCCAGACGTTCGACCCGCTGGTGGGGCTGATCTGGTTCGCGGCGGTGGTGGTGTTCGGGGTGGACAGCGCGGCGGGCGCGGTGCTCGCGGCGGCGCTGATCGTGGGCCTCGACAGCGGGACGCGGGCGGGTGTGTCGACGATCGTGATCGGTGCGGGCGCGGTGCTGCTGTCGCGTATGCCCGGTGGTGCGCTGGCGACGGCCCGGCGGTTGCTCGGGCCGCTGTGGACCGAGGACCCGGAGGCGGGGTCGGGGTTGCGGCCGGGGTGGGGTGCGGTGCGTCTCACGCCTGCGGGTGAGGCGTTGCGGGGGCGGGTGCGACGGCGTGCGGCTACCGCGGCGGCGGCTGCCGGGGGTTCGGGCGCAGTTGGAGCTGGGGCTGCTGGGGCTGGGATCGGGGCGGCGACTGAGGTGGCCGCGCGGGACGGGGGCCGTCCGTGACGCGGCGTCAGTCGGACGTACCGAGCCTGCAAGCACGGGGCCTGGTACGCCACTTCGGCGGTCTGCGGGCCGTCGACGGGGTCGACCTGGCGGTGCCGCCGGGGGAGGTGACGGCGGTGATCGGGCCGAACGGTGCGGGCAAGAGCACGCTGTTCCACTGCCTGGCCGGCGCGCAGCGGCCGGACGAGGGGCGCATCAGGCTCGGCGAGCGCGACATCACGCGCCTGGCGGACCACCGGCGCGCGCGGCTGGGCATCGCACGGACGTTCCAGGTCGTGTCGGTGTTCCCGAGCCTGACGGTGGCCGACAATCTGCGGGTCGGTGCGGAGAACCGTACGGGTGCGAGTGCCACCGCGCGGTTGCTGGGGCTGCCGGATGCGGCGCGTGGGCGTACCCGGACTGCGGTGGAGGCGGCGTTGGAGCTGGTCGGGCTGACCGAACTGCGGGATGTGCGCTGCGGGGAGCTGCCGACCGGGACGTTGCGGCTGGTGGAGTTGGGGCGGGCGCTGGCGTCGCGGCCGTCGGTGCTGCTGCTCGACGAGCCGGCGAGCGGGTTGGACGACACGGAGACCGGGCGGCTGAGGGTGCTGCTGCGGGGCCTCGCGGACGACGGGCTCGCGGTGCTGTTGGTGGAGCACGACATGGAACTCGTGTTCGGGGTGGCGGACTCGGTGCATGTGATGGCGGCCGGGCGAATCGTGGCGTCGGGGCCGCCCGAACAGGTACGCGAAAACGAGGCGGCGCGCGCGGCCTACCTCGATCCCGTGACCGGCGACGCCCACGGCGCGGCAGACGAGCCCCCATCCCCGTCCCCGCGACCGCCGGACGACGAGGACCCGCGACCTCTCGGCGTACGCGGATCGCAGCCCCCGGACGAACAGGGAACGCCCCGGGACGGTGAGCGCTGATGCCCGTCTCCCTCGCCCTCCACGACGTCCGCGTCCGCTACGGCCCCGTCGAGGCCCTGCACGGCGTCGACCTCGCCTTCCCGGCCGGCGCCGTCACCGCCCTCCTCGGCCGCAACGGCGCCGGACGCTCCACCCTCCTGCGCACACTCGCGGGCCTCCTGTCCCCCACCACCGGCCGCATCGAATGGGACGGCCGCGACGTCACCCGCTGGACCGCCTCCGAACGCGCCCGCGACGGACTCGCCCTCATCCCGGACGGCCACGGCGTCTTCGCGGGGCTCTCCGTCCGCGACAACCTCCGCGTCTTCGCAAGCGCCGACACCATCGATCCGGCCCTCGACGCGTTCCCCGTCCTCCGCAAGCGACTCGGCCAACGCGCCGGCACCCTGTCGGGCGGCGAACAACAGATGCTCGCGGTCTCCCGCGCCCTGCTCCGTCCGTCGCGCGTCCTGCTCCTCGACGAGCTGAGCCAGGGCTTGGCGCCCCGCGTCGTGGCCCAGCTCTACGACGTCGTCTCCGAACTCGCCGCCGGACAGCGGACCGTGGTCCTGGTCGAGCAGTACGCCGGGGAAGCGCTGCGCCGCGCCGACGTCGCGTACGTCCTGCGCCGCGGCCGCGTCGCCTTCGCCGGCGAACCCGGCGAACTCCTCACCGACGGCCACGCCTCCCTCTTCGACTGACGCGGCCCTCGACTGACGCGGCGGGGGCCGGATGGACACGCAAGCACCGACGGCGCCGAACGCTCAGGACGCTGCGGCAAGACCGGGCGGCCGGGGCCGGCTGACGTACGCGGTGGCCGTACGCCGGTGCGTGCTCATCGGCGCGGGTGGTCTGCTGCTCGCCGCCGTCTTCGCAAGCTCCCGAAATCCTTGGAACCTCCGGGTGTTCGAGACGGCCATCTGTGCTGCCCTGGTCCTGTCTGCCTTCCAGAGCGCGCCGCACTGTTCTGCGAGCCGGTCGCCTACGATTGAACGCCAGTTCTCGATCCGGTAGTCGGAGCGTCCGCCAAACGACCGCGCACGCGCGGCAGATCGGACGCCCCCGGCCACCCCTCATGTGTCATTCAGCGGACGACGCCGCGCAGCACCACCTTTGCCGGTGAGAGCAACACGCCCACGTCGTCGCGCGGATCGGCGTCGTAGACCACGAAGTCGGCGGAGGCACCTTCTTCGAGGCCGGGGCGGCCGAGCCACGCCCGCGCCGACCAGGTGGCCGCCGACAGGGCCGCGGTCGGCGGGAGGCCGGCGCGGACGAGTTCCACGACTTCGTGGCCCACCAGCCCGTGCGCGAGGGCGCCGCCCGCATCCGTGCCGACGTAGACCGGGATCCCCGCGTCGTACGCCGCGCGCACGGTGGCGTACCGGCGCGCGTGCAACGCCCGCATGTGGGCGGCGTATTCGGGGAACTTGGCGGCCGCGGCGTCGGCGATGCCCGGGAAGGTGTCGATGTTGACCAGGGTCGGCACGATCGCCGTTCCCCGTGCGGCGAACTCCGGGATCATGTCCTCGGTCAGGCCTGTCGCGTGCTCGATGCAGTCGATCCCGGCGGCCACGAGGTCCGGCAGCGACTCCTCCGAGAAGCAGTGCGCGGTGACGCGGGCGCCCACGGCGTGTGCCGCGTCGATGGCCTCCTTGAGCGCGTCGTACGGCCAGCACGGCACCAGGTCGCCCCGGTCGCGGTCGATCCAGTCGCCGACCAGCTTGACCCAGCCGTCGCCGCGCCGGGCCTCCTGCACGACGTACGCGGTGAGGTCGCCCGGTTCGATCTCGTGCGCGTAGTTGCGGATGTAGCGGCGCGGGCGGGCGAGATGGCGGCCGGCGCGGATGAGCCGGGGCAGGTCCTCGCGGCCGTCGACCCAGCGGGTGTCGGCGGGCGAGCCGGCGTCGCGCAGCAGCAGGGCGCCCGCGTCGCGGTCGGTGAGGGCCTGGCGCTCGCTGGTGTCGTGGTCGACGGCGCCGTGTGCGTCGAGGCCCACATGACAGTGCGCGTCGACGAGGCCGGGCAGCACCCAGCCGCGTACGGTCGTCGCCTCTTCCGCGGTGAAGCGGGGCCGCTCGAAGGTGATGCGGCCGTCCAGGACCCAGAGTTCGTCGCGGACGTCGTCCGGCGCGACGAGGATCGGCCCGACGACGTGCAGCGGGCCGTGCGTATCCCGCGGCCTCCTCCCGCTGCCGCTGCCGACGGCGCCCGCGTTCCCGTCGCCGTGACCACGCCCGCTGCTGTTGCCTTTGCCGTGGCTGTTGCCGTGGCTGTGGCTGTTGCCGTTGCCGCCTTCGTTCACGATGCCCCTCCCCTGCCGACGCCCGGCACCGGACCGTCCGTCACGCCCGCATCCGCCACGCCCGCACCCCCGTCGGCATCCGTCCTGGCGCGCGGCACCGCGCCTGCTCCCGGACCGCCGCCTACGGGGCGATCCCCGGTCTCAGCCTCGCCGCCAGCCGCCACAGGCGCCACCGCACCCGCCACCGAATCTCCTTTGGCCGACGGACGCGACGGGCCCGACGCAGCCGTCGGCGCCACCGGCCATTCGCCCGCGATGCGTTCGCCGTGCCCCGGCTTCGTACGGTCCAGGTACGCCTGGAACGACGCCGCCTGCTCCGCCGCCCACGCGCGCTGCTCGTTGTGCAGCGTCCGCACGTCGAGGGCCGCGAGCTTCGGGTAGCGGGCGCCCAGTTCCACGGCGAGCCGCAGGCACGCCTCCGCGTCGCCGTCCGCCGTGTGCGCGTCCGCGAGCGCGACCCCGTAGAAGGCGCTGGTCGCCTCCAGCGTGCGCTTGCCGCGCCGGAAGCGGTCCTGGTGCTTGTCGATGAGCAGCGGATCGATGATGGGGCCGATCACCGCCGTGCGTTCGGCCAGCGTCCTTCGTCCGTGCCGTCGCAACTCGGCCTCCAGCAACGACAGATCGAACACCGCGTTGTAGATCGCGACCGGTGTCCCGGCGTCGAGGTACGCGGCCAGCACGTCGGCGAGTTCGTCGAGGCAGTCGACGGCCGGCCTGCCGTGCTCACGCGCGTACGCGGTCGTGATCCCGTGCACCGCGGTGGCCTCCTCCGGGATCTCCCGGTCGCCCGGATGGACGAGCCACGTCCGGTGTACTCCCGAGGTGTCGCAGACCGCCGCGGTGACGATGAAGTCGGAGGAGACGTCCACTCCGGAGGTCTCCAGGTCGAACGCCGCCAACTCCCTTTGGTGCCAGCCCGTGTGGGTCCCCCGGGCCGGTGCCGCGGGCTTGGGCTCGCAGTTGCGGCAGTACGTCGTCCACGCTCCGCCGACGCGCGTCAACACCCCGTCGCCGGGCGGGACATACGTCGAACAGGTGGCACAGGCAGCGCCATATCGGTTGGTGGCCACAGGCTGGTTACCTCGCTCGGTACGTCGGTTCACCATGCGTCACGATCATCACCACGCTACGCGCTGCCAACGACGTCGGAGGGTACGGCACGCGCTCGCGCGCCCGGGGCCCTCCACGGCACGGCCCCGGCAGTGCCAGGATGTGCGCGTGCGCGTACTGCTCTCCGACGGTTTCGGTATGACCTCACGTCAGGCTGCCCAGCTTCTGCGGCAGGCGGGACACGAGGTCGAGGTCCTGGCGCCCCCGGGCCGTCCGCCGCTGCGCCTGCCGCCGGCGGTGACGCGGGTCCACCCGCTCCCGGCGTACGGCGCGGACCCATGGGGCTGGCTCGACGCCGCGTCGAAGGTCCTGCACGCCGAGGGGCACGACGTACTGATACCGACCGGTGAGCAAGTGGCAGTGCTGGCACGGGCGGACGTGGGGGGCACGACGCTCGCGGCGCACCTGGCCGTACCACGCTTCGCCTCGCTCGAACGGGTGCAGGACAAGGTGTCGGCGGGCGTCACGCTCACCGAGATAGGCCTGCCGCAACCGGAGGCGTCGGTCGTGAGTTCCGCTGAGGCGCTGCGGCAGATCGCCGATCCCCCGATGTACGTCAAGCTGCCGATCGGTACCGCGTCCAACGGCGTGTTCCCGATCACCCGCCGCGAGGAACTCCTGCGCCTGGCGGACAACCTGGAGGCGCAGGGCGTGTTCGCGGGCGGCGGGCGCGTACTCGTTCAGGAGCCGGTGCGCGGCCCGGTGGTCAGCGTCCAGTCGGTGTTCGACCACGGCCGCCTCGTCGCGATGCACGCCTACGTCCACGTCGTGCCCGGCAGCCGGGGCGGCGCGGCCGCGAAGCGCGGCCTGGTGCTCGCCGTTCTCCGTGAGCACATCACTCTGCTGGGCGCACACATCGGCTGGCACGGGGCCCTGTCCATGGACGGCATCCTCACCGACGACGGCCCGGTCTGGATCGACGTCAATCCGCGCCTGGTCGAGCCGACCAACGCGGCGCTGTCCGGCGTCGACCTGCTGGGCGCGCTCATCGAAGTGTCCCTCGGCCGGTCCCCGGCCTCGGTTCCGACGGCGCAATCGGGCGCGACCACCCACCAGTTCCTCCAAGGCCTGCTCGGCGCCGGCGAGCGCGGACGGGCGGCCGTGCTGCGCGAGCTGTGGCACGCCACGGTGCGGCGCGGCGCGTACCGTGACAGCACCGAGGAACTCCTCTCCGTGCGCCGCGAACCCCGGACGATCCCGGCCCTCCTCGCACTCACCACCGGTCTCCTCGCCGCCCCCGGTTGGACGCTCCGCCGAGCACTCCGCGACGCCGACCGCAACACCCTCGCCCCCCACACCTGGCGCCAAATCCGCGCCGGCGCCCCACCCACCTGACACCGTTCACCCAGGCGCGGCGGGCCCCCGCGGAGACCCGAACCAGACCCGCTGCCCGGCGGCGTCGATGCCGACGCCGAACCCTTGGGCGTCGGGGCACCCGTGGTCGAGCCACCACCGCAGCGCGGCAAGGTAGTCGGCCGCGAGCGAGCGCGGGCCGAACTCGGCGGCGTGGACGCCGCTGCCACGGCCGAACGTGAGGGCAGCGGCGGACCCGTCGGCGTAGAAGTACGCGGTACGGTCGCCGTTCGCACCGGCTTCTGGTTCCGCTGCCGGTGCCGGTGCCGGTGCCGTGACGAGCTTGACGACGCCAGGGGGCATGAGGAGGCCAAGAACGTACTCGCCCCATCCGTCGAGCCCGGCGGCGACGTCGGTGCCTTCGGCGTCCGCCTCCCAGCGCTCGGCCCGGTCCAGCCACCCGTCGGGGCCCACCGCGCGCTTCCACGCGGCCTCTTCGGCCCGCATCTTCATGAAGTCGAGGCCGGGGCCGAGGCGCCCGGCAGCGGCGTCCGCACCGACGAGCAGGGTCAGGAGCCGGTCACTGCGGCACCAGTCCGTGCCCCACGGCATGACGACCCGGCCTCCGGTCACCGTCTGTTCGATCCACGTCGGGGGGACGGTCCGGACCCCAAAGGTGACCAGCGTGCGATCGAACGGCCCCGCGAGACTGGCGGCACCGTCCGCGGCGAGCACCCGCGCCCTTGCCCCAACTGTGTCAAGCGTGGTCCGCGCGGCCGCAGCCAAGCCGTCGTCGACCTCGACGGACACCACTGTGCCGCTCGTTCCGACCCGGTCCTCGAGTAGCGCGGCCGTGTAGCCGGTACCGGTCCCGACGTCGAGCACGTGCTGTCCGAGCTGGACGTCCAAAGCGTCGAGCATTTGGCGCGTCACGGACGGCTGCGACGACGAACATGTGGCAACGGTCCCCGGTTCGTCGCCCTCGTGGTCGCCGTTGTCCCACTGAGTGATCAACGGGACGTCGGCGCGGGCGGCGCGCGCCCATGTCTTGGAGTCACGGGCCCGGTCGACCAGGCGCCAGGCGCCTCGCTGCTCAGCCCACACGCGGGCCGGGAGGAACGGGGTTCGATCGCGCCCGAGCAGCGCCACCGAGGCGTTGTCCACGTCGCCGCCGGTCCCCGCAAGAGTGCCCGTCACCGGTGCCTACCCGGCCCGTTGGGGCTGCTGCCATCCGGCGACGGGGGCGGCGGAGGACTACCGGGCGGAGGCGCCGGCGCGGGCTGGATCGGAGCGGAGGGCCCCTTGTGCTTGCTGTCGGCGGGCATGTCGCCCTCCTTCCGTGTCAGTTCTGATGGTGCCGGGCCCACGGCGACGGGGGACGTTTGCGGACCCGGCGCACGGGAGGTCACAGCACCTCCTGACGAAGAACGTTCGGCAACTCCGCTACGGCCACGGTCCATTCGAGTCCGCCGCGTTCCGGTCTCAGGTACACGGTCGGCCGGTCGCACGGGATGTTGAGCACGTCCATGACCCGTTGGCGGCCGTACACGGTGTCGAGCACCGCACCGACGTCCGGTGCCGCATGCGCCGCCGCCTGCCGACCGGGTGTTGCCTCGCTCATCGCTTCGCCCTTCGTCTCTGTTCTGCGTCAAGTGAACGAGCGGATCGCCTGGTGTGGGCAGGGCATTCGCGGGTTCGTCCAGTCGCGGACAACCGGACATTTTTGGGTGCGCTTGACGCGCGCCCCTACAGCAGGTTGGACATATGCGATTACCGTCGGTCCATGGGGGATCACCCGCGTAGAGCGAACGAGCAGTTAGCGGCGGCCATGGCGTCGCAAAATCTCGGCCAGGCCGAACTCGCCGAGGAACTGAACCGCGTCATGGCCGACTTCACAGGCAAATTGGGGACGCTGTCGGACCGACACGTTCGCCGATGGCTCACCGGGCAGTCCACATGGCCGCACGAACGCCAACGCCGAGCACTGGAAACGGTATTCGGATGTCCTGCGGGTGAGCTGGGGTTCGTGCCCCGCGCCGCTCCCGTCCCGGAGGTTGAACCGCCCGTGGAACGCCGCCGCTTCCTCGCCTCAGCCACCGCCGTCACGGCCGGTGCCGCATTGCCCCTCAGCGCGGCGCGCTACACGCTTGGTATGAGCGATGTGCAGCGCCTGCGCTCGCGCCTTGACGGACTGGTCGGCGACGACAACACCCACGGCGGCACGACCAGCTTGGAGTCGCGCGCCTCGGGCCTGGCCGGGGCCACCCTGGACATACTCGACTCGGGGACGGCATCGCAGCGGGTGCGCGGCCATTTCTACTCGCTGGCGGCATCGTTCGCTTCGACAGCGATGTGGGCGGCCCTCGACGGGCGGCGCGACGCGGACGCGGTGCGGCACATGGAGCGCGCGCTGTCCCTCGCCGGGTACGCGCGGGACAGCGCCGCCACTTGGCGGGTGTGGTCGCACGGATCCATGCTCGCGCTCCAACGCAAGCGCCCTGCCGACGCGTTCGCCGCGTCGGAAGCCTCACAGGCCTGCAGCGTTGTCCGCGCGGATCCCTTGTTCGCTTCGCTCACCCACGCCCGGATCGCCGGGATCCGTGCGGCGTTCGGCGACCCGTCCGGAGCGCTGCGAAGCTTGGACTGGGCGGCCGACGCGTTCGGCCGGGCAGACCTCGGCTGGGCGCGTCCGAGTTGGATGGGTTTCTACGATCAGGCCGAACTCGCCGGCCTGGCTTGCGTGGCCCTGCTGGCGGCAGGCCGTCCGGTGGAGGCCGAGGGACAGGCACACCGCGCCCTCGCGCTCCTGCGCCCGGACCTGCACCGCAACCGCGCTTACTACACGGCGTATCTCGCGCGGACGCAGCTCGCGCAAGGCGACCTCGAGCAGGCAAGCGACACCGCCCGGACCGTGATCACGGATGCCGGTGCGCTGTCGGGACGAACGCGGTCCCTGCTGCTGGGCTTCTCCGCGTCGTTGTCGGCGGCCGCGCCCGGCTCCCCCGAGGCCCGGGAGTGGGCCGAAGAGTTGCGGGAGACCGCACGATCCAAGGAGTAGGGAATGGAATTGCGACACTACCGACTGCCGGACCTAGAGCAAGCGCGGCCCGTGTTGTCGCGGGTGTATGCCGAGGTCTACGGCGACAAGTTGGCCGACGAGTTCCATACGCTCGAAAAGTTCGAGCAGCGGCTGCGCGGTCACACCGCAGGAGACGACTGGGAGGCCGTCATCGCGTGGGACACCGGGGAGCCTGTCGGTTTCGTCTACGCGGCTCCGCTGCGGCCGGGGGCCCGATGGTGGTCGGTCATGCGGGAGGCGCTGCCCGAGGCGTACACGATGGAGACAGGAAGCCGGACTCTGGCACTGTTCGAGTTGATGGTTCGCGATCAGTGGCGCGGCAGCGGACTGTCGGAGGAGTTGCACGAGGAGTTGCTGCGCGCACGCTCGGAGGAGCGGGTAACACTGCTGGTCGACCCTTCGCACCCGAAGGTACTGGACCTGTACGTGTCTTGGGGCTACAAGCGAATCGGGGATCAACAGCCGTTTCCGGACGCCCCCGTCTACGCGGTTATGGTGCGCACACTCCGCTGACTCGCTTTCCTCTGTCTGTCGAGTAACCGCGATCCTCGCCGCCCGCGTAGCCGTGACAAGTCGCGCCCTCCATTGGCCAATTGGCGTACCGCGACGGGCTGCCGTACGCGATCTCCGGCGCTGCGGAACCCGTTTGCACTAATCGTGGCGGCGGGCGGGTGACCATCACCCGACCGGATCGTTGGTTCGCGTATGACTGAATCGACAAATACTCACGGCGCCGGTCCAGCCGACCGGGCGGAGATCCCCGGGGACACCGGCGTCCCGGGTGCGCGGGCCGCGGATACGGACTCCGGCGGCGCGTCCGATGCGGGTGCCGACGTCCACGCCGAGACCGCCGCCGACGCTTACGCCGACGGGAAGACCGCGCCTCCCGTCTCTATGCTGCGCATCGCCCTCGCCTCCTTCTCCGGCACCGCAATCGAGTTCTACGACTTCTTCGTCTACGGCACGGCCGCCGCACTGGTCCTCGGCCCGCTCTTCTTCCCGTCCTTCTCGCCCGTCGCGGGGACCCTCGCCGCCTTCGCGACCTACGCCGTCGGATTCGTCGCCCGCCCCCTCGGCTCCATGCTCTTCGGGCACGTCGGGGACCGCCTCGGCCGACGCCCTGTCCTGATCGCCTCGTTGCTGATGACCGGCCTGGCCACGGTGCTGGTCGGGCTGTTGCCCACGTACGCGCAAATCGGCATCGCCGCGCCCCTGTTGCTGGTCGCGCTGCGCTTCCTGCAGGGCCTCGGCCTCGGTGGCGAGTGGGGCGGCGCGGTCCTCCTCGCCACCGAGCACGCCCCCGCGCGGCGGCGCGGCCTGTGGGCGAGCTTCCCGCAGACCGGGCCGGCCGTCGGGTTCCTTCTGGCCAACGGCGTGATGCTGATGCTCTCGGCGACGCTGACGGACGCTCAGTTCCGGTCGTGGGGCTGGCGCATCCCCTTCTGGGCGGCGGGCGTCCTGGTCGCCGTGGGGCTCCTGCTGCGTACGTCCATGGAAGAGACCCCGGCCTTCCGGGAACTGACGGCCCAGCAGAAGACCTCGCGCGTACCGCTGGTGGAGGTCTTCCGCGACCACTGGCGCCTCGTGCTGCTGACGGCCGGCGGGCTGTCCGTCGGGTACGCGGTGTTCTACCTGACCACCACGTGGTCTCTGCACCACGGCACCCACGACCTCGGAGTCAGCCGTACGACGATGCTTGCCTGCATCATGGCCTCCGTCGCCGTCAAAGGCGTCTGCACGCCCCTCGTCGCGATGCTCGGTGACCGCTACGGTCGCAAGCCGCTGTGCCTCATCGGCACGGTGGCCGTGATGCTGTGGGCGTTCCCGTTGGTCGCGCTGCTCCAGACCGGCGAGCCGGCCCTGATGATCTTCGGGTTCGTGGTCGCGCTGCTGGGCTTCATCACGATGTTCGCGGTGCTCGGGGCGTACCTGCCCGAGCTGTACGAGCCGCGCGTACGCTGCACCGGCGCCTCGACCGCCTACAACCTGGGCGGGGTGCTCGGCGGAGCGCTCACCCCGATCATCGCCACCGAGCTGTCTCGCGGGGACGGCACGCCGTGGGGCGTTGCCGCGTACCTCGCCGCAATCGCGTGCGTGAGCCTGCTCTGCTTCCTGGCCTTGCCCGAGACCCGGCCCGTCCTGGCCAGCGAACCGGCCGAACCTGCCGAACCCGCGGAACCGGCCCCAGCGGCGGCGTAGCCCACGTCGTACGCATGGCCCTCGTCATAGCAGGGCTCTTGTCGTACGCATGGCCCTTGCCTTCTGCGGCGCGGATCTCCACGATCACCGCATGAGCGAGCGAAACGAGCGAGGCATGAGCGACGACCGGGAGATCCGCACCCGCAACGCCGACACCCTGCGGGCGGCGCTGACCAGCGTCGGCGACGTGGACGCGCAGATGGCGCACTACACCGAGGACGCGGTCTTCGAGTTCCCGTACGCCTCGCCGCCCGCGCGCATCGAGGGCAAGCAGACCGTCTCCGACTACCTCCGGGGCGCGCTCGGCATCTTCGAGATCAGGGTCACGGTGACCGAGATCCACGAGACCACCGACCCGGACACCCTGGTCGCCGAGTTCACGAGCGAGGGCAAGGTGACGACGACCGGCAAGTCGTACACGAACACCTACATCTCCGTGGTCCGCTTCCGCGACGGCCTGATCGCGAGTCAGAAGGAGTTCTACAACCCCAACGCCGCCACCGCGGCTCTGACTCCTGACGAGTGAGCCGCTCGGGATGAGTTCGGCTCCTTGCCCGGCAAGATCACTTGTCTAGACTTGTACGGACCACTTGGAGGGGACCGTGCCCGAGCCGCTGTCCGGTGACCTGCCCGCGTACCAGGAGATCGCGGACCGCCTGCGCGCCCGCATCGTCGGCGGCGCCCTCGGTGCCGGGGCGCGGCTGCCCTCGGAGCAGGAACTCCGCACCCTGTACGGGAGTTCGCGGGAAACCGTACGCAAGGCGCTGGCGATCCTCAAAGCCGAGGGCCTGGTGGTCAGCCAGCACGGGCGCGGCGTGTTCGTGCAGCGGCGCGGCCGCGTGCGGCGCAGCGCGGCCGACCGGTACGTCCGGTCCGCGTGGCACGCCGGGATCTCCGCCGGGCAGGCCGATCTCGGGGACCGGGGCCCGGAGTTGCGGGCGGACATGGTGCGGGTGGAGACGTTGGAGGCCGATGCGGCCACTGCCGGGCGGGTCGACCTCCCCGCGGGTTCCCGGGTGGTTCGGCGCGAACGCCGTTACCTGCAAGGCGATCGGCCCCTGCAACTGGCCGTCTCGTTCCTGCCCGCGGACATAGCGGGCGGCACGCGGGCGGCGGAACCGGACTCCGGCCCGGGCGGCTCGTGGGCCCGTCTGGAGGAAGCCGGGTGGCGGTTCACCGTCGTCCGCGAGGAAGTCGAGAGCCGCATACCGACGTTCGACGAGGCGACACTTCTGCACATGTCCCCCGGCTCGCCGCTCCTCGTCGTGCACCGCATAGCCACCGGCGAAAGGCTTGGCGAGACCCGTGTGTTGGACTACAGCGCGATCAGCCTCCCCGCCGAACTCCACGTGCTGGTCTACGAGTCCGCGGTGCGCTGAGGCGACCGGACGGCGGCGGCAAGCTCTTGAGCGAACTTGTACGTACATGTACGGTTGACCGGCGTGCACCGGCCCCGCCCGGCTCGCCCGCGACCGGCACCGCCTACATCGCCCACACTGGGGGTCCAGCCATGTACGGCACTTCCGCCCGCTCGTCCGGCATGTACGCCACGTTCGCACGCGGCGTCCCGCTGGCACACGACGCACGCTCGCGCACGCTCTCCGTCCCGTTGATCCTGCACCACGGCGACGGCACGGCCGTCGACGCGTCCGCGCTCCGACTGGGCGGCACCGACACCGAGTTCCTGCACGCGGCCCTCACCCGTCTGCTCAACGGCGCCGAGGTGTCACCGACTCCGCCGCGCGACGCCCAGGAGCATCCCCGTCACGCATGACTGCCGCGCGACGGGTCCCGTGGGCGGCCTGCCGTTGCCATGAAGCCCGCGGTGGGTACGGCCGCCGACGGTCACGGCCGTTCGTCCTCAGCCGATGAGGTCCCGCTTGGGGCGGACCACGCAGAACTCGTTGCCTTCCGGGTCCGCGAGGACCGTCCACGATTCGTCGCCGGTCTGCCCGACGTCGACGCGGCGCGCCCCGAGGCCGAGGATCCGCTCGATCTCCGCCTCACGCTCGCCCGGCACTTCCGGGTCCGCGTTGAGGTCGAAGTGCAGCCGGTTCTTTCCGGACTTCGCCTCTCCGGCGGGCATGAAGCACAGCCCGAGCGGGGCGTCCGGCGACGGTCCGACGATCACTTCGCGCGGCTTCACCGACAGGATCGGCCAGTCGAGGACCTGCGACCAGAAGCGCGCGAGGCCCGGCAGGTCGTGGGCATCAATGACGATGTGATGGATCGCAACCGGCATGACCGCCACCCTATGCGCGGGATCCCGGCGAGCTGAACCGCGGCAGGCCGAACCGCGCCGGGCCGAACCGCGGCAGCCCGCCGGGACAACTCTCCCGGCGGGCCCCTTGATCACCATGGCTCACCCCAGCAGGCGCCGGACCGCCCCGCGGCGAGCAGGGGCCGATCCGGCGGTCGGATCGTCGTCCGGCTCATGGGTAGCCCGTTCGTCCGTCGCCCCCGCCGGGCCGGGTACGCCGCCCGGCCGCAGCCGTGCGCACCAGCTCTCTCGGGCGAACTACCGCGGAAACCCTACGGCTTGACCCGGACCGCGCCCGGCAGGCCGACGAACGCCGGGCACTTGTCCGCGCCCTTCGGGATGTCCTCGATCGCCAGCGGCTTGTAGACCTGCTCGACCAGCGGGCCGACCTTCGCCGCGATCGGCGCGAGCGCGTCGAGGTCGAAGCCGTACAGCTTCGCCGCGTTGCCGCCGACCATCTGCGCCACTTCGTGCGGATCGATCGAGTTGTACGTCAGCTGCAACGCCTCGCGGCTGAACGGGTGGCTGGCCTCCTTGTGCGGGTAGTCGCTCCCCCACATGACGCGGTCCACGCCCACCTCGTAGCGCAGCGCCGCCTCGGCCGGCCGCTGGAAGCTCGCGCCGACGTGGCACTGCCGCGCCCAGTACTCACTGGGCTTGAGCGACATCGAGTTCACCAGCGTGTGGCCCCACTCGTACTCCTGCGAGCCCACCGCCTTGCCCATGCGCGCCCAGTAGTAGTCGAGGCGGCGGCACTCCTCCGGGATCCACGCCGTGCCCTGCTCGGTGAACACGAACTGCAGGTCCGGGTGCCGGTCCATGGTCCCCGACACGATCAGGTGGGTGAAGGCGCGGTGCGCCCACCACGACACCTCGGTCAGGAAGACCACCTTGTCGATGAGCGAGTCGCCCATCGGCGGCGCCGCCGAGCCGGTGTGGTGGTTGACCGGTACGCCGAGTTCCTCGCACGTACGCCACAGCGGCTCGTAGTGGTCGTACTCCCACAGCGGCACCAGCCCCGACCCCGGCGGCGTGCCCGGCAGCAGCACACCGCCGGTCAGGCCCGCCGCGGCGGCCCACTTGACCTCCTCGATGGCGGCGTCCAGGTCGTGCAGCATGATCTGGACGATGCCGGCCCGCCGCCCGGGGGTGGCCGCGCAGAAGTCGACCATCCAGCGGTTGTGCGCCTTCAGGCCCTCCCAACGCAGTTGCAGGTCACCGGCGTTGGCGGCCGGCGGCTGGTCGGTGAGGGACGCTTTCGGGAAGAAGGGCGGGACGGTGTTGGGGTAGATGACCTCCGCCACCACACCGTCGTCCTCGAGGTCGCGCAGGCGCCGGTCGGAGTCCCAGTTGCGCTTGCCGTTGTCACCGAGGAGGTCCGGGTACGGGACCTTGTAGCCCTGCACCCACCGGTCGAACTCCTCGTGGAGCCGCGCGGGCAAGTACGCGCGGTACTCGTGGATCTCGCCGCCGCCGTGGCAGTCGGCCGAGATCACGGTGTAGCGCTCCGGTCCCTCCCACTCTGGCATGCCGGACGGTGTCATGCCGTCGTCACTCATCTACCTCAGACCTCCAGGGCTTGCACGTTCGGGTCGACCACGGCGGCCACGTCGTGACCGGTGATCCAGTGGCGGCCGATCTCCTTGGCCGCGGCCCACTTGGACTCCAGGTCGCGCACCTTGCCGTCGGGTCCGGTCTGCCCAAGTGTCCCGGGCGTCACACCGATGCGCGCGGCGTGCGGCTTGAGGACTTCCAGGTCGAACCCGTAGACGCCGGCGACCGCTTCGCCGAGCATGACGCGCGTCTCGGCCACCGGGACGTCGCCGAACGTCTTGCGCAGGATGTTGAGCGTGTCGGGCCACGTGCCCTCGGGGTGCGGGAAGTCGTTGCCCCAGCAGATGTTCCCGATGCCGATCTCGTAACGCATGCCGATCTCGCGGCGCTTGGTGTTGGACGCCCCGATGAAGCAGTTGCGGTCGAAGTACTCGCTCGGCAGGAGTTTGATCTCCTCGAACCCGGCGAGCTTCGCGGCCCCGCGCGAACCGAGCAGCAGCCGGTCCATGAACCACAGCATGTTGCCGACCCACCAGCAACCGGCTTCCGTGACACCGAACTTCAGGCGCGGGAAGCGCTCGAAGACGCCGGCCCACAACAGGAACCACAGCGGGCGGGCCGGCCACCACGTCACTTCCTGGACGTAGATGCCGAGGTGGTTGCCGTACGACTCGCGGTCGGCCGGCCCCGAGTGCGTGACGACCGGCAGTTCCAGTTCCTCGCACAGCGCCCACACCGGGTCGTACTTGCGGTCGTGGTACGGGGTCTGGTTCATCCACATCGCCGGGATCATCACGGCGCCCAGCCCGTCGTCCTTGATGCGGCGGATCTCCGCGAGGACGTCCGGCAGATCGGCGGTGATGGGGATCAGCGCGACGCCGCGGCGGCGCTCCGGCGAGGTCTTGCACAGCTCGGCGAGCCACCGGTTGTGCGCCTGCGCGCCGGCCAGGCCGAGTTCGGGGTCCATGTCGCCGGACAGGCCGAGGCCGGCGCCGAACGGCACGCAGGTGCGCGACTCGACGGCGTCCGCGTCCGGGAAGATCACCTCGCCGGTGACGCCGTCCTTGTCGAGTTCGAGGTCGCGCCGGTCGACCTCCCAACCGCTGCGCAGCACCTCCTCGTTGGTCTCGAACCAGTTGGCGGCGAAGTCCTCGTTGCGCACCCCGAGGTCGGTGATCGCCTTGAGCTGCGCCTCGCGTTCGGCGAGGAACCCGTCGAACGCGGCGTGGTGCCGGGTCGCGAGGTAGTCGCGGTACAACTCGGTCGGCAGCCCGGCGTGGGTGTCGGAGGAGATGATCGTGTACGGGTCTTCCGTACTCTGCTGCTGGCTCATGGCGGCGGCTCTCACTTGTCCAGGATGAACGTTTCGAGGTACGTCGGGTTCGAGCGGGCGAGCATGCTCTGCGACCGCGCGGTGATCTGCCCGTCGCTGTGCTCGCTCGGCGGCATGATCCAGAAGCGGTTCTCCCGGATGCCGTCGACGACGTTCGCGGCGACCGACTCGACCGGGGTGAACTCGATCTCCTGCCCCGCGTCGCGCATCGCCTTCTCCCACGCGTCGAGGGTGTTGTAAGGCGTCTTGCGGGGACGGGACTTCGCGTACCGCTCCGGGCGGTTGCGGTACGACTCCCACAGCCCGGTGCGCAGCATCTTCGGCCCGGGGAACAGGACCGAGGCACCCAACTTGGCCTGCACCTGGTGCAGTTGCGCGTACAACGCCTCGGTCATGGTGACCACGGCGGCCTTCGTCGAGGCGTACACCGACGCGTTGGGCAGTGGCGCGATGCCGCCGTCGCCCGACGAGGTGTTGACGATGTGCCCGTCGGTGCCCTGCGCGAGCATGCGCGGCACGAAGGCCTGGATGCCGTTGAAGACGCCGAAGACGTTGACGGCGAAGCACCAGTCCCAGTCCTTGGGGTCGTGCTCCCACATCTTGCCCTCGGAGCCCGAGCCGATGCCGGCGTTGTTGCACAGGACGTGCACCTCGCCGTACCGGTCGAACGCCACGTCGGCGAGGGCGATCACGGAGTCGCGGTCCGACACGTCGGTGACGTGTCCGAGGACGTCGCCGCCGTCCTCGGCGAGCCGGGCCACGGCCTTGTCCAGCGCGCCCTGTTCGATGTCGGACAGGACGACCTTCATACCCTCGGCGACGAAGCGTTCGGCCATCGCGTATCCGATGCCGCTGGCGGCGCCGGTGACGACGGCGACCTTGCCGGTGAAGTCGTTCAGCATGTACGTGGGTTCCCTCGGGTTCGCGACGGCTGGTACGGGGCGGACGGTCTCGGACCGCCGGTCAGACGGGGTCGCCGGGCGCGGGCGGCTCGTCGGAGATCTGCGCGACGTCGTCGTACCGCTGGTGGATGTACGGCAGCACCAGGTCGGCCTTGACGTGCTCGGCGACGAACCCCTGTTGGTCGCTGGTGCGTTCGCCGATGGTGATGGACACCAGCTTGCGCACCGGCAGGTCGGCCACCGGGTCGAAGTCGGAGTCGCGCAGGATGACTTCGCCCTCGATGCGGGACGCCGAGCGGTGCTTCTCGTTGCGCGTGACGTGCACGAGCATCGGGTCGGCGTCGAACCCGTCGCCGTCCACCGCGGGCAGGAACTTGTAGTAGAAGCTGGTGGTCGTGCGCGGGTCGGGCAGCGGAAGCTCCTCCACGACGCGCCCGCGGATCTCGACGTACGTCACGCCCAGCCGCGTCACCTTCGCCACGACCTCGTCGCCGTCCCGGTCGACGCTGACCTCGGCCAGCTTCTTGGGCTCGCCGAAGACCTCGCGACCGCCGATGACCGAGCGCTCGGTCGTCATCGGCATGGTGAGCGTGTAGTCGCCCTCGACGTCGCCGTGCTTGCAGCGGACCGCTATCGCGCCCGCGCCGAGCGGGTAGCCGTTGATGTCGACCGCGGAGATGTTGGCGCGTACGAGCGGGCGGTCGGCGGGCACCAGCGGGGGCGGCAGGACGGCCGCGACGACCTCCGGGTCGGTCTCCCACATCGCGACGACGCCGGTGGACCAGATCTCCGGCAGGACGCTGCGGTCCTTCGCGGACTTGCTCAGGGTCTCCAGGGAGCGCGCGCCATAACGGACTCGTGCCACGGAAAACACACCTCTTCTCCACGTCTCCTGGCCAGGGCACGCCGTCGTGCGCCGGCTTCGTGCGGTGGTGCGGTGGTGCAGTAGCGCGGTGGTGCGGTAACGCGGTGGTGCGGTGGTTCTGTCGTGAGGCGGTGTGCCGATGTCCGGGACAGTGACCTCCGTCTCTGTAACACTGTTACATGCGCATGCCGACGAGGTAAAGAGCAGAAGCGAGGTTGGCCCGGCTGGCCCTGCTGGTCCCCCGGACCGGTGACGGACGCGAGAATAGGGAGCGATGGACGGAACGAGAGCCACCCCGAAGCCCGGCAACGCGGCCGGCGCGTCCCGCGTGACGCGCGACGCCGTCCTGTCCACGGCCATGCGCCTGGTGATGGAGTCGGGCACCGAGGGCCTGAGCATGCGCAAGCTGGCGGCCGAGCTCGGCGTCGCCGTGACGTCCATCTACTGGCACGTCGGGAACCGCGAGGCGCTGCTCGACGAGCTGGTCGAACGCGTGCTCCGCGACATGGGGACGATCCGCGTCACGGGCACCACGCCCGTCGCCCGGATCGTCTCGATCGCCCAGGCCAGCCGCCACGCGATCCTCGACCGACCGCACCTGATCAGCCTCGTGCGCGAGCGCGGCCTCGACTCGTTGATGATGCTCCCGACCCGACGCGCCCTCGTCCGCGAGTTCGCCGCCGCCGGACTGCACGGCACGCGCGCCGCACTCGCCGTGCAGTCCGTGCAATACCAGGTCGCCGGCTTCGTCATGCTGGAACGCGCCCTGACCGGCCTCCCCGTCGAGCCGCCCCTCGTCCAGGCCTGGCTCGACGAAGTAGCCGAAGGCGACCCCGAGTTGGCCCGCTCCATGTACGACCCCGCCGACACCGACACCCTGTTCGACGTAGCCGTACGCTCCATCGTGGAGTCACTGCTGCACGAGGCCTGAGCCTTCGCGGCTCCCCCGAGACACGACCGCGGGTATCGCTACCGCACCTGGCTCAGCGGGACTTCCACCATGATCAGGGGGCGGTCCAACCGCGTGTAGCCGGCATTCGGGCCCTGGGAGTCACGCCAGACCGTCGCCAGCACAACATTCCACCGAACCGGCTGACCGCACGTGAAGCGACCAGCTCCTGCGGCCCGGGCATACCGACTTTCCCGTCCCCGACTGCGGGCGTCAGCGGCGCGGGTACGGGTGGCTTTTCCTCCGCGAACGCGGGCGCCGTGGGTCGCTCGTCCGAGGGGGTCAACGTCGCGACGCCAGAGCGCACCGGCGACGGTCGTGACAATGCAGGCCTGCCGCACCCGTGCTCCAGCACGGGTGGGCGTCGGTGCGGTTCCGGTGCGCGACTCAGGCGGCGTCTTTGCGGTGGTCTGTGAACGTCACGCGAGTTTCACCGTCGTCCAAGCCTCGGCGACCTCGGCAGGCTCGGTGAAGCCGTCGGCGAGCTTGCGCTCCCACAGGGTCTTGTAGCGGCTGTGGCTCATCGTTCGATCTCTCCTCCCTCGATGGTCCGGATGAACTCTTCGGTGTTCGGCGGTGTCACGCCAACGGCTTAGCAGGATTTGCCGTTGTTTGTTGTGGGCTTGAGGGTGGTCGCGTATGGGTCCTCGGGACCCCCGACACCGGCAAGGAGCTTTTCGTGGCGCGATGCGAGGTCTGCGGCAACGACTACTACGCCTCGTTCGAGGTACACGCGGGTGACGCCGTGCACGTGTTCGACAGTTTCGAGTGCGCGATCACCCGGATGGCTCCGATTTGCGAGCACTGCCGGTGCCGCATCATCGGGCACGGGGTGGAATCGGACGGACGCTACTTCTGCTGCGCGCACTGCGCCAAGGCGGAGGGCGCGGAGGGCATCAGGGACAACGTGTCGGTGGGCGCGGCCATGTGAGCCGCTGAAACCGTACGTGTGGCGTGGTGGCCCCGATGATCGCCGTCAGGGGCGCCACGCCGCACGCATGCCCTGGATGCGGAGCAGCTGTTGGCCCAGGGCGACGACCTGGGGGTGGTGAAGGCCCAAGGCCCGCTGCTCCTCGGCGAGGAGTGGGCCGAGAAGGGATTCGGCCTGGTACGGGTCGCCCACGGCGGCCAGCAACAGGGCGATGCGCTCTCGTAGTTCGAACCCGAAGTGCAGGTCGGCGCGGTCGGCGGGGATGCGCTGGAAGGCGGCGTGCAGGGCGCGGTACTCCTGGAGCGCCTGGTGTGTCTCGCCCAGTTCCTCCAGGCAGGAGGCGACCTGACGGGCGTACTCCATCGCCTCGGGGTCGAGCGGCCCGGCCGTCGCGGCGAATGTCCTTGCCAGGTACCTGAGTTCAGGCAGGGCACGGCGGAACTGGCGGTCTGCGAGGAGGGTGTCCGCGAGCGCTTGGCGCAGTTCCAGGACGACCGGGTCGTGTTCGCCGTGGCGGGCGACGGCGGCCGGGAGGGCCGCGCCCAGGACGTCCACCGCCTGCGCGAGCTGGCTCTCGCCGAGCAGGCGCGCCGCGGCGTCCAGGGCCGCGGCGACGTCGAGGCCGCCCGGGTCGGGGCCGGCCGACGGTACGGCGGACCAGTCGGTGCCGCTCGCGTCGAGCGGCGAACCTCCGGCGGGCGCGGGGATGTCGGCGCGACGACCGGCACCGGCGCCGATGCCGCCGCCACCGTTTCCGGAGCCGGAGCCGGAGCCGGCGCGTGCGTTGGCCGCGGAGGGGCCGGCCGAGACCGACCATCCCCGCGGAGACGACCCCGACCCCGAGGCCGGCGCGGACCCCGGCCCGGAACCGGCGGAGGCGGCCGGGGCGGAACCTGCCGAACCGGCGCCGCCGACCGCAGGAGCGTGCGTACCGGCGTGGCCGGCCGCGGCGGCGACGCCCGCGATGATCCCCGCGGGGCCCGCGGGGCCGGTCATCACGGCCGCGAGCCCGCCGGCCTCGGTACGGTCCACGGCGGCGTACCGGTCGCCGTGCGGGGGGCCGCCCTGCGCGGGCACCGACAGTGGGAACGGCTGCGGTGCGGCCGGGTGGCGCAGCGGACGGGTCGGGTCCATCGCGGAGTTCGGCGCGAGGGCGGCATCCGCGTCGCGGGCGGCCGGGGGCAGCAACGGTACGAGCCGCCGGTACACGTCCTGTGCCGTCGCGGGCCGGTCCTCCGGCTGCTTCTCCAGCAGGTCCGCGACGAGGCGGTCGAGTCCCGAGGGCACGTCCGGGCGGTGTGTGCCGATCGGCTCCGGACGGTCCGTCAGGTGGCGCTGCAGCACCGCGAGGGCCGTCGGCGCGGTGAACGGCGCGCGCCCGGCCAGCATTTCGTACATCAGGCAGCCGAGCGCGTAGAGGTCGCTGCGAGGCTCGGCGAGACCGGTGAGCGCCTGCTCCGGGGCCATGTACGCGGGTGAGCCCGGCAGCGCGCCGGTGCTCGTGAGCTTCGTCGAGTCCGGGTCGAGCACGGCCGCGACGCCGAGGTCGAGGACCTTCACCGTGCCGTCGCGCCGCACCATCACGTTGCGCGGCTTGAGGTCGCGGTGCACGACGGGGGCGGCGTGGATGGCGGCCAGGACGGAGCAGATCTGCGCCGCGACGGCGACGGCCCACTCCCACGGCACCGGGTCCTGTTCGGCGATCAGGTCCGCGAGGTCCATGCCGTCCAGCAGTTGCATGACGAGGTAGAGGTCGCCTTCGTCCATGCCCGCGTCGTACACGGTGACCAGACCGGGGTGGTCGATGCCCGCGGTGACCCGGCACTCGCGCAGGAACCGGCGTTCGAGGGTGGCCCGGTCGGTGCTGCCGCCCACCAGGTCGGACCGCAGCAGCTTGACCGCGACCCGGCGTTGCAGCGTGCGGTCGTACGCCTTCCAGACCTGGCCCATGCCGCCCCGGCCGACGGCCACGGACAGCTCGTATCGGTCGGCGATGATGCGCCCTGGTGCTGTCACGTCGGTACCGTATCGAGAGCTGGGGAAGCTGTCGCCACAGGTGAACCCGTCTGCCTCAGCGTTTCGTCCCCGGACTCGGCCCGCCCGGTGCTCGCCCGCCGTCGGCTGCGATGTTCCGGCCCGCACCTGCACCTCCAGCTACGGGTCAGTGCGGCGCCCCGGGCCTCGCTCCCGGGTCCGCGCCGCCCTCGCGCTCGCGCAGGCGTTCGCTCAGCCCTTCCAGCCGGGCCCGGGCGCGCTCGACGCGGACCGCGTCCTGCCCCGCCGCTCCCGACGCCGGAGCGGACGCGGGCGCGGGCGACGGTACAGGCCCCGGAACGGGCGCGGGCGCCGGGGAAGGGACCGGCCCCGAGGCGGGCATCGGCACGGCCGAGGAAGTCGGCGCGCCGCCGTGGTAGTTGTGCGGTCCGCCGGGCGCGCCGTGCCACCCGTACGCCGCAATCGGCATACCGGGCCCGGTCATCGGCGTCGGAAGCGGCGGAACACCGCGGATCTCCGCGCGCGAGCCGCGCCGCGTCGTGACGAACCAGTAGACGGGCGTGCCGACCCACAGCGCGATCATCACACCGGCGCCGATGTTGCCCGGCACCGACGCGATGCCCTCGACCTCGGCGCCCTCGCCGCGGTCGCGCTCGGCTTTCTCGCCCTCCGACCCGTTGATCATCAGCAGCACCAACGACGTGACCGCGAGCACCGCGGACGCGGTGAATATCGCCCACGCCTGGCGGGTCCGCCGGTGCAGGCCGAGGATCAGCAGCGGGATCCACGCCAGGAAGCCCACCGACAGCAGCGGCACCAGGGACCACGCGATGCGGATGGCAACGGCCTTGCCGCGGCTGCCGTTCGCCCCGGGGAAAGGACCCGGGTGTGCCGCTGCGGGCGGCGCCGGTGGGTACCCCGGCGGGGGCTGGGTGCCTGACATGGGTGCTGCTCCTGGGCGGGGACACGGGCGTGCGGTCCCGCGCGACCGTCCCGGGACCGGACGGGCGTGGGCGGAACGGCGTTGCGTGCGGTGGATAGCTGCGGGCAGGGCAGCGTACCGGGCAATTATCGTGAGGATGAGCCGAAATCCCTACTTCGCCGCCCGGCGGCCGCGCCCGGCGGTGCCCTCGGAGACGTCCGTGCACGAGCGCGACCCCGCACAGCTCCCGGTCGGCCTGACGATCGACGTCGGATCCCCCGCCCCGTTCTCGGGTCCGGGTGCGGTGCCCGACCCCGGCAGGTTCACGTTCGCGCTCGTCTCGGACCGGACCGGTGGCGCGCAGCCGGGGGTGTTCGAACGCGGCATCGCGGCGGTCAACGCGCTCGCGCCGGACTTCGCGGTCCAGCTCGGCGACCTGGTCGAGGGCTACACGCGCGACGGGTCGGTGCTCGACGCCGAGTGGGACGAGATCGACGCGATGCTGGCGCCGCTGCGCGTGCCGATGTTCCACGTCGCGGGCAACCACGACGTGGCGAACGAGGTGATGCGGGAACGTTGGCTGCGGCGGTACGGCGCGTTCCACTACCACTTCAGGTTCCGCGACGTGCTCTTCCTCGTGCTCAACACGCAGGATCCCGAGCGGGAGATGCCGCCGGAAGACGAGGCCCGCCTACGGGCCCGGCTCGCGGCGGCGGGCGGCGACGAAGAGCTGACCCGGCAGGCGTACGAGGAGGCGTTCGACTGGAACGGCGTGCCGGCCGCGGCCGGCCTCTCCGAGGGACAACTGGGGTACGCCGAAGAGGTGCTGCGCGCGCACGCGGACGTGCGCTGGACGTTCGTGCTCATGCACATGCCGCTGTGGCAGGGCGAGGGGCACCCGGCGTACCACCGCATCCGGGCGGCGCTCGGCGAGCGGCCGCACACGATGTTCGCCGGGCACGTGCACAACTACCAGGCCACCGAACGCGACGGGAACCGGTACATCCGGCTCGGCCCGACCGGCGGCGTCTGGGTCTTCGCCGAAGGCGCGCCCGGGAACGTGCACCACGTCACGCTGGTGACGATGGGCGCCGACGGGCCCTCCGTCGCGAACCTGGCGCTCGACGGCATCCGGACGGCCGACGGCGCACCCGTGTAGCGCGGGTGAAGGCGGTGGCGTCGGCGGTGGCGGACGGGGGTCCGGGGCCGAGGCACCCCGGGGCGCGGAGTACCGTCTTATACCGTGTACCGCTTCCTGCTGACGCCTCGCTGGCTGGCCCTCAACCTGCTGGTCGTGCTGCTCATCCCGGTCATGGTCAAGCTGGGGTTCTGGCAGCTGCACCGGTATGAGGCGAAGGCGGACCGCAACGAGAGAGTCAGCGCCAACAAGGGGCGCGACGCGGTGCCGGTCGACGACCTGTTCGCGGTCGGCCGCGATCTGACGGGTGACGACCAGTGGCGCCGGGCGAGCGCGACCGGGCGGTACGACCAGGCGCACGAGTTCCTGGTCCGGCACCGGCAGCTCGACAACGAGCTGGGCTTCTTCGTCGTGACGCCGTTCGTCACCGCGGACGGTACGGCGCTGCTGGTCAATCGCGGCTGGGTGCAGAACCCGGACAGCGCCACCGCACGGCCCGAGGTCCCGGCGGCACCGGGCGGGCATGTGACGGTGACAGTTCGCGCGCGGCCGTCCGAGACGCGCGACCGCTCCGGCATCCGCGACCGCGACGGGCTGCCCGAGGGGCAGATCATGCGCATCGACACGGATGCGTTGGCGAAGCAGCTGGGGTACCCGGTGTTCGGCGGCTACGGCCAGCTCGCCGAGCAGACCCCGGCGCCCGCCGAGGCGCCGACCGTGCTGCCGCTGCCGGACGCGGAGGACACCGGCCTGAACCTCGCGTACGCCGTGCAGTGGTGGATCTTCGTGGTGGCGCTGGTCGCCATGTGGATCAAGATCATCCGTCGCGAGGCCGCGGAGCTGGAAGCCGAGCTCGCCGCGGAGTCGGACGGCGGGTCGGGCGACGGGCCGGACAGCGCGTCGAACAGCGTGGCCCTCGGCGCCGCGGCGGAGCAGCCCGAGCACTCGGAGCGCTCGGATCGGGACCTGCCGGTCGGCCCGAAGACAGGCTGACCGCGGCCCCGCCCGAGACGCACCGCCCGGGCCCGAGGCACCTACCCCAGCCCGGCGACCAGTTCCGGAAGCACCTCGCCGATCGGCTCGCGCACGACCGCGTCCGCGACCGCGTCGTACGGCGTCGCCTCCGCGTTGACGACGACCAGCTTCGCGCCCGCCTCGACTGCCACCCGGCACAGCGACGCGGCGGGCTCGACCTGGAGCGACGACCCGATCGCCAGGAACACGTCGCACACCTGGGCGGCGATCGCCGCGCGCTCCAGGACGCGCCGCTCCAGCATCTGGCCGAACATGATCGTCGCGGTCTTCTGGATGCCGCCGCAGTTCTCGCAGGCGGGGTCGGGCTCGCCCGCGTCGATGCGGGCCAGGTTCTCGTCCAGGGTCGTGCGCGCTCCGCACCGGGTGCACAGCACCGAGAACATCGTGCCGTGCAGCTCGATGACCTTTTCCTCGCTGTTGCCCGCCCGCACGTGCAGGCCGTCGACGTTCTGCGTGATCAGGCCGCGGAGCCGCCCGGCGCGTTCGATCTCGACGAGCGCGCGGTGCCCCGCGTTGGGCTGCGCGTGGCGGACCGGGTTGTCCCGGCGCAGCAGCCACGAGCGGCGGCGGATGTCCGGATCCGCCATGTACGTGTCGTACTGCACCAGCTTCTCGGCGTCGGGGTCCTTGGTCCAGACACCCTGCGGACCCCGGTAGTCGGGGATCCCCGAGTCGGTGGAGATACCGGCACCGGTCAGCACCGTGATGGAATCGGAGGCCCGGATCCAGTCCCGGACGGCGGCGTTCATGCCATCGAGCGTAGCCACCGCGCGGATCTGACGACACGTCATTAACGGAGGGGCCATGGTGCTGGCAGCGGTACTGCACGGGGTCGGGGAACCGGTCCGCGTCGAGGAGATCGACCTGCCCGCCCCCGGGCCGGGCCAGGTACGGGTGCGCGTGGCCGCCTCGGGGGTGTGCCACTCGGACCTCTCCCTCGCGGACGGCACGCTCGACCAGGCGTTCCCGGTCGTCCTGGGGCACGAGGGCGCGGGCACGGTGCTCGCGGTCGGCGAGGGCGTGACGCACGTCGCCGAGGGCGACCCGGTCCTGCTGATCTGGGCCCCGGCGTGCGGCGAGTGCTGGTGGTGCGAGCACGCCGAGCCGCACCTGTGCGTGAAGGCCCTCGACGCGGCGCGCACGCCGTACGCCGCACTCGCCTCCGACGGCCGCGACGTCCTGCCGGGGCTGGGGACGGCGACGTTCGCCGAGGAGACCGTCGTCCCCGCGGCCGGCGTCGTCAAGCTGCCCGACGGCACGCGTCCGGGGGCGGGCCTGGAGGAGGCGGCGCTGCTCGGATGCGCGGTCACCACCGGAACCGGGGCGGTGTGGAACACCGCTCAGGTGGCGGCGGGGAACACGGTCGCGGTGATCGGGCTCGGCGGCGTCGGCCTGTCGGCGGTGCAGGGCGCGCGCGTGGCCGGGGCCTCCGCTGTGATCGTGGTCGATCCGGACGAGGGCAAGCGCAAGCTGGCGCTGTCGATGGGCGCCACCGAGGCCCTGGAGCCGGCGCCGGACCTCGCCAAGCGCGTACGCGCGCTGACCGGCGGCCGGGGCGTCGACCACGCCTTCGAGTGCGTCGGGCGCGCGGCGACGATCCGTGCGGCGTGGGGCCTGACGCGGCGCGGCGGCATGACGACGATCGTCGGGGTCGGCGCGAAGGACGACATGGTGGAGTTCAGCGCGCTCGAACTGTTCCACTTCGCCCGGACGATGACCGGTTGCGTCTACGGGTCGACCGACCCGGTCCGGGACGTGCCGCGCCTCGTCGAGCACGTGGCCGCCGGGCGGGTCGACCTGGGTGCGCTGGTCACGGACCGGATCGGACTCGACGGCGTCAACGACGCGTTCGCGGCGATGCGGGCGGGGCGCGGGGCGCGGGCCCTGGTGATCCCGGGCTGACACGCCGGCGCGCGTTCGGGCCGACACGTGTCGACGCAAGCCGTGGGCCGCCAAGTGTCGGCGCGAGCCGTCGGGCGGACGCGTGTCGGCGCAAACCGTCTGGTGGGGACCGCGCGTCCGATCGGATTATCCTGCTTTTCGGGCCGCGACCTCACCGGCACGGGGCAGTGACGCGCCATGGTTCGGAGCGGGAGGATGGCCGCATGGATCTTGGACTTCGTGATCGCGTGTACCTCGTCACCGGCGCCACCCGCGGCCTCGGCCTTGCCACCGCCCGGGCCCTCGTCGACGACGGCGCCCGGGTCGTGGTCACCGGCCGCGGCGAGGAGAGCGTGGCGAAGGCCGCCGCCGAACTCGGCGGTGCCCCGAACGCCATCGGCATCGCGGCCGACAACGCCGACTCGGGCACCGCCGAGCGCCTGGTCGCCGCCACCGTCAGCCGCTTCGGGCGGATCGACGGCGTCCTGGTGAGCGTCGGCGGGCCACCCGCCGGCACGGTCATGGGCACCGACGACGACCAGTGGCGCGACGGGTTCGAGTCGGTCTTCCTGGGCGCCGTACGCCTCGCCCGCGCCGCCGCCAACGCGATGGGCGACCGCAGCGCCCAGGGCTCGGCGGACGAAGGCGTCATCGGGTTCGTCCTGTCGATGTCGGTACGTCAGCCGATCGGCGGCCTCGCCGTCTCCAACGGCCTGCGCCCCGGACTCGCGATGGCCGCCAAGGCCCTCGCCGACGAACTCGGCCCGCGCGGCGTCCGCGTCGTCGGACTGCTCCCGGCCCGCATCGACACCGACCGGGTACGCGAACTCGACGCGCTCTCCGGCGACGCCGCGGCCGCCCGCGCCCGGCAGGAGCAGTCCATCCCGCTGGGCCGCTATGGCACGCCGGAGGAGTTCGGCCGCGTGGCCGCGTTCCTGCTGTCACCGGCCGCCTCGTACGTCACCGGCACGATGGTCCCACTCGACGGCGGCGCCCTGCGCGGCCTCTAGCCAGGCGCCCCGGCGCCGCGTCAGTCGAGGTGGCGCTTCGGCAGGCCCTTGGCGCTGCGCAGCTCCACGACGACCGGAAGACGGTGCAACTCGACGGCGTCGCGGCCGTGTTCGAGGACGTCCTCATGGATGGCGTCGAGCACGGCGCGCGGTTCGGCGCCCGCTTCGGTACGCACCGCGAGCTTCAGCACCGGACCGTGGCGGCGGCGTACGAGGCGCGCGTGGACGTCCTCGATGTCGCGCTCGCGCGCCAGGTCGTCGGCGATCGCGTCGGCGAGCGCGTAGCCGTTCACCGTGATGGTGTCGGCGTCGTCGCCGACCAGGCCGAAGCCGGTGCCGAGCCCGGACGGGCCGCCGCCGGCGTCCTCGGACGTGTCGGCCACCCGGATGACCCGCACCGGGCGGCGGCGGAACTGCGCGAAGAACCACCACAGGCAGATGGCCAGGACCGCGCCGGGCACGCCGAAGGCGACCCACCACCACCAGTCGTGGTCGACCAGGCGCTCGGTCTGGCTCTCGGTGATCAGCGGCTTGTGGGGCGTGTGCAGCACGTCCCCGAGCGTGCCCTGGAACCACCCGCGCGAACGCGCGGTGACCGCCAGGCCGCCCACGAGCAGGCCGAGGCCCACGATGGTCAGCAGGATCCGGTTCGCGACACGGCGCATGAGTGCCCGTCACCTTCCACTGGCGGGCTGGAGTCGTACGTCGACGCGCGGCACGCGCGCGAGCAGCAGCGCGTCGGCGCGCTCGCGCAGCGCGGTCTCCAGCTCGTCATGCAGTTCGTCGGGGTCGCGGAAGTGGTAGTCCACGCGCATCACGGCCTTGCGCCGAGTGACGCGGACCCGCGCGTCGAGCACCCCGGTGGACATCAGTGCGGTGTGCCTCAGCAGATTGGACGCGGTGCCGCGCGTCATGTACGCCGTGATGTCCGGCCCGACCGGTTCCAACGGCAGCAGGTGCCGGCGCCCCGGCGTCCAGGCAAGGAGCAGCAGCCACAGGCCGACGACCGCGGCGACGACACCGCCGACCCACACCCACTTCTCGGTCCACTCGTGGGTCTGCACCCAGTCCAGGACGTCGTACGCCCACTGCGGCGTGCGCTCGAGCCGGGCCGCGATGCCGAAGAACAGCAGCACCCCGGCGATCCCGCCGACGCCGAGGGCGGTCAGTGCCGCCACGAAGCCGCGCGGCGACCACGCCCGGCGCGGCTTGCGGTAGTCCTCGGCCCCGATCCCGGAGGCGCCACCGCCGGTTTCCGGGCCGGAGGGGTCGGCCGGCTTCTCCGGCGGTGCGTCGAGCACACTCACTGCACGCGCCTCCTGCCCTTGCCGATCCGGGTCATACGCGCCACCACGACGTCGATGCGGACCACCGGCATCCCGGTGAGGCGCTCGACGTCGGAACGTACGCGCTGCCGCACGGTGCCCGCCATCTCCTTCACCTGTCCGGGGTAAGGCACGTCCAGGTCGAGGCGGACCGTCGCATGGTCGTTGCGCAGCTTCACACCCGCTTTTGGCTCCCGCAGCTTCGTCTCCGGCGCGGCGGCCCCGGTCGCCTCCCGGGCGGCCCGGGCGGCGATCTTCTCGACCACGCGTTCGCCGATGCGCAGCGAGCCGCGCTCGGCCGGCGGTGCGGGCGGCTCCAGGTGGGAGGGGCCGTCAACGCGCGAATGCCCCATCAGCGGCGCCGGCCGCGCGACGAGAACAGCTCGCTCAGATCGAGGTCGCCGTCGAAGTAGCGGCCGGCCAGGAACCCGACCGCGCCGAGCGCGGCGACGAGGAGAAACGCCCCGAACCCGCCGATCGCCGCGGCCAGGCCCAGGGCCATGCCGACCAGCAGGCCCACGATGGGTGTGCTCATGACTACCTACTCCTCGCAGGTGAAGGGACCGCGTTCGGTCGTCCTCGGTTCGCCTTCGATTCGCCTTCTGTCACATCGTTCGCATCGTTCGCATCGGTCATGTCGGTCCCGTCGCCGCGTCCGCCGCGTTCACCGCACCCGCGGGTTCTGCTTTCGCCGGTGCCGTTCCATGATCGCCCGCCACATCTGCGCGGGCAGGGACCCACGCCGGTAGACGGTCGTTTCGGATGCCGGCGGCGGCGGCTGCTTGCCGCCGTCAGGCCCCGCTCCCCCAGGGGAGAGCAGGGCCCGGTAACGCACGAGCCCGGCGGCGAACTCCGTGGGGTCGCCCCCTCGGTCCGGATGCCGAGCCTTGACGAACTCCCGGTATTCCCGCATCAGTTCGCGGCGTTCCAGGTCACTCGGATCCGTTGTCATCACCGGGCCGCCCGATTCACTGAAGCTGGCGTTCCTTGTCGTCTTCGTGCTCGATGTGGATGTCGTCGACGGCGATGTTCACCTCGACGACCTCGAGCGCGGTCATGCGTTCGACCGACGAGATGACGTTCTCCCGCACGGCCGCCGCGAGTTCGGCGATCGGGACACCGTATTCGACGACGATCGCCAGATCCACGGCGCACTGCTTCTCGCCGACCTCGACGCTGACGCCCTGGGCGACGTTGGGCTTGCCGCCCGGGACGCGCTGGCGTACGGCCGCGAACGCGCGCGCGGCACCGCTGCCGAGCGCGTACACGCCGGAGATGTCGCGTGCGGCGATCCCGGCGATCTTGGCGACGACGCCGTCCGCGATCGAGGTGCGGCCGCGGTCGGAACTGAGGCGCGCCACTTCGGTGCCGCTGGAACGCTGCTGTCCCGGCACGCGCTCCGCCCCCTCTTTCTCCACCGCCTGCGATCCACTCCGTTGGGCCGTCGTGTCCGGCATAGACGCACTTCCCTTCGCCATAGGATTCTTCTCCCCCGGTGTTCGATCCTGCACATGCCCTATCTACGGATCGCCACACCTGTACCAGGGTATGAGCAGAACGCCCCTGAGACGGGGATCGAACCACTGTCCCGCGCGGCGTGGACAGCGGACGGACCATGCGGTGCGGACGAAGCGGCGGGCGTATGAACAAGCAGGACAAAAGCACGGCGGAGACCGGGATGCCGACCGCGGCGGAGCTGCTGGCGGCGACGGACGCGGAGTCCGCGACGGTGTCGCGGACGGCGGCGGAGGACGCCGCCGGACGGGCGAAGGGCGGCGGGCTCGCGGCGTTCGGCGCGGCGGTCGGGCTGACCGAGGCGCCGGACGCGCGAGCGTTGCGCGACGCCGCCGACGCGGAGCCCGGCGTACGTTCCCGGAGCTGCCTGATCCGCACCGACGACGACACCGGCGAGACGACGGTGACCATCTCGGTGGCGATCGCGTACGGCCTCGCGCTGCACGCGGTGGCCGAGCGGGTGCGCGAACGCGTCGCCGCGGCAGCCGTCGACGTGCTCGGCGTCGAGCCGCTCCCGAAACCCGCCGCCGGCAAAGCCGCGACGAAGACCGCTGCCGCGGCGAAGTCCCCGGCCCGCACCACCAAGGCGAAGTCGTCGGCGAAGTCCGGTGCGGGCGGCGGCGCGCTGCGCGTCGACGTCAAGGTGGTGTGGCTCGACGAACCGGCCCCGGAAGCGGCGCCGGTAGCGGCCCCTGCGGCACTACCCGCGGCCGCACCACGCGCCACGCCGCGCGCGACACCGCCCGCGGCGTCGGCGCCGAAGACCCGGGCAAAGGCGAAGCCGAAGCCCCAGTCCTGACGGACCCGCCGCTCCGCGCCCTGGCCGGCACGGCCCGAGTACGTGCCAACCGCCCACACGCGCGATTCGCCCGTCCGGGCGAATCTGCTCGTCCGGACGAATCAGCCCGCGATCGCCGCCGGTTCGCCGTCGTCGACGCCGCGCACCGGCCCCGCGCCGTCGGCGTCCACGTCCGCTTCCGCGACCGCGTCCATCCGGGTGATCGTGTCCCCGTCGCGGAACTGCCGGTGGTAGAGGTCGGCGTACATCCCGCCCAGGGCCAGGAGTTCTTCATGCCGCCCGCGCTCGACGATGCGGCCGTCGTCGACCACGAGGATCTGGTCGGCGTCCCGCACGGTCGAGAGGCGGTGGGCGATCACCAGTGCGGTACGCCCGCGCAGCGCGTTGGCGAGCGCCCGCTGCACCGCCGCTTCCGATTCCGAGTCCAGGTGCGCGGTCGCCTCGTCCAGGACCACCACGCGCGGCGCCTTCAGCAGCAGGCGCGCGATGGCGAGCCGCTGCTTCTCGCCGCCCGAGAGGCGGTGGCCGCGCTCGCCGACGACGGTGTCCAGGCCCTCGGGCAGGTTCGCCACGAGTTCGAGGATGTTCGCGTCGCGCAGCGCCTGCCACAGTTCGGGCTCGGTGGCGTCGGGGCGCGCGTACAGCAGGTTGCCGCGGATCGAGTCGTGGAACATGTGCGAGTCCTGCGTCACGACGCCGACCGCGTCCCGCAGCGACTCCAGGGTCACGTCGCGTACGTCGTGCCCGCCGATGCGCACGGCGCCCGCGGTCGTGTCGTACAGCCGGCCGACCAGGCTGGTGATCGTCGTCTTGCCGGCGCCGGACGGCCCGACCAGGGCGATCATCTGGCCGGGCTCGGCGGTGAAGGAGACGTCGTGCAGGACCTGTCCGCCGTGGGCGCGGTCCAGGACGGCCACCGATTCGAGTGAGGCCAGGGAGACTTCGTCGGCCGCCGGGTAGTGGAAGCCGACGTGGTCGAACTCGACGCGGGCGGCGTCCGCGGGCAGCGGTGCCGCGTCGTCCTTGTCCGCGACCATCGGGTCGAGGTCCAGGACCTCGAAGACGCGCTCGAAGCTGACCAGCGCGGTCATGACGTCGACGCGCACGTTGGCGAGTGCGGTGAGCGGGCCGTAGAGGCGGCCGAGCAGGACGGTGAGCGCGACGAGCGTGCCGACGCTGAGCTTGCCGTCGACCGCCAGGTGGCCGCCGATGAGGTAGACGAGGGCGGTGGCGAGTGCCGCCACCAGGGTGAGAGCCGTGGCGAAGACGCGGTTGACCAGCGCGATGCGGATGCCGATGTCACGCACCCGGCCCGCGCGGGCGGCGAAGACGTCGTCCTCCTCCTCGGGGCGGCCGAAGATCTTCGCGAGCATCGCGCCGGACACGTTGAAGCGCTCGGTCATGACCGTGGACATCTCGGCGTTGAGCTGCATCTGCTCGCGCGTGAGGGCCTGGAGGCGGCGTCCGATCCACTTCGCCGGGATGACGAACAGCGGCAGCAGCACCAGCGAGACGAGGGTGATCTCCCAGGCCAGGTAGAACATCGTGCCCGCGACCAGCACCAGGCTGACGACGTTGGAGACGGTGCCCGCGAGGGTCGAGGTGAAGGCGCGCTGCGCGGCCAGGACGTCGTTGTTGAGTCGCGAGATCAGCGCGCCGGTCTGCGTACGCGTGAAGAACGCGACGGGCATGCGCTGCACGTGGGCGAACACCTGGGTGCGCAGGGCGTAGATGGAGCCCTCGCCGATCCGCGCGGAATACCAGCGTTCGACGAGGCCCGCGGCCGCGGCGGCGACGGCGATGCCCGCGACCACGAGTGCGAGCGTGGTGACCAGGCCGGCGTCGTGGCCGAGGACGCCGTCGTCCACGATGCGCTGGGCGAGCAGCGGCGGCACCACCATCAGGACCGCGCCGATGACGACGAGGACGAGGTAGGCGGCAATTTGCCCGCGGAAGGGCTTCGCGAAGGCACCTACGCGGCGTACGGTCCCCGGGGCGAGCTTCTGCTTGACGACGGAGCCGTCACGGGACCAGGAACGCGGGGAAACCCCCAGAGAGCCACCGGGCATCATGCGTTGTCATTCCCCCTTGAGGGCACGTCGGCGAACGAGTCGACCCACTCAACGCGCGGCCGGGGGAAATCCTTCCGGGGAAGGCAAGGCGGGGGTACGGGCGGGTACGGGGTAGGCACGTACCAGGCACCGCTACCCGTTGACCCCGCGTCAACTCCCCCGCGGTTACTCGCCCTTGCCCAGCAGGTCCCGAAGGCGGCGCCCCTGGGCCTCACGCTCGGCGGCACGCTGCTCGTCGTACGACCGCGCGGCCGCACCGAGCAGCAGGGCCTTGGTCTCGACCACCGCGTCGCGCGGGGCCTGGGTGAGGGCCTGGGTCAGCTCCAGTGCCGCGTCGTCGAGCGCCGCACGCGGTACGACGCTCGTCGCGATGCCCAGCGCCGCCGCCTCCTCGGCGCCGACCCGGCGCCCGGTCACGCAGATCTCCAGCGCCCGCGAATATCCGACGAGGTCCACAAGCGGCTTGGTGCCGGCCAGGTCGGGGACCAGCCCGAGCGAGGTCTCCAGCATGGAGAACTGCACGTCGTCGGCACACACGCGCAGGTCGCACGCGAGGGCCAGTTGGAACCCGGCCCCCACCGCGTGGCCCTGCACCGCCGCGATGGAGACCAGGTCCGGGCGCCGCCACCAGGTGAACGCCTCCTGGAATCCGGAGATGGCCGCGTCGAGACCGGCCTCGTCCTGTTCGGCCAGGTCGGCGAGCGCGGCCTCGCCGGGAACTCCCCCGCCGCCCGGGAACAGACGGCGGTCGAGACCCGCCGAGAAGGAGGCGCCCTCGCCCCGGAGCACAACCGCGCGGACGTCTCCGGGCAGCGAGCGCCCGATCCCGGCAAGCTCCCGCCACATGGCGGGCGTCTGCGCGTTGCGCCGGTCCGGATTGGCCAGGGTCACCACGGCGAGCGGACCCGTCTGTTCCAGACGGACGTACTCCGACATGCTCTACCTCCACGTGAGGGGTGGTTCCGGGCCGGACGGCGGACCGGGTGCACCGAGATCGGCCACCCGGCCTGGAAGCAGGTCGGGTGGCCGCACGTGAGAGATGGTACCGGCTGGTAACTTCACGAGCCGTCGGCTGGTGCGATGCAGTGCAAGAGCTGTGCAGGCAGTACAAGGTGGAGCTCGGGAGGGCTCAGGAAGACGTAGCCCTGGTCTTGCCGCGCGTGGCCCCGCCCCTTCCGCGCAGGGTCACACCCGATTCGCTCAGCATCCGGTGCACGAAGCCGTAGGAACGGCCCGTCGCCTCCGCAAGTGCGCGGATACTGGCGCCGGAGTCGTACTGTTTCTTGAGGTCCGCCGCGAGCTTTTCGCGCGCGGCGCCGGTCACCCGGCTGCCCTTCTTCAGAGTCTCGGCCACACGTGCCTCCTCATGGGAAGTGCGCTCTGGGTTCCCATGATCACCCCTCGCGGGCGGCAAGGCCAGTGATTCCGCGGAGCCCGTGGGCCCGACCGCGGGCCTTGATCCGCCCGCCGACGGGCAAGATCCATCGTCCGGAACCCCGGGTTCCGGCGGGAATTCCTTGACCTTGTCCGCTGTTGGTCCACAAAGCCGCTGGTCACCCACAAGGTCTACGACCTTGCTCAGCGTGGCTGATCATTCGGTTGGGTGTGCGCCCGGGAGATCCGGAGTTTGGGATTCCTCTTGTGAGGATTTCGTGTGGGAATCCCTGTCGGCCCGGGAAACCCCGGCGTCAGCGGGTTGTTCGGGCGCTGCCGGGCCGAACCGCCAGGCCCGGAAAGCGCATCGGCGGCAGTCTCGACGCCACCCCGGCAGTGACCGCGGCCGTACTCCCGGAGTTGCCCCGGGCGCCCCGGCGGCGGCCGCTCCCTCGGCGGTGCCTTGCGTGCCGGTCCCGCTCAGGCGAGGGCGACCAGGTCGGCGTAGTCCGCACTCCACAGATCCTCGACGCCGTCCGGCAGCAGGATGATGCGCTCCGGCTGCAGCGCCTCGACCGCGCCCTCGTCGTGCGTCACCAGCACGACGGCGCCCGCGTACGAGCGCAGCGCTCCCAGGACCTCTTCGCGGCTCGCGGGGTCGAGGTTGTTGGTCGGCTCGTCGAGCAGCAGCACGTTGGCCGCCGAGACCACCAGCGTCGCCAGCGCGAGACGGGTCTTCTCGCCGCCGGACAGCACCGCGGCCGGCTTGTCGACGTCGTCGCCGGAGAACAGGAACGAGCCCAGCACCTTGCGTACTTCGACCAGGTCCATGTCGGGCGCGGCGGAGCGCATGTTCTCCAGCACGGTGCGCTCCGGGTCCAGCGTCTCGTGCTCCTGCGCGTAGTAGCCGAGCTTGAGGCCGTGGCCCGGCTCGACGCGGCCGGTGTCCGGCTGCTCGACGCCGGCCAGCAGCCGAAGCAGCGTGGTCTTGCCGGCGCCGTTGAGGCCGAGGATGACGACGCGCGAGCCCTTGTCGATCGCGAGGTCGACGTCCGTGAAGATCTCCAGCGAGCCGTACGACTTGGACAGCTCCGACGCCATGAGCGGCGTCTTGCCGCACGGCGCGGGGTCGGGGAATCGCAGCTTGGCGACTTTGTCGGACTGGCGGACGCCCTCGAGCCCGGACAGCAGCCGCTCGGCACGCCGGGCCATGTTCTGCGCGGCCACGGTCTTGGTCGCCTTGGCGCGCATCTTGTCGGCCTGCGACATGAGCTGCGCGGCCTTCTTCTCGGCGTTGTCGCGCTCACGCTTGCGGCGGCGCTCGTCCGTCTCACGCTGCGTCAGGTACGCCTTCCAGCCCACGTTGTAGACGTCCAGCGCGGTGCGGTTCGCGTCCAGGTGGAACACCTTGTTGACGCACGTCTCGACCAGGTTCACGTCGTGGCTGATGACGATGAACCCGCCCTTGTACGTCTTCAGGAAGTCCCGCAGCCAGACGATCGAGTCGGCGTCGAGGTGGTTCGTCGGCTCGTCGAGCAGCAACGTGTCGGCGTCCGAGAACAGGATGCGGGCCAGTTCGACGCGGCGGCGCTGACCGCCGGACAGCGTGTGCAGCGGCTGCGACAGGATGCGGTCCGGCAGGCCGAGGCTGGCGGCGATCGTGGCCGCCTCCGCCTCGGCGGCGTACCCGCCCTTGGTGAGGAACTCGGTCTCCAGGCGCGCGTATCGGCGCATCGCCTTCTCGCGTGCCTCGCCGGCCGAGTTGGACATGGTCTGCTCGGCGGCGCGCATGCCCGCGATGGCGCTGTCGAGTCCGCGCGCGGAAAGGATCCGGTTGCTGGCGAGCACGTCCAGGTCGCCGGTACGCGGGTCCTGCGGCAGGTAGCCGACCTCGCCGGTCCGCGCGATGCTTCCGGCGGCCGGCTGCGTCTCGCCCGCGAGGGTCTTGGTCAGCGTGGTCTTGCCGGCGCCGTTGCGGCCGACGAGGCCGATGCGGTCGCCGGGGGCGACCCGGAAGGTGGCCGATTCGAGGAGGATGCGGGCGCCCGCGCGCAGTTCGACGGCGGTGGCATTGATCATGTCGGGGACGTGGCTCCAGATAGGGCCGGAAGTCGGCTCCGGCGGACAGGGGCATGGGGACCTCAGAGGGCGGCGTGGACCGCCTCGCCCTAATGCACCCCGCGGTCACGCAGCGGATTGAAAGCCCTCACGACCATACGCGTCAGTCTAGCCGGAGACCGCCGTACGCCGGTCGCCACCCGTCGCGCCACGACCGCGCCTCCACCGCGTCGGGCGGGCGACGGGTGGTCCGGGTGCTGCGCATGCCGCCCGCGCGGAACACCCTTAAATTCTGACAAAAGGGATGTTGATCTCCGCCGGACGACGGGTGGTCCCATGCAGTTCAACGACGACGCCAATCTCGACACGTCGCAGATCGAGGACTCCCGGGGCTCCCGAGGCGGTGGCGGCGGGCTGCGCGGCCCCGGTCTCAAGATCGGCGGCGGCGCCGGGATCCTGGTCGCCATCGTCGCGCTGATCTTCGGCATCAGCCCGGACCAACTCGGCCTCGCGGACGGCGGCGGGGGCGGCAGCGACATCCCGGCCGACAACCAGGCGCTCGCCGACTCCTGCCGTTCCGGGCGGGACGCCAACGCGCGCGACGACTGCCGCGTCGTCGGCGTGGTCAACAGCGCGCAGGGCTACTGGGACGGCGAGTTCACGGCCCGCGGCGGCCGCTACACGGCCGCGCCGACCCGGTTCTTCAGCGGCTCGGTCGGCACCGCGTGCGGCGGCGCGACCTCGGCGGTCGGCCCGTTCTACTGCCCGGCCGACCGGAAGGTCTACATCGACCTGGGCTTCTTCGACGACCTGCGCACCAAGTTCGGCGCGAAGGGCGGGCCGTTCGCCGAGGCGTACGTCATCGCGCACGAGTACGGCCACCACATCCAGAACCTCACCGGCCAGATGGCCAAGGTCGGCAACGACCGGCAGGGACCGCAGAGCGGTGCCGTACGCCTCGAACTCCAGGCCGACTGTTACGCCGGCGTGTGGGCGAAGAACGCCACCCGGCCGCAGCCGGACGGTACTGCGCCGCTCATCACGCAGCTGACCGACCAGGACATCGCCGACGGCCTCGACGCCGCCGCCGCGGTCGGCGACGACCGCATCCAGCAGGAGTTCCAGGGGCGGGTGAACCCGGAGAGCTGGACGCACGGTTCGGCGGCGCAGCGGCAGCAGTGGTTCACCCAGGGGTACCGCACGGGCGACATGGCCTCCTGCGACACGTTCGCGGGCCGGATCTGACGCGTCGTCCGCTCACGGGTGTGCGCGGCAAGCCCTGCACGGCGTACCGGCGCCCCCGTGATGTGCCCGCGAGCCCGACGTGGCCCACGAGCGCATCGAGCCCTGTCGGCCCGGCGGCATGTGCTCAGTCCCGGAGCACGTCGACGTCGCACCACACGACCTTGCCGCCCGGCACCGGACGGCTGCCCCACGACTCCGCGAGGGCCTCCACCAGCAGCAGGCCGCGCCCGTGCTCGTCCGCGGAGGCCTCGGCGACCGACTTCGCCCGGCGCGGGCGCGGCAGCAGCGCCCCCGCGTCGGTCACCGCGATCCGGATCGTGCGATCGCCGCGCAGCACCTCGACAGTGACGGTGGTCGACTGCGGCGAGTGCTGCACGGCGTTGGTGACGAGTTCGGAGACCAGGAGTTCGAGGACGTCGAGCGGTTCGCCCGGTATCTCACCCCGTATCGACCCGCGTAGCGCGTGCCGCGCACGCGGGACCGCCTCGACCGTCGCGGGCAGGCACAGCGAGAAGACCATGGATGCGGAGCCCTGCGGGACCGCCGGCACCGGGTGCTGCGCCTGCCCCGGATGCCGGCCCGGGGCACCTCCGGCCGCGGTCGCCTGGGCCGGGATGGGCGGTGCGGTCGACGAGTGGACCTGTGTGTGGACCGGATTCGGTGTGTCGGATCTGGACTCCCCGTGCTGCCGCAGCGGTGCGGTCTCGCCCACAGCTCCCCCTGATCGCCGGATCGTGCTGCTCGCCGTGCACTCGGACGGATCCTCGATTCCCTTGTATGTGAGATCGACTTGTGCGGGGCGCGCGAAACCTCGTTGGCGGTAACAGACACGGACGAGGCACGCCCGGCAGGTGCACGGGTGGTGGTCCGGAACCGGGGGCGCACGCCCGGCGCACCGGGGTGGCGACGGCGCGTACCGTGGCAGGGAGAGAGTCACCGCGCCACGTCGTGGCGCTCTACCGGCGGGAGCGCGCCACGTGATAGGCGGCATCTTCGAGGAGTTGTTCAGTCCGGGACGCAAGCACACCAACGACGAGCACAACCGACTCGCGCTCGCCCGCGACGACGACCACGAGCAGGGCGGCCCCGGGCCGATCGACCTGGACAAGGGCGTCGTGGTGATCCGCCGCACAGTCCCGGCCGCGGCACCGGCCGCCGCACCGGCCGGGGGCGACGGTAAGGAAGCCGCCGCGGACGGATCCGCGCAGCCCGGGGACGGTTCCTGAGGCCGCGAAATCCGGCCGCCGGCCGACCCCCGAGTCGGCTCTGACCTGCCCCGGTCGGCTCCGTGCCGGGAACCAACCGGCGCGCTGCGACGTCCCGCTTGCCGGGTGGTGCGTACGGTACGACCGCCCTGTGCCGACACGCTGCGCGGGCGCTACCGTCGGCACGAGAAGCGGCAACAGAAGAGTCCGCGTCACGGAGGATCCGCATGCAGCCACGGCTTGAGGCCACCCTGGCCGACTTCGTCCCGGCCCTGCGCTTCCTGCCCCCCGACCGCGTGGACCGGCATCTGGGCCACCCGGGCCTGCCGCCCGCGTGGTGGACGAGCGTGCCGATCTCGCGCGCCGTCGACGCGATCGGCGCGGCGGAACTCCCCGACCGGCTGGCGGACCTGGCGTACGGCGAGCTCCGCCACCTGCGCCTCGGCGACCTGCTCCCGGCGGCGTGGCTCGCCCGCAACGACTTCCGGCTCTCCCAGTGGCCCGACGCCGCACGCACGAACGTCCTGGTCAGGACGCCCGACTGGGCGGACCTGCTGACCGCGACCGTGCAGGAGATCGGCGACTGGACCCAGATCGGCACGTCGACCGTGCGCCCGGTGATCTCCCAGTTGTTCGCGGAGGTCCTGGGGCTGCTGCCCGACGACGCACGCACCGTGGGCGCGCCGGCCGTGCCCGACGGCGCGGCAGACGACTCCGTTGCGGATTCCGTGGCGGGGCCCGCGGAAGAACGTGTGGAAGAGTCCGGGGAAGAATCCGTCGACGCCTCCATTGCGGGCGGCTCCGGCGAGACTCCGGCGGAGGGTGCGGAAAGTGCCGCCGAGGCCCTCGCGGAGGCGCCCGTTTCGCCGCCGTCTCCGCGCGGTATCCGGATCAGCAAGCGGCCGCCCGTCACACCCGTCGACGAGTCGGCGGCGGACCCCGAACCGGAGTCAGAGCCGCCGTCGGTCGCGCACGAGGCGCAGCCCGCGTACGCCGGTTACGGTGACCCGTCCGCGGACTCCGGCCTCGAACCGGTCAGCGACCTTCTCGACGCGATCGAGGACGAGCTGCGGCCGGTCAGCATGCCCGCCCCGCCGACCGGCGACCTCGGTGACGTCGTGCGCTGGCTCGCCGAGGAGGCGCCGGACGTCCCGCTGATGTCCGAACTCGCCCGCGTGACGCTGGAGACCGTGGCCGTCGTCGGTATCGAGGGCGCACCTCCGGAGGTGCGCACGGCGCTGCTGCGCCTGACCTCGCTGGTGCCGGAGACCCTGCTGCCCGAGGGGCTGGACGTGTCCGAGGACGCGCTCGCGGTGCCCGGCGCCGAGTTGGAGGACCCGTACAACGCCCCCGAGATGACCGCGATGCTCGGCGCCGTACGCCCGGACGACGCCGCCTTCGCACCCGACACCGCCGCCGACGACGAGCCCGAGTCCGGCTCGGCGTCGGACGCCCGGTCCGACAGCCGCGGGGAGCCCGAGCGGGACGCGCGCCCGGCGTTCGGCGCGGACGACCTGACCATGCTGGCGATGCCCGCGGCCACCTCCGAGCCGCCGCGCGTGCCGCCGGTGGGTGCGGACGACCTGACGATGCTCGCCATGCCCACCGTCACCGCCGCCGACGGCGGTGACGAGGGCATCGACGACGGCGCCGGCCACCCGGACCACGCCGCGGATTCGGAGCGCCGGGACGACTCGGAGGACTCCGGCGCGCACCCCTGCGGCGGCGCGTTCGACGGCTTCGGCGAGGTGCCTCCCGCCACCCGCGAGGACCGCGCCGTACGTCCCGAAGCGCCGCGGGAGCCCGCCGACGACGCCATGGACGCCTTCGGCGAGATCCCGCCCGCCACGCGCGAGGACCTGCCCGCGCAGCCCGCGCCGCGCGACGAGCCGCGGTCCGAACCGCGGGACGGCCGCGACGCCGCGGAAGGCTCGGTCGACGCGTTCGGCGAGATCCCGCCCTCGACGCGCGACGACATCCCGGTGCCGTCCGCCGCGCGGTCCCGGGAACCCGAGGTGTTCGCATCTCCCCCGGCGTTCCACCCGCAGTCCGGTAAGCACACCGAGGCACAGCCGGATTCGCAGTCCGAGTGGGACGCGGACGAGGTACTGGACCCGACGTCGCTCGGCGTCGGTCCGTCGTGGATCCGCGGCGGTGGCGCCAAGGCACTGCCGGGTCAAGGCGGCGACAGCGGCACTGCGGGTGCCGGTGACGACGCGGGTGCCGGCGACACGGACGACGAGGTGACGGTCGAGGTCGACTCCCGGCCCATCGCCGCCGACACCGCGGAAGCCGTCCCGGACGCCCGCGACCCGCGCGCCGAAGCCGCCGCCGCGAAGGCCGCGGCGGCCGCCCGGGCCGAGGCGGCACAGGCGGAGAAGGCGGGACGCTCGGAGGCCGCCGCGCACTCGGAGGCGTCCGCGCTGCCCGAGACGCAGCAACCGGCCGGTGCCGTCCCGGACATCGTGATCCCGCCGAAGCCGACGCAGCCGCCGCCCATCCCGCCGCGCCCCACGACGGCGCCGCCGGTGCCGGGTGGCGACGTGGCCGATACGGGCGGCGCGGGAGCGGACGTCGGTGCGGCCACCGCAATCGATCACGGTGCGGACTCCGTCGAGGGCGCGTCGTCTTACGCCGACTCCGACGACACCCCCGCCCCCGTCTCCACCAACATCGTCATGGTGCTCGCGGGGTGGTTCTCCGGCCGCGAACCGCGCTGGCGAACCCTCGCCCGGGACCGGCTGTTCACCGACAGCCCGCGCGAACTCTCGTCCATCGCGGCCGAGTTCGACAAGGACACGGCGGAGGTCGCGGCGCTGGAACGGGCGTTGCGACAGCACCTGCACGCACAGCTGGATGAGCCGGGCGGAAGCCAGGTGCGCGAACACCTCGCCTACGTGCGCGACAGCCTCGGCCCGGTGGCCACGGTCGCCGAACTCCGCGAACTCGACGACCGGCACAGCGCGTCGGTGCCGGGGCTCGGCGTGCAATTGTGGCAGGTCGTACGCGGCCTGCTCGACCTCAACACGTCCGCCGACGGGTGGATCACCGCCGGCGCGCCCGGTGAACTGGAGTCGCGCACCTCGGAGATCGTCGGAGCCGCGTGCGAACGCGACGGCTCCGCCCCGCTGGCGGCCCTCGAACCGCCGCTGTCCGCACTGGGCGTGCGCGTCAAGGTGCGCGAGGCGTGGATCGCCCGGCTCGACGGCTTCGAGATCGCGGACGGCGTCGTACGCCCGTGGCCGCGCGACGAGTCGGGCGAGGCCGCGGCGGTCCCGGAGACGGGCGAGAACGAGGCGGCCGCGGCCACCGTGGAGGCGGCGCGTCCCGACCCCGACCCGGGATCCGGAACGGGCTCCGGGACCGGTCCCGAGGCGGCGTTCGGCTCGGAACCCGGCATGCCGTCCTGGACCGCGCCCGGCTCGGCCGCCGCGCCGGCGGAACCGGACCCGGACGCCGATCCCGGCGAAGCGGCCCGCTGCTTCCGCGACGACCAGGGCGTCTGGTGGTACCGGGTGGACGTCGACATGCCGCTGATCGACGGCGAACGCCTGCCGCTGCCCCCGCAGTTCGTACTGTCCCTCGGCCTGCGTCCGGACCAGGGGCTGCGCCTGCACCACGCCGCGGGTCCCGCCGCGCTGCGGTGGGAGCGGGAGCCGTACTGCGTCTCGCTGCGCGCCATCCTGGCCGGACTCGGCGCCGAGGACGGCGACATGGTGTTCATCGGCTCGGTGCGGCCGGGGCGCCTGGAGACGCGGCTGCTGGCCGGCGACGGCAAGCTGCGGCTGCCGCGCTGGGCGCGTGCGCTGCGGCACACCGGCGTCGACCCCGTCCCCGACCAGGTCAACCTGCCCGCCCTGCTGGGCGCCCGGCTGGGGCTCGACGCGAACTGCGACCTGAAGGCCGTCCTCAAGCGGCTCCAGGACCGGGGCGACGCCGACGTCCTGGAGCTCCTGGGGGTGGCACCCGCCCGCTGAGCCGCCGCACTCCCACGGCCACGACCACGACCACGGGAACGTGAGCATCGACTGTCCCGCCATCGGCACCCCGGTGGCGGGATAGTTGTATCAGTCAGGCAAACTGCGGTGAGGAGCCGAAGCCGCGCCACCGGGCGTCCGGGGCGCAGGAAGGGGCGGGGATGAACGGGACGACCGGCGGGACCGCGGCGCGGGAGACGAGCGGCACGGAGCGGGTGCCGCTCCCGGTGCACCGCCGCACGCTGACCTTCGACGCGTTCGAGGAAGGCGGCGACCTGTTGGTGACCGCGTACCTGCGGGACGAGCGGCCCTGGCAGACCGACGGGCGGGCGGTGCTGCACCACATGCAGTTGGACGTACGCGTCCGCAAGTCCGACATGGTCATCACCGCGGCCGACGCCGGCATGCACAGCTTCCCGCACGCCGAATGCCCGCTGATCGCACCGAAGTTCGGGGAACTGGTCGGGATGCGGGTGGGTGCGGGCTTCAACTCCCGGCTCCAGGAGGGGTTCCGAGGTGTCTCGGGCTGCTCCCACCTGTTCGAGCTGTCCCGCGCGCTCGGGTCCGCGGTGTTCCAGAGCGTCATGTCCTGCCACGCCAGGGCGCGTCTCGAGGCGAACCCGGTCCCCCGCCCCGGCCTGCACCCCCTCCCCGCGGACGTCGTCGAACGGGTGGTCGCGCCGATCCGCGGTACGTGCCACATCTGGTCCGAAGGCGGCGTCGCCGAGACCAAAGTGCGGGCGGGCGTGGACCTGAACCACGGCCCGTACCCGATCCCCGCACTCGGCACCGCCGACTGACTGGCCGACACCGACCAACCGGCACCGGCTGACAGGCACCGGGCGACAGGCACCGGGCGACAGGCACCGACTGAGAAGGCGCCCGCTGACAGGCGCCGACCGACCTGACGTCGGCTCACCGCCGACCGGCAGCCGCCCCCGGAACTCCCTTGCGGGCCGGGCGGACAGCAGCGTTAGGCCAAACGGGTGACGTCACTCGAACACCCGGACGCGCCACCCTTTCGCCACTACCTTCTGTCGACGGACGATCACATTCCGATCACTCGACCGGAGGATTCGATGATCGCTGTCCGCCATTCCGACAGTTCGCTCTCAGAGCTTCTGCACGCTTTCGATGTCCCGGACTCGCTCCGGGCGGAGATCCTCGGGGGAGTCATCGTCATGTCACCGCTCATGCGCGGCCGCCACGCGCTCACCGTCGACCAGGTCCGCCGCCAACTCCAGGCCGCGTGCCCCGCCGACCACCGGCCCATCGGCGGCATCCGCTACCGATGCCCGGCCACCGGCGACGAGCCGATCCCGGACCTGACCGTCGTCCCGGACAAGGCGCTGGACGCGGACCTGCGCTTCCACTCCATGGACATCGTCGAACTCGTCGTCGAGGTCGGCTCCGAGTCCAGCATCAGGAACGACCGCGAACCCAAGCGCCTGCTGTACGCGAGCGAAGGCGTCCCGCTCTACCTGCTCGTCGACCCGCTGCTCGCCCTCGTCACGCTCTACACCGACCCGCAGCACGGCGACTACCTCGCCCACCACACCGTCACCTACGGCGACCCGATCACGATCCCGGAGCCCTTCGGACTCCGCCTGGAGACCGCCGAGTTCCCCGCCAAGCCGCACCGGGGACGCCTCCGCCTGTCCTGACGCGCCCACTCCCGGTACCTGGAGCCCGGGTACCTGGAGCACCGGCAGACACGCGTGGGGCGGCTCCCGGAACTCCGGGAGCCGCCCCACCCGTTCGTCTCCGCCCGCTACGGCGACGCGATGCGGTTCAGACCGGGCGGCAGCTGCGCGGCCGCGGAACGGTCCAGTATCCACAGGGTGTTGCGGCGGCCGTACGCGCCCGCCGCGGGGACCTGCTTGTCCCCGCCGCCCGCGAGGGCGATCCGCACGGCCGAGGCCTTGTCCTCGCCCGCGGCCAGCAGCCAGACGTCCTTGGCGGTACGGATCGCCGGGAACGTCAGGGTGATCCGGGTCGGCGGCGGCTTCGGGGCCCCGCGTACCGCCACCACGGTCCGCGCGGTCTCCTGCACCGCGGGCAACTCCGGGAACAGCGAGGCGACGTGGGTGTCCGGGCCGACGCCGAACATCGCGACGTCGAAGGACGGGACGTCCACCCCGCCCCGCTCCCCCGCCGTCTCCGCCCTTGCCGCGACGGCCAGTTCCGCCGCGTAGCGGGCCGCCGCGGCCTCCGGGTCGCCGCCGTCCGGCCCGTCGGAGGCCGGCATGGGGTGCACGAACTCCGGGGTGAGCGGCAGCTTGTCGAGCAGTTCGGCGCGGGCCTGCGTCTCGTTGCGGTCCGGGTCGCCGCTCGGCAGGAACCGCTCGTCGCCCCACCACACGTGGACGTGCGCCCAGTCGACCGCGTCCCGGGCCGGGGACTCGGCCAGTTCACGCATCAGCGCGTTGCCGTTGCGGCCGCCGGTGAGCACGATGTGCGCCACTCCCCGGGCGGCCTGCGCGTCGACGAGCCGGGTGATGAGCCGGGCCGCCGCGGCGCGGGCGAGGAGCGTGCCGTCCGCGTGGATCAGGACCGCGGGCGTCGCGGTCACGACGAACCACCGCCGGAGCGCTTGCGCGGCGACCGGGACGAGGACGATGACGAGGAGGAAGACGAAGACGACGACCGCGAGTTCGCGGACTTCGCGGTCTTCTTCGTGGCACCGGACGGGTTCGGCGCGTTCGACCCGCCTCCGGACGTACGCGAGGCCGCCCGCTTCGCCGCCGGCTTCGCGACGTCCGCGGTGTCCGCCATCGTCGGGCCGCCGGGCAACGCGGCGAGCGCCACCGACGACTGCTCGTTCGCGGCCGCCTCCGCGGCGGCGTCGGACGGGTCGGCGGACTTGCCGGCCGCCTTGGCCTCCTCCGCCGCGTGCGCGAGCGTGGTGGCGTAGACGTCGTCCGGGTCGAGTCGGCGCAGCTCCTCGGCGATCAGCTCGGCCGCGTCACGCCGCTTGAGGGCGACGTGCCGGTCCGGCTGGCCCGGCGTGGACAGCGTGGCCAGCACGCCGTCGGGCCGGGTGATCGCGATGTCGCCCTGCACGGTGGTCAGGCGTACCGCGGTGATGCCGGGGCCGGCCGAGACGACGCGCTCCACCGGGACCTTCAGGCGGTCGGACAGCCACAGCGCGAGCAGTTCGGCACTCGGGTTGCCCGCCTTGGCCTCGACCGAGGCACCGGTGATCCGCTCGTAGCGCTGGTCGAGCGCGGCGGCCAGCAGGCTGCGCCACGTCGTGGTGCGCGTCCACGCGAGGTCGGTGTCGCCGGGCACGTAGCCGGACGCGCGGATCTCCAGCCAGTCGGTGCGCCGGGGCGCCGCGACCGCGTCGGTGATCCTGCGCTGCGCGAGCACGCCGAGCGGGTCCTTGCTGGCCGTCTCCGGTGCCTTGCCCGGCCACCACACCACCACCGGGGCGTCCGGCAGCAGCAGCGGCAGGCACACCGACTCGGCGTGCTCGGCCAGTTCGCCGTGCAGCCGCAGGACCACCGTCTCGCCCGCACCCGCGTCACCCACACGCACCTCGGCGTCGAGGCGCGGCGGGATGTCCGGTCCGGGGCGGCCGATGACCACGAGGATGCGCGAGGGGTGCTCGCGGGCCGCCTCGACGGCGGCCTTCATGGCGTCGTACTGGTTGCTCTCGTCGGTGACGATGACCATCGTGAGCACCATGCCGAGGGCGGGTGACCCGATGGCGTGCCGCGCGTCGACCAGCGCCGCGTTGACGGCACTGGATTTCGTGTCGATCAGGTCGATCATCATGGGCGGCGCCAGCTCCGTCCGTCACGTGCGAGCATTTGGTCGGCTGCCTCGGGGCCCCACGTCCCGGAGACATAGGTGTCGGGCTTGCCGTGCTTGTCCCAGTACTTCTCGATCGGGTCGAGGATCTTCCAGGACGCCTCGACCTCCTCCCAGCGCGGGAACAGCGGGGCGTCGCCGAGGAGTACGTCGAGCAGCAGGCGCTCGTACGCCTCCGGGCTCGACTCGGTGAAGGACTCGCCGTACGCGAAGTCCATGTTGACGTCCCGGACCTCCATCGCGGTGCCGGGCACCTTGGAGCCGAACCGCAGCGTCATGCCCTCGTCCGGCTGCACCCGGATCACCAGCGCGTTCTGCCCCAGCTCCTCGGTCGCGGTCTCGTCGAACGGCAGGTGCGGGGCGCGCTGGAACACGACGGCGATCTCGGTGACGCGGCGGCCGAGGCGCTTGCCGGTGCGCAGGTAGAACGGCACGCCCGCCCAGCGGCGGTTCTCGATCTCCAGCTTTATGGCCGCGTACGTGTCGGTGCGCGACGACGCCGAGATGCCGTCCTCCTCCAGGTAGCCGCAGACCTGCTCGCCGCCCTGCCAGCCGGACGTGTACTGCGCGCGCACGGTGTGCTTGCCCAGGTCGTCCGGCAGCTTGATGGAGTTGAGCACCTTGAGCTTCTCGGCCACCAGCGAGTCGGCCTCGAACGACTGCGGCTCCTCCATCGCGGTCAGTGCGAGGAGTTGCAGCAGGTGGTTCTGGATGACGTCGCGCGCCGCGCCGATGCCGTCGTAGTAGCCGGCCCGGCCGCCGATGCCGATGTCCTCGGCCATGGTGATCTGCACGTGGTCGACGTACGAGCGGTTCCACAGCGGCTCGAACATCGTGTTGGCGAAGCGCAGCGCCAGGATGTTCTGGACGGTCTCCTTGCCCAGGTAGTGGTCGATGCGGAAGACCGACTCGGGCGGGAAGACGTCGTCGACGATGTTGTTGAGCTCGATCGCCGTCTCCAGGTCGCGGCCGAACGGCTTCTCGATGACCGCGCGCCGCCACGAGTCGGCGTGCGGCGGGTCGGCGAGGCCGTGCTTCTTCAGCTGCGCGACGACGAGGGGGAAGAACTTCGGCGGTACGGAGAGGTAGAAGGCGTGGTTGCCGTGCGTGCCCTGCTTCTGGTCCAGCTCGGCGATCGTCTGGCGCAGGTGGTCGAACGCCTCGTCGTCGTCGAAGTCGCCCTGGACGAACCGGAATCCCTCGGAGAGCTGGCGCCACACCTCCTCGCGGAAGGGGGTGCGGGCGTGCGCCTTGACCGCGTCGTACACGACCTGGCCGAAGTCCTCGTCGGCCCAGTCGCGGCGGGCGAAGCCGGTGAGCGCGAAGCCCGGCGGCAGCAGGCCGCGGTTGGCCAGGTCGTAGATCGCGGGCATCAGCTTCTTGCGGCTCAGGTCGCCGGTCACCCCGAAGATCACCAGGCCGGACGGCCCCGCGATGCGTGGCAGACGGCGGTCCTGCGGGTCACGAAGCGGGTTCGCGGGCCAAACAGCCGGCGAGCGTGTCATGCGGCACCCTCCAGTGCGCGTGCGTCGGACAGCAGACCTGCCAGGGCTTCGGCGGGGTCCAGGAGGTGGAGGCGCAGCACCGGGCGGCCGCGCGCGGTGAGCGCGTGGAGGTCGCCGAGCGCCTGGGCCTTTTGCAGCTGCGCGAAGGTGTACGGGCGGCCGGCCACCGGCAGGTCGCCGGTGACCTCGCTGGTGATCTGCAGGAACGCCCCGACCTGCGGGCCGCCCTTGTGGAACTGGCCGGTCGAGTGCAGGAACCTCGGCGCCCAGCCGAAGGTGACCTGCCGGTCGCCGAGCGCGCGGGCGAGCAGCGGGCGCAGGTCCGGCGCGCCGGTGTCACCGCCGCGGTCGAGGTACGCCATGACCGCCAGGTAGCCGCGTTCCGGTACGGCCGCGAGCAGCGCGCGCAGGGCGTCCTGAACGGTGGCGGTGTCGCCGAGCAGGTCGGCGTCGCCGTACACCGCGGTCCCGCCGTCGACGAACGCCGCGGTGCCTTGGGGCAGCGTGCCCTCGGCGGCGAGCGTGTCGAGCAGCTTGGCGGTGTTGTCCTTCGATTCCTGGACGTTGGGCTGGTCGAAGGGGTCGATGCCGATGATGCGGCCGGCGACGGCGGTGGCGTACTCCCAGAGCAGGAACTGCGCGCCGAGCGGGCCGGTGACGGCGATGTCGGGGGTCCCGGGTGCGGCGGACGAATCGGCCGCGGCGGACGGAGCGGTGATGTCGCCGCTCCCCGCGCCGACGGCCGCGACCACGGCGTCGCGCCCCCGGCCGGCGATGCCGGGCGCGTCGGGGCCCTCGACGACGACGGGCAGGATGCCGCGGCCCTGCTTGCCGGTGGACTCCGCGATCAACTGCTCGGCCCAGTCCCCGAAACCGGGCAGGCCGGCGCCGTCGGAAAGGACGAGTTTGTCGCGGCCGGACGCGGCGGCCGCGCCGAGTGCGGCGCCGAGCAGCAGCCCGGGGTTGTCGGTGGCACCGCCGAGGGCCGGGGCGAGTGCCGCGGCCTCGTCGAGCAGACGTGCCACGTCGGCGCCGGCGAGGGCGCTCGGCACCAGGCCGAACGCGGTCAGCGCGGAGTAGCGCCCGCCCACATTGGGGTCGGCGAGGACGACCGTGTAGCCGGCCTCCCGCGCGGACGTCTCCAGCGGCGATCCGGGGTCGGTCACCACGACGATGCGCGCGGCGATCTGGCTCGGTGTCAGACCCGCGTCGCGGAACGCCTGTTCGAAGGCGCGGCGGTGGCTGTCGGTCTCGATCGTGCCGCCGGACTTGCTGGCGACCACGACGACGGTGCGTTCGGTGCGTTCGCGGAGCGCGCGGCGCAGTTGGTCGGCGTCGGTGGTGTCGACGACGGTGAGGGGGACTCCGTGGACCGCGGCGACGACCTCGGGGGCGAGCGAGGAGCCGCCCATCCCGGCCAGGACCACGTGGTCGAGTCCTTCGGCGCGGACCTGCTCGCGGAGTTCGGCGAGCTGCGGCAGCAACGCCCGGGAGGAGGCGGGGAGGTCGACCCAGCCGAGGCGCACGGCCGCCTCGGACTCGGCGTCCGGTCCCCACAGGGTGGGATCCGACGCGGCGAGCCGCGCGGGAACCTTGTCGGTGATCGACGTCGCGACGGCGTCGTGGACAGCTGCGGCACGGACGAGGTCACCGGTGACGGTGACTTCCACGCCGCCGGCGGCCACGCGTTCGTCGAATGCGTGTTGCACGGGCGGTCAGCCCTCCTGTGTTGTGGAGTCTGCTGAAATCATGCCCTGATTGCGTGGATTTCCCCGGTTGTCACGGCCGAACGGGTGACGTTCGGCCGTGACAGCCGAAGAGTGCTGCTATAGGGCTCCGACGAGGGATCGAGGCCCGGGGGTGCGCCGGTTCACGGGCGCAGGCGCTGGAGCTCCTTCTGCACGGAGTCCAGGAGTTCGTTCCACGAGGTCTCGAACTTCTCCACGCCCTCGTCCTCGAGGAGCTGCACGACCTCGTCGTACGAGACCCCCAGCTGCTCCAGCGCGGCCAGGTCGGCGCGGGCCGCGTCGTACGTCCCGCGCACCGCGTCGCCGTGGATGTCGCCGTGGTCGGCGACCGCCTCGAGCGTGGCCTCCGGCATCGTGTTCACGGTGCCGGCGACCACGAGCTCGTCGACGTACAGCGTGTCCTTGTAGGCCGGGTCCTTGACCCCGGTCGACGCCCACAGCGGACGCTGCGGGTTGGCCCCCGCGGCGGCCAGCGCCTTCCAGCGGTCGGAGGCGACGACCTCCTCGTACGCCTCGAACGCCAGGCGCGCGTTGGCCAGTCCGGCCTTGCCGCGCAGCGCCTTCGCCTCGTCGGTGCCGAGCTTGTCGAGGCGCCCGTCGATCTCGGTGTCCACGCGGGACACGAAGAAGGACGCCACCGACTCGATCTCGGCGAGGTTGAGGCCGGCCTCCTTGGCGCGCTCCAGGCCGGTCAGGTACGCGTCCATGACGGCCTTGTAGCGCTCCAGCGAGAAGATCAGCGTGACGTTGACGCTGATGCCCTCGGAGATCGCCTGCGAGATGGCGGGCAGGCCCGCCTTCGTCGCCGGGATCTTGATGAACAGGTTCCGGCGGTCGACGAGCCACCACAGCTGGCGGGCCTCGGCGACGGTCGGCTCGGTCTTGTGCGCGAGCCGCGGGTCGACCTCGATCGACACGCGGCCGTCGACGTGGTTGCTCGCCACGTACACCGGCTTGAGCACGTCGCACGCGCGCCGCACGTCCTGCACGGTGATCATGCGCACGGCTTCTTCGACCGTGACCTCGCGGACCGCGAGGTCACGCAGCTGGGCGTTGTAGTCGTCCTTGCCCGAGATGGCCTTCTGGAAGATCGCCGGGTTCGTGGTGACCCCGACGATCTCCTTGTCGCGCACGAGTTCGGCGAGGTTGCCGGAGTCGAGGCGGGCACGGCTCAGGTCGTCGAGCCAGATAGCCACACCCTCGGCGGAGAGGCGACGGAGGTTGTCCGTCATGTCTTTCGCTCCTCAGTGGTCGGTGAGTGACCGATCGAGTGGTCGCTGAATGTCTTTAGCCGGTCTCGTCCGGCTCAAGCGCCCGCGGCGCGCAGGGATTCCCGCGCGGCCGTCACGACCGCCGCGGCGGTGATGCCGAACTCCGCGAAAAGCGTCTTGAAGTCAGCGGATGCCCCGAAGTGCTCGAGCGACACGATCTTTCCGGCGTCGCCCACGATCTCGCGCCAGCCGAGCGCGATACCGGCCTCGACCGAGACGCGCGCCTTCACGTTCGGCGGGATGACGTGCTCGCGGTACGACTGGTCCTGCGCGTTGAACCACTCGATCGAGGGCATCGACACGACGCGCGTCGCGATGCCCTCGGCCTCCAGGGTCTCGCGCGCCTGCACGGCGAGCTGCACCTCGGAGCCGGTGCCGATCAGCACGACCTGCGGCAGCCCCTTCGACGCCTCGGCGAGGATGTAGCCGCCCCTGGCGGCGCCGTCGGCCGAGTTGTGGTCGTCGCGCTCGAACGTCGGGACGTCCTGGCGGGTCAGCAGCAGGCCGGCCGGGCGGTCGGTGTGCGACAGGATCGTGCGCCACGCGACGGCCACCTCGTTGGCGTCCGCCGGGCGGACGACGTCGAGGCCGGGGATCGCGCGCAGCGCGGCGATGTGCTCGATCGGCTGGTGGGTCGGGCCGTCCTCGCCCAGGCCGATCGAGTCGTGCGTCCACACGTACGTGACCGGCAGCTTCATCAGCGCGGCCAGGCGCACGGCCGGGCGCATGTAGTCGGAGAACACCAGGAAGGTGCCGCCGAACACGCGGGTGCCGCCGTGCAGCGCGATGCCGTTCATGGTCGAGCCCATGGCGTGCTCGCGGATGCCGAAGTGGATCGTGCGGCCGTACGGGTCCGCGGACTTCAGCGCGTTGCCGACCGGCAGGAACGAGCTGGACTCGTCGATCGTGGTGTTGTTCGACTCGGCGAGGTCGGCGCTGCCGCCCCACAGCTCGGGGATGACGCCGCCCAGCGCCTCCAGCACCTTGCCGGACGCCTTGCGGGTGGCCATCGGCTTGCCGGTCTCGAAGGCCGGGAGGGCCTGCTCCCAGCCGTCGGGCAGCTGCCGCTTGGCGACGCGCGCGAGGGTCGCGGCGCGCTCCGGGTTGGCGGCACGCCATGTGTCGAGCGCGGTGTCCCACTCGGCGCGGGCGGCGCGGCCGCGGTCGACGACCTTGCGGGCGTGCGCGAGGACCTCGTCGGCCACCTCGAAGCTCTGCTCGGGGTCGAAGCCGAGGATCTTCTTGGTCGCGGCGACCTCGTCGGCGCCGAGCGCGGAGCCGTGCGCCTTGGCGGTGTTCTGCGCGTTCGGCGCGGGCCACGCGATGGTGGTGCGCATCGCGATCATCGTCGGGCGGCCGGTCTCGGCGCGGCCGGCGAGCAGCGCGGCGTACAGCGCGTCGACGTCGATGTCGCCGTTGGGCAGCGGCTCGATGCGGAGGGTGTGCCAGCCGTAGGCCTCGTAGCGCTTGAGGACGTCCTCGCTGAACGCGGTCTCGGTGTCGCCCTCGATCGAGATGTGGTTGTCGTCGTACACCGCGACGAGGTTGCCGAGCTTCTGGTGGCCGGCGAGCGAGCTGGCCTCGGCGGAGATGCCCTCTTCCAGGTCGCCGTCGGAGACGATCGCCCAGATGGTGTGGTCGAACGGCGAGGTGCCGGCGGGCGCCTCGGGGTCGAACAGACCGCGCTCGTAACGGGCCGCCATCGCCATGCCCACCGCGTTGGCGAGACCCTGGCCCAGCGGGCCGGTGGTGGTCTCGACGCCGGAGGTGTGGCCGTGCTCGGGGTGGCCGGGCGTACGGCTGCCCCAGGTGCGGAACGCCTTCAGGTCGTCCAGCGTCAGGCCGTAGCCCGACAGGAAGAGCTGGGTGTACAGCGTCAGGCTGGTGTGCCCCGGGGACAGCACGAAGCGGTCGCGGCCGGCCCAGTCGGGGTCGACCGGGTCGTGCTTGAGGAGCTTCTGCCAGATGAGGTAGGCCGCGGGTGCGAGGCTCATCGCCGTACCCGGGTGGCCGTTGCCGACCTTCTGCACGGCGTCCATCGCGAGGACACGAGCCGTGTCCACCGCGCGCTTGTCGAGATCGGTCCACTCCAGCGCGCTGCTGTCGTTGGTCGGCATGGTGCTCACCCTTGTCAGGGCTCCTTCCGGTTTCTCCGGTTGATCGCCGAAATCGCGGGTCTACCGCCCGCGCGGCGTATACGGCACAAGGCCGAGCCTACCGGGGCACCGGGGACGTCACGCGGTGGAGGACTCCGGCCGGGTGGCCGACGGCGGCCGACGCCGCGCGGACGTGCCCCCCGCACAATTCACAAGCGGGCGAGGGACTACAGTTTCCCGTTAGTTCTAATCCGCTGCTGATGGGGTGTTCGTGACAGCCGTCGAATCCCGACCGGCCGGGCTCGCGGGACCTACCCGCGGCAGTCGTCCGCCGGCGGCCCGGGTCCTCGCGTTCGTGGCCCTCACGAAACCGCGCATCATCGAACTGCTGCTGATCAGCACGATTCCGGTGATGTTCCTGGCCGCCAAAGGGCTGCCGGACCTGAGCCTCGTACTGGTCGTCTGCTTCGGCGGTTACCTGTCCGCGGGCAGTGCAAACGCCTTCAACATGTACCTCGACCGGGACATCGACCGGCTGATGCACCGCACCGAGCGGCGCCCGCTGGTGACCGGCATGGTGTCGCCGCGCGAGTGCCTGGCGTTCGCCACCGCGCTCGGCGTGATCTCGACCGTGTGGTTCTGGGTGCTGGTCAACCCGCTGTCGGCGGGTCTGTCGGTGCTGGCGATCTTCTACTACGTCGTCGTCTACACGATGATGCTGAAGCGGCGTACCCCGCAGAACATCGTGTGGGGCGGCATCGCGGGCTGCATGCAGGTGCTCATCGGCTGGACCGCGGTCACGAACTCCCTTGCCTGGGCGCCGTTCGTGCTGTTCATGGTCATCTTCTTCTGGACGCCGCCGCACTATTGGCCGCTGTCGATGAAGTGCGCCGACGACTACGCGAACGCGGGCGTGCCGATGCTGCCGGTCGTGGCCGGCAACAAGGTCGTGGCCAAGCAGATCGTGGTCTACAGCTGGGTCATGGTCGCCACGTCGCTGCTGCTGTGGCCGACCGCCGACACCGGCTGGCTCTACCCGGCGGCGGCCCTGGTGCTCGGCGTGGCGTGGCTGTACGAGGCACATGCGCTGAACCGCCGCGCGAAGGCCGAGGAGACGGGCGCGAAGCTCAAGGAGATGCGCCTGTTCCACTGGTCGATCACGTACCTGACGCTGCTGTTCGTGGCGGTCGCGGTCGACCCGGTCATCTTCGGCTGAGTCCCTCACCTGCGGCGGCCTGGTCCGTGGATGCGCGACGCGCTGTGATGATCCCCACGGCGCCGGTCCGACGACCCGTCGGTAGCATCCTGCGCATGAGCGAGACAGAGACCGCCGCGGCGACTCCCCCGGCCGAGCCGGCGGACGCGGCACCGAAGACCGACCGCCAGGTGCGCCGCCTCGCGCGCAACCTCACACGGTTCTCGAGCCGCCACGCGGCGGGCGGCGACTCGACGGCCGACGCGGTCGTGGAGTACATCGGGCGCGACTCGACCCGCATCGTCGTCGTCGGCGCCGACGGCCAGTGGGGCGACCAGGTCGCGCGCGACCCGGAGACGGCGCGCAAGGCGATCGAGGCGGCCGGCCTGCGGCTGCACGACGAGTTCCCGAACGACGTGGCGCTGCGCGTCAAGACCGGGCAGTACGAGTGGACCCGCATGGCGGGCATCCAGATCGGCGGGCCCGCGAACGCCTGACGGCGGTCCGCCGCGGCACCCCGCCCGCGAACGGTCGGGAGCCGGCGGGAGCGGTCGGGAAACGGCCCTGCGGTGAACACCTCGGGCCCGCGGCCCGGCCCCAGGGGTCAGGTCTGCGGCGGCGCGTCCAGGACCGTGACGGACAGGAACTTGATGGGCAGTGCGACGAGTTCGTCGGGCCCGTGCGGTCCTTCGCCGTCGAACTGCAGCGTGTCGCCCGGGCGCATCGTGTAGCGGGCGTCGCCGTGCCCGTACACCATCTCGCCCTCCAGCATGTAGAGGACTTCGACGCCCGGGTGCTGGAAGAGCGGGAAGACCTCGCTGGACTCCGTCAGGGTGACCAGCACGGCTTCAAGTCGCTTGCGCGGGCCGCGCAGTTCGCCGAGCAGCTGGTAGTGGTGTCCGACGCGCGTGCCGCGGCGCACGATCTGGGCGCCGTGCCCGGCCGGCACGTACACCGCCTCGCGGTCCGAGTCGACGCCGCGGAACAGCGCGGTCACCGGCACCTTGAGCCCGTCGGCGATGCGTTCGAGTGTGGCCAGGCTGCACGACGTCTGCGAGTTCTCGATCTTCGACAACATCGCCTTGGAGACCCCGACGAGTGTCGCCATCTCGGCGATCGACAGTCCGGCGGCACGGCGGTACTCGCGGACGCGGAGCGCGATGACACGCTCCAGTCGTCCGGTCCCCCGGCCCGATGGCGCGTCCGGCGCAGCGGCGGTCATGGCCGCAGATTAGTCCGTTCCGGTGAACGAGAGTTTGCCGGGGTGGCAAATTGTGATCTTGCCGGTCCCGTCCGGGCCGGTGGGCGGTCGTCTGCCGGCGGCGGGTCAGTAGCGCGTCGCGGTGACCGGCTCGTCGGCCTGCGCGGGTACCCCGGCGGCGTTCTCCGCCTTGCGGTCGGCGCCGTCTGCCCCGTCTGCCGCCTCGCTTTGCTCGCCGCGCTCGCGCAGCCCGAAGAGGATCCGCGTGGTGGTGACCACGACCAGGCAGGCGCCGAACATGTGCAGCGAGACCTGCCATTCGGGCAGACCGTTGAAGTACTGCGTGTACCCGATGAGGCCCTGCGGGACCATGACGCCGAGCAGCCACCACACCCGGTGCTGCGCGGCGGCGGGCGCGTCCGTGACACGCAACGCGAGCGCGAGCGCGATGGCCGCGCCCAGCAGCAGGAAGGCCAGGTCGGCGTGCAGCCATGCCATCTGGTCGACGTCGACGTCGAAGCGCCGGGCCTCTTCGTCGCCGGCGTGCGGGCCCGAGCCGGTGACGATCGTGCCGACGACGAGCAGCGCGGACAGTACGCCGACGGCGCCGGCCCCGAAGCGGCGGATCTCGCGGCGGACGAGCGGGCGTACCGGGCCGTCGCCCTCGCCGGAGCGTTCGTAGAGGGCGACCGCCGAGCCGATCATGAACATCGACACCAGCAGGTGGCTGGCCACGGCCGCCGGGTGAAGGTCCGTCAGGACCGTGATCCCGCCGACGATCGCCTGCCCGACGACCGCGAACAACTGGAACACCGCGAGGTAGCGGATCTCCTTGCGCACCGGCCGGTGCCGCCACGCCACCACGATCGCCGCGACCGCGATGGCCCCGACGACGTACGCCAGCATGCGGTTGCCGAACTCGATGAACGTGTAGATGTCGCTCTCACCGTGCGGCGTCCACTGGTCGTCGTTGCACCGCGGCCAGGTGTCGCACCCGAGCCCTGAACCGGTGAGCCGCACCAGCCCACCGGTGATGACGATCCCGATCTGAGCGCACAGGTTGGCAAGAAAGACCCGTCGCGCAAGCGGCGACACGGCAGACGGCGAACTCATGCCGCAAAGCGTACGTTGTGAACTCGTTCACGAAGTACACGGGGCCCTGCTCCGCGCCTACTCCCAGCGGAAGAAGCGGGCGGCGGCGGCCAGTCCGAGGACGGACCAGGCGGCGAGGATGCCGGCGTCGGCCCAGGGCATGGACGAGCCGTCGCGCAGGACGTCGCGCAGGCCGTCGGAGAGGGCCGCGATGGGGGTGAGTTGGAGTACCGCCTCGACGCCGCCCGGGAACTTGTCGAGCGGGATGATCACGCCGCCGCAGACGAGCAGGAGGATGAAGACCAGGTTCGCGGCGGCGAGGGTGGCCTCGGCGCGGAGGGTCCCGGCCATGAGGAGGCCGAGGCCGGAGAACGCGGCGGTGCCGAGGACCAGCAGCAGGACCACCGCGAGGGGGTTGCCGTGCGGGGACCAGCCGAGGGCGAAGGCGATCGCGGTCAACAGGGCGATCTGGAGGAGTTCGACGACGAGGACGCAGCCGGTCTTCGCGACCATGAGGCCCCAGCGCGGCAGCGGCGTCGCGCCGAGGCGCTTGAGGACGCCGTACCGGCGCTCGAAGCCGGTCGCGATGGCCTGGCCGGTGAACGCGGTGGACAGGACCGCGAGGGCCAGCAGGCCGGGGGCGAGGAAGTCGATGCGCTCCTCGCCGGGTGCCAGGTCGCCGACGTCGACGACGTCCACGGCGCTGAACAGCACGAGCAGGAGTGTGGGGATGACGATGGTGAGCAGCAGTTGTTCGCCGTTGCGCAGCAGCATCTTGGTCTCGAGTGCGGTCTGCGCGGCGATCATGCGGCCGAGCGGGGCGGCCCCGGGCCTGGGGGTGAAGGTCCCCGTCGTCGTCACGGCCGCAGCTCCCGCCCGGTCAGTTCCAGGAACACGTCTTCGAGCGAACGCCGCTCGACGGTCAACTTCTCCGGCATGACGCCGTGCTGCGCGCACCACGAGGTGACGGTCGCGAGCAGCTGCGGGTCGATGTCGCCCTCGACACGGTACGTCCCGCGCGCGACCTCGAACGCCTTGGCCCCCTCGGGCAGCGCGGCGATCATGTTCGCCAGGTCGAGCCCCGGCGGTCCGGCGAACCGCAGCGAGTTCTCCGCCCCGTCCCGGCACAGCGCCTCGGGCGAGCCGGCGGCGATGACCCGGCCCCGGTCGACGATGTGCACGTCGTCGGCCAGTTTCTCGGCCTCGTCCATGAAGTGGGTGGTGAGGACGACCGTCACGCCGTCGTCGCGCAGGTCGCGCACCAGGTCCCAGGTCGCGTGCCGGGCGTGCGGGTCGAGCCCGGCCGTGGGCTCGTCGAGGAAGACGAGCTCGGGGCGTCCGACCACGGCGAGCGCGAGCGCGAGGCGCTGCTGCTGGCCGCCGGACAGCCGCCGGTACGTGGTGCGCCCGCAGCTCTCCAGCCCCAGCCGCTCGATCAGCATCCCGACGTCGAGCGGGTGCGCATGCAGTTTGGCGACGTGCCGCAGCATCTCCTCGGCGCGCGCGCCCGCGTACACGCCGCCGGACTGCAACATGACCCCGACGCGCGGGCGCAGGCGCTCGCCGTCGGCGGCCGGGTCGAGTCCGAGGACGCGCACCGTGCCGCCGTCCGCGCGGCGGTAGCCCTCGCAGATCTCGATAGTGGAGGTCTTGCCCGCCCCGTTGGGCCCGAGCACGGCGGTGACGGTCCCGGCCTCGACGACGAGGTCGAGCCCGTCGACGGCGGTCTTGTCGCCGTACCTCTTGACGAGACCCGAGATCTCGACGGCCGGCTGCGGGGAGTCCATGGCCGAACAGTCTAGGTAGGCCCGGGTGCGGCCCCGGTACGCGGTCGTCCATGGGCCGCGCCGGGGTCCGCACGGCGGCTCAGCCCCGGGCGTGGACCTTGCCGGGGGCCTTGTCCGGGTCGTCGCCCGGGTTCTTGCCCTTGCGGAACAGGGGCAGGGCGGCGACGGCGGCCAGAGCGGCGCAGACCGCGGCGGCCGTGAACGCGGCGGCGACGCCGTGGGTGAGGACACGCTCGGCGGTCGCGCCCGGGGCCGCGTCGCGCGTCGCGTGGCCGAAGACCGTCACCCACAGGGCGAGCCCGACGGTGCCGGCCAGCCACTGGGTGGTCTGGAGCAGGCCTGAGGCGGCGCCGGACTCGTGGGCCGCGACGCCGGTCATGCCGTAGGTGGTCAGTGGGGACATCGCCGCGCCGGCGCCGATGCCGATGAGGAGCAAGGCGGGCAGCACGGCGGTCGGGTAGGCGTCGGACTCGCCGATCCTCGACAGCAGGGTCAGTCCGGACGCGCCGAGTGCGGCGCCGACCGCGGCGGGCCAGGCCGTCCCGACCCGGCGGACCAGCCACGGGGACAGCCTGGCCATGGTGAACTGCCCGATCATCAGTGGGAGGAAGGCGAAGCCGGCCTTGACGGGGCTGTAGTCGCGTGCCTCCTGGAAGTACTGGCCGAGGAAGAAGAGGACGCTGAACATCGCGGCTGCATAGAGGGCCACAGGCGGCAGGACGCGGGCCAGGGTGCCGCGTACCGCGAGCCGCAGCGGTGTGATCGGCTGGGCGGCGCGGCGTTCGACCAGGACGAACGCGGGCAGCAGGACGGCGGCGGCGATCAGTGCGGCGACGGTGCGCGTGTCGCTCCAGCCGGTGTCCCCCGCCCTGATGCAGGCGTACACGAGTGCGGCGACGCCGACCGTGCCGGTGAGGGCGCCCGCGAGGTCGAACTTCGGGCGGTCCGCGGCGGCTTCGGGCCGTTGCGGCTCGCGTACGACCCGCCGGGCGAGCACCATCAGGGCCGCGCCGAGCGGTACGTTGACAAGGAAGACCCAGCGCCACGAGGCGAGTTCGGTGAGCACGCCGCCGAGTACGAGGCCCACCGAGGCGCCGCCGCCGAGGACCGCCGAGTACCAGGAGATCGCACGGGCGCGGGCCGGCCCCTCGAACGTGCTGACGATGAGGGCCATCGTGCTGGGTCCGACGAGCGCGCCGCCGACGCCCTGCAGGACGCGTGCGGCGATCAGCCACCATGCCCACGGCGCGAGGCCGGCCAGAAGAGAGGCTGCGGTGAAGAGTCCGACGCCGGTGACGAACATGCGGAGTCGGCCGTACGTGTCGCCGAGTCGGCCGCCGAGCAGCAGCAGTCCGCCGAAGGCGAGCGTGTAGGCGTTGAGGGCCCACGAGGACGCGGTCGGGGACAGGTCGAGGGCCGCCCGCATGTCGGGCAGCGCGAGGTTGACGACGGTGACGTCGATGCCGATGAGCAGCATCGAGCCGGTGATGACCGCGAGGGCGAGCCCTGGCCGCTGCCCCGGGGGCGGGGCGGTGGTGCCGCCCGGCGGTGGCGCGGCGGCTCGGGCGGAAGCAGATGGGGAAGCGGGCATGGGGTACCCCCGGATCGCGGACAGGCGGAAGGAAGCGCAAAATAGGAGACAAGGAAGTCTCTTAATCTGGGTTCACCTTAGGAGACTGCTCGGTCTCTTACAAGCCTCCGGCGATACTGGGGGCGGAGTTGAGGGATTCGAGAGAGGTGACCCGAGGTGACAGCCCGCACCGACGAGCCGTCCCCCGCCGCGGGACCGCCCACCCGCAGGCGCGGACGCGCCCTCGAACAGGCCATCTTCCAGGCGGTGTTCGACGAACTGCGCAGAGTCGGGTACGCGGGGCTCTCGATGGACGGCGTCGCCGCCGCGGCGCGCACCGGCAAGGCCCCGCTCTACCGGCGCTGGCCCGACCGGGACGCCCTGCTCGTCGACGCCCTGCGCGACCGACTCCCCTGCGCCGACGACATCGAACTCGTCGGCGAACTGCGCGCCGACCTGCTCGCCGTACTGCGCTTCATGTGCGCCGCCTGCCAGCTCACCAAGGACCCGGCGCTCCAGACCGCCAAGACGGAGTCCAAGGAGACGCACGCCATGATGCGCGAGCGCGTCTCGGTGCCGACCCGCCGCATGCTGCTGGAGATCCTGCGGGACGCCGAGGCGCGCGGCGACATCCGCGAGGGGGCCGCGACACCGCTGACGGCACGCGTGGGACCCGCGATGGTGACGTACCAGAACCTGACCGCGCCCGGCGATCTGACCGAGGGCTTCGTGGTCGAGCTGGTCGACGACGTCCTGCTGCCCATGCTCAGGCCGCCGGACACTCCGGCCGATCGCGCGTGAAAAGTCATGTACTTTGCGTTATCTCCCCAGGCCAGAGGCTCGTTAGGCAGCCCTAAGTGATCGACCGCACGCGGGGCGGATTCGCCTTCGGGAACCATTAACGCAACAATGGCGTTGTGAAATACATGCGCGAGGACACGGGAGGTCCGGGGCGGCACGCCGCCCAGGGCCCGACCGCGCCCGAGAACGACGCGCATGCCGGCACCCGCAACAAGGTCGCCCGGTCGATCCTCGAGCACGGTCCGTCCACCGCGGCGGATCTCGCCGAGCGGCTCGACCTGACCGCCGCGGCCGTGCGCCGGCACCTCGACGCGCTGCTCGCGGAAGGTGTCGTCGAGGCCCGGCAGCAGCGGGTGTACGGTCACCGCGGGCGAGGCCGCCCCGCCAAGGTGTTCGCGCTCACGGACACCGGCCGCGGATCGTTCCACCAGGAGTACGACGTCCTGGCCGCCGACGCCCTGCACTTCCTCTCGGAAGTCGCGGGCGAGGACGCGGTCATGGCGTTCGCCCGCACCCGGGTCGCCGCACTCGAGACCAAGTACCTACCGGTCGTCGAGAGCGCGCCCGAGGGCAAACGGGCCGAGGCGCTGGCAGAGGCGCTGTCCGCCGACGGATACGCCGCGAACGCGCGGCAGACCCCCGGCGGAGAGCAGCTTTGCCAGCACCACTGCCCGGTGGCGCACGTCGCCGAGCGGTTCCCGCAGCTGTGTGAGGCCGAGGCAGAGGTGTTCGCACGCCTGCTCGGCACCCACGTCCAGCGGCTGGCAACGCTCGCACACGGCGACGGCGTCTGCACCACGCACGTACCGAAGAACGTCACCGGGAGGAACCCCGCATGACCACCGAAGCTCGCCCCGAGCTTGAGGGACTGGGCACGTACGAGTACGGCTGGGCCGACACGGACGTGGCCGGTGCCAACGCGCGCCGCGGCCTGTCCGAAGAGGTCGTCCGGGACATCTCGGCGAAGAAGAACGAGCCCGAGTGGATGCTCAAGCTCCGCCTCAAGGGCCTGCGTCTCTTCGACAAGAAGCCGATGCCGACCTGGGGCTCGGACCTGTCCGGGATCGACTTCGACAACATCAAGTACTTCGTGCGCTCCACGGAGAAGCAGGCCGCCTCGTGGGAGGACCTGCCCGACGACATCAAGAACACGTACGACAGGCTCGGCATCCCCGAGGCGGAGAAGCAGCGCCTCGTCGCCGGTGTCGCGGCGCAGTACGAGTCCGAGGTCGTCTACCACCAGATCCGCGAGGACCTGGAGGAGCAGGGTGTCATCTTCATGGACACCGACACCGGCCTGCGCGAGCACCCGGAGATCTTCCAGGAGTACTTCGGCTCGGTGATCCCGGTCGGCGACAACAAGTTCGCCGCGCTGAACACCGCCGTGTGGTCGGGCGGCTCGTTCATCTACGTGCCGAAGGGCGTGCACGTCGAGATCCCGCTGCAGGCCTACTTCCGGATCAACACCGAGAACATGGGCCAGTTCGAGCGGACGCTGATCATCGCGGACGAGGACTCGTACGTGCACTACGTCGAGGGCTGCACCGCGCCGATCTACTCGTCGGACTCGCTGCACTCCGCGGTCGTCGAGATCATCGTCAAGAAGAACGCGCGCGTGCGGTACACGACCATCCAGAACTGGTCGAACAACGTCTACAACCTGGTCACCAAGCGTGCCGTCGCCCACGAGGGCGCCACCATGGAGTGGATCGACGGCAACATCGGCTCCAAGGTGACCATGAAGTACCCGGCCGTCTGGCTGCTCGGCGAGCACGCCAAGGGCGAGACGCTGTCGATCGCCTTCGCGGGCGAGGGCCAGCACCAGGACGCGGGTTCGAAGATGGTGCACTGCGCGCCGAACACATCCTCGAACATCGTGTCCAAGTCGGTCGCGCGCGGCGGCGGGCGCACGTCGTACCGCGGCCTGGTCCAGATCGAGGACGGCGCGAAGGGCTCGACCTCGTCGGTCAAGTGCGACGCGCTGTTGGTCGACACCATCTCGCGGTCCGACACGTACCCGTACGTGGACGTGCGTGAGGACGACGTGTCGATGGGCCACGAGGCGACCGTCTCCAAGGTCTCCGAGGACCAGCTGTTCTACCTCATGAGCCGCGGCATGACCGAGGACGAGGCCATGGCCATGATCGTGCGCGGGTTCGTCGAGCCCATCGCGCGCGAACTGCCCATGGAGTACGCCCTCGAGCTGAACCGCCTGATCGAGCTGCAGATGGAAGGGGCTGTGGGCTAGGCCCGCAAATACCTATGGCAAGCGCTAACAACTCCGGTAGCACCACGGCCGGTTCCATCGCCGTGCGCGAGGCCGGGGCCCCCGACGAGCTCGCGGGTCCCGGCACCGGGCGCATGGTCAGCCAGCCGGCCGACGCCCGCCAGGTCGCGGTCGCGTCGTACGACGTGCACGACTTCGGCGTGCCCACCGGCCGCGAGGAGGACTGGCGGTTCACCCCGCTGGACCGGCTGCGCGGGCTGCACGACGGCACCTTCGGCACCGTCGGCGAGCTGTCCGTCGAGGTCGAGGCCCCGAGCGGGGTGGTCGTGGAGACGGTGGGCCGCGACGACGCGCGCCTCGGCAAGGCGGGCGCGCCCGTCGACCGGGTGGCGGCACAGGCCTACTCGTCGTTCGAGAAGGCCACCGTGGTCACCTTCCCGCGCGAGCTCGCGCCGGGCGAGCCGGTGGTCGTGCGTACGCGCGGCGCCGGCACCACCGGCTTCGGCCACCTGACGGTCGTCGTCGAGGCGTTCGCCGAAGCCGTGCTGGTGCTCGACCACGCGGGCAAGGCGTCGTACGCCGACAACGTCGAGTACCTGGTCGCCGACGGCGCCCGCCTCACCGTCATCTCGGTGCAGGACTGGGACGCCGGCTCGGTGCACCTGGCCCACCACGTCGCGCGCCTCGGCCGCGACGCGACGTTCAAGTCGGTCGCGGTCACGCTCGGCGGCGACGTCGTACGCCTGTTCCCGCGCGTCGTCTACGACGCACCGGGCGGCGACGCGGCGCTGTACGGCCTGTACTTCGCCGACTCCGGCCAGCACCTGGAGCACCGCCTGTTCGTCGACCACGACGTGCCGCGCTGCCGCAGCCTGGTGACGTACAAGGGTGCGCTGCAAGGCGTCGACGCCCGCACCGTGTGGATCGGCGACGTGCTGATCCGCGCCGCGGCCGAGGGCACCGACACGTACGAGCTGAACCGCAACCTGCTGCTCACCGAGGGCGCGCGCGCCGACTCGGTCCCCAACTTGGAGATCGAGACCGGCGAGATCGCCGGTGCCGGCCACGCGAGCGCCACCGGCCGCTTCGACGACGAGCAGCTGTTCTACCTCCAGTCGCGCGGCATCCCCGCCGACGAGGCCCGCCGCCTGGTGGTGCGCGGCTTCTTCGCCGAGGTGCTCGCCCAGATCGGCATCCCCGCGCTCCAGGAGCAGCTGATGCTGCGTATCGAGGCGGAGCTGGAGGCGAGCGTCTGATGGCGTACGAACGCGCCTGCGCCGAGGCCGAGTTGGCGGAGGACACTCCGCTGCGCGTCGTCCTGGGCGATGTCCCGGTGACGCTGGTGCGCACCGAAGGCGAGGTGTACGCGATCAACGACGTGTGCAGCCACGCCAACGTGTCGCTGTCCGAGGGCGAGGTCGAGGACTGCGCGATCGAGTGCTGGCTGCACGGCTCGCGCTTCGACCTGCGCACCGGCCGCCCCTCCGGCCCCCCGGCGAACCAGCCGGTGCCCGTCTACCCCGTGAAGATCGAGGCCGACGCGATCTACGTCGACCTGAACCAGGAGTCCTGAGTCCGTATGGCAACGCTTGAGATCCGCGACCTGCACGTCAGCGTGGAGGCCGAGAACGGCCCCCGCGAGATCCTGCGCGGCGTCGACCTGACCGTGAAGCAGGGCGAGACCCACGCCATCATGGGCCCGAACGGCTCCGGCAAGTCGACGCTGGCGTACTCGATCGCCGGGCACCCGAAGTACACCGTCACCGGCGGCACCGTGACGCTCGACGGCGAGGACGTACTGTCCATGTCGGTCGACGAGCGGGCCCGCGCGGGGCTGTTCCTCGCGATGCAGTACCCGGTCGAGGTGGCCGGCGTGTCCGTCTCCAACTTCCTGCGCACGGCCGCGACCGCGGTGCGCGGCGAGGCCCCCAAGCTGCGGCTGTGGGTCAAGGAGGTCAAGGAGGCCATGGAGCGCCTCCACATGGACCCGTCGTTCGCCGAGCGCAACGTCAACGAGGGCTTCTCCGGCGGCGAGAAGAAGCGCCACGAGATCCTCCAGCTCGAACTGCTCAAGCCGAAGATCGCGGTGCTCGACGAGACCGACTCGGGTCTGGACGTCGACGCGCTGCGGGTCGTGTCGGAGGGTGTCAACCGGGTGCGCGAGACCGGGGAGATCGGCACGCTGCTGATCACCCACTACACGCGCATCCTGCGCTACATCAAGCCCGACCACGTGCACGTGTTCGCGGGCGGCCGCATCGTCGAGTCCGGCGGTCCGGAGCTGGCGGACAAGCTCGAAGCGGAAGGCTACGAGTCGTACGCCGGAGCCAAGGAGACCGCATGACAACCACCCTTCAGGGGCTCCTGGACACCGAGACCATCCGCAAGGACTTCCCGATCCTGTCGCGCGTGCTGCACGGCGACAAGCCGCTGGTCTACCTCGACAACGCCGCGACCTCGCAGAAGCCCAAGCAGGTCCTCGACGCGCTGAACGCCTACTACGAGCTGCACAACGCCAACGTGCACCGCGGCGTCCACGTGCTCGCCGAGGAGGCCACGGCGCTGTACGAGGGCGCACGCGACAAGGTCGCCACCTTCATCAACGCGCCGTCGCGCGACGAGGTCGTCTTCACGAAGAACTCCTCCGAGGCGCTGAACCTCGTGGCGAACATGCTGACCTGGGCGGACGAGCCGTTCCGCGTCGGCCCGGGCGCCGAGGTCGTCATCACCGAGATGGAGCACCACTCGAACATCGTGCCGTGGCAGCTGCTCTGCCAGCGCACGGGTGCCACGCTCAAGTGGTTCGGCCTGACCGACGACGGCCGCCTGGACCTGTCGAACATCGACGAGGTCATCACCGAGAGCACCAAGGTCGTCTCGGTGGTGCACACGTCGAACATCCTCGGCACGGTCAACCCGCTGGACGCGATCGTGCGGCGTGCGCACGACGTCGGCGCCCTCGTGGTGGTCGACGCGTCGCAGGCCGCGCCGCACGTACCGCTGGACGTGCAGGCGCTGGAGGCGGACTTCGTCGCCTTCACCGGGCACAAGATGCTCGCCCCGACGGGCATCGGCGTGCTGTGGGGCCGGCTGGGCCTGCTGGAGGAGCTGCCGCCGTTCCTGGGCGGCGGCGAGATGATCGAGACCGTGACGATGAGCGCGTCGACGTACGCGCCCGCGCCGCACAAGTTCGAGGCCGGCACCCCGCCGATCGCGCAGGCGGTCGGACTCGGTGCGGCGATCGACTACCTCGACGCGCTGGGCATGGAGAACATCGCGGCGCACGAGCACGCGCTCACGTCGTACGCGATCGACGCGCTCAACGGGGTCGAGGGCCTGGAGATCATCGGCCCGAAGACCGCGGAGATGCGCGGCGCGGCGATCTCCTTCCAGTTCGGCGACCTGCACCCGCACGACGTGGGCCAGGTGCTGGACGAGCAGGGCATCGCGGTCCGGGTGGGCCACCACTGCGCGCGGCCGGTGTGCCTGCGGTACGGCGTCCCGGCGACCACGCGCGCCTCGTTCTACCTCTACTCGACACCCGCCGAGGTCGACGCCCTGGTGGCCGGCCTGGAACACGTGCGCCGCTTTTTCGGCTGAACGTGACGGCTTGAGAAGCGTAGGCAGGGAGCGAAGCGGGCGATGAAACTCGACTCGATGTACCAGGAGATCATCCTGGACCACTACCGCAACCCCCACCACAAGGGGCTGCGGGACCCGTTCGACACCGAGGTTCACCACGTCAACCCGACGTGCGGCGACGAGGTGACGCTGCGGGTCAAGCTGGAGGGCACCGGCGAGGACGCCAAGGTGGTCGACGTGTCGTACGAGGGCCAGGGCTGTTCCATCAGCCAGGCCAGCGCGTCGGTCATGACCGACCTCGTCATCGGCCGCACGGTCGCGGACGCCCTCGCGGTGCAGGAGGAGTTCCTGCGCCTGATGCAGTCCAAGGGCCAGGCGGAGCCGGACGAGGACGTGCTCGAGGACGCCGTGGCGTTCGTCGGCGTCTCGAAGTTCCCGGCGCGCGTCAAGTGCGCACTGCTCGGCTGGATGGCCTGGCGCGATGCGACCACTCAGGTGATGGAGGGTCAGAAGTGAGCGACACCAAGATGAGCCCCGCAAGCGCGGACGAGGTCACCGAGGCGCTGTACGACGTCGTCGACCCCGAACTCGGCATCAACGTCGTCGACCTCGGCCTCGTCTACGGCGTCACCGTCGACGACGCGAACATCGCGACCGTCGACATGACCCTGACGTCGGCCGCCTGCCCCCTCACGGACGTCATCGAGGACCAGGCGAAGACCGCCACCGAGAACCTGGTGAGCGACCTGCGCATCAACTGGGTCTGGATGCCGCCGTGGGGCCCGGACAAGATCACCGACGACGGCCGCGAACAACTCCGCGCGCTGGGCTTCAACGTCTGAGCACTCCCCTTCCGCACGGCTTACGAGGGTGGCACCGACAACCGGTGCCACCCTCCCCCACATCCCGACCTTTCCGGCTCCCCTCGGAACGCACACTCGGCGTCGGCGGCTTGTTCCCGCTCCTCTCGTTTGTCCACGCAACCGTGTTCCTGTCGGGCGCGCCCCTCGGCGACGCTGAGGTCTCCGTTCGCGGCGGTGGGTACGGTGGCGGGGTGAGTGGCGATGTTGTGGTGGATCCGGTGGCCGAGTTCGAGGCCGAGCGGGGGCGGCTGTTCGGGATCGCGTACCGGATGCTGGGGTCGGCGTCGGAGGCGGAGGACGCCGTGCAGGACGCGTACCTGCGCTGGCACGGCGCCGATCGGGAGCACATCGAGGCGCCGGGCGCGTGGCTCGCCAAGGTGCTCACCAACCTGTGCCTGAACCGCCTGACGTCCGCGCGGGTGCGGCGCGAGGAGTACGTCGGGCCGTGGCTGCCCGAGCCGGTGCGTACCGACGCCGGCGCGCTGGGCCCGTTGGAGACAGCCGAGCAGCGGGACGCGGTGTCGATGGCGATGCTCGTGATGCTGGAGCGGTTGTCGCCGCCCGAGCGGGCGGTCGTGGTGCTGCGTGACGCGTTCGAGTACTCGCACCGGGAGATCGCCGAGGTGCTGGACTGGTCGGAGGCCAACACCAGGCAGACGTACCGTCGGGCGAAGCGGCACCTGGCCGACGGGCGGCCGCGCTTCGAGGCGTCCGCGGCGGTGCGCACCGATCTGCTGACGCGCTTCCTGGCCGCGGCGGCCGAGGGTTCGCTCGACCAGTTGGAGTCGCTGCTCGCGCACGACGTGACGGTGTGGTCGGACGGCGGCGGGAAGGTGTCGGCGAGTACCCGCCCGGTGTCGGGGCGCGACAAGGTCGCCCGGTTCCTGCTGGGTCTGGTGCAGCGCTTCGGGTCGGACATGGTGTTCGGGTTCGTCGAGGTCAACGGGGAGATCGCGCTGCTGGCGTGGGAGTCCGGGGTGCTGACGACGGCCGCGACGTTCGCGTTCGGCGCGGAGGGCATCGCCGAGCTGCGGATGGTGCGGAATCCGGACAAGCTGAAATTCCTGGAAACCCAATCGCGGGAGTTGTCACAGAACGCGGGGCCGTCCGGTTCCTAGCTGACGAGGGCGACGCCGCGGCGTGCGGCGGCCTCGGAGCAGAGAGGTTCCGATTCCGATGACGGCAAACGTGATCATGGTGACGGGCGCGACCGGTGTGCTGGGCCGCCAGGTGCTGGAGCGGCTGCGCCGCACCGGGCTGCCGGTCCGTGCGATGACCCGCAGGACGACGCTGCCCGACGACCCGGGCGTGCGCTGGGTGACCGCCGATCTCACCACCGGCGAGGGCGTGGACGCGGCGCTGGAGGGGGTCACGACGGTCATCCACTGCGCGTCCGACACCCGGCGGCCGAAGCACGACGTGCCCGGCTGGCGGCACCTGCTGGACGCCGCGAAGCGGGCGGGGGTCGGGCACATCGTGAACATCTCGATCGTCGGCGTCGACCGGATCCCGTACTTCTACTACAAGATCAAGTTCGAGGGTGAGCGGCTGCTGGAGGAGTCCGGCGTCCCGTGGACCAACCTGCGGGCCACCCAGTTCCCCGACCTGTTGAACAAGGCGTTCCGTGTGCTGTCCAAGCTGCCGGTCGTGCCGGTGCCGTCCAAGACCGCCTGCCAGCCCGTCGATCAGGGCGAAGTGGCGGACCGCCTGGTCGAGTTGGCGCAGGGCGAGCCCGCCGGCCAGGCGACCGAGATCGGCGGGCCGAAGGTCTACGACGCCCCCGAACTCGCACGCACCTGGCTGGCGGCCGCGGGCAAGCGGCGGTTCGTCCTCAAGGTGCGCATCCCGGGGAAGGCCGGCGCCGCCTTCCGCGCCGGGTACCTGACCACCCCGCGGCACGCAACCGGCGTGCACACCTGGGAGCAGTACCTCGCCGACGAAGTCCGCCGCTGAGGCGTGGTCCGAGGGGAGGCGGGGCGAACTCGGGCGTAGGGTGCCGGTATGGCTGGCGGATCCGGGTTTCAGGTTTCAGGTGACGCGGCGGTGCGCTACGAGCGCCATGTCGCGCCGATCATGGCGCCGTTCGTCGGCGCCCTGGTCGACGCGGTACGGCCCGCGCCCGGCGAGGCAGTGCTCGATCTGGGGTGCGGCACCGGTTTCGTGGCGCGGGAGGCCGCGCGCCGGGTCGGGGCCGAGGGGCGGGTCACGGGCGTGGATCTGAATCCCGGGATGCTGGCCGTCGCCGCCGAGCAGGCGCCCGAGACGCCCGAAGCACCCGGGGCGCCGGAGGTGGTGTGGGCACAGGCCGCCGCCGAGGCTCTGCCCTTCGGCGACGACGAGTTCGACGTGGTGCTCTGCCAGCAGAGCGCGCAGTTCTTCGCCGACCTGGACGCGGCGCTGGCGCAGGCGGCCCGCGTCACCCGGCCGGGCGGCCGGTTCGGAGCGACGGTGTGGGCGTCCCTCGAAGGGTCGCCGTTCTTCGTCGCGCAACGCCTGGCCATCGAGGCGATCGGGGGTGCGGAGGCGGCGCGTTCGTTCGACACGGCGTTCCGCTGCCCGGCGCGCGTGCTCGTCTCCGCGGTGCGCCGCGCCGGGTTCGTCGCCCTGGACTCGCGCGACGTGACGGCGAACGTACGCCTGCCGCGGCTCGACTCGTTCGCGCCCCTGCAGCTCGCGGCGCTGCCGTGGGGCCGGGCCGTCGCGGAGGCCGGGCCCACCGCGCCCGCGGCGTACGCCGCGATCCTCGCCGATCTGCTCAACCCCTACGTCACCGCGGACCAGAGCGTGTTGATCCCGTTCGCGTCCACGCTGGTGACCGCGACCCGCTAGCACGCGGCGAGTGTGCGGGCAACTGCCCGCGGCCGCCTGGCCGGTGCTCGCCTGTCCGTCCCACGCTGGCCATTTCGCGCGGCAGTTCGCCGGAGTGCCGGGTCGTCGCGCGCGTTCCGCTCTACGGTGGCGTCACCGACGTACAACCGTGCGTGGCCGCATTCCTCACAAGGGAGCACCATGACCGACTCCGCCGCGATCGGCCTGCCTCATGCATGAAGTCGCCCGGATCACCGAACAGTTGCACGCTCTGGGTCTGACGGAGGGCGACACCGTCCTGGTGCACAGTTCGCTGCGCCGCGTAGGGGCGGTCCAGGGCGGTGCCGAAGGCCTGTTGGACGCGCTGCGCCGGGCCGTCGGCCGTGCGCAGGGCACCGTGGTCGTACCCGCGTTCACCCCGGAGACCTCCGACACGTCCGATGTCTACCGCAAGGCCACGGCCGGGATGACCGCGGGCGAGGTCGCGGCGTACCGGGCCGCGATGGCCCCGTTCGACGCGGCGACGACCCCCGTGTCCGCCGAAGTCGGCGTGCTGGCCGAGGTGGTACGCCGGTCCCCGGGCAGTCGGCGCAGCGCCCACCCGATGGCGTCGTTCGCGGCGCTCGGCCGACGGGCCGCGGAAACGACCGGGCACCACGATCCGACCTGCCGTTTCGGCGAACGCTCGCCGCTCGGGCGGCTGTACGAGACGCCGCAGGCCAAGATTCTGCTGCTGGGCACCGGGTTCTCCGCGTGCGTGGCGTTCCACCTCGCCACCTACCGCCTTCCCGGCCGCCGCCAGCGGATCTACCGCTGTGTCGCGGGTGGCTCGGAAGGCCGCGTCTGGTGGAGCCACAGCGATCTGGCCTTGGACAGCAGGGACTTCGCCGACATCGGCGCTGACTACTGTGCGCAGGCGGCGGCTCCGGAGGCGGCAGCCGAACCCGCACGTACCGGAAGCGTGGGGGCGGCGTGGGCGACGGTGGTGCCGTTCGCCGCAGCAGTCGACTTCGCGACGGCGTGGTTCCGCGGACGCGCGACGGCGCCCGCGGGCCACACACTCGGCGGCAACGGCGCGCTCAGCGCCTGTACTTCGCGATCGAGCGCTTGATCTCGTCGGCGTACGGGCCCTCTGTCCAGGGCTCGGACTTGGCCAGGATCGGGCGTTGCCCGCTCATCTGGATCAGCAGTCGTCCGCGCGGCAGGTTGGCGACGTCGGAGGGGTGCAGGATCGCCTCCTCCCTGCTGCCCCGGCTGTAGCTGCCCTTCAGCCTGGGGATCTGGTGCGAGGTCGACACGGTCCCCGGTTCGAACTTCCCGGCGGCCAGGGCGTAGTCGTCGATCGTCCTGGCCTCGGTGCCACCGCCGCCGTACACGCGGACCGAGGCGGCCCCCCACAGCTTCGCCATGCCGTCCGCGCCCCAGACGTCCACGCCCTGGGCCCAGGACTGGAGCATCGTCATGACGATGACGCCCCGCGAGCCGAAGTGCGAATAGCGGTTCGGCCAGAGTTGGAGCTGCGCGACGTTGGCGGGCTCGTCGAGCACCGCGAGCAGCGGCTTGCGCAGTCGGCCGCCGGGCATCTTGGCCGAACCGGTCTCGCCGACGACCACGACGGCGGCGGTGATGGCACTGACCGCGGGCGAGGCGGTCTTGTCGTCGGTACGTGACATGACGTACAGGGTGTCGGTCGACTCGCGGGCGAACTGGACGAACGGGAACTCCTCGCGCCCTTCACCCGGGGTGATCCACGGGATGATGCCGGGCACGCCCAGCCACGACATGTACTGGGTCGCCGCGCCGTAGACGCCCGCCCTTTGGCTGACCGGCAGGGCGACCAGGCCCTCGAACGCGTGCACGGCGAGATGGTGCCGGTCGACGTCCCTGATGAGGTTGACCGGGGTGTCGTCGTCCGGGCGTTTGAGCCACCTCAGGATGTCGGTGATCGGGCGCCGCCCGGCGTCGGCCGCGAAGAGCATCAGCGAGATGAGCGACTGCGCGGCGGGCTCGAAGTAGGCGTCGGTGCGGTGGTGCTCCTGGCGCTGGGTGGACATGAAGAGGCCGGCGACCGTCATCGCCTCCTTCATCTCGCCCTCGATCAACTGCAGCGGGCTGAAGTACCAGTCGGGGCGTTCGCCCCAGACGTTCTGCGGGTCGTAGACCCAGGTCCTTCCCTGTCGTTCGCGGAGGGCCCGGGTGGCTTCGACGACGTGGTTCTTGCACGAGGTGACGATCACCGGTCCGGGTGCGGTGATGATGTTGGGGATGGCGCGGGACATCGTCTTGCCGGTCCCCGGCCCCGAGATCTCGACGTACATGTCCTCCCAGGTGGACCACAACTCCCGGTCGCCGCGCACGGATTTGCCGAGGTAGAGGCCGGGGCTGGACAGGTGGCCGTACCCGAGGTCCCGGGCGACGCGCCGCACGCCCTCGGCCGTGTTGCGGGACATGCGCGACGGCGACTCCAAGAGGCGGGCGGCCACGTCGATGTGGCTGCGTCCGCGCGGGCGCAGGTCCCACGACACGGCGATGTCGACGGCGACCACCACGACGATGACAATCGCCGACCAGGCGGGGCGTCCGAGGCGCGCCGCGATCAGGTACGCCACCAACAACGCGACGATGTTGAGCCCGATCATGAAGACGATCAGGATGTGCGCGCCGATGTCCGGCCCGCGGCGGCGGATTGTGCTGGTCACGTGTTCCCACTCCTGTCCCCGGCTCTACCCTTCCTGGGGCACGGTCCGGGGCCGGGGCGAGTGCCCGCAACCGATACCGGTGAAGATCGCGCTGTGCGGACTTCCTTCGGCGCCGACGGGCAATTCCGAAGGAAAAGGGCGGCCGGCGGGACCACGCGTCCTCGGTCGACGCGGAGGCGGCCGTACGCTCCCGCGCGGGTCAGCCCTCGGACACCGCGGGAGCGCGGCCGGACACCGCCGCGGCGTGGCTGGGCGTCTCCCGGGACACGTCGCCGAGGGTGGTGGTGACGCGGAGGGCGGTGACCATGTCGCGGTAGAGGGTGTCGGTGGCCAGGAGTTCGCGGTGGGTTCCGGTGGCGCGCAGGCGGCCCCGCTCCAGGACCACGATCCGGTCGGCCTCGACCACGGTGGAGAGGCGGTGGGCGATGGTGACGACGGCCGCATGCGCGGAGCGTTCGCGGATGAAGGTCTGGACGGCCGCTTCGGTGAGGCCGTCCAGCTGGGCGGTGGCCTCGTCGAGCAGCAGGATCTCCGGGTCGGCGACGAACGCGCGGGCGAGGGCGATGCGTTGGCGTTCCCCGCCGGAGACGGTGGTGTCGGCGAGCACGGTGGCGAGGCCGTCGGGGAAGGTTTTGGCGCGTTCGTCGAGGCGTACCGCGCGCAGTGCCTCCCAGAGTTCGTCGTCGCCGGCGGCGGGGCGCAGGTACCGGAGGTTGTCCGCGAGGGTGCCGGGGACGAGCGGGGTGTCCTGCTCGACGTAGGCGATGCGCCGCCGCGACTCGTGCAGCGGCCACAGGTACGCGGGCCGGCCGCCGAGGCTGAGGTGGCCGGCCTCGGGGTGCAGGAATTCGAGCATGAGGGAGAAGACCGTGGTCTTGCCCGCACCGGAGGGCCCGACGATGGCGGTGTGGCCGACGCGCGGGACGTCGAACGAGACGCCGTCGAGGGCCGGTTGGGCGTCGGGGGCGTAGCGGGCGGTCACGTCGTGGAAGGCGATCGCGGCGGCGGTGTCCGTATGGGCGTACACCTGGGACGGTACGGCCGCCTTCGCGCGCGGATCGGGCCCTTCCAGATCCAGTTCGTTCAGCTGCGCGATGCGTGAGGCCGCGGCGATGCCGGACTGCAACTGCGTGACGACGGTGGCGAGTTCGGTCGCCGGTTCGAGGAGCTGGAAGGCGTAGAGGAGGAAGGCGATCAGGCTGGACACGGACAGCGCGCCGGACTCGACCCGGTAGGCGCCGATCGCGAGGATCAGCAGGATCGCGAGCTGTACGCCGGCCATCGTGATGGTCCACACGACGGCCTCGATGCGGACCGCCCGGATGCTGTGCCGGGCCGACTCGTCGGCCTCGGCCTCGATCCGCAGCGACTCGCGCTCCTCGGCGCGGGCGGACTTCACGGTGCGGATCGCACGCAGCGCGCCGTCGAGGGCCGCCCCCAGGCGCCCGACCGATTCCTGGGCCGCCGCCTGCGCCTTGGCCATGCGCGGCATGAGCACGGCGACCAGCAGCGTGACGACGGCCAGGCTGCCGACGGTGACGGCGAAGAGCACCCAGTCGAGGAAGGCCATGAGCGCGAGCGCGCCCACCAGGCCGACGGCGCCGTTGACGAGCCGGGTCAGGCTGGACGCCGCGGCTTCGCGGATGAGCACGGTGTCGGACGTGACGCGCGTGACCAGCTCGCCGCTGGAGCGGCCGGTGAGGTCGCCGAGGCGCAGCCGCAGCAGGCGCCGGACCATCGAGGAGCGGGCGTCCCGGACGACCTGCTCGCCCATGCTCCCGAGCATGATCCATTGGAACGACTGCACGGCCGAGCCGACGACCAGCAGGCCGGCGAGCACGGCCACGGCCGGGGCGATCGAGCGGGACTCGTCGAGTGCGTCCAGGACCCACTTGGTGGCCATCGGGCTCGCGAGCGTGGTCGCGGTGACGAAGAGCCCGAGGACCAGCCCGAGGACGAGTGTGCGTCGGTGGGGCCGGACGAAGGACCACAGGATGCGCAGATTCGGCACGACGACCCTCTCCATGAAACGCCAGTGCAACTTTTTGAGACACTAGAGTCCCATTTTTAGATGCGCAAGTCCTTTTTCGGAGACTGACTGCTATGTTGCGGTCGTGAGCACCACCTCAGCCGAGTCCGGGGCACGCGGCCGTACGCGCCGCGCGATCGTCAGCGCCGCCGCCACCCTCCTCGCGCGCGACCGCAGGGCCACGCTGGCCGAGATCGCCCAGGCCGCCGAAGTCGGACGCAGCACCCTGCACCGCTACTTCGCGGACCGCGACGAGCTGGTGCGCGCCGCCGTCGAGGACTCGCTCGCCCTGATCGAGCAGGCCGTGCTGGACGCCGCCGTCGACGAGGGGCCGTGCGTCGACGCGATGCGGCGGCTGGTCACCGCGCTCGTCGCGACGGGAGACCGCCTGCTCTTCGCGTTCGGCGACCTGAGCGTGCTCGAAGAGCTGCCGGACTACGACGACCGCACCGAGCGCATGGTGACGGACCTGATCGAACGCGGCCAGGCGGAAGGCGTGTTCGATCCCGAGGTCTCGGCGGGATGGATCATGGCCACGGTGTGGGCGATGGTGTACACCGGCGCGGAGGCGGCGCAGCAGGGCAGGGTCCCGCCGCACGGCGTCGCCGCACACGTCATCCGCACCCTGGAGGGCGGCATTCGGCGACCCGACGCGGGTACGCCCGCCACCCGATGAACACGCCCCTGAAGGCCCCGCTGCTTACGAGCGCCAGGCGCTGAGATCGCCGGCGGCAACAAGGTCCGCAAGCTGGCGTGGATCATCCCGGACGCTCTCACGCGGCGCTCCCCCACGATCCTCACGTTCGGCGCCCTCGGCACCAACCACGGCCTGGCGACGGCGCGTTACGCGATGGCGCGCTACGCGATCGCCAACGGCCTGCCCGGCTCGCCGGACCTCGCGGAGCCCGTCGACGACCACGTGCGCGCGCAGTTGGCACGCCTGGAGGAGTCCGGGGCGACGATCCACCGGACGCGCATCGCTCGCCGCACGTACGCACTCCCCCCGTGGCTGAGCCTGCGTCACGGGGCCTTCGCGCGAACGGCGCGGGAGCCGGCTGTGGAGACGGGAATGCGGCGAGGACGAGTTCACCGCAGGCGGCGCCTTTTCGGCGCATCCTGAGGGCAGGGTCCTCGCCGCATCCCCGTACCGGAGGCGGCGGCCGCGCGTGCCGCACGCCGCCAAGTCACGCGCGGGCCACCGGCCTCCGGGCCACAGTGCGTCCGGACTTGCTCAGTGTCCGGACTGCTCGGTCTCCGAACGGCTCGGTGTCCGGACTACTCGACGTCCCGACTACTCGGACGTCCCGACTAGTCGGCGTTCGGCCCGGACTCGCGGACCTGCTGCACCTTTTCGAGGGACTCACGCAGTTCGGTGAGCCATGTGTCGGTGTTGCGCTGCACGAGGCGTACGCACCAAGCCAGTGCCTCACTCCGGCTGCGGGCCACACCGCCCGCGATGAGCGTGTCGAGGACCTGGCGCTCCGGCTGGCGCAGCCGCGTCATGACCGGCACGGACACGTGCGTGTAGAGCGCGCGGCGGTCGCCGCACACGACGCCCCAGGACACCTTGCGCCCGAACTTCCGCTCGGCCTCCCGCGCGACCTTGATGCGGTCGTCGCGCGTACGCTCCCGGAACTCCGAGATCTTGCCCTCGGCCGCGCCCTCGCGTGCGGCGTCCGACGCGTCCTCGGCCAACTCCGGCTCGGCTATGCGGCCGACGACGGTGATCTCCTCGCGGTCGACCGTCACCTCGACCAGTTCGACGAACAGACCCTCGGGGAGCCGTCCGGCGAACCAGCCCCTGACCTTCTCCTGCTGCTCGCTTGTAATCATGTAATCGAGATTACGTCGGGTCTGGGAGGCCGCCAACAACGTCCGCCCACGGCGTAACCGGCCAGGCACGGGAGCCGGCGTCGCATGCCACCTCCGGCCATCACGGTGCGCGACCGGAAGTTCACCGAGGCGTCCGATCCCCGCCTTTCCTCCCGCCGCTTTCCTCTCCTGGGTGAACTCGCTGGCTTGATCCCCTCCTTGGTCACTCCGCCACCACCGGTCCCGCGGTAGCGTCGCCCCGACAGTGGGCGAGCCGTGGGGTGGGGTGGGGACGCGTGCTCTTCAGATGGCGGCGCCGGCATGAGCGCCACCTTGCCGCGTACCGGCTCCGGATCGAGGAAGAAGCGGCCGTGGCGAGCAAGGCGCTCGCCATACGGAACTCCTATCTGGCGCCCTACCAGCGAGATTCGGCCGAACCGGAGCCTGACCTTCCGTCAGAACAGGTTCCCTCCCGGGCGGTTGCCGCCGCCGTACGCCGGGACGAGCGCGAACGCGCGGCGATGCTCGCCGACCGGGCCCGGCAGCTCAGCCGGGCGGGGCGGCATGTCGAGGCGTCCGCCCCGGCCCGCGCCGCGGTGCGCGTGCTGGGCGAACTCGCCGAACAGGACCCGGCCGAGCACTCCCCCGCACTGATCGACGCGCTGCGGGCGCTCGCCGCGGTGCTCGCCGGCGGCGGCCAGTACGGCGACGCCGTCAAGGTCGCGAACAACGCGGCGTCGCGCGCTCGCCGCCTCGCCGCCCTCGACGTGCACCGCCACCGCCCGCTGCTCGCCGCGACGTTGCGCGACCTCGGGGCACGGCTCGGCGACGCCGGGGAGTCGGACCGCGCGCTCGCCGTGCTGCACGAGTGCGTCGAGGCGTACCGGACGCTCGCCGCCCGCTCGCCCGAGGAGCACCGCCCCGGACTGGCCGACGCCCTCGACGAGTTCGCCGGGCGCCTGGCCGCCACCGGGCTGGTCGAGGAGGCACTCGCGCTGTTCGACGAGGCCGCACACCTGCTGACGCTCGCCGACGCCGACGTACTCGCCCAGGTGACGACGCGTCAGGCGAACCTGTTGGCACGCGTCGGCCGCGTCGACGAGGCGATAGAAAGGGCGAGTTCGGCGGTACGCCTGAGACGGGCCCGCACCGAAAACGGTCCCACCTCCGGCGACGACGCCCTCGCCTCCGCCTTGCAGAGTTTCGGCCTGCTGCTCAGCGGCGCCGCGCGCCACGACGACGCGGTCGAGGCGCTGGAGGAAGCGGTCTCGCTCCGGGCCCGGCGCGTCCGCGTCGACCCGGCCATCGCCCGGCGCCCCGAAGTCGCCGTCACCTACGCGGTCTACGGCCTGGTGCTGATCTCGGCCGACCGGCCCGCCGACGCGGTGCCGCCGCTTGCCGCCGCTCTCGGCGTCGGAACGGCACTGAACCTCCCGCAGGTCGTGGACATGGCCACCGACGCCCTCGTGCGCGCGCACGCCGCCGAGCCGGTCGCCGTACGCTCGCGCTGGCGCGCGGCCACGGGCGAGGACGCCCCGGCGTGGATCACCGGCTCGGGCGCGCGTACCGCGGCCGTTCAGCCGCCGCCCCCGCCGAACCCGACCCCGCCGCCACCACCACCGGCTCCGGCACCGCGGACCGCGGCGCCGGCCGCCGCTCCCCCGGTGGCACCCGCCGCACCGACACCTCCGCCCGTCCCCAGGCCGCCCGCACCGCCTCGTGTGCCCGCCTCCGCGGCCGGCCCGCCGCCCGGCAAGCCCCGCGGCGAGGCCGCTCCGACGCAAGCGGCACCCCCGGCCGCGGCACCACGCGCAGAATCGCCGGCCGAGCAGCAGGCGGAGCCGCAGCCGCCCTCCCCGGTGCCGCCGCAGCCCCGCCGGTCCGGCCGCCTCACCGCCGACCGCCTGACCCCCGAACGCCCGAAGCGCCGCCCCATCCCCTCCCCCGCCGCCCGTCCGCCCTCGGACGTCGACGTATAGGGCCCCCGGTTCGCCAGGCCGCGTAGCGGCTCCGGATCCGCGCTACTCGGCGGCCGTCCGCTCCACCGGGATCCACAACTCCGCGTCCGCATAAGCCCCGTCGTCGGAAAGCCGGGTGCTGACGATCTCCGGCCCCGGACGGCTGCGGTACGGATTGGACGGGAACCACTGCGTGAACACGTCCCGCCACAGGTACTGCAGCGTCTCCGGGAACGGCCCCGAGTGCGCGAACACCGCCCAGGTGCCCGCCTCCACCGGCAGCGCGTCGAGGCCGTCCGGGACCGCCGCCCCGGTCACGACCCCGTGGTAGTAGTCGAGTTCGGTGCCCTCGGCCCGGGAGTCCGCCAGGTCGTCGCTCACGTTGACGAGACCGTGCGGCTCCTGGTCCGACAGCTCCTCGATGCGCCGCACCTCGGCGGGGTCGAGCCCCCGCATGAACTCGACGATCGCCGGGTTCATGCCCTCGTGCACCAGGGGCACCCGGGCCTTTCGGCCCACGAGGTTGAATGCGTCCTTCTCCACCAGCCGGTACCGCATGCTGCCGCTCCCTTCGATCACCAGGTGGAAGGAGAGGCGCTGCTGTGACCGCAGGACCGCACCGGCGCCCCGCGCCTCGGCCGGCCCCACGCCGTGCACGGCCCGGAAGGCGCGGGCGAAGGCCTCGCCCGAGCCGTACCCGTACCGCACCGCCACGTCGAGCAACGTCCGTTCCCGCGCCAGGACTTCGGCGGCCGCGACGGTGAGCCGGCGGCGCCGGACGTACTCCGACAGCGGCATCCCGGCCAGCGCGGAGAACATCCGTCGGAAGTGGTACTCCGTCGTCGCCGCGACACGCGCGAGCTCGCGTACGTCGATGTCCCCCGCGAGGTTCCGCTCGATGTGGTCCATCGCCTGATTGAGCCGGTCCAGCACGCCGCGCTCCTTCCCTCTTACGTCCCCACGCTAGGAAGGACCGGCCACCCGCCACCCGACATCCCGTGCCCGTTCCTGTCGGGGCGTCCAGCCGTCACACCGCCGGCGGGCGCGACACGTCGTAGGTGTCCCACTCGCCCTGCCAGAACGGGTCGAGCCCGCGCTCGTCGATGAACCGGCGTTCGATGTCGTGCACGGGGTACAGGGCCTGGATCGTCACCAGGTCCTCGCGCCCCGGCTCCCCGATGTCCACGCCCACCGCGTCGTCGCGCTCCACGACGGTCGACGCGAAGACGAAGAACGCCGTCATCTCGGTGTCCGGCGCGATCCGCCGGCCGAAGTCGATGGTGTTGCCGTACCCGAACGGGCACACCCCGCGCAGTTGTTCGCCCAGCAGCCCGAGCGCGCGCGGCCACGCGGTGTCGAGCGACCGCACGCACAGCGACAGTTCGGCGGACCCGCCCACCCACTCGGGATGGTCGGCGAGCGAGACGCCGTACGTGAACGCCGTGGCCAGCCCGTCCTCCGGGAGGTCCGGGTACCACAGCACGGTGACCGGCAGCAGGTCCGGTCGCGTCGAGTCGACGCGGAAGACGACCGGGTCGTCCTCACCGGTCAGTAGATCGAGGTGGGCCGAGTACCGGTGCGCGCGACCATCTGCCATCACCCCATCCTGCCGCCCCCACGGCCGCGACGGTGTGCGGCGCGCAGCGGGGCGCCGACGGCGTGCATGTGGGCGAGGGCCTGACGGTACGACTCGACCAGACCGGTCTCGGCGTACGCGACACCCAGCCGCGCGCAGTGCGCCCGGACGATCGGCCGCGCCTTGCGCAGGTTCCCGCGCGGCATGCTCGGCACGAGATGGTGCTCGATCTGGTAGTTCAGCCCGCCGAGCATCCAGTCGGTGACCGGCCCGCCGCGCACGTTGCGCGAGGTGAGCACCTGGCGGCGCAGGTGGTCCCACGGCACGCCCGGTTCCGGCATCGGCATGCCCTTGTGGTTCGGGGCGAAGACCGCGCCCAGGTGCAGCCCGAACAGGGCGTGGTGGACCAGCACGAAGACCAGGGCCGTGGCGGGCGACATCGCGATCAGCAGCAGGGACGCGTACGCCGCGAAGTGCAGCGCCATCAGCGAGCCTTCGACGAGGCGTTCGCGCGGGGTCCGGTTGCGCAGGTCGACGACGCCGTTGACCTTGAGGTTGAGCCCTTCGAGGAGCAGCAGCGGGAAGAACAGCCGGGCCTGGTGGCGGGTCAACCAGCCCGCGAGGCCCCGGCGTCCGCCGGTCTGGTCGGCGTCCCACACCAGGACACCCACCGCGACGTCCGGGTCCTTGTCGCGGTGGTTCGGGTTGGCATGGTGTTTGTTGTGCTTGGCGTTCCACCACCCGGCGCTCATGCCGTTCATGAGGTTGCCGTGCAGCAGCGACATCGCCCGGTGGGTGCGGTGGCTGCCGCCGATCTGGCGGTGCCCGGCGTCGTGGCCGACGAAGGTGGCCCGGGCCGAGAACAGCGCGACCGGGACCGCGAGCAGCAGTTGCCACCACGTGTTTCCGAGCCACAGCACGGCGGCCCAGGTGGCGGCGAACAGGAGCAGGTTCACGGTGATGACGCGGAGGTAGTAGCCGGGCCGCCGGTCCATCAGCCGCGCGGCCTTCAGGTCGGCGAGCAGCGGCGCGAAGTCGCTCGCGGCGCGCTCGGATCGCGGGGCGGGCGGCGTACGCGGGGGCGGGGGTCGGTCGGCGGTCTGAACGGTGGCAGCAGGCATGGACGTCCCTGGGATCGGCGTGGTGGGAGGCGGCTTAGGAGCACGGCTTCGGAGCACGGCTTCAAAGCGCGCTGGAAGGACTTGCGAGGACTTCGGAGGGGCTTCGCGGATGGCTTCCGGTGGGCCGGCCCTCGGCGTGGTCGTGGTTCCACACTAGGCAGCCGCCGGGGACGGGGCGATCCTGCTGGCCCCCCAATCCCGATGGCCCCCGCCCCCCGGGAAACCGGGGGTCGGGGGCCATGGACGCGGCCGGGGTCCTGTGTTACGCGTACGGGCGCGTGATGATCTCCATGGCGTGGCCCGCCGGGTCGAAGAAGTACAGGCCGCGTCCGCCGTGGTGGTGGTTGATCTCCCCCGCGCTCTGCAGCCGGGGGTCCGCGTAGTACGTGATCCCGCGCTCGCGGATCCGCGCGAACGCCGCGTCGAAGACCTCGTCCGAGACGAGGAACGCGTAGTGCTGTGTGCTGATCGACTCCGCCGGAACGGTCGCGAAGTCCAGCGTGACCCCGTTTGCGGTGTCGACGGGGAGGAACACCCCGGTTTCCGGCCCGACTTCCAAGCCCAGGATCCCGGCCAGGAATTCGGCCGACTCCCGCTTGTCCAGGGCGTGCACGATCGTGTGGTTCAACTCGACTGACATGGGTGGCATGCCTCCGCAAGGCACTCCCAGCACCTCCATGCCTCACCCGGACGGTGACCGGCACGCGATGCTGCGTTGTCGATCGTACGCACCCGGCGCGCGATGGCAACCACCTCCCGCGTCCCGCCCCGGCGCGATCCGGGCCGGCGGCCGGCGGCGGTCGACCGGCGGCGTCAGTCGGCGGCGGTCGCCGCGGCCGGTGCCGCACGGCGGCGCCGACGCAGGAAGTACCAGGTCCCACCGCCGAGGGCGGCGGCCCCCAGGGCCGCACCGCCGAACAGCGTGAACGTCCCCACCCCGGACGAGGAGGCGAGTTCCGCACGGGGGATCTGATCGAGGTCGGTCGAGCACACGATCGGCACCGTGCTGCCGGCCAGCCGCGCGCACGCGGTGGACGCGATGCCGTTGCCGGGCGGGAGCGTGTCGACGCGTGCCTTGACCGTGCGCACCACCTCCTGGCCCACCGGCAGGTCGACGGTCCAGGTGATCTGCCCGTCGGCGCCGGTGGTTCCGCCGTCGGCGGAGCCCACCAGCGTGGTGCCGCCCGGCAGCGCCTCGGTGACCGCCATGCCGTTGAGGTCCGTCGAACCGAGGTTGCGCAGCCGGATCGTGTACGTGTGGACCTGCCCAGGCCGCGTCTTGACGCTGCCGTCGTCCACCTTGATCGACAGCGCCGGGCGCGACGGCGTGGGCAGCGTCTCGGCGCCGGCCGACGGTCCCGTGGCGGTCAGCAGGCCGCCCGCACCCGCGAGGACGGCGGCGGAAGCGGCGGCGGCGATGCGGTGGTGGGCCACGGTGCACTCCTGCGGCGGTGATCGTACGACGTGATCACCGATCAGTGTGCTGAACGTGCCGGCTCCGCCGCGGGACGCGCGGCCGCGGTTCGGCCGTCAGGGCGACCACGTCACCCGTTCGGCGTCGCGGACGGAGACACCGCGGGGGCGCGTCCGGCACGGCATGGATCCGTACCGGACGCGCCCCCGCGGGAACGCACGAAGCGATGGACGCTCAGATCTCGCCGCGCAGCTTCGCGAGGGCCTCGGCGAGGATCGCCTCGCCGTCCGCGTCGCTGCGGCGCTCGCGCACATACGCGAGGTGGGTCTTGTAGGGCTCGGTACGCGGCGCGTCCGGCGGGTTCTCGCTGTCCTGCCCCGCGGGCAGGCCGCAGCGCGGGCAGTCCCAAGTCTCGGGCACCTGTGCGTCGGTCGCGAAGCTCGGCTGGGTCTCGTGCTTGTTGGCACACCAGAACGAGATACGCAGACGGGGGGCCGCCTCGCCGCGCTCGGCCTCACCCATCGGGCCCGCACCGACTCGGCTCCCACGGATGGCGTTGCCACTTGCCACGGTTCAAACTCCCCTTGGATCTGAAGGTCGCGCGCCCGGTCGCGCGGCTCGTAATGCACCCCGGACCACGGCCGGGAGGCTGCCTCGCGAAACAGTGTACGTGCGCTCCGCCCGAGCGTGAACCGCGTCCCGAACGCTTTCCGACACGGCGTCAGGAAGCGTACGCAGACTGGGACATCGTGTGTACCACGAGAAACGCCAGGGATGGGGCGAAACCAAAAGAACCGTGGGCGGCGCACCCGGCACCGCGCACCGCCGCGCCGGCTACTCCTTGAGCAGCAGGCCCAGCACCACGATGCAGACGAACCAAAGCGAGCCCACGATGATCGTGAGCCGGTCGAGGTTCTTCTCCACGACCGACGAACCGCCCAGCGAGGACGACATGCCGCCGCCGAACAGGTCGGACAGACCTCCGCCCTTGCCCTTGTGCAGCAGGACAAGCAGCACCATGAGGGCGCTGCAGATGATCAGGGCGATCGAGAACGCGAGCTCCACGGCCTGGTCCAACTCCTTTTCGGAGAGTGTTCGCGCGCGTGCGTGCACGGAACGCTCTGCGGGACGCGCGGCCAGGGATTCCTGGCCTCGGACAGGGTACGCCGTTCTCCCGCCCGGATGGGAACCCGAAAGGTAACCCGGACGGGAGAACCGACGACAAGCCTGTGACGTGCCTAACCTACGGCCTGGTCACGGAAGCGGACCAGCTTGACGAACTCCTCGGCCTCCAGGCTGGCACCGCCGACCAGGCCGCCGTCGATGTCCGGCTTGGCCATCAGGCCCGCGACGTTCGACGACTTGACCGAGCCGCCGTACAGCACGCGGACCTTGTCGGCCAGCTCGGCGTCGTAGAGTTCGGCGAGCCGGGCACGGATCGCCCCGCACACCTCCTGCGCGTCCTCGGGCGTCGCGACCTCGCCGGTGCCGATGGCCCACACCGGCTCGTACGCGATCACGACGCGCTCGGCCTCCGCGGCCTTGATCCCGGCCAGGGCGCCGTCGAGCTGCGCGAGCGTGTGCGCGACGTGGCCGCCGGCCTTGCGGACCTCGAGGCCCTCGCCGACACACACGATCGGCGTGATGTTGTGCGCGAACGCCGCCTTGGCCTTGGCGTTGACGATCTCGTCGGTCTCCGCGTGGTACTGCCGGCGCTCCGAGTGGCCGACGGTGACATACGTGCACTTGAGCTTCGCGAGCATCGAGCCCGCGATCTCGCCGGTGTACGCGCCGCCGGTGTGCTGCGAGACGTCCTGCGCGCCGAAGACGATGCGCAGCTTGTCGCCGTCGACGAGCGTCTGCACCGAGCGCAGGTCGGTGAACGGCGGCAGCACCGCGACCTCGACCTGGTCGAAGTCCTTGTCGTCCAGCGCGAAGGCGAGCTTCTGCACGAGGGCGATGGCCTCAAGGTGGTTGAGGTTCATCTTCCAGTTGCCGGCCATCAGGGGCAGTCGGCCGGTCACCGGGGTTCCGCCGGAGTTCTTCTTGATCACGGACATGCGCTTCAGCCCTCCAGGGCGTCGAGGCCGGGCAGGGTCTTGCCCTCAAGGTATTCGAGGCTCGCGCCGCCACCGGTGGAGATGTGACCGAACGCGTTCTCGTCGAAACCGAGCGTACGCACCGCGGCGGCCGAATCGCCGCCGCCGACCACGGTGAAGGCGTCCGAGTCGACGAGCGCCTGTGCGACGGCACGGGTGCCGCCCGCGTACGGAGCCATCTCGAACACGCCCATCGGACCGTTCCAGAAGACCGTGCGCGCGTCGGCCAGCTTCTCGGCGAACAGATCGCCGGAATCCGGGCCGATGTCCAGGCCCATGCGGTCGGCCGGGATCGCGTCCGCGGCGACGACCGAGTGGTCGGCGTCGGCGGCGAAGGCGGTCGCGGCGACGATGTCGACCGGCAGCACGAACTCGACGCCGTTCTCCTCGGCCCGGCGCAGGTACTCGCGCACGGTGTCGAGCTGGTCCTTCTCCAGCAGCGACGTGCCGACCTCGCGGCCCTGCGCGGCCAGGAACGTGAAGACCATGCCGCCGCCGATCAGGATGCGGTCGGCCTTGCCCAGCAGGTTGTCGATGACGCCGAGCTTGTCGGAGACCTTCGAGCCGCCGAGCACGACCGCGTACGGCCGCTCGACCTTCTCGGTGAGCCGCGTGAGCACGTCGAGTTCGGCGGCGATCAGCAGGCCCGCGGCGTGCGGGAGCTTGCGCGCCACGTCGTACACCGACGCGTGCTTGCGGTGCACCGCGCCGAAGCCGTCGCCGACGTAGAGGTCCGCGAGCGACGCGAGCGCGTCCGCGAACAGCCCGCGCTCCTCGTCGTCCTTGCTGGTCTCGGCGGCGTTGAAGCGCACGTTCTCCAGGAGTGCCACGTCGCCGTCGCCGAGGGAGGCGACGGTCGCCCGGGCGCTGTCGCCGACCGTGTCGGTGGCGAACGCGACCGGCCGGCCCAGCAGTTCGCCGAGGCGCGCGGCGACCGGGGCCAGCGAGTAGGCCGAATTGGGCTCGCCCTTGGGGCGGCCGAGGTGCGCCGTCACGACGACGCGGGCGCCGCGCTCGGCGAGGGTCCTGATGGTCGGCACGCTCGCGCGGATGCGGCCGTCGTCCGTGATCGCGGTGCCGTCCAGCGGCACGTTCAGGTCGGCGCGGACGAGCACGCGCTTACCGGCGACGTCGAGGTCGTCGATGGTCTTCATGGGTTCGGATCATCCTCATGGGTTCGGGGCGCTGAGGGAGGCGGCCCGGGTCGAACCTTCTGTCGGGTGGTACGCGCGGGCCCGGACGACGAGGGTCGTCCGGGCCCGCGACAGGTCGCACGTCACGAAGCGCCCTTGCCGGGCGGGCGTGCCGGGTGCCGCTGTACACACCGCTCGGGTCGGCGTGCGCAGAGCTGCGCGCCCGGTGGTTGCGTACCGAGAGCGGCGCGCTCAGAGCCGCGTACTCGGAGCAGGGTGCTCAGACTCAGCGCAGCGTGCTCAGAGCCGCTTGCTCAGAGCTGCGCGCCGACGTACTTGACCAGGTCGACGAGGCGGTTCGAGTAGCCCCACTCGTTGTCGTACCAGCCGACGATCTTGACCTGCTTGCCCTGCGCCATCGTCAGGCCCGAGTCGAAGGTGCACGACGACGGGTCGGTGACGATGTCGGAGGAGACGATCTCGTCCTCGGTGTAGGTGAGGATGCCCTTGAGCTCGCCCTGCGCGGCCTTCTGGAACGCGGCGTTGACCTCGTCCCGGGTGACCTCGCGCTCGAGCTCGACGACCAGGTCGGTGACCGAGCCGGTGGGGACCGGGACGCGCATCGCGATGCCGTCGAGCTTGCCGCTCAGCTCCGGCAGGACCAGCGCGGTTGCCTTGGCGGCGCCCGTCGAGGTCGGGATGATGTTGGTCGCGGCGGCGCGCGCACGGCGCAGGTCGCTGTGCGGGAAGTCCAGGATGACCTGGTCGTTGGTGTACGCGTGGACCGTGGTCATGAGGCCCTTGGCGACACCGAAGTTCTCCAGCAGCACCTTCGCCATCGGCGCGACGCAGTTGGTCGTGCAGGAGGCGTTGGACAGCACGGTGTGCTTCGCGGCGTCGTACTTCTCGTGGTTGACGCCCATGACGATCGTGATGTCCTCGCCCTTGGCGGGCGCGGAGATGATGACCTTCTTGGCGCCGGCCTCGACGTGCTTGACGGCGTCGGAGGCGTTGGTGAAGCGGCCGGTCGACTCGATGACGATGTCGGCGCCCAGCTCGCCCCACGGCAGCGCCGCCGGGTCGCGCTCGGCCAGCGTCTTGAAGGTCTTGCCGCCGACGGTGATCGAGTCGTCGGTGTGCGTGACCTCGTGGCCGAGGCGGCCCAGGATGCTGTCGTACTTCAGCAGGTGGACCAGCGTGGCGTTGTCGGTCAGGTCGTTGACGCCGACGATCTCCACGTCGGCGCCGGAGGCCAGAACCGCGCGGAAGAAGTTGCGGCCGATGCGGCCAAACCCGTTGATGCCTACTCGGATCGTCACGAACCGATCTCCTCTTGATGCGCCGGAGGGATGCCCTGATGTCTTTTTTCCCGGCAGACGGGTTGGAATCGTCAAGCCGAGACCAAGTCCGACCCTATCGCGAGGTCCGTCCCGGTCGTGACGCAGGCATCCGCGGACACGGGACGCGCACGCGCGGTGCGGACACGCAGCGGGGCCCGGTGGCGGGTGCATCCGCCACCGGGCCCCGAGTGCGATCCGGGTGCTCGGTCAGGAACGGTCGCCCACGACCTTGGCGACGACTCCGGACAGCACGACGCCGATGCCGAACATCACGCCGTTGCCGTCCTCCTCCATGGCGTTCTTCCACGCCTCGGTGACGTCGAACTTGTCGATGACCTCGGACACGTCCACGTGGTACAGGTCGGAGACCATCATGGCGATGCCGAAGTACTGGGCCAGGTAGACCGCCGCGCCGGTGAGGACCAGGGCCAGGACCGGAAGGGCCGCGTGCCGCCCGCCGAACTTGCCCACCGCGCCGCCGATCGCGATGCCGATGATGATCGCCATCCAGCCGTAGAAGCTGTCGTCGGACTCGGAGATCATGAAGGCGTAGATGCCGCCGCCGACCAGGGCGACCGCGAGCCCGATGCCGAGCGCGGCACCGATGCGCGGCGGACGTCCGCCGCCGTACGGGCCGTAGCCGCCGGGGCCGCCGCCGTACGGACCGGGCTGCTGACCGTAGGGACCCGGCTGTCCGTACGGACCGGGCTGCTGACCGTACGGACCTTGCTGGCCGTAGGGGTCGGGCTGACCGTAGGGGCCTTGTTGCGGCGCCCCGTAGTTGCCGGGGCCGTTGTATCCACTCACGAGTTTTCGTCTCCCAGGGACGCGTGCCGGACGACGAGGCTAGCGGCCCCCGCTCGGGCCGGGCAGGCCCGCAAGCACCCGCAACCGGACAATGACCGAATTGTCGGCAATTTCGAGGGAGTTCCCGCACCTCGCGACGGGTGGCCCCGGCGGACGGTTCCGCCGGGGCCACCCTGGGTCGTTGTGCGCTGCGCCGTTCTTCGTCGGCCGTCGTCTCCCGGCCGTTGTCTCCCGGCCGTCGTCCGTCAGCCGATTCGGGTCAGCCGATTCGGGTCAGCCGAGCAGGTGGTGGATCGCCCGCGTGAGCACCGCGTTCTTCTCGGCCTGCGTCGGCAACTGCTCGAGGCCGAAGCCGAAGAGCATGGTGTCCTCGGTGGCCACCACCGAGTTCCCGAACACCGAGTTCGTGTGCAGGAACGCCGCCGGCGAGTGGTCGCCGGGAGGTGCCCCGGCCAGCGTCCACGGCCCGAGGCCCGCCTCGAAGCCCTCGGACTCCAGCACGCCGCCGGCCGTGACGATCTTCGTGTCGTCGACGAAGACGCCGGTGCCGCCCGCGCTCGGGTCGGTGACGTAGCTGAAGGAGACCTCGATCTGCTTGCCCGCGTACGGGGACAGGTCGAAGGCCACCGACTGCCAGCCGCCCGAGTTCGCCGTGAACGCGTTCCACGCACCGCTGGTGCCGGACGGTGTGCACGGGTTCGTGAGCGTCAGGTAGTGCGCGAGGAACGGGTGGTCCTTCAGGTAGAACCCGGCCTCGCACTCCGCCGGCGCGGCCTGCGAGCTGCGGCCGTTGAGGTCCGGCAGCGTCGTCCAGTCGTCCTGGCCCACGGTGTGCGCCTCGACGATGACGTTGTCGTAGCCCTCCTCGACGTCCCACGACATCTGCGCCGTGAGCTTGGCCGCGTCGGCCGCCGTGACCCCGGTCAGGTCGATCGTGCGCGTCAGGCGCATGTACACGTCGTCCTGGTGCGGGCCCGCGACGTACTTCACGCCCTCGTACGGGGTGAACGGGCCGGACGGCACGCCCGCGTACTCCGCGGCCGCGTAGCTGGTGAACTGCGGGAACTGTGCCGGGGGCAGCACCGTGCTGGTGGTGAGGAAGCCGCCCGCCTCGTTGATCGGGTTGCTCGCGGCGCCCGGCAGGCCGACGTTCACCCCGGCCAGCGGCGGCTGGGTGCCGACGACGCCGTTGACGCCGTTGACCGAACCGCGGTCGTAGGCGCCGAGGTAGTACTGCGTGAAGTCGTCCGACAGGATCTCGCAGTCGTCGCGGTAGCTCGTGGTGATGCGGCACGGCGTCTGCGGTTCGCCCTTGAGGCCGTAGTAGATGCCGCCGCCGTTCACACCGCGCAGCGGACCGTAGTACGCCGACGTCTCACCGGAGTAGAGGAGCTTGCCGCCCTCGTTGAGGTAGTCGCGCACCTCCATGGTGAGCTGGAACGCCCGGTCGGCCACCTGCGCGTCGGGCACCAGCTGGGTGCTGCCGACGGGCACGAACTCGTCCGCGGCGTCCTGCGTCAGCCGGTTGTCGCCCAGGTACCAGACCACCGCCTTGAAGTGGCCGAGCACGCCGAGCGCGTCGGGCACGCCCTGCTGGTCGACGTCCCACAGCGCCGGCTTGGAGCCGGCGGCGCGTACCGCGTCCAGGTACTCGTTCGCGTACTTGGGCGCGTTGGTGCCGGGCGGGTAGGTCGGGTTGACGCCCTTGTAGTCCTCGTTGGCGATCACGAGGACGTCGGCGCCCTGCTCGATGCCGGTCGCGACCTTGTAGGTGAAGTGCTCGGACTCGACCTTGCCCTTGCCGGGCTTCTTGGCCGTGTACCAGACCTCGACGCTGTCGCCGGGTTTGCTGTTGTCGACGGATCCCCGGTACTGGCGGTACCAGGCCTTGCCGTCCTCGGTGCCGTACTTCTCGCCGCCGTCCCAGCGCTGCACGCCGTCGGTCTTGGTCTTGCCGCCGTTGACCTTGTAGTTGATCTTGACGTCGGACAGCTTCTGCTTCGCGTCGACGGCGACCGGCTGCTCGTCGCCCTTCTCCGCGTACGACGTGTCGAACTTGTGGATCGCCAGGTCGGGCGCGGTCCAGCCGATCGACGACACCGGCTCGTCCGGCTGCGGCGCCGACTTGGCGACGGACAGCGCGAACGGGATGTTGTTGACGAACTCGCGCTGGATCAGCGTCTCGTCGTCCGGGAACGTGAAGATGCTCTCGCACGCGTCCGGTTCCCACGCGTCGTTCGGGTCCCAGTTGGACGCGGTCTCACACGTGGACATCTCGGGCGTGAACGCGATGCCCTCGTGCACGACGTCGACGAAGCCGTCGGTCTCGCCGTTGGTCGTGTAGAGCGCCGCACCGAGCTGCGACTCGAAGCCCGGGATCGCGGGGGTGTTGTGGTCGCCCGCAAGCGCCTTCGCGATGTTGTCGTCCGGGCTCGGGGTGGAGACCTGCCAGCCCACGCCGTACAGCAGCAGCTGCGCGGCGGAGTGGTAGTTCACCACGAAGCGCGGGTCGATCTTCGCCATCAGCGCGTCGATGGCCTTCGTCTCCGGCTCGGAGCCGGGACCCGGGCCGCGGTACGTCTCGTTGAACGGGTCGGGCGACGAACCCTCGTTGTCGTAGCCCCACTTGTACGGGAAGTTGCGGTTCGGGTCGACGCCGTCGGCGCTGGTGATCACGCCGTTGCCGTCGTTGTCGCGCAGGGTCTTGCGCCACTGGCGCTGCTCGGGCTGCCAGGTCCACTCGTAGCCGTCCGGGTTCGAGGAGAGCACGAACCACAGCTCGGTCGAGTTGACGATCTTCTTGATCTCCTGGTCGCCGTTCTTGTACCCGTCGACGTAGTAGTGCAGGAGCCGGCGGTTCATCTCCGGCGTGATCCACTCGCGGGCGTGCTGGTTGGACATGTACACGACGGGCGGCTTGTCGCCGTCCCGCTTGGTCTTGGCGTCCTTGCTCACCTTGATGGCGAGGATGTCCTGGCCGAGCGTCGTCTTGCCGATGGACACCAGCTTGGTGATGCCCGGGTTGGCCTGGGATACCTCCAGCAGTTCGGCCGCGAGGCCGTCCTCGCCGGCGTACCGCTTGTAGACGCCCTCTGCCGCGGTGGCCGACCTGGCGCCGGCCGCGGACTGGCCGCCGCGGACCTGGACGTTGACACCGGCCTTGGTGAGCTTCGCCGCCTCGGCCTCGGACAGCACCAGCTCGGCGGCCACCTTGCCGTCCGCGGTGGCGTTCATGGGCGTCTCGGTGCGGTCGATGCCCAGAGCGAAGACCTTCTCGGCGTCCTTGGCCTCGAACGTCGCCAGGTACGCCTTCTTCCCGGCCTCACCGGACTGCGGCAGCTTGACGTCCGCGACCTTGGTGACGATCGGGAAGGAGGAGTCGGCCTCTTCCGCCGCCTGTGCCCCCGGCATCGCCGACATTGTGCCGACGACCAACGAGATGGCGGCGAGCCCGATTCCGGCGATGCGCGTAGACCTGAGGGAACCCTTTGTGCGTCTCACTCAACCCCCTGATGTGAGTGGGCAGGCGCGTGGGGATGGAGCGCGGCGGGCCCCGTCGCCCAACCCCCTTGTTCCCGGGGGCTATTGGTGGCGCCGGAGACCCGCCGTGCTACACGCGTTTCGCATGGTACGGGAATCCCTATCCCGGACAAGGCGAAACGGGAAACCGCTGGACGGTCATCAGTGTCCGTATAACGATCAGTTGGCGGAACGGCCGGGGGCGCCGCCCGCGCGGGATGCGAACCGGCGTACGACCGCCCGCCGGCGCGCCGCCCGCCCGGCCCCGCTCCGGCGGCCGAAGCGGCAGGTCAGAACCAGTCGGGGCACCAAGGAGCCCTGGCGGTCCGGAACATCACCTCGGCGACCGCCAGCGAGCCGGGCACCAGTTCGGTGATCGCGCCCGCGTCGCCGAGCCGGACCGCCGAATTGCCGCCCAGATACAGCGCGCCGAGTGCGCCAACGCCGAGGCGCAGCTGTGCGGGCTCGTCCGTCGCCGCGCAGACCGCCCCGGACGGACCGCTCTCCAGCTTGAACCGGCCCGACCCGTACCCCAGTTCGTCGTCCACCTCGATCACCAGGGAACCGGCCACCTCGTAGGTGCGCGCGGCCAGCGCCGCCGGCACGTCCAGGATCCGCACCCACACGAAATCGCGGGCGCTGTCCCAGGTCACCGCGCGCGGGTCGGTGAACCGCAGCGGCAGCGGGTCGTCGCCGGCCCGCTCCCCCGCGCTGATCCGCACCACGTAGTCCACCTGCGTCGCGAAGTCCCACAGCGCCGCCTCGGCCGCGCGCGTGGCGGCGATCACCTGGTCGGCGTGCAGCGTGGCCTTCGGCAGGAAGTCCTCCCAGACCTCGTCGATGCGGTACGCGAGGTACCCGACCGGCGCCCCGGACGGGTCCCGGTACACGGCGTAGAAGCGGTTCTCGGCGCCGCGCCCGCCCGGGCGCTTGCGTACCCCGGTGTAGAGGGGCCACCACAACGACTGCCGGGTGATCGCCCCTGGGGTCAGCGCCCGGAACGCCTCGTGGATCTCCGGCCCCAGCTCCAGCATCGCGTCCGGGGTGACGATCTCGACGCGGCCGCCCGCCTCGCGACGAGACAGTTCCGCGTCGCTCAGCCGGGTGCGCGACAGGTCGATCCGGTACGTCGAGATGTCGGTCGCCGCTCCGAACCCGAAGCGGCCGTAGATGTTGTACTCGGCCGCGATCAGGATCCCGAGCGCCTCGCCGCGCGCCGCCGACGCGTCCAGGTCGTGGCGCATCATGCGGGTCAGCAGCCCGCGGCGGCGGTGGGTCGCGGTCACCGTCACGTTGGTGATCGCGCTCATCGGCACGTACGCCCCGCCCGGCACCGTGATCGCGCCGCCCCAGCTGCGGAACGTGCCGACCATGGCGTCACCGTCGAACGCCGCCTGGGTGCGGTCCAGGTCCACGACGTCGCGCAGATGCTCGGCCCACTGGTCGCGGACCTCCTTGGTGTGGTCCGGGACCCGCAGGAACCCCACGTCCAGGGCCACGCCCCACTGGCTCAGCTCGTCCTCGGTGATCGTGCGGATCTCCACCATGGTCCTCTCCCGCGGTCCGAACGGCGTGCGCGCAGCGTGAGGCACACGGGCACGAAAAAGCCGACCGGGTCAACGTATTGCCGTCCGGTCGGCCATTTCGACTGATTTATCCCGTGGCCGCGACGAGCGGCCGCCGAGCGTGGCTGCTGCGACGAGCGGCCGCTACGACACGAGCATGTCCGCGGTGAGGTTCGCGTCCGTACCGGGCAGTCCCATGTCGCCCGCCCGCTTGTCGGCCATCGCCAGCAGGCGGCGGATGCGGCCGGCCACCGCGTCCTTCGTCAGCGGCGGGTCGGCCAGGCCGCCCAACTCCTCCAGCGACGCCTGCTTGTGCTCCAGCCGGAGCTTGCCGGCCGCGGCGAGGTGCTCGGGAACCTCGTCGCCCAGGATCTCCAGGGCCCGCTGCACACGTGCCCCCGCGGCCACCGCCGCACGGGCCGAACGCCGCAGGTTCGCGTCGTCGAAGTTCGCCAGCCGGTTCGCCGTCGCCCGCACCTCGCGGCGCATGCGGCGCTCCTCCCACGCGAGCACGCTCTCGTGCGCGCCCAGACGCGTCAGAAGCGCCCCGATCGCGTCGCCGTCGCGCACCACGACCCGGTCCACGCCCCGCACTTCGCGGGCCTTCGCGGAGATGCCGAGCCGCCGGGCCGCGCCGACCAGGGCGAGCGCCGCCTCGGAACCGGGGCAGGTCACCTCCAGCGCCGACGAACGCCCGGGCTCGGTCAACGAGCCGTGGGCCAGGAACGCGCCGCGCCACGCGGCCTCCGCGTCGCAGGTCGCACCGGAGACCACCTGCGGGGGAAGCCCGCGCACCGGGCGCCCGCGTGCGTCGAGCAGGCCCGTCTGCCGGGCCAGTTGGTCGCCGTCCTTGGCGACGCGCACGACATACCTGCTGGTACGCCGCAGACCGCCCGCCGCCACGACCACAAGGTCGGACTGGTGGCCGTACACCTCGAGGATGTCCTTGCGCACACGCCGCGCGGCGGCACCTGTGTCAAGCTCCGCCTCGACGACGATCCGTCCGCCCACCAGGTGCAGGCCCCCCGAGAAACGCAAAAGGGCCGAGACCTCCGCCTTGCGACAGCACGACCGCGTCACCGGGAGCCGACTGAGCTCGTCTTTAACTGCTGCCGTCATCGCCATGGCGCGATCCTTTCACGATCAACGAAGATCCGGCCGTAGGCGGCGGCCAGGCGACCCGGATCGTGTCGCGGGGTGCCGTCGCCGACGGCGACCGGGGTGAGCAGCACCTGCCCGCCGAGGCCGGCCGCGGCCTTCGCCAGCCCGTCCACGTCGTCGACCAGGTCGCTGTCGCCCAGCACCAGGTCGAAGGTCAGTGCGGGGGCGTGCTCGGCGAGCACCTCCAAGTGCCGCTCGGGCGAGAACCCGTCCGTCTCGCCGGGCTGCGGCGCCAAATTGAGGGCGAGCACCTTGCGGGCCTTCGTCTCGACGAGCGCCGCGGCCAGTTCGGGCACCAGCAGGTGCGGCAGAACGCTGGTGAACCACGAACCCGGGCCCACCACAACCCAGTCCGCCTCGCGCACCGCGGCCACCGCCTCGGAGACGGCCGGCGGATCCTGCGGCTGCAGGCGTATCCCGAGCACCTCGCCGGGCGTCTTGGCCAGCGCGTGCTGGCCGCGCACGGTCGTCACCGCCGACGGCGCGCTGCGCTCGTGGCCGCGTACGTCCGCCTCGATGTGCAGCGGCACCGCCGACATCGGCAGCACCGTGCCGTGCGCCCCCAGCAGGCGGCCCATCCACTGCAAGGCCTCCACCGGGTCGTCGTCCAGCAGTTCCCACAGCGCGACCAGCAGCAGGTTGCCCACCGCGTGGCCGTTGAGCTCGCCCTCGCAGCGGAAGCGGTGCTGGATCACCCGGCTCCACGTGTTGCCCCACTCGTCGTCCCCGCACAGCGCGGCCAACGCCATGCGCAGGTCGCCGGGCGGCAGTACGCCGAGGTCGCGCCGCAACCGGCCGCTCGACCCCCCGTCGTCGGCGACGGTCACGACCGCGGTGAGGTCGTCGGTGAGCCTGCGCAGCGCGGACAGCGACGCGAACAGCCCGTGGCCGCCGCCCAGTGCGACGACCTTGGGACCGGTGTGCCGGGCGTACTGGTAACCGTTGCTCGCCAGATCGTTCACGCGGGCATCACTCGCGTCCCTTGTCGCGGTGCACCACGACCGCCTCGACACCGTCCTCCTGCATGCGCTTGGCAAGCCGCTCCGCCATCGCCACGCTGCGGTGCTTGCCGCCGGTGCAGCCGACCGCGAGGGTCAGGTAACGCTTGCCCTCGCGCCGGTAGCCCTCGGTGATGATGCGCAGCAACTCCGTGTAGCCGTCCAGGAACTCCTTGGCGCCGGGCTGGTCGAAGACGTACCGCGCCACCGGCTCGTCGGTGCCGGTGAACGGGCGCAGCTCGGGGATCCAGTGCGGATTGGGCAGGAAGCGGCAGTCGACGACGAGGTCCGCGTCGACCGGCAGGCCGTACTTGAAGCCGAACGACATGACGGTGGCCTTCAGCCGCGGTTCGCTGGAACCGGCGAACTGCGCGTCCATCTTGGCGCGCAGCTCGTGCACGTTGAGGTTGGTCGTGTCGATCACCAGGTCGGCTTCGCCGCGCAGCTCGCGCAGCAGCGCGCGCTCCGCCTCGATGCCGTCGACGATGCGGCCGTCGCCCTGCAGCGGGTGGGGGCGGCGGACGTTCTCGAAACGGCGTACGAGTGCGTCGTCCGCGGCCTCCAGGAACACGATGCGGCGCACGACGGCCGCGCTCTCCAACTGGGCCAGCGCCTCGCGCAGATCGTCGAAGAACGTGCGCCCGCGCACGTCCACGACGACCGCGATGCGGGCCACCGCGCCCTGGGTGCGGGCGCCGAGGTCGACCATCGCCGGAATCAGCGACGGGGGCAGGTTGTCGACGACGAACCAGCCCAGGTCCTCCAGGCCCTTCGCGGCGGTCGAGCGACCGGCGCCGGACATACCGGAGATGATCACCAGCTCGGGGATGCCGTGCACGGTCTCCGGCTCGCCGCCGGGGCCCGCCGCGGGCCCGGTGGCGTCCCCGGGCGTGGTCGCCTCTGCCTCGGCCGCCTCGCTCACGGCGTCCTCCGGTAGGTGACACTGCGGTTACTCACGGTTCCTCCTGCTTCCACACCTGCTAGGGAGACCTGCCAGGCTCGGCGTTCCCCGCAGATGCCGAGTGTCCCTCATGTCCGCACGAGGCGGACCCACCCACACTCTTCGTTCACTGCTTCACGCCCGCAGATTCACTCACGCGCGTGGAGCGGCGCCCGCGGCGGCGCTCATTCGGGTGCTCCTCCACCAGAACGATCCGGCTCCACGATCTCATCCGGGGCGTCCGTGGTGATCTCTCCCGTCGCGGTGTTGACCGCGATCTTCGGTGCCGCCCCGGCCAGCGCGGCGAGGATGTTCTCCGCGGTCCGCCGCCCGATGCCCGGCACCTCCATGACCTGCTCGACGGTGGCGCCCTTCAGCCTGCGCAGCGAGCCGAAGTGGCCGAGCACCGCCTTGCGCCGGGTCTCCCCCAGACCGGGCACGGCGTCGAGCGCGCTCGCCGTCATGGCCTTCGACCGCTTCTTGCGGTGGAAGGCGATCGCGAAGCGGTGCGCCTCGTCGCGTACGCGCTGCATCAGGTACAGCGCCTCGCTGCTGCGCGGCAGCACCACCGGGTCCTCCTCGCCCGGCAGCCACACCTCCTCCAGCTTCTTGGCGAGACCGCAGACCGCGACGTCGTCGACGCCGAGTTCGTCCAGCGCGCGCTTGGCGGCGGCGACCTGCGGCTGCCCGCCGTCCACGACCACCAGCTGCGGCGGGTACGCGAAGCGCTTGGGCTTGCCGGTCTCCGGGTCGATCGGCCCGCTCGGCGCCTCGGTTTCGTCGATGCCCGCGATTTCCGGCTCACCGGTGCGCACGCGCTCGGCGAGGTAGTGCCGGAAGCGCCGGGTCAGCACCTCGTGCATCGAGCGGACGTCGTCCTGGCCCTCGAACGACTTGACGGCGAAATGCCGGTACTCGCTCTTGCGCGGCAGGCCGTCCTCGAAGACGACCATCGACGCGACGACCTCGGTGCCTTGCAGGTGCGAGATGTCGAAGCACTCGATGCGCAGCGGCGCGGTGTCCAGGCCGAGCGCGTCGGCGATCTCCTGGAGCGCGAGCGAGCGGGTGGTCAGGTCCCCGGCGCGGCGGGTCTTGTGCAGCACGAGGGCCTGCTGCGCGTTGCGCAGCACGGTCTCCTGGAGCGCCTTCTTGTCGCCGCGCTGCGGTACGCGCAGCTCCACCCGGGAGCCGCGCAGCGTGCACAGCCACTCGGCGACGGCGTCCGGCTGCGGCGGCATAGCGGGCACCAGGACCTCGCGCGGGACGGCGTCGCCGCGCTGGTCGCCGTAGATCTGCTGGAGGAAGTGCTCGACGAGGTCGGCCGGGGTGACGTCCTCGACCTTGTCGACGACCCAGCCGCGCTGGCCGCGCACCCGGCCGCCGCGCACGTGGAAGATCTGGACGGCGGCCTCGAGTTCGTCGTCGGCGAGCGCGATGACGTCGGCGTCGGTGCCGTCGCCGAGCACGATGGCGTTCTTCTCCATCGCGCGCGTGAGGGCCCCTATGTCGTCGCGCAGCCGGGCGGCCTTCTCGTACTCCATGTCCACCGCGGCCTGCTTCATGGCGCGTTCCAGGCGGCGGATGTACGGGCCGGTCTGCCCGGCCATGAAGTCGCAGAACTCGTCCGCGAGTTCGCGGTGCTCCTCGGGGCTGACCCGGCCCACACACGGGGCCGCGCACTTGCCGATGTAGCCGAGCAGGCACGGGCGTCCGGCCTGCTTGGCGGCCTTGAACACACCGTTGCTGCACGTGCGCACCGGGAAAACGCGGAGCAGGAGGTCGACGGTTTCGCGGATCGCCCAGGCGTGGCCGTACGGCCCGAAGTACCGCACGCCCTTCTTCTTCGGCCCGCGCATGACCTGCACGCGCGGGAACTCCTCGTTGAGCGTGACGGCGAGGCTCGGATAGCTCTTGTCGTCGCGGTACTTCACGTTGAAGCGCGGGTCGTACTCCTTGATCCAGGAGTACTCCAGCTGGAGCGCCTCGACCTCGGTGCCGACGACGGTCCACTCCACGGACGCGGCCGTGGTGACCATCGTCTGGGTGCGCGGGTGCAGTCCCGCGAGATCCTGGAAGTACGACGACAGGCGCTGGCGGAGGTTCTTGGCCTTTCCGACGTACACGACCCGCCGGTGCGCGTCCCGGAACCGGTACACGCCGGGGCTGTTGGGGATCTCGCCCGGCCTGGGGCGGTACGTTGCCGGGTCGGCCATCTGCTCCCTCGGTCCTCTCGTCTGTGCGGTGTCACGGCGGCCCGCCGGGGGGTGCGTCAGCCGACGACGATGTCCCCGTCGACGACCTTGGTCGGCAGCTCCGGCAGGGCCTTGTTCGCCGGGCCGCGCACCACCGAGCCGTCGTCGACGTCGAACTGGCTGCCGTGGCACGGGCAGTTGATGACGCCCTGCTCGACCTTCTTGACCAGGCACCCCTGGTGCGGGCACCGCGCGTCGAACGCCTTGTAGACGCCCTTCGCCGGCTGCGTCACCACGACCCGCGAGTCCGCATAGACCTTACCCGCGCCCACCGCGACATCGGGGACCTTGCCGATGGTCACCGGGCCCTGCTCGCCCGCGCGCGGGCCGTCCGCCTGCGCCCCCGAGTTCTCCGTCGTGCAGGCGGCGAGCGGTACGCCCACGGCTCCCACCGCACCGGCGACGGCCACGCCGCGCAGCACGGTCCGGCGGTCCGGGGAGGTCGGGGTCGGTGCGGTCATGTGTCTCTCCGTCTGGGGTCGGTGCCTGGCCGACCCCATGATCCCATCGGGCGGTCGTGGGCCGGACAGCGCACCGGCGGCCGCGGCGCGGTCCGGGGCCGACCGGATCGGGTCGGCCCCGGCTCCGGTCGGTCCCGCGTCGTCTCGGTGCCGTGCCGTTCCGGTGCCGGCGCACAGCCGGTCCGGAGCCGGCTCAGAGCCGGTCGGCGAGGATCTCGCGGAGGAACTTGCCCGTGTGGCTCTCCGCGACGTCCGCGACCTCCTCGGGGCTGCCCTCGGCGATGACCATGCCGCCGCCGCTGCCGCCTTCGGGGCCGAGGTCGACGATCCAGTCCGCGGTCTTGATGACGTCGAGGTTGTGCTCGATCACCAGGACCGTGTTGCCCTTGTCCACCAGCGAGGTCAGCACGCCGAGCAGGCGCCGGATGTCCTCGAAGTGCAGGCCCGTCGTGGGCTCGTCGAGCACGTAGACGGTACGCCCGGTCGAGCGGCGCTGGAGCTCGGAGGCGAGCTTGACGCGCTGCGCCTCGCCACCGGAGAGCGTGGTGGCCGGCTGGCCGAGTCGGACGTACCCGAGCCCGACGTCGTCGAGTGTCTTGAGGTGCCGCGCGATGGCGGGGACCGCCTCGAAGAACTCGCCGGCCTCCTCGATCGGCATGTCCAGCACCTCGGCGATGTTCTTGCCCTTGAAGTGCACTTCGAGCGTCTCGCGGTTGTAGCGCGCGCCGTGGCACACCTCGCACGGGACGTAGACGTCCGGCAGGAAGTTCATCTCGATCTTGATGGTGCCGTCGCCCGCGCAGTTCTCGCAGCGGCCGCCCTTGACGTTGAAGGAGAAGCGGCCCGGCAGGTAGCCGCGCACCTTCGCCTCCTGCGTCTCGGCGAACAGCTTGCGCACGTGGTCGAACACACCTGTGTACGTCGCCGGGTTCGACCGCGGCGTGCGGCCGATCGGTCCCTGGTCGACGTGGACGACCTTGTCCACCAGGTCCGTTCCGGTGACGCGGGTGTGCCGGCCCGGCACCGAGCGGGCGCCGTTCAGCTCGCGCGCGAGGTGCGTGTAGAGGATGTCGTTGACCAGCGTCGACTTCCCGGAGCCCGAGACGCCGGTGATCGCGGTGAAGGTGCCCAGCGGGAACCCGACCGTGACATCGCGCAGGTTGTGCTCGCGCGCGCCGTGCACCACCAGGCGCCGCTTCTTGTCCGGCACGCGCCGCTCGGTCGGCGTCGCGATCTCCTTGCGCTTCGACAGGTAGGCGCCGGTCTGCGACTCCTTGTTCTTCAACAGGTCCTTGTACGGCCCCGAGTGCACCACCCGGCCGCCGTGCTCGCCCGCACCCGGGCCGATGTCGACGACCCAGTCCGCGACCCGGATGGTGTCCTCGTCGTGCTCGACGACGATGAGCGTGTTGCCCATGTCGCGCAGCCGGACCAGGGTCTCGATGAGCCGGTGGTTGTCGCGCTGGTGCAGGCCGATGGACGGCTCGTCCAGCACGTACAGCACGCCGACCAGACCCGAGCCGATCTGGGTGGCGAGCCGGATGCGCTGCGCCTCACCGCCCGACAGCGTGCCGGCGGCGCGGTTGAGCGAGAGGTAGTCGAGGCCGACGTCGACCAGGAAGCGCAGCCGCTCGTTGACCTCCTTGAGCACGCGCTCGGCGATCTTCTTCTCGCGGGCGGTCAGCCGGATCGCGCCGAGGAAGTCGGCGCAGTCGCTGATCGACATCGCGGAGACGTCGGCGATGGACTTCCCGGCGACGGTGACGGCCAGCACGATCGGCTTGAGGCGGGTGCCCTCGCAGGTCGGACACGGCACCTGCCGCATGTAGCCCTCGAAGCGCTCGCGGCTGCTGTCCGACTCCGCCTCGGAGTGGCGGCGCACGATGAACGGGATCGCGCCCTCGAAGGCGGTGGTGTACGCGCGCTCGCGGCCGTACCGGTTCTTGTAGCGCACCTCGATCTGCGTCTTGTGCCCGTTGAGCAGCGCGTTGCGGGCGCGCACCGGAAGGCCCGCCCACGGCACGTCGGTGCGGAAGTTGAGGGCGTCGGCGAGGGCGTCTACCAGTCGCCCGAAGTACTCGCTCGCGTGGCCGCTGGACCACGGCGCGAGCGCCCCCTCGTCGAGGGTCTTCTCCGGGTCGGGTACGACGAGCTCCGGGTCGACCTCCATGCGGGTGCCGATGCCGGTGCAGTCGGGGCACGCGCCGAAGGGCGAGTTGAAGGAGAACGAGCGCGGTTCCAGCTCCTCGAACGACAGGTCGTCGTACGGGCAGTAAAGGTGCTCGGAGTACATCCGCTCGCGGTTCTCGTCGTCCTCGGGCAGGTCGACGAAGTCGAGCACGACCATGCCGTTGCCGAGCCGCAGCGCGGTCTCCACCGAGTCGGTCAGGCGGCGCTTGGCCGACGACTTGACCGCGAGGCGGTCGACGACCACCTCGATGGTGTGCTTCTCCTGCTTCTTGAGCTTGGGCGGCTCGGTGAGCTGGATCACCTGGCCGTCGACGCGGGCGCGGCTGTAGCCCTGCGACTGGAGCTGCGCGAAGAGGTCGACGAACTCGCCCTTGCGCTCGCGCACGACCGGCGCGAGCACCTGGAAGCGGGTGCCCTCGTCCAGCTCCAGCACGCGGTCGACGACCTGCTGCGGGCTCTGCCGCGAGATCGGACGGCCGCACTGCGGACAGTGCGGGTGGCCGATGCGCGCGAAGAGCAGGCGCAGGTAGTCGTAGACCTCGGTGATGGTGCCGACCGTCGAGCGCGGGTTGCGGTTGGTGGACTTCTGGTCGATCGACACCGCGGGCGACAGGCCCTCGATGAAGTCGACGTCGGGCTTGTCCATCTGGCCGAGGAACTGGCGGGCGTACGACGACAGCGACTCGACGTAGCGGCGCTGCCCCTCGGCGAAGATCGTGTCGAAGGCCAGCGACGACTTGCCGGAACCGGAGAGCCCGGTGAAGACGATGAGCGCGTCGCGCGGGAGGTCGAGGGAGACATCCTTGAGGTTGTGCTCGCGCGCGCCACGGACAATGAGACGGTCGGCCACTGGAGACTCGAAACCCTTCGACAGCTCTTTTACGGCTCACGGGGCGATCGGCATGTGAGCGCACTGGACGTCCTGCCGGAGGCGCGGGTGGGCTCCTCCGACTGGTTGCGGGCCCTTGACAGGGCTACCCCGGAATTTGTCCCCCGGCCATCGTAAGCGGCCCGGGGCCCGCGTTTGTTCCCTCTTTTGCGGCCGCCAGGCTATCGCACACGTATTCGATTATGGCCCGACCGGGGGACGTTTCACTCGATCGTGCGAGCTTTTCGCGCCCCGGCGGGCGGCGGGGCGGGTGGCGCGAACCGCTCGCCCGGCGGCCTCGTCAGCCGATACGGTCGGGGCGTGCCGACAGCGCCCGGGGGCCGCGCACCGTCGGCGCAGGGTCGGCCCAGGGCCGGTACTCCGGCTCCGCCGCAGGTTCTCGGGAGGGACGCTTGACCACGGACGGGTTCGACCCCGCCGCCCTGGTGGACGAGATCGCGGCCGCGACCGCGCAGGTTCTGGACACCGCGGAGCGGCTGGACGCGGCGCGCATGGCCGGACCGTCGCTGCTCGCGGGATGGTCGCGGGCGCACGTTCTGAGCCACCTCGCCCGCAACGCCGACGCGCTGGGCAACCTCGCGCACTGGGCGGGCACCGGGGTGCCGACGCCGATGTACGGGCCGGGCAACGCCCGCGACGCGGCCATCGAGGCGGGCGCGCACCGCCCGCCCGAGGAGGTCCTCGCGGACCTGCGGACCACCTCCACACGCCTGAACGACACGCTGGAGGCGATGTCGCCGGCCGCGTGGGGGGCGAAGGTCGCGGGGCCCGACGGGCGCGAGTTCGCCGCGGTGCAGCTGCCGTACAAGCGCCTCCGCGAGCTCTACATCCACCACGTGGACCTGAACGCGGGGTGGACCCCGGCGCACTGGCCCGGCGACTTCGCGACCCGCGAACTGCTGGACGCCGCCGCCTCGTTCCGGGGGCGGCCGGACACCGTGCCGCTGCTGCTGCACGACGAGGACTCCGGTCGCCGGCTCACCATCGGGCCGGAGGACCACGCGCCCGTGGCGGTGGTCTCGGGACGGCGGCGGACGCTGCTGGCGTGGCTGATAGGGCGTACCGGCGGCGACGGCCTGGTCATGGACCCCCCGGGCGCGCTGCCGCCGCTGCCCGCCTGGCTGTGACCGGCCGACCGGTCTGGAGCGGACCGCCGCCGAGCGGGAGGATGGAGCCATGACGACGTATCACGGCTCGGTCAAGGTCGGCGGCACTCCGGCGGTCCGCGAACTGGCGCACCTGATCATCACGAAGATCGCGGTCGGCCCGTACGACAACGACTGCTACCTGCTGCGCTGCCGCGCGACCGGCGAGCAGCTGCTGATCGACGCGGCCAACGACCCGGAGACCCTCCTGACGCTGTTCTCGGACGGCCTCGGCCAGGTGCTGACCACCCACCGGCACGCCGACCACTGGCAGGCGCTCGACGCCGTCGTGGCGGCCACCGGCGCGACCACGCTGGCCGGGCGCTTCGACGCCGAGGAGATCCCGGTGCCGACCGACCGCCTGCTCGCGGACGGCGACACCGTCACCGTCGGCCGCGTGGAGCTGGCGGCGATCCATCTGGTCGGGCACACACCGGGCAGCATCGCCCTGGTCTACGACGACCCGCAGGGGCATCCGCACCTGTTCACCGGCGACTGCCTTTTCCCGGGCGGCGTGGGCAACACCTTCGGCGACGACGCGGCGTTCCGCACGCTCCTCGACGGCGTCGAGGAGAAGATCTTCGGTCGGCTGCCGGACGAGACCTGGGTCTACCCGGGCCACGGCAACGACACAACCCTCGGCGCCGAACGCCCGAGCATGGCAGAGTGGCGCGCCCGCGGCTGGTGACCGCTCGCACACGAAAGCGGCGGGGTTCCCAGGGGAACCCCGCCGCTTTCGTGCCATACCGCCGGCGTCGCTACTTGTCGGCGGACTCCAGTTCGTCGGTGCCGTCGGCCGCGGCGGACCTGCCGTCGGCGCCGTTGCCGCCGTTCTCGCCGGTTGCGGCAGCCGCCTCGGCGGCCTCGATCTCGGCGTCCTTCTTGGACTTGCGGAGGCTGAGCACCGTGGTCACGGCGAGCGTCAGGACGATGAAGCCCAGCGACAGCGGGATGCCGATCTCCGGGACGTGCACGCCCTGGCCGTGCAGCGCCTCGAACACCAGCTTCACGCCGATGAAGCCGAGGATCACGGACAGGCCGTACGACAGGTAGACCAGCTTCTTGAGCAGGCCGCCGATGAGGAAGTACAGCTGCCGCAGACCCATCAGCGCGAACGCGTTGGCGGTGAAGACGATGTACGGCTCCTGCGTGAGGCCGAAGATGGCCGGGATCGAGTCCAGCGCGAAGAGCACGTCGGTCGTACCGACCGCGATCATGACGATCAGCATCGGCGTCACGAAGCGCTTGCCGTGCTCCTTCACCAGGAGCTTGGTGCCGCGGTAGTCCTTCGTCGTCGGGGCGACCTTCTCGACCCAGCGCAGGACGGCGTTCTCCTCGAACTCCTCCTCCTCGTCGGACTTCGCCTCCTTGATCAGCTTCCATGCGGTCCAGATGAGGAACGCGCCGAAGAGGAAGAAGACCCACGAGAACGTCGACACGACGGCGGCGCCGAGGCCGATGAAGATGCCGCGCAGCACGAGCGCGAGCAGCACGCCGATCAGCAGCACGCGCTGCTGGTACTGGGCCGGCACCGCGAACTTGCCCATGATCAGGACGAACACGAACAGGTTGTCGACACTGAGCGACTTCTCGGTGATGAAGCCCGCGAAGAACTCGCCCGAGTACTGGGCGTCGGAGAACAACCAGATGCCGATGCCGAAGACGACGGCGAGGGCGACCCAGAAGATGCCCCACAGCGACGCCTCCTTGAGCGTCACCTCGTGGGGTTTGCGGTTGATGACCAGGTCCACGCCCACGAGTGCGAGCAGGACCACGATGGTCACGATCCAGGTGGTCAGCGAAACATCCACAAATGCCTCCGGCAGACGTGGCAGGGTGCGTCGATGCCGGAGGTCTCTTCCGCCCGGATGTGCCTCAGGGGCCACCCGGACCGGCAGGCCGGACACATCGTTCCCACTGCGCCATAGGGACGCAGGCCGATATGTCGTACTGACGACCGTGCCGTGGGGGAATACTCCCCTCCGATGAGGACCAGCATGCCAGAAGGTAAAGTAAAGACCAAGTAAGCCTTTACCTTTCCGTGGTGTTCGTGGCGCGGCTCACCCGCCCTGGCCGCCGCCCGACCCCATGTCCAGCGGCGTGTCCAGCCCGTGTCCGGTGGGCCTCAAGCCCGGCCCGCCTCCACCGGCTCGAAGCCGCGCCTCGGCCGCAGCCGCCCCTGGAACGCCGGGTACGCGGGCACCTCGCACGGCCGCGCCCCCAGCACCAGCCGCCGCGCCCCCGCACTCGCCAGCAGCAGCGGCAGCAGCCGCGCCGTCACCCGCGCGTCCGCGAGCGCGGCGTGCGCATCGGGGAACTCCAGGCCGAAGTACGTGCAGCAGGTGCCGAGCTTGTGGTCGTCCAGGTCGAGGCCGACCGCCTTCGCCAGCCGCATCGTGCACAGCGCCGGAACGATCGGCATACCGATCCCGGAGGCCGCGAACTCCGCCTCCAGGAACCGCTGTTCGAACGAGGCGTTGTGCGCCACCACCACCGCGCCGGCCAGCAGCGCCGCCAACTCCCCCGCGATGTCCGCAAATCGGGGTGCACCCACGACGTCCCGCGCCGTGATGCGGTGGACCTGGGTGGCCCCGACCCCGCGCCCCGGGTCGACCAGCGTCGTCCACTCGCGCAGCACGCGCCCGTCGCCGCCGACCCGCACGACGCCGATCTCCACGATGCGGTCCCCGCGCCCGGGCGAGAAGCCGGTGGTCTCCAGGTCCACCACCGCGAACTCCAGTTCCGCGATGTCGACCACCCCGCCCGGACCGTCCGCACTACGGGGTCCGGGAACGCCGGCATACGAGAACACGCTTTGCACTCCGAGGGGTTCGTCCGACACCAGGGCACCGCAGCGGCCTCGCGAGGCCACGCTCACCCTAGCGGCGCCGGGCCGCCGGGTCGGCCGCAACCATGCCGAACCACCCGTAAGGGGCGGCGAGATGCCCACACACACGTGCGGCGGGGCGGGACCTCTCCGG
>NZ_JBEZFP010000007.1:0-123676 GCF_040649515.1 Streptodolium elevatio
GCGGCGATGCCATCGCCGCGGGGCTCGGACGTTTCCGACCTGAGCCGGGCCGATCCGACCCGCGCCGGACCGGGCCGAGACGGCTGAGCCGGGCGGCTGCGAACCGCCCGGCCCGGCACCGCCGTTCCGGCGGTTCAGCGCTTGCGTCCGCCGAAGCGCAGCTTCCACGGCATCAGCGCGGACTCCAACTGCACGGCGAGGCTCATCTTCGACACGCCGTCGGCGCGCTCCTCGAAGCGGATGGGCACCTCGACGATGCGCAGGCCCTGCCGGACCGTGCGGTAGTTCATCTCGACCTGGAACGCGTAGCCGTTGCTGCGGACCGTGCCGACCTCGATGGCCCGCAGGGTGCCCGCGCGCCACGCCTTGAAGCCGGCCGTGGCGTCCTTGACCCCGAGCCGCAGGATCACGTTGACGTAGCGGTTCGCCCACGCGGAGAGGGCCTTGCGGTGCCACGCCCACTGGCTGGCGACCTCGCCCCCGCGGACGTACCGCGAGCCGAGCACGACCGCCGCGCCGGAGTCCTCGGCGAGCGTGGCGACCATGGTGGGCACCACCGATGCGGGGTGCGAGAGGTCGGCGTCCATCTGGACCACGATGTCGGCGCCCTCGTCGAGGGCCCGTGTGATGCCGGCGACGTACGCCCGGCCGAGGCCGTCCTTCTCCGTGCGGTGCAGCACCCCGACGGGGATCGCCGCCTCCTGCCCGAGCTTGTCCGCGACGTCGCCGGTGCCGTCCGGCGAATTGTCGTCGACCACGAGCACGTGCAGGTTCGGCAGCCCCAGAGCCGTCAGCATGTCGACCAGGACGGGCAGGTTGTCCCGTTCGTTGTAGGTCGGCACGACAACGGTGACTTTGGGGTCGGTCTCGCCCATGATCATTCCCACTCGTCGGACATGCGCCCCCAGGGGCAGGCGACCTGACTCGCCGCCGACGAGGTCGCGAACGGTACGGGAACTCTACGGGCCGGGCATCCCCGCGTGCCAACCGGCGGCCCCCGGGAGGGGGCCGCCGGTCTCGGGGCCGTGCCGTTGCCGGTTCGGCACGCCCGGGGTCAGCGGGGCAGTGCCGCGATCGCCTCGTCCGGAGTGCCGTGCCACCACGTGGTGATCGGGTCGTAGACCGCGATGCCGCGTGGCGAAGCGCCGAGCTCCCGGGCGGAGAAGGTGGTGCCGGCGTGCGCGGGGTCGGCCGCGACCGTGAGCGCCCGCACGTAGCGGGCGTTGCCGCTGCGGTCGTCCGTGCTCACCGCGGCGTACACGCCCTCCCCGGGGTCGAGTGCGTGCCGGGCGCCGGCCGCGGGCGGCTCGGGGCGGGCGGAGCCGTCGAGGCCCGCGAAGGTGACGGTCGGGAACCGGTCGACGGTGCACGCCGCGCCTTCGTTCACGACGCGGACCAGCACCACGCCGCGGGCGACCGGCGGGATTTGGTGCGCCTCCACGGACAGGTTGTCCGGCACGCACGGCGGCGGCAGGGCGGCCGCGGACGAGGAGGTGGCCGACGCGGCGCCGACCGTCGGTGCGGCGGCGAGTCCGACCAGCGGAACGAACGCGAGAGCCGCGACGGCGGTGAGGGCACGGGAGTTGCGGGCTGCACGGGGTGTACGCATGCGGTCGGCTTTTCCACCGACCGGTTGGTTATGCCCGCTTTCACTCTTTCGTGTGACCCAGGCAACCCGGGCTCGACTCCAGGACGTCCAAGAAAGGCCAGGAACGTCCCACTTGTAGAGGGGAATCCTTCATGCCCCGAGCACGAATCCGCAGCGCCCTGGTTGCCGTCGCCTGCGCGGGCGCGCTGACCGCCTCACTCTCCGGCCCCGCGTCCGCCGCTCCCGGGTCGCAGTACTCCGCGAAGGAGGTCGGCCGGTTCCTGCACCACTTCTACGGCAAGACCGGACCCACCCCGTGGGAGCGCGAGCACCTGGTGTCGGAGGACCTCAAGGAGCGCGCCGAGGAGGCCCCGGCCGGCTTCGACCTGCTCATGTGCACGCGCAACGCCCCGAAGGACATCGACATCGGCCCCGTGACCACCGCGCAGTCCGCGGGCGTCGGATGGGCCACGGTGTTCCTCGGCTGGGGCCCCGGCCAGGAGATCGCCGCGTTCACGGCGTACGTCGACCTCGACAAGAGCCGGCCGCTCAAGCTGCTCGACGTGAACTGCGAGCCGCCGGAGGCGTGATCGGCGCCGGGCGACCCCGCCCGCCCCACCCGCGCGTCCCCCGACGGACACACCCGCATCCCAGAACCGCCTGACACGCGCGAGCCCGCCCACACACCATGTGCGGCGGGCTCGCGCGCTATGCGTCGCCGAGGACGCGGTCCAGGGCGGGCCGGATGACCGCGCGGACCGCCGCCGCGTCGTCCAGGTAGCAGCCGACGGCCAGCCCGTCGCGCAGCAGCATGAGTATGTCGGCCGTCTCCGCCGCGCGGGGATCCCCCGCCGCAGCCAGCAGTTCGGTCATCACCGTGCGGAACCACACCCGGTGGTCCAGCACGGCCTGCCGTACCGGATGCCCCGCGTCCGGGAACTCCGCCGCGGCGTTGATGAACGGGCAGCCGCGGAAGCCGGGCTCGCGGGCGATCTCGCCCATGCGGTCGAACACCGCGAGCAGCAGTTCGCGCGGGTTCTCCCCGCCCGACGCCTCGCGCACGGCCGCGACGGCGTCGCGTTGGGCGCGGTACTGCTCGTCGAGGTACGCGTGCACGAGCACGTCCTTCGCCGGGAAGTGGTGGTAGAAGGTCGCCTTCGCCACGCCGGCCTCGGCGATGATCCGGTCGATGCCGACCGCATGCACGCCTTCCGCATAGAAGAGCGTGGTCGCGGTGTCGAGTACGCGGCGCCGGGCCGGACTCTCGCGGCGGCGCACTTCCTCTTTCTTCGTCACCACATTGACGTTACCAGACAGATCTGTCTATGCTCGGGTCTCAGCCGGACAGACAGATCTGTCTGCCAAGTGTTCGAGCACGGCATACCCGAGGGGCTTCCCATGAGCATCTACACCGCCATCGCCACATCCGCCGGCCGCGATCAGCGCGCCGTCAGCTCCGACGGTCAGCTCGACGTTCAGCTGGGCCTGCAGAAGGAGCTGGGCGGCACCGGCGTCGGCACCAACCCGGAGCAGCTCTTCGCGGCCGGGTACGCGGCGTGCTTCGCGAGCGCCATGCAGCTGGTCGCGCGCCGCCAGAAGGTCGACGCGGCCGACGCCTCGGTGACCGCCGAGGTCGGGCTGGACGCGAACGGCGAAGGCGGCTTCTCGCTGTCCGTGACACTGCGCGTCGAACTGCCCGGACACCTGTCCGAGGCGGAGGGGCGCGCACTGGTCGAGGCGACGCACCAGGTGTGCCCGTACTCGAACGCGACGCGCGGCAACATCCCGGTCGAACTGGTCGTCGAGTAGGCGCGGCAGGTCCGTCGTCCGCCCCACCGGGCGCGGCACCGCGTGCGGTCCCGCGCCGCGGCCGAGGACCGCGATCCCTTCAACACGGCTTCAACAGGCCTCAACACGGCTTCAACACGGCCTCTTCAGGTCGAGTCGACGAACTCCGCTATCGCTCTGGCCAGTTCGTCCGGCTGGTCCTCCGGTATCAGGGTGTAGCTGTCGGTGATCCCGACGAACCGGGCATCGGGGAACAGCCGCGCGAGGCGGCGGCCGTGGTCGACCGGCATCATGCGGTCCTCGACGGCCCACACGATCAGCACCGGGCGCTCGAACCGCTCGCTGCGCCGGGCGAGTTCCAGCAGGACCGTGCGGCTCGGCACGGACCGCGCGTACTTGCCCAGGTCGCGGCGCACCTGCCGGTTCGTGGTCGCGGGCCGGAACCAGGCGTCCATGACCTCCTTGGGCACCGGGCGCTTGCTCATCCACCCCCACCCGCCCGGCGCCCGTCGTACCGCACGCAGCCTCAGCGCCTGCATCACCAGGAACAGCCCGCCGGGGATGTGCGCCGCGACCGACAGCGGCCGGGCGGGCCGGGGCGGGTAGTTCTCGAACGCCTCGGACGAGGTGATGACCAGACGCGCGACGCGGTCCACCGAGCCGACCGCGATCAGCATCTGGGCGCCGCCCCAGTCGTTCTGCACGAGGGTCACCTCGTGCAGGTCGGCGGCCTCCAGGAACTCGCCTATGAGATGGCCGAGTCCGGTGAGCGAGAGATCCGCGTCCTGGTTCATCGGCCTGCGGTGGCCGCCGAGCGGGAGCGTGGGCAGTATGCAGCGGTAGTTGTCGCGCAGACGGTCCACGACGTGCCGCCACACGGTGCCGTCCATGGTCAGGCCGTGCAGGAAGACCAGTACCGGGCCTCGTCCCCCGGTGTCCGTGTACTCGACGGTTCCGGCGGACAGTTCCACTTCGGGCATGGCTCACCTCCGTGTCGACGTGTGCGACCGGCTCACGGCAAGCATGCCCGTCCGAAGGCCGCGAATCCGCAGATACTTGACTGTGTCAGACGCCCGTGGTCCGATGCGCGGCATGAGCGAGCAGAGCGGAGCAATGGCACGGCCGCGCACGTCGACCCGCGACACCGGGGAGGCGCAGGCCGCCGTACGCGCGTGGCTGCGCACCCGGGTGCCCGATCCCGACGCGGAGGTCCTGGACCTCGCCGTCCCGTCCGCGAACGGCATGTCGAGCGAGACGCTGCTGCTGACCGCCCGCTGGACCGAGAACGGCGGACCCGTCGAGCGCCGTCTCGTCGTACGCCTCGCGCCCCGGGTCGACGCGATGCCGGTCTTCCCGCGCTACGACCTGGCCGCGCAGTTCGAGTCCATGCGGCTGGTCCGCGACCACGTACCGGTCCCGGACGTGCACTGGTACGAGCCGGACCCGGCGCCGCTCGGCTCGCCGTTCTTCGTGATGGAGCGCCTGGACGGCCGGGTCCCGCCGGACATCCCGCCGTACGTCTACGGCTCGTGGGTCACCGAGCTTTCCCCGCAGGCGCGTTCGCGCATGCAGGACGCCACCGTCGAGGCGATCGCCGCGCTGCACCGCATCCCTGACGCCCCGTCACGCTTCGCGTTCCTGGACCGGGAACCGTCCAACGGCCGTTCCACGCTGCGCCGCCACGTGGACGCGACCCGGGCCTTCGCCGACTGGGCCGCCGCCGAGCACCCGTCGCCGCTCATCGACCGGGGATTCGCCTGGCTGGACGCCAACTGGCCGACCGAGGAAGGCCCGACCGTGTTGTCCTGGGGGGACTCCCGGGTCGGCAACATCATGTACACCGAAGGCGCCGACGCCCTGCCCGCTGCCGTCCTCGACTGGGAGATGGCCGCACTCGGCGTACCCGAACTGGACCTCGCCTGGCTGGTCGACCTGCACCGCATGTTCCAGACCGGTGCCGAGCGGCGCGGCGTACCCGGCCTGCCGGACTTCCTGCGTTGGGACGACGTGGCCGCCCGTTACGCGGAACTCACCGGCTACCACCCGCGCGACGAGGAGTTCCACCGCGTGTACGCGTCGCTCCGCATGTCGGTCATCTCGCTGCGCACCCAACTGCGCGCCGTGCACTTCGGCGAGATCGCGATGCCGGACGATCCCGACGACCTCATCCGCGCCCGCTGCGACCTGGAGGACCTGATCACGGCGTGAGGCCCCCGGACGCGCACCCGGCCGAAGCCGTCGCGCGCGTCCGGAGCGGTCCGCGGAGAGAGTTCAGCCGCCGACCTTCGCGGGCAGGTCCGACGCCCGGATCTGGGCCGCCCACGGGTAGCGCAGCGGGTCGATCAGCCGGTACGGCGCGTCGACCACCACCTCGGTCGCCGCGTCGTGCGGTTCGGCCGCACGGAGCCGCGCCGCCACCGCGGCCTCGTCGCCCTCGACGAACACGATGTCGAGTTCGAGCCCGTCGCGGGTGCCCGAGGCCAGCGACCACACGCCGTGCACGCCGTCCAGGGCCACCAGGCGCCCGGCACGCGCACGGGCCGCCTCGGCTCCCCCGCGCCGCTGGGTCACCACGATGCCCGTGTGGCCCACGAAAGCGACCTCGTCGGCGGGCAGGCGGATGGCGTCGTCACCGGTGGCCGTCACGGTCGCGAACACGTCGCCGTCCCGCACCGCCTTCTTGTCGGCCGGGAACTCCATGCGCCCGGCCGCCACCAGCACGTCGCGCAGTCCGGTCATGCCCTGGAACGCGGCGACGGGGTCCCCGAGAAGCGTGTAGACGGTCAGGAACGTCGACCTGCCGCCCGCGAACGGCGAGCCTTCGGCGGCGATCCGGGCGTCGTGCAGCTCGGGCGGCGCGACGTACCGCCTGCTCTGGAGGACACCGTCCAGCAGCAGGTTCGGCGGTGTGTGCTCCAGGTCGTACCAGCGGTTCCAGTCCTCTATCACGTCGGCGTCGCAGTCCAGCGCCGCGAATATGACACCTGTCGGTCGCATACCGATTGCTCCCTTCCATCATTGACTGGCGTTAGTCTCCGGCTACTTGACGCAACCTGTCGGGTCCGGGCGGACACCCGCGCCCCGGCCTTCGGAGGAGTCGCGATGACACCGGCGGAAACCGCGCAGCGCCTGTCCCAACGCCTCGCCGAGAACGGCTTCGCCGTGCAGCCCACAGCTCCGCACGCCGCGCCTCTCGGCCTCCCTTCCACCGTCGGCCACAAGCGCATAATGCACTGGCCGTCGTTGGCTTCCCAGCACGTATTCGTCGCCGTCGGCCTGGCCGAACAGTCCCGAGGCGCCGAATTCGAGAGCTACGCGGCAGCCGCGCTCGACTACGCCTGCAAGAACAAGCCGGGCCTGCCGCGCGGGTTCCAGACCGGCGTGATCGGGATCGGCGTGCTCGTGGTCCCCACAATCGACGAGGCCGTGCGCCAAGCGGTCGCGGAGCGCATGACCCCCAAGCGCTGGGCCGCGCTGAGCGCCGCGGCCGTCGTGGACGCCACGTCCGGCACGATCCACGCCTACCAGGGCCGTCGCGTCATCGGAGGCGCCTACAGCAAGATGATCAAGGCGAGCATCGCCGCCATGTCCGCCGGAGTGGTGACCCCCTCGGCGTGAGGCGGGTCATGCTCGTTCGCTGATCGTGACGGGGCGGCAAGGGCGTGTGCGAACGGGCCGCGGGGCGGCCGAGGTCGAGTTCGCCGGGTGCGGGAAAGGCGGAGGCGTCGCGGTTCGCGGCGCCCCGGAGCAGCATCAGCCGGGAGCCCTCGGACAGGTGAACGCGGCGGGGGCGGAGCGCCCGGCGGCCTACTCCGGGGCCGTCGGGGCGGGCACGTCGGTGCCGGTCTTCGTCCGTCCGACCACCTGCGGCAGCGGGCCCTGCGGCGCTGTCGCCGGTACGGGAACCACGAGTTGGCGGCCTTCGGCGGTTCCGGTGACGGGTCCCGCGGCGGTCACCCCGACGATGTCCCGGCTGCCCGCCGCGACCAGGAACCACGCGCCCGTGCCGGACTGCCACCACGTGAAGCCCACGACGTCGTTGCCCGACCTGCTGCACAGCGGCGCGTCCCGCACCGCCCCAACCGTGCGCGTCGCCGCCGCGTCGGCGCCCGGTGGTGTGAAGGCGACGTTGACGGTGCCACCTCCGACCCGGTCGAAGCCGTGCAGGCACGACCACGTCGCCTCGCCGGTCGGCGCTTCCGGGAGGGCGAAGTGCGCGAACTCCCAGTTGTTGACCAGGCGGAGGCCGTGTCCGCGCAGATCGGCGAGCATGCAGGCGGTCAACGACCAGGCGTTGAGTGCCCGTTCGCTGGACGCCGCCTCGGACGGACGGCCGGTGTGGGTGAATTCTGGTGGCGGCATGTAGGTGAGGTGGGTAGCGGCCAGTCCGCCGAGGTCGGCGACCAGGTAGGGGTTGCCGTCCGCGGCGCGCGTCGCCCGCAGTTCCAGTACGCCGACTCTGGCGCAGTCCGCGACATCGAGCAACGCCGGTCCGGTCACTCCGTCCTGATCGACCGTCAGCGGACGCGGCGAAACGCCGGGGCTGCGCAGGTCGCGGACCTGGGCCCCGGTCACCCAGGGCGCGAGCAGCAGCCGCACCCCGTCGGCGCCGCGGGTGAGGACGACCGCCGAGGCCGAGCGCGCGTCCGAGTCGTCGGCCGCGCCGACCGCGAGGGTGCGGACCTGCCCCGCCTCGGTGTAGCGGGCGAGGCGCGTGGGGTCGGCGAGCAGGACGACCCGTTCGCCGCCGACGTCGCCCGCGAAGAGGATGCGCGGGGTGCCGACGGGTGGCCCGGGGGTGGTGCGTACCTCGGCGTGCGGGGTCAGGCCGGGGTCCGGTGTCTGCCACGCCCGCACCGCTCGGTCCGCCAGGGCCGCGTCGCCGGCCAGCGGGCCGCGCGTGCTCCAGACCGCGAAGTCGAGCCGGGTGGTCGACGCCCACGCGTCCGGCGCGACCCGCACGGGCGGCACCGACGCGGCCACCGGCGCCACCGGGGCGCCGACGGGCGCACGGTCGGGCCGCGGGTCGCCGTCGACCAGGACGACGAGTGACAGGGTCACCGCGAGCGCGGTCACGGCCGCGCCCGCGGCCGTGTGGCGCCTGCGCCGACGGCGCAGCAGGTCCGACGCGCTGACCCGGACCGTGCAGGGGTCCAGCGGCCCCGCGTCGACGAGTTCGCGGACGGGGCGCCTGGAGCCGGGTGCGGACGCGCCGGCCCGCACCGCCTCCGCGACCGCGCCCTCCGGGTCCGCGGCACCGGCGTCCGCGAGCACCGACGCCACGTGGTCGGCGGTGAGCCCGGCGGGGAAGAGCAATGCGTACGCGGCACGGCCGAGCGGCGTCAGCGCGGCGACCTCGCGCTCCACCGCGAGGGCGTCGGGGTCGGCGGTCACGGTGAAGAACCGCAGGCCCCACACCCGTGGCAGCAGGCGGCGCCGGCGGCGTCCGGCGTACCGCAGCGCGCCGCGCACGACGCGGGCGCGCAGGCCGTCCTCGTCCAGCGGCTCGGCGCCGCGGCCGGGCAGGGCGTCCTGCACGATGCCGTGGGCGGCGAGCACCCGCCCGTGGCGCCCGTCCGACGGCGGCAGGATCAGGTACGCGGTGCGCGTCAGTTCCGCATAGTGGCGGACCAGGACGGCTTCGGTCCCGCGTACCCCCGCACCACCCGGCCCCCGCACCCGTGCGCCGAAGTACGCCGCCGCGGCACGCCGCCGCCACGCGTCCCGTGCGTTCTCGCCGTCCATCGCTCCCGCCCCTCCACCCGCGCCGTCGTCCCCGCGGCGGATCCGGCGATCGGTTCCACCACCACGCTGGGCAACGAGCGCCGCCCGAATGGGTCACCAACGGATAGGACAATCCTGTTAGTTGGCCCGAGCGGGTGGCGTCCTCCGGGCGTCCGGGCGATTCTCCGCGGCGGCCCGCGGCGCCCCCGGCACAGTGGGCGGATGACCGAGCGATCCGCGTCCCCGTCGGCCCCGAGCGGCCCGCCCGCGCGCTACGACGATCTGCGCGCACTGTTCGTCAACTGCACGCTCAAGCGCTCCCCCGAGGTGAGCAACACCCAGGGCGTCGTCGACATCAGCCGGCTCATCATGCGCAAACACGGCGTCACGGTGGACGAGTTCCGCGCGGTCGACCACGACATCGCCACCGGCGTCTGGCCGGACATGACGGGCCACGGCTGGGAGACCGACGCGTGGCCGGAGTTGTACGAGCGGGTGATGGCCGCCGACATCCTGGTACTCGCCGGCCCCATCTGGCTGGGCGACAACAGCTCGGTCACCAAGCGGGTGATCGAACGCCTCTACGCCTGCTCCGGAGAACTCAACGCCTCGGGCCAGTACGCCTACTACGGGCGCGTCGGCGGCTGCCTGATCACCGGGAACGAGGACGGCATCAAGCACTGCGCCGCCAACGTCCTCTACAGCCTCCAACACCTCGGCTACACCGTCCCGCCGCAGGCCGACGCGGGCTGGATCGGCGAGGCGGGGCCCGGCCCCTCGTACCTCGACGAGGGGTCCGGCGGGCCGCAGAACGAGTTCACGAACCGCAACACGACCTTCATGACGTGGAACCTGCTGCACCTGGCCCGGCTGCTCAAGGACGCGGGCGGGATCCCGGCGTACGGCAACCAGCGCAAGGCCTGGGACGCGGGCGCGCGCTTCGACTTCGAGAACCCCGAGTACCGCTGACGCCGACAGCCCCGATACCCGGCACCTCGGCGCCCACGGGGTGCGCCGGGGCCACGACCGGCGGGTTCAGTCGCGCGGCGGGGACTGTTCGGGGAGCGTCGCGGTCTCCAGGAAGAACGCGTCGATGCTCCGCACCGCCCGCGCGAAGTCGTCGAGGTTCATCGGCTTGGTGACGTACGCGTTGCTGTGGTTGCGGTAGGACGCCGCCACGTCCTCCGGAGCCCCGGACGTGGTGAGCACCACAACCGGGATCGCCTTCAGCTCCTCGTCGTTCTTGAGGACGTGCAGCAGCTCGCGGCCGCTCATGCGCGGCATGTTGAGGTCGAGGACGATCAGGTCCGGGGTCGTCGTCGAGGGATCGCGCAAATATTCCAGCGCGGCCACGCCGTCGGGCACGCGGGTGATCGCCCGGGTGTCCCGTTCACTCAGCGCTTCCTGGATCAGGACGGCATCGGCCGCGTCGTCCTCCACCAGGAGGATGTCGTAGCCGTGCCGGGCGATGAGGGGGACCATCGGATCGCTCGGGTCCTTTCAACGACGGTACTGGGCGTGCCGGGATCGTACGCGGAGTCTGGTGCCACCGGGGGGCCAACCCCCGCGGACGTACGCGCGCCGTTGCGGTGCGACGGCAAGGGTAGGCCCCGTGTTCAACCTCAGACAACAACCGTTGTCAGGGATGCGGGTATCGTGTGCGGCGCCGCGCAGGCGCCGCACGCCTCGACGGACAACACGGACAGGGAGGGGCCAGCGCGTGAGGGGATTCCGCAGTCGCGGACGTCGGTCGTGGACGACCAGGCGCTGGCTCATGACGAGCGTCATGGCCGCGCTCACCGTGCTGCTCGTACTCGGGGCGCTCGGCGCCTGGGTCCTGAACCGGGCCTCGGCGGTCACCGACCGGCTCACCGATCGCAGTTCGCCCGCCCTCATAGCCTCGCTGCGCCTGGAGAAGGCGCTGCTCGACCAGGAGACGGGCATACGCGGGTACGGGCTCTCCGGCCAACTGGCCTACCTCGAGCCGTACATGCGGGGCGTGGAGGAGCAGGAGTCCGTGGTCGGGGTCCTGCGGCCGCTGCTGGAGGGCGACGCCACCGGACGGGCGGATCTCGCCGCGGTCCTCGCCGCCGTGGAGCGCTGGCAGGCCGACATCGCCAGGCCGGTGGCCCGGGCGGAACCCGGTACCTTGACCGCCGCGCTGGTCGAGCGCGTCGAGGCCGGCAAACCGCAGTTCGACGCGGTGCGCGCCGCCGCGAAGACGCAGCAGGAGCACCTGGAGCAGGCCCGCCGGACCGCGAACCGGGATCTCGACGAGGTCGAGATCCGGCGCAACGCGATATTCGGGGCCATCGGCGTGGTCATCCTGGTACTGGCCGCGCTGGTCTTCGAGGGCCTTCGGCGCGGTGTGACGATCCCGCTCGAACGCCTGTCGGCCGACGCGCGCAGCGTCAGCCACGGCGACTTCGACCACCCCATCGAGGCGAGCGGCCCCGCGGACCTCCAGCAACTTGCCCTGAACGTCGAGGGCATGCGCCGGCGCCTGCTCGCCGAACTCGACTTCACCCTCAGGGCGCGGGCCAAGCTGGACGAGCAGGCGGAGGATCTGCGCCGCTCCAACGCCGAACTGGAGCAGTTCGCGTACGTCGCCTCGCACGACCTCCAGGAACCGCTGCGCAAGGTGGCCAGCTTCTGCCAGCTCCTCCAGCGGCGCTACTCCGGCCAGTTGGACGAGCGCGCCGACCAGTACATCGAGTTCGCCGTGGACGGCGCCAACCGCATGCAGGCGCTCATCAACGACCTGCTGGCCTTCTCCCGCGTCGGACGCACCGACGGCGACCACGACACGGTCGACCTGGAGCGGACGTTCGCCCGCGTCGCCGACACCATCAGCTTCGCCGTCGAGGAGAGCGGGGCGACGATCACCCACGATCCGCTCCCCACGCTCACCGCCAATCCGACACAAATGACCACGCTGTTCCAGAACCTGCTCTCCAACGCCGTCAAGTTCCGCGATCCCGAACAAGCCCCGCACGTACACGTGTCGGTGACCCAGGATGGCGACATGTGGGACTTCGCGGTGACGGACAACGGCATCGGCATAGCCCCCGAGTACGCCGACCGCGTCTTCGTCATCTTCCAGCGGCTGCACGCCAAGGACAGCTATCCGGGCACCGGGATCGGGCTCGCGATGTGCAAGAAGATCGTGGAGTTCCACGGCGGCGAAATCGGGGTCGACCCCGGCCATTCCCCCGGGACCCGGATCACCTTCACACTGCCGGTGTCGGACGGTCCCGACGACGGGACGGACGACGAGATCGACGACGAGATCGACGAGGGGCCCCAGGCCGATCGCGACACCGGAACCGGCGCCGGGACCGGCGAGGGAGACGAGGCCGATCGTGGCACCGGAACCGGCGTCGGGAGCGAGACCGGAGTCGACACCGGGGTCGACACCGGGGACGACCGAGACGGAGGCCGGAAGTGACAGGCCCTCTGCCGGAACCCGCCAACAGGGCGGACCGGGCCGAGCGCGTGCCCGCGACCGCCGAGGCGCCGTACCGCATCCTGCTGGTCGAGGACGACCCCGGGGACGCCCTCCTCGTCGAGGAACTGCTCGCCGACACCGGGCTCGAGCCCATCCTGCGCTGGAAGAAGACGCTCGCCGACGCGCTCACCGAGATCGGCCGGCAGGCGCCCGACGTCGTACTGCTGGACCTGCACCTGCCGGATGTCTCGGGGGTGCCCGCGGTCGGCGCGGTGCAGAACGCCTGTCCGACCGCCGCCGTCGTGGTGCTGACCGGCCTGGCCGAGTCCCGCGCCGCAACGCAGGCGGTGGCCAGCGGCGCGCAGGACTACCTCGTCAAGGGCCAGGTCGAGCCCGATCTGTTGAGCCGGGTGCTGCGGTACGCCATCCAGCGCAAGCAGGCCGAACACGCCAACGCCGAGCTGCTGGAGAACCGCATCCACGCGCAGGAGAACGCGCGCCTGGAGCGCGGCCTGCTGCCGGCCCCGCTCCTGCGCTCACCGGAGGTCGTGGTCACGAGCCGCTATCTGCCGGGTCGTCAGCGCGCGCTGCTGGGCGGCGACTTCCTGGACGTCGTGCAGACGGCGGACGGGCGCGTGCACGCGGTCATCGGCGACGTCAGCGGCCACGGTCCGGACGAGGCCGCGCTCGGCGTACTGCTGCGCATCACCTGGCGCGCGCTGACCCTCGCGGGCCATCGGGGCGTCGAACTCATGAGCCTGCTCGAAGAGGTCCTGGTGGCGGAGCGCCCGCGCTCCGACATGTTCACCACGTGCGCGACCGTCGTCCTCGATCCCGAGACGGACCTCGCGACGGTGACGCTGGCCGGGCACCACCCGCCGCTGCTGTGCGCCGACGGCACGGCGCGCGAGATGGACGCGGCGCTGGGCATCGCCCTCGGGATCATGCCGGGGCACGGGGTCTGGCGGCCCACCGAGTCCCATCTGCCCGGGGTCGACGCCCTGTTGCTCTACACCGACGGCCTCATCGAGGGGCACACCGGCCGGGGGCGCCGGCGGCTCGGCACGTCGGGTCTGATCGACCTGGTCAGCGGGGTCTCCGAGACCGACGCGGACGGTCTGCTGGACCACCTGGTCACCACCGCGCAGCACCTCAACGCGGGCCGTCACGCCGACGACCTCGCGGTGCTGCACCTGGCGTGGTCCGCGCCGGGGACGCTGCCCGCGCAGCGCGGACGTTGAGCGGACATCGGGCAGGGCCGGGAGGAGCCGCGGGCGGGCGTCCGCACGGCAACAACCGTTGTCGTACGGCGGGCACGGCGCCTAGGGTGGAACGGCGGGCGGAGGTTGGCGTGCCCGTGCGGATACGGTGCGTTCGCCCGTCCGCCCAGCCGGGAACGGGTCAGACCGGGTTTGTCATCCGGGCCGTTGCCTCTTGTGAGTGGAGTTCCCGATGGCCGGACGACCCTTTGACATCCTCCTGGTCGAGGACGATCTCGCGGACGCGCTGCTGATCGAGGAGGCGCTGCTGCGCGGCGGCACGCCCCGGCGGATCGCCCAGGTCTCGGACGGCGTCGAGGCGTTGGAACGCCTCAACGACCCGGACGCGCCGCGCCCCGACCTCATCCTCCTCGACCTCAACATGCCGCGGATGAACGGGCGCGAACTGCTCCACGTCCTCAAGAACGACGAGAAGCTGAAGGTGATCCCGACTGTGGTGCTCACCACATCGGGTGCGCCGGAGGATGTGGCCGCCGCGTACCGGAATCACAGCAACGCGTACATCACCAAGCCGGTGAATCTTGACGATTTCACCCATGCGGTGCGCAGCATCGACGCGTTCTTCCTCGACACCGCGGCGAGTCCGAATTCTCCTGAATGACCACCTTTGCCGGAGCCAATCCGGCGGGCCTCGGAAGTTGCCTCGGAAATTCCTGGCTTGACGGAGTTTCAGCTCCGCTGATTGGGTATGGCCCTGTCAGGTCGCCGAGCCCGCCGAGCGGGCGCCCGACCACCAGGGCGGTACAGGTGCCGCCCGCCAAGGCACGCGACACGTGCCGGGGCTCGCTCGCCTGAAGAAGCCGGGCGCATAGCGAAGCCCTCACCCACGGATGTGCCGTGCGCACACTCCGGTGCCGATACCGCCTCTGCGGTGCGCCGGAACGCGCCGACCGTGGGTCTTCGGACTCTTGAGGAGCCGAATATGTCCGCGCCCACCAGCGCTGTCGCTCAGTCCACCACGCAGCACACCTCGCGGATCCCCGCCGGCACCGCCGCGCGTACCACCACGCGCGCCACCAGCCGCACGTCCACACCCGACGTCCGGAAGCTGTGCCCCGAACTGCCTTCCCGTGAAGAACTGCGCTCCCTCGACAAGACCCAGGTCCGCCAGCTGACCGAGCAGTTGCTGCGGCGGCTGCGCAGTCTGGACCACGGGTCCGAGGAGTACAGCCGCGTCCGCGGCACCGTGGTCGAGCTCAACACCGCCCTTGTGCACTACGTCGCGCGGGGATTCGCGCGGCGGCGGGCGGCGTACGACGACATCTTCCAGACCGGGACCGTCGGCCTGCTCAAGGCCATCGACGGCTACGACGTGGACCGCGGTTCGGAGTTCGCCTCCTTCGCGCTGCCGACCATCTCCGGTGAGATCAAGCGGTTCTTCCGGGACACCTCGTGGGGCGTCCACGTGACCCGCACGCTCCAGGAGCGCTTCCTCGCCGTCACGCGCACCGTCGACCAGCTCGAACAGGACCTCGGCCGGGAGCCCACCGCGCCCGAGATCGCCGCGTGCCTCGACATGACCGTTCCCGAGGTCAACGAGGCCCGTGAGGCGTCCCGCGCCTACCTGGTCGACTCGATCGACGCCGCACCGAGCGGCAACGACGGCTCGGGACGGGACCGCACGCCGCTCGCCGACATGCTCGGCTACGACGAGTCCGAATTCTCCCTGGTCGATTTCCGGGAGTCCGTCAAGCCGCTCCTCAGCGCGTTGCCGCAGCGCGAGAAGCGCATCCTCGAGATGCGTTTCTGGCAGGATCTGACGCAGCGTGAGATCGGGGAGGAGCTCGGCGTGTCCCAGATGCACATTTCGCGGATCCTGAACACGACCCTGACGCGGCTGCGCCGCCAACTGGAGGCCGACGTCATGCCCCGCCCCCGCGCGCTCCACCAAGCCGCCTAGCCCGCGGCGCGCGAAGCCGCGGAAAGCCGATGCACAAGACTCCCGAGACACTCGTCGTCGAACTTGACGGCTCCGCGGGTTCCGTACGCGGCGCACGGCAGGAGACCCACCGTTTCCTTGCCGACGCCGAGCGGACCGCCCGGATCGCCCCGGACACCGCCAGGGACGTCCTGATGGTGGTGGGCGAGCTGGTGGCGAACGCCTGTCGGCACGCGCCGGGGCCGTGCCGGCTGAGTGTCGAGGTCGCATCGGATTCGGTCGACGTCGCCGTGCAGGACTCCGGGTCGTCCCGGCTCGGTCCGGCACGGCGGCGTCAGCCGCCCGGCTACGGGCTTTGGATCGTCGCGCGCCTCACCAAGGGCATCCATGTGCTGCCGGTTCCCGGCGGCAAGGTCGTCCGGGCGTCCGTCCCCCTGGCAGGATGAACCGGACGGGAGCACCCGGGGAGGAACCGCATGCCCGAGCCCTACCAGCACGAAGACGGACAGGAAGACGAGGAGCGCGTCGTGGACGCCGACAACGTGGTCGAGCGCGACGGCTGGACCGTCGTGCCGGTCCGCGGCGACCTCGACTTCTATTCCGCACCGATGTTCGCCGAGTCGGTGCGCTCGCTCGCCGCGCCCGGCCCCCGCCGGGTGGTCCTGGACCTGGCCGACGTGGAGTTCATGGACTCCACCGGACTGCGCCTGCTGCTGGGCGTGTCCCGGGATCTGCGCGAGGCGGGCGGGGCGCTGCGCCTGGCCGGACCGGGCGACCTCGTCCTGCGGCTGCTCGAGGTGACCCAGGTCGCCCCGCTGCTGCCCGCTTTCCCTGATGTAACGTCGGCGTGCAGTGACTGATTCGACCGCACCTCGCTCCTCGTCTCGACGATCCGCTTCCACCTGGTCCGCCACGTCCGAGGCCGCCACGCTCACCGCCACCGTGGACCGGCTCCGCGCCGAGGTCGACGGGCTCCGCCGGGCCATGCGCTCACGCGCGGTGATAGAGCAGGCGAAGGGCCTGCTGATGGCACGCATGTCGTGCAGCGCCGACGAAGCTTTCGGACATTTGGCGCAATTGTCGCAACACACCAATATGAAGCTCGCCGAAGTCGCGGCCGGGCTCTTGGGCGTGGCGGCTCCCCCGAGTTCGCCGGCGGTCCCCCGAGGTGGGTCGCCGGGCACCGGACAGACGGCCGCGGGGCGGACGACGGCCCCGGGACTGCCGGGCACGGAATCGACGGGCGTCGGGCAACCGGGCGCGGAGCAGTCGGACGCGGGGCAGCCGGGCACCGGCCAACCGGGCTCGGGGCCGCGAGGCGGCGGCCAGTCGCGCCGTGCCCGAGCCGCGGCCGACCGCAAGCCCGAGGGCGGACGGCGACGCGGTACGGCTCCCACGTCGAGGACCGTGCCTCCGGCGCGCGTCCACCCCGCCGAAGAACAGCCCGGCACCACGCGCACGCCGCTCGACCTGTCCTCCGAGGAAGCGGCGCGCTACCACCTGGTCGCGGCGGTCCTGGAGACCGCCGACGACGGCGACGACATGGCCCGGCTGCTGTGCGAGGAGGCACTCGGCAGCACCGAGGCCTGCATGGTGGCCATCGCACTGCTCGAACCGGACGGCGCGCTGCGCCTTGTGGGAACGCACGGGGTACCCGCGCAGGTCGCGAGCCAGTGGCAGCGGATACCCCCGCAGACGTCCGTGCCGCTCACCGACGTCGTGCACAGCGGCGAGCCCGTGCACCTCCCCGACCGGGCCGCGTTCGCCGCGCGCTATCCCCAGGTCGACGCGGCCCTGATGCCCGGCGAACAGCTGTGGGTGGTTCCGCTGGTCGACGCGCAGGGCGCGACGAGCGGTGCCCTGGCCGTCGGCTGGCCGGCCTCGGTCCAGGACATGAGCGCAGCCGCCTCGTTCCTTGGGGCGCTCGCCCAACTGTGCGGCGGCGCCGTGCCGCGGCTGGCCGCGCGGACGGCTCGCGGCGCGCTCTCCGGCGACGAGATGTGGTTCCGCGCGCTGCTGGACTCGCTGCTCGACCCGGTACTGATCCTGGCCCCGATACGCGAGGCCGGCACCGAGTCCGCGGGCGCGTCGACCCCGGCGTCCGGCGGCACCGGCGGCGACCACGGCGGCGTGACCGACTTCCGCATCGACTACGCCAACGCCGCGACCGTCGACCTGGCCGGGCGTACCGGCGCCGACGTGGTCGGGCGGCGGATGACCGACCTGTACCCCGGCATGGTGGTGTCCGGCGTGTTCGGGCAGTTGCTGGACGTGCAGCGCACCGGCACTCCGTACGAAGGCGAGGCCGAGCAGTTCATCGAGATGGTGTCCGGCCATTTGCGGTCGTCGACGATGACGCTGCGCGCCGTACGCTTCCTCGACGGCGTGCTGCTGAGCTGGCGCATCCACGACGAGGACGAGCGGCGTGCCGCCCAGTTCGCCCAGGCACAGCGGCTCGCCAACCTGGGCACGTGGCAGTACGACATGGGCACCGGCGAAACCGTCTGGTCCCCCGAGATGTTCACGATTATCGGGCTGGACCGCGCGGACGGCACGCCCGGCCCGGCCGCGCTCGCGGACGCCGTCGCCCCGGACGACCTCCCGGCGGTGGAGGCGGTGTTGCACGAGCTGCTGACCGAACACCGGCCGCAGACCCTGGAGTTCCGGGTGACCCGGCCGGACGGCAGGCCGTGCACGGTACGCGCGGCCGCCGAGGCCGTGTGCGACCCGGACGGCGAGGAGGTGCTCGCGCTGCGTGGCGTGCTCCAGGACGTCACCGCGTGGCGCCGGACGCAGGACGCCCTTGCCGACGCCCGGGACCAGTTGGCGGAGGAGCGCGGGCGTACCGCCACCCAGCACGCGGCGGTGACGCTGCTCCAGCGCGCCATCATCGACGTGCCGCCGCCGTCCGACCCCGAGGTGATGCGCTTCGCGGCGCACTACGTGCCCGCCGAGAGCATCGCCCAGGTCGGCGGCGACTGGTACGACCGCGTCACCCTGCCCGACGGCCGTATTCTCGTCGCCGTCGGCGACGTCTCCGGGCACGGTCTGCCGGCGGCGGCCGGAATGACCCAGGTACGCCACGCACTTCGGGGCATGGCGTACACCGGCGCCGAACCGGCGCAGATCCTCACCTGGCTGAACCGCATGGTGTGCCACCAGCGTTCGGACTACATCGCCACGGTCATCTGCGCGCTGGTGAACCCCAGGACCAGGACCATGACGTGGTCCCAGGCCGGCCATCTGCCGCCCCTGCACGTACGCGAGGGCGCGCCGCGGGTGCTCCAGACGCCGTTCGGCATGGTCCTGGGGGCGAGTTCGGGCGCTGCGTACGGCTCGGCGGTGGTGGACCTGGCGCCGGGCGACATGGTCCTGATGTACACCGACGGCCTGGTCGAGCACCGCGGCGCGGACCTGGGCCGCGGGCTGTCCCGGCTGGTCGGGACCGTACGGGAGGGCTGCGACGGCGAGCTGGACGCTTGCGTGGAGCACGTCATGCGGCATCTGGGCACTCCCAATCCCCAGGACGACACCTGCCTGATCGGCTTCCAGATCCCGGGCGGCAAGTAGGAGCGGGCCGGGCGCCCGATCATCCCACCGGCTCCTTCTCGGCCGCCGCGGCCGTGGTGGGGCCTGATGCGGCCGCGGAGTTGCGCGTCCTGGCGTGGTGCACGAGCTGCGCGACCGCGGCGACCGCGATGTTGGCGACCAGGCCGAGGATGCCCGCGTTGACGTTGCCGACGTCAGGCTTCTCGAAGGTGACATACCAGACGACCGCCACGCCCGCCGCCATGCCCAGGAGGACGGGCCACTTGGCGAGCAGTCTGCGGGCGGTGAGGACCGCGACGAACCCGGGCGCGAGCTGCGCGAGGCCGCTGAACGTGAGGAGCAGCAGGTCGGCGAGCGCGTCGGGGCGGTTGAGGCCGAGCAGCAGCGCGATGCCCGCAGCGACTACCACGAAGCCGTGGTTGACCGCGAGTTGGGCGCGCGGGTTGCGGGTCCGCACGATGTTCCGGGCGACCAGCGTCGACATGCCCATGCACAGTGCCGCGGCCGGCACCATCGCCGCCGAGGCCGCCGCGACCGCGACGACGCCGACGAACCAGTCGGGCAGCGCGTCCCTGGTGAGGGTCAGCAGCACGCTGTTGCCGTTGGTCTTCTGGTCCAGCGCGATCGCGCCGGTGAACCCGATGGCGATGGGGAGGATGATGACGACCTGGTAGAGCGGCAGCCAAATGCTGTTCTTGCGCAGCACGTTCTCGTCCTTGGCCGCGAGCGTCGCCGGCCACAGGTGCGGAAGTGTCATGAATGCGCTGCCGATTGCCGAGATCAGGATGCTGGTGAGCCACCACGTCCGGTCGTTGGCGCCGTCGTCGGAGACGGTCAGCAGCTCCGGGCGGGTCTCCTTGACCTGGTCGAAGACGTCGGTGAGGCCGCCCGCAAAATGCGACGGGATGGCGATCACCAGGACCACCATCGCCAGGATGACCAGGACGTCCTTGAGGTAGGCGGTGTTGGCGACCCCGCGCAGACCCGACCACAGCACGAACGCCACGGTCAGCACGGTCGCGATGACCATGCTGATGTCGCCCCAGTTCTCCTTGCCGGTGACCAGCTGCACGATGGCGCCCAGCCCGGTGATCTGGAGTTGCAGGTAGGGCAGCAGGAACACGACGCCCATGACGGCCACCACGAAGCCCATGAGCTTCGAGTTGTAGCGCTCCTCGAAGTAGTCAGCCTGCGTGATGTAGTTGTGCCGCCTGCCGAGCCGCCACACGATCGGCGCGATGAAGAACATCCCGATGAACGACAGCGGGATGTAGGGGATCGCGTACGTCGCGGCGACGCCGCCGCCGAACGCGACACCCGCGACGCCCAGGAACGTGAACGTCGTGAACGCCTCGCCGGCTTGCAGGAACCACGCCGACAGCGCGCCGAAGTCCCTTTTGCCGACGGTCCATTCGTCCAGGTCGGCGGTCTTGCCGCGGCGTCCCATGAGACCGAGCGCGGCGATCACGACCATGCCGGCGATGGCCACGGTGAAGGTGACGTTCATCGGCCGTCGCCGCCTTCCTCGCGGGCGCGGCGGTCGCGCTCGACCACCAGCAGGACCGGGGTGATCATGAACACCCAGAACGAGCACCACACGAACAACCTGGGCACCCCGAACCACAGGTCCTCGGTGTTCACGAAGGGCAGCCACACGGCGCTGAGCAGGGCCACGACGGGAATGACAGGGAGCAGGACCACGGGGGAACGCCTCATACCGCCTCCTGGGGGAAGGGTCGACCGACAAGCCCTGGCCGGGTGCGGGTCGCGCGGAGACAGCCTGAAAGGGGTCCCGGCGCGAGGACAACAAGATCCCCGCGATCGACGGATTCGGCCACGATCGTGGCGGTTTCCGCGAACAGCCCCGGTCCGCTCGCCAGGCCCCGCCGACGGGTGGAAGGTCGGGGGAACCTGCCGTTCCCGCACCCGAGGAGTGCCTCGATGTCCCTCCGTCATGCCGCCCGCGACCTGCACGAAGACCTGGTCCGCCTGAGGCACTCCCTGCACCGCGAGCCGGAGGTCGGCCTCGATCTGCCGCGTACGCGCGACAAGGTCCTGGCCGCGCTCGAAGGGCTCCCGCTGGAAGTGTCGACGGGCACGCGCGCCACGTCGGTCACCGCGGTCCTGCGCGGTGCCCGCCCCGGACCGACGGTGCTGCTGCGCGGCGACATGGACGGCCTGCCGGTCGGCGAGCGGGGCGGCGCCGCGTACGCGTCCCGCGTGCCGGGGCGCATGCACGCCTGCGGGCACGACATGCACACGGCGATGCTGGCCGGTGCCGCGCACCTGCTCTCGGCGGTACGCGACGGCCTCGCGGGGAGCGTGGTGTTCGCGTTCCAGCCGGGAGAGGAGGGGCACCACGGTGCGCGTGTGATGCTGGAGGAGGGCCTGCTCGACGCGTCGGGCGAACGCCCGGTCGCCGCTTACGGGTTGCACGTGATGTCGGCGGGCCTGCCGACCGGGGTCTTCCTGAGCCGGGGCGGCACGATGATGGCGTCGGGCGACACGCTGAGGGTGACGGTGCGCGGCGCCGGCGGCCACGGGTCGGCACCGCACCGGGCGCAGGACCCGGTGCCGGCGGCCTGCGAGATGGTGGTCGCGTTGCAGACGATGGTGACCCGGACGTTCGACGTGTTCGACCCGGTCGTGCTGTCGGTGTGCCGGCTGCGGGCGGGCGAGGCGGACAACGTCATCCCGGACACCGCGTCGTTCACCGCGACGGTCCGGTGCTTCTCGGCCACCGCGCGGGCGGCCGTACGGGAACACGCGTACCGGCTGCTGCGCGGTGTCGCGGACGCCCACGGGCTGGGCGTGGACGTCGAGTTCGAGGCCGTCTTCCCGGTGACGGTCAACGACGGCGGGGAGACCGGGTTCGCGGCGGACACGGTGCGCGAGGCGTTCGGGGAAGAGCGCTTCGCGGAGGCGGCGCAGCCGTTCTCGGGGTCGGAGGATTTCGCGTACATGCTCCGGGAAATCCCGGGCGCCTTCGTGGCGTTGGGCGCGTGCCCGGCGGACCGCGACCCCGCGCGGGCCCCGTTCAACCACTCCCCCGAGGCCGTGTTCGACGACGTGGTGCTGAGCGACGGGGCGGGCCTGTACGCGGAGTTGGCGGCGCGCCGGCTCGCCCGTGCGGCGGCGGACGCGGCGGGCTGAGCGCCCGGCGGTTCGGCGGGCGGGGCGCGTCGGGCGGCACGCGGGTCGGCGGGTCGGCGGGTCGGCGGGTCAGTCCGCGACGCTCGACGCCGCCCGTTTGCGTGCCCGGTGGGCCGCCACGTTGGCGCGGTTGGCGCACGCCTCCGAGCAGTAGCGGCGGCGGCCGTTGCGCGAGGTGTCCGCGTACACGCGCTCGCAGCGGTCCGCCGCGCACACGCCCGACCGCTCGATGCCGTGTTCGGCGAGGAGGTTGGCCAGGCCGATGGCGGTGTTGATGCGGACGCGCTCGGCGAAGGGCACGCCGGAGGGCGCGTAGTGCACGTGGAGGCCGTAGCCGTGGTCGACGAGCCGCGGCCGCATGGCCACCCGCTCCAGCATGCCGTTGGCCAGGCCCACCGCCGCCTCCAGCTCGTCGGCCGCGAAGATGCCGCGCAGCTCGGTGCCCCACTCGGCGAGCTGCGCCACCTCGGGGGCGCGCAGGTCGCGGGTGAGGAACGAGAACGGCGCGAGCAGTTCGCGCAGCGCCTCGACGGTGACCGGCGGAGCGTCCGGGGACGCGTTGTCGACCGTCCAGAAATTCACCAGCGCGACAGCGGCGCCGACACCGTCGCTGCGGTAACCGTTGACGTCCATTGAACCCTTACTTAGTCTGATCGGTAAGGAGCAACCCGTACGAGAAGTATTACCGATCCTCGAAGGGACGGCCATCATGGCGAGCTGCGACGTCTGCGGGCGGACCGAAGGACCGTGGGAGCACGTGATCTCGCGGCACCGCACTTCGGAGGGCGAAGTCGTCTACACCCGCTGCTCGTGCGGCAGCGTCGCGGTGCGACTCGCGGCGCCGAGCCACACCGAGGACGCCGAGGTCCTGGCCCGCGGGCCCGCCGAGCCCGCACTCGCACCGCTTCTGGCACTCGGAGCACTCGGCCCGCCAGAGGCTTCATAGATATCAAAACGGTAACTAACCTTCCGCATAGTAGGTTTGTGCTGCTGATATGAGCCGTGCCATTTCGGCGCCCGCCGTCCCCGGGCCCGCCTGTCCGTCCGTCGTACGGAGGCAGCTCATGGAAAGACGCTCATTCCTCGCCCGGGGCGCGGTTGTCACGGGTGCCGCCCTGACCGCCACCGCCGGGCCGTTCCAAGGCCTCGTGGCCGCCCACGCCGACACCGCCCGGACGGGTCGCGGCGGGCCGCGGCCCGGACCCGGCTTCGGTGCGCTGGCGCCCACCCCGGACCGCACCGACGGCCAGGTGCGGCTGCACCTGCCGAAGGGGTTCGCGTACCGCAGCCTCGGCGTCGCGGGCGAGCCGATGAGCGACGGCGTGCCGACGCCCTCGCGCCACGACGGCATGGCCGCCTTCCGCGGTCAGCGCGGCGGCACCGTCCTCATTCGCAACCACGAAGTCCCGGGTGTGGCACCGGCTTTCGGCAATCCGTCCGACGCGTACGACCCGTCGTGCGGCGGCGGCACGACCACGCTGACGCTCGACCGGCGCGGCAACCTGGTCGACCAGCGTGTCAGCATCAACGGCACGATGATGAACTGCTCGGGCGGGCCCATGCCGTGGGGCTCGTGGGTGACCTGCGAAGAGGCCGTCGACGGCCCCGACGTGGTGCCGGCGTTCCCGGGCCAGGACAACTCCAAGCTGACCCGCAAGCACGGCTACATCTTCGAAGTCCCCCTGTACGGCCGGGCGCGGCGCGAACCGATCCGCAACGCGGGGCGCTTCCAGCACGAGTCGGTCGCGTTCGACCCGGTGTCCGGAGCGGTGTTCCTGACCGAGGACAACTTCGTGGCGCCGTGCGGCTTCTACCGCTACGTGCCGCCGGTGCACCCGTTGCGCGCGGGCAGGCTGCTGGACGGCGGGAGGCTGCAGATGCTCGCGGTGCGCGGCCGACCGAACGCGCCGCTGCAACTGGGCCAGCCGCGCGGGGCGACGTACGAGGTCGATTGGGTCGACATCACCGATCCGGACCCGGCGCACGCCCCGGGGACGAGCTGGTTCACCGCCTCAAGTGCGGTCGCCAACCAGGGGATTGCCCGTGGCGCGGCGCTGTTCTCACGGCTGGAGGGGTCGACGTACCGGCACGGCACCGTCTACTTCTGTTCGACGCAGGGCGGAGCGGCCGCGCCGGGCGACGAGTTGCCCCCGGTGCCCTTCCCGCGGTTCGGCGAGGGGCGCGGGCAGGTGTGGGCGTACGACATCCTGCGCCGCCGGCTGCGGCTGGTCTACGAGTCCCCGCACTCGCAGGTCCTCGACCTGCCGGACAACATCGCGGTGTCGCCGAACGGGACGCTGATCCTGTGCGAGGACGGCGACGGCGACAATTACCTGCGGGGGCTGACCCAGAAGGGCGAGATCTTCGACATCTCGCGCATGGTGACGCCCGCCGGCGACGCGGACGCGGAGTTCGCCGGGGCGACGTTCTCCCCGGACGGCGACACGCTGTTCGTCAACATGCAGTCGGTGATCGGCCGGACCTTCGCCATCTCGGGTCCCTGGGACCGCTGTTGACCCCCGGTTGAACCCCCGCTTGAACCCCCTGTCGAACCTCTGGGCGGACTCGTGGTCGAACCGCCGCCGAGCCGCCGGTTGATCCGTGGCGTACCGGAGGTTCAGCCGCCCAGCGCGGTGGTCGCGGCCTCCGTCGCCGCCGTCAACGCCGAGGCCCAGGACCGGCACACACCCGCCGGTGCCTGGGCCCGGTCGGCCAGCAGCGTGAGCGTGTACCGCTGCCTCCCAAGACGGTCGCGGATCGGCGCACTCAGCGCCGCCAACGGGACCATCTCGTCGTCGTCCTCGGGGAGTTCGGTCGTGTACTCGGCCCACTCGACCGGCGGCATGTGGCGGCGCAGCACGTCGAGGACGGACCGCGGAAGGCCGGACACCTCCAGGTTGGCCAGCACGATGGTCGGTGTCGCGGCGTCGTCCCCGGTGCGGCGTTCGACGAGGTAGCCGCGCTCGCGGGCGGCCCGGACCAGCGCCCAGGTGCGCTCCTGCGACACCGCGAACGGCACGAGCGGCGTACGCGCGAGCCAGGCGCGCACCGCGTCGTCGTCCCGCCACGCCGTGTTGGTCAGACCCAGCGGCGGTGTGCAGGGAAAGCGCTCGCCGACGATGTCGCGGTGGTCGCCGACGGGGATGCGGCCCACCCGGTCGAGCACCACCAGCGAGTCGTCGTGCAGGCCCGCCAACACGCAGGGCAGGCCGAGTTGCTCGTGCAGGCGGCGGATGTGCGGCCGGACGATGTCCAGCGAGGCGAGGCCCGTCTCGGCCGCCCAGCCGAGCCGCAGCAGCGCGGGGCCCAGGCCGTACGCCTTCACGTCGTCGCGCGTCGCGAACCCCGCCTCGGTGAGCGCCGCGAGGATGCCCAGGCAGGTCGGCTTGCTCAGCCCGAGCCGCATGCTGACCTCGGTGAGCGTCAGCCGCCGGCGCGGTTCCTCGCCGAGCAGGCTCAGGACCGCCAGCACGCGTTCCGTCGGCGGCGACTGACGTCCCGTCATATCCCCTCGGGCTCTTGATGGTTAGCGCAGGCTGTGCTTACCTGCACGGCACGCACGTCCTCGAATTCCACATTCCATATATGTACCAGGGCACGTCTGCCCGGAGAAGAGGCCGCCGGTGCTCCTCGCCGACAAGACCGTCATCGTGTCCGGAACCGGCCCCGGACTCGGCCGGGAGATCGCCTTGGCCGCCGCCCGCGAGGGCGCCAACCTCGTGCTCGGCGCCCGCCGCACCGAGAACCTGGCCGCCGTCGCCGACGAGGTCGACCCGTCCGGCGCCCGCGTGGTGTGGCAGAAGACCGACATCACCGACCACGCGCAGGCCGAGGCGCTCGCCGAGTTGGCCGTCAAGCGGTTCGGCCGCATCGACGCGCTCCTCAACGTCGCGGCGCTGGACACCGTGGCCGGCGGTCTCGAGCAGACCTCCTGGGACGACCTGCGCGCGGTGCTGGAGACGAACCTCGTCGGCAGCCTCGCGATGACCAAGGCCGCGATGCCGGCCCTGCGCCGGCAGGGCGGCTCGGTGGTCTTCGTCGGCTCGCAGGTGGAGATGAAGGTCGTCTCCGACCACCCGCAACTCGCGTACGCCGCCTCGAAGGCCGGGCTGCGCACCGCCGCGCACTACCTGGCCCAGGAGTACGGCCCGGACCGCGTGCGAGTGAACACCGTGTCGCCGGGGTGGATGCTCGGGCCGCCGGTCGAGGCGTACTTGGGCTATATGGCCGCCGCGCAGCAGGTCTCCCGGGAGGCGGTGCTCGCCGACCTGGAGCAGAAGATGGCGCTGCCGTACCTCGCGAGCGACGGGGACACCGCCGAGGCCGTGGTGTTCCTGGCGTCGGACCGGGCACGCGGCATCACCGGGCAGACCCTGCTCGTCAACGCCGGGGAGTACATGCGCTGACGGGACCGGTCCGAGGCGGGGCCGGCCCCCGTGCGCCCTCCGTCCGCGGCGCACGGTGGCCGGCCGCCGCGTTCGGCCCGGCGCCGCGCCCCGGTTCGGACCGACGGCCCGTGGGCGTCATGCGCGGGCGCCGCCGCCGCGGCGCCCGCGCAGTCCCCACATCGTGAGCACGGCCAGAGCGGCAAACGCCGCCGCCGCGACGTGGAACGCGAAGGTGTACCCGTCGGTGGCCGCCTCGGCAGGTGTCATGCCCTTCGCGGAACCGCTGCGCGCGTCGGCCAGCGAGGCGAACAGCGCCATGCCGACCGTCGGCCCGAACAGCATGAAGGTGTTGAACGCCCCTCCCGCCAAAGCCGCCTGACGCTCCGGCACGTCACCGGTGGCGGCGGTCACCGCGCCGGCCGCGGTGAGGCCGATGCCGAGCGGCAGGACCACCATGCCCGCGAGCGGCGCGCCGACGTACGCGGATTCGGGGGTGATGCGGGCGAACAGCAGGAACGCCGACGCCATCAGGAGCATGCCGAGCGTTGCGGAACGGCGGGCGCCGAGACGGCCGACGAGCGGGACACTGGCGGCACTGACGGCGACAAGGGCCAGCGCGTACGGCACGAAGCCCATCGCCGAGCGCAGCGACGACCAGCCCAGCACCTGCTGGAAGTACAGCGACATCAGGAACGCCGTCGTCGAACCGGCGATCGGCGCGAACATCCCGGTCACCAGGGCCACCACGCGCCGACGCGACGCGAGGAACGACGGCGGCATGAGCGGCTCCGGCACCGTGTTCTCGGCGAATCCGAAAGCCGCCAGCAGCGCGACACCGCCCACGGCCGGGACCAGGAACCAGGCGGACGTCCAGCCGTGCCCGCCGACCGCCACGAATCCGTAGCTGAGCAGGGCGATTCCGCCGGTCGCCAGGGCCGCGCCGAGCACGTCCACGCGTGCGGTCCGCGGTGCCGGGCCGGCCGGCACCCGCCGCGGCGCGAGCAGCGCGACCGCCGCCGCGACGACGCCCATGACCACGAACGCCCAGCGCCACGAGGCCCAGGTCGCGGTCACCCCGCCGAGCGGCATGCCAAGTGCCGCGCCCACACCGGATATTCCGCCCCACGCGGCCAACGCCCGGGCGCGGGACCGGCCTTGCGGAAACAGGTCGCCGACCAGCGCCATCGACGCCGGCGCCGCGAGGGCCGCGCCGACGCCCTGCACTAGGCGGGCGGCGATGAGCAACGCACCGGTCGGAGCCAAGGCGCCCGCGACGGACGCAACCGCGAAGAGCGCGACCCCGGCGACGAACACCGGGCGCCGGCCGTGCCGGTCGGCCAAGCGGCCGCCCAGCAGGAGCAGCCCGCTGAACACGAGCGTGTACGCCGCTGTCGTCCAGACGAGCGCGGAGGACCCGAGCGACAGGTCGCGGGCGATGTCCGGGGCGACAGCCGAGGTGAGGGTGACAGAGGTGTTGAGCACGGCTTGGACCGCGGCGAGGAGGACGAAGGCGGCGCCAACGCCGGTCGCCGTACCCGCCGCCGCATCCGTCGGCTCGCCTGTCGCCGCGCTTGCCGGGGCGCGTTCTCGCGCGCCTTCCGTCGCGTTCTCCGTTGCGCTGCCCGCCGCGCCTCCCGGCGCGCCTTTCTGTGCGACCGGTATCTCCGGACGTGTGTGCCCCATCGCGGTCTCCGTCTCCCTCGGCGCATGCCGGTCCCCGCGGACCGGAGGCGGTGCGCGGGTGCCAAACTGTACTTCCAAGTTCAGATGAACTCAACAGTACAGTTCAGATCTCGTAGACTGGCTCCCGTACGGGCCGAAGACCGCTCCGAAGCCCGGAATCGCGACGGACGTGAGGGAAAGAGGCCCAAGTGACCGCACCCGGACACCGCACCGCGACCCGGCGGGTGCCCGCGGGGGACCGCGCCCGGCGCAAGCGGGCGGCCATCGTGCGCGCCGCGTCCGGAGCGTTTCTGCGCGACGGCTACGATGCGGGCATGGACGCGATCGCCGCGGAGGCGGGCGTGTCGAAGGTGACGGTCTACAACCACTTCGGCAGCAAGGAAGAGTTGTTCACGGCGATCGTCGGCGACATCCTGGACCGCGCACTCGCCGACTCCACGGCCCTGGTCGAGGCCCGGCTCGGCGCCTCGGACGACGTACGCGCCGACCTGACGGCCATCTGCCGCGCCTGGGTCGCCGGCCACGCCACCCCCGAAGTGCTGGCGCTGCACAACGTGGTGGTGGGATCCACCCGGCGCCTCCCCGACCTCGGCCGCACCTGGCAGGAGTTGGGCCCGGACCGCTTCCACACCCTGGTACGCGCGGCCCTCCAGGAACTCGTCGACCGGGGGCGCCTCGTCATCGACGACGTCCCGCTCGCCGCGATCCAACTCTCCGGACTGGTCCTGCTGCCGCACATCGCCTACGGCGCGGCCGGCTCCGCCCCCGACGCGGACCTGACGGAGCGCCTGATCACCGGCGGCGTGGACATGTTCCTCGCCCGCTACCTGCCCTCGGCTACGCCGACCCCGTGACACGCCTCCCCCGACGGCGCGTCAGGCGGCGCGGGATCCGTGAGGAATCGCCGGATCTGTGTTTGTCTGCTGTGCATGACCGATGAATCGATCCTGGTACTGGGGGCCACCGGTTCGACAGGACGCCGCGTCACGGCACAGCTCCGCCTCGAAGGCCGCACGGTCCGTGCCGCCTCACGTCAGGGGCACACGAACGGCGGCGTGCGCTTCGACTGGACCGATCCCGACACCTGGGCGGACGCCGTCGGCGATGCCACGTCGATGTACCTGATGGCACCTCATGAGCTGCCGGTGGAGCCGGAGTTCGTGGACACGGCCGTGGCGTCGGGGATCCGCCGCATCGTGCTGCTGTCCAGCCGGGGCATCGAGCCCATGGACGACACCCGGCTTCTGGCCGCGGAGCAGCTCGTACGCGACTCGGGCGTCGACTGGACGATCGTCCGGGCCGACTGGTTCGACCAGAACTTCGACGAGGGCTTCTTCCGCGCCGCGGTCATGGCCGGGGAGCTCGCCGTACCGGTCGGCGACCTCGGGCAGGCGTTCGTCGACGCCGACGACATCGCCGCGGTGGCCGCGAAAGCGCTGGTGGGCCGGGGGCACGAGGCGACGACGTACGAGGTGACCGGTCCCGAGACGCTGACCTTCGCCGAAGCCGCCGACGCCATCGGCCGGGCGGCCGGCCGCAAGGTCGTGTTCCGCGGCGAACCCGACGCCTACCGAGCCGTCCAACGGGAGATCGGTTTCCCGGCGGAGCAGACCGAGCGGGACATCGTCGCGTTCACGGCGCTGCGGGAGAGCGGCGGCGGGGATGCCACCGACACCGTCCGCACGGTGACGGGCCGGGAACCGCGGAGTTTCGCCGACTACGCGGCGGATGCCGCGGCGCGTGGCGCCTGGCGCGACGGGCGCTGACCCTCCGCCTGCGCGCCCGTTGCCTGCACGCCCGTTGTCTGCGCACCCGTCACCTGCGGAACGGTCGACTGCTGCCTCGACCGCTTCCGACGGGCGAGAACGCCGCGCAGAACCGCGGCCACCACCATGGCGGCCGAAGCCCGGTCCAGTGGACCCTTCGTCATCGCAACTCCCCTTCCAGGACGGCGGGAACGCCGGAACGCCGGAACGCGCACGGACGGCGCGGACCGGTACGGATCGGGGTCCCACGCACTCGTGCCATGCGACCCCGATCCACCCGCTCCACCCGGCCGTGGGCGCGTACTCGCCGACTACCCGGACCGGCCCCGCACAGTCGACACCCGCGATCGGAACGCCCCGCATTGTTCGGCGTCCGGACGCATGCCCCGGACACAACCGGGCAGCGGGAGGTTTCCGGCAGTCCTACGCGAGGAGGAAGTCAGCATGGCTTCGATGCCGCCCGACGCGGGCCGGCCCGGCCGCCCGCGCAATTCCGTCGACGGCGAGACGCCGCCGAAACCGCGGGTGTCGCCCGAGACCGGCACAAGCACGACAGGCCCGAGCACCGGCACCGGCACCGGCACGTCCGACGAAGGGACGTCCCACAGCACCGGATCGGTCATCCGCGAAGTGCCCAAGCGTGCGCAGGAAACCGCCGCGCACACCGCGCACATAGCCGCCGAGAAGGCCGAACTCGCGCGCGACCGCGCCGTTGCGGCCGGCCACCAGATCGGCGAGCACACCCCGGACTCCGTGAAGGCGGCGACGGGGGAAGCGGTTTCGCAGGCGCGCAGGCGTCCCGTTCCCGTGGTGGGCGCCGTGGTCGTGGGTGCACTCGTCGTGCTGTGGGTGCGGCGCTCGCGCCGCTCGTAGCCCGCACGAAAGGCCCGCATCTCGACACCCGGGCCCGCACGCCGACGGAAGGAGATCCACTTGGGCATCGCATCCGGCCCCGAGGACGTCATCGCCGTCCTGGTACGCGACCACCGCGACATCGAGGACGTCTTCCTCGAACTCGAGCACGGGGCCACCGCCCCGGCGCGCCGCAGACACCTTGTGGACACGGCCATCAGCACTCTGGCACGGCACACGCTCGCCGAGGAGCGATACCTCTATCCGGCGGTGCGCAGGCACCTCGAGGACGGCGACCCGGTCGCCGACCGCGAGATCGCCGAACACGCCGAGGCCGAACGCCTCATGAAGCGCCTCCAGGGGGTCGAGCCGACGGACGCGCGGTTCGAGCCGCTGGTGCGCGAGCTGATCGCGAGCGTACGCGGGCACGTCGAGGGCGAGGAGCACGGGCTGCTCCCCCGGCTGCGTGACGCGTGTGCACGCGACGAGCTGATGGAACTCGGCGACAAGGTACGGCAGTTCGAGCGGAATGCGGAGCGCGGGGCCCCGGACGGCCACGCGTACCCGCCCCCTCACCCCGGCGGCCCGGCACGCCCGGCCGCCGACCCACCTGAGCCTCCCGGAACCGGCATGGTGGACCGGCTCCGGGATGCGTTGACCGGGCGCGGCAGATAGCCGACCCATTTGCGCCGCGCGCCAACCCCCCTCCCGTGCGCCGCGCAGGCCGGCAGCCCCCGGTCACGCACGAGGCCGGCCCGCATACGCGGGCCGGCCTCCTTGTGCGTCCTGCCTGTTGCGCTTGCTGTTGTGCTTGCCGTTGTGCTTGCTGTTCGTTGCGCGTCCTGCTCGTTCTTGCCGGGTCTTACGGGTGCGTCTTGGTGCGTCGGCGCTGTCCGGCCTCAGCCGGCCTGGCGGCCGTAGTGCTCTTCCAGCAGCCGCCGGTAGTCGGTGTCACCGGTGTGCTTGTCCCGGTCGAACTCCGGCGCGGTCTCTATCTGGGACTTGCTCGCCTCGACGTACACGCGCTTGTCCTCGACGTCGATGCTGGAGACCAGTCCGGCCGGGAGCAGGACGTGTTTGCCGAAGATCCACACGCCGGTGTCGACGACGAGGCACGTGGCGCCGACGTCGTCGCTGTGCTTGTCGATCTTTCCGATGTGCCCGTCCAAGGCCTCCACCTTGAACCCGATGAGGTCCAGTCCGCTCTGGAAGCCGGTCTCGGGCCGGTAACCCCACATGTCCTCGGGCATCGTGTCCGTCTCCTTCGTTGACGCTGTGACGCTGACCTTGCCGTGGACGGCGCTACCCGAGGGCCGGGGTGCCATGCGCGGCACGGCCGACGAACTCTGCCGAAGGCGTGGCTCCGGACTTATCCGTCACTCCGTCGAACCTGCTCCTCCTTCTCGTGCCGGAACGCTCCCCGACGCATGATCCAGGGCAGCACCACCCAGCACACCGCGAACCACACCATGACCGCCGTGGTGCTCACCCACGCCACGGCCCCGTCGGTCACCACATGCAGCAGCAGGAGCAGCACGCACGCCACTGTCACCGCGAGCAACCCCACCCCCAGCATCACCATCCGCCGCGCGGTGACCACCAGGCTCGGCTTGCGTCCGATCCCGGCGACCGCCAGGTGGAAGACCACCACGCCGACCAGCGTGCCGGTGGCCGCCGCCCCGAAGACGACCGCCCAGATGTACAGGGCCCGTTCGAAGTCGGTGAGCGTCTCGAAGCGCGACGTGAACGCCACGCTGAGCAGGAAGCCGAACAGGATCTGGGCACCTGTCTGGACGACCCGTACCTCTTGCAGCAATTCGTTCCAGCGACGGTCCGCCTGTTCACTCAGGGTCTCGTCGCGCTCGGAATCCTCGATTTTGCGGTCCGTTTGCGCCATGTTCGTGCGAATGCCCGGTGAGCGCGGGTCGAATCGGAATGGCCCCGGCCCTTCGTGGTAGGCGAGGAAGAGGGCCCGGCAACCCCGCGGTGTGCCTCCGGCGCCCGCCCGCCCGGACGCGCCCGCTGCCGCCCGGGCGGCAACCCCGACGACGGCCCGACGACGGGCCCGCGACGGTCGGCTGCACGCCCGCCGATGGCCCCGCACGACCGGCGGCCGATCGCCCGCGATGGGAGAGGACCCCATGCCACGCGACCCCGCCCCGGCCGGCGACCGACTGCGCGAGCGCACCGAAGCACTGCTGCGCCGACTGCGCGCGCTGCCGTTCGGCACGCCGAGGCACCGAGCGCTGCGCAACGAGATAGTCGAACTGAACCTCAACCTGGCCGGCCTGGTGAGCGCCCGCTACCACCGGCGCCCCGATCTGCGCGACGACCTTCGGCAGGTGGCGGTGGTGGGGCTCATCAAAGCCGTCGACGGATACCGGCCCGGACAGGGGAACGGCTTCCTGGCGTACGCGATGCCGACGATCTCCGGCGAGGTCAAGCGCTACTTCCGCGACCACACGTGGCAGCTGCACGTACGCCGGTCCGAGCAGGAACTGTTCCTGAGGGTGGTCAAGGCCCGCGACGAGCTCGCCGCCCGCCTGGGACGCGTCCCGTCCGAGGACGACATCGCCGAGCACATGGGCGTCCCGACCGCGGAGGTCCGCAAGGGCCTCGCCCTGGGGGACGCGCACCGCGTCACGTCCTTGGACCGCACCCTGAGTCCCGATGCCCCGGACACCGTGCACGCGGTGTACGGCGCCGAGGACCCGGCGCTGGAGCTCGCCGAGAACCTCGCGGCGCTGCGCCCGCTGATCGCCCAACTGCCGGACCGCGACCGGCGGATCCTCACGATGCGGTTCCGCGACGACATGACGCAGTCCGAGATAGGCGAGCGCATCGGGCTGTCCCAGATGCACATCTCGCGCCTGCTCAGCAGCACCTGCCGCCGGCTCCGGGAAGGCCTGCTGGCAAGCTAGCCGCGCCAGGCGCGCTACGCGCAGGCGCGGCGCAGGGCGTGGTTCGTCAGAAGCGTGCGGAGGCGCCGCCTCGCCTGGAAGAGCCGGGTCATGACGATGCCGCGCGGGGTGTCGGTGATGTCGGCGATCTCCTGGTAGGAGTAGCCCTCGACGTCCGCGAAGTAGAGGACCACCCTCAGCTCGGGAGCGAGCGCCCCCAACGCCGTGGTGACCGCCTCGTCCGTCATCCGCTCCAGCGCCTCGACCTCCGACGACCGCCAGTACTGGCCGTCCGAGAAGTCCGGCAGCGGGGCCGCGCTCGTAGGCCGCGCCGACCGGTACGAGTTCAGCCACACGTTGTTCTGCACCCGGAACAGGAAGGCCGCCAGGTCGGCGTCGCAGCTCAGGCGCGGGAACAACCGGTACGCCCGCAAATACGTCTCCTGCACCAGGTCCTCGGCCTCGGCCCGGCTCCCGGTCATGCGCAGGCCGGCCGCGTACAGCCGGTTCAGGTGCGCGAGTGCGTCCCGCTCGAACCGCGCGTCGCGCTCCGCGGGGCTCTCCTCCCCCTCGCCCCCGGGTTGTCGTCCCGTGCTGCGATCGGTAAGCGTGGACATCGGATCTCCCCTGGTGTTGATGACAACCACCACGATCCAGTCCCGAACGGCGCCGATCAACGCCGGATTCCGGAACGCTCACTGTCGTCTGACTTAACGATGGGCAGGCGGCCGCCACGCCGGACACCCCTTGGCGTCCCCGGGTGAACCCGTGCGGAATACATGACAGTGGGTGTCGTGATTCGCTGGCAGGCTCCTTCATGCGGCGTCGGACGGCGGTGGTCGAGCCGATGGACGTGCGCACTTCCCCTACGAAGCGAATGGAGCTGATGTTGCCATGGAGCGGACCGCGGTCAACCCTGTGCAGTGGTCGGTGGAGATGGGATTCAACCAGGGCGAGGTCGTCTCCGGGCACACGCGCACCTTGTACATCTCCGGCCAGACCGCGACGAGCGGGGACGGCAAGCCCCAGCACGACGACGACATGGCGGCGCAGCTGACGCTGAGCATCGACAACCTGGAGGCCGTGCTCGGCGAGGCCGGGATGTCTCTCGCGAACCTCGTCAGGCTCAACGTCTACACCACCGACGTCGACCTGCTGTTCCAGCACTACGGAGCCCTGGCCGCGCGCCTGGGCGCCGCCCGGGTGGCCCCCACCACGACAATGCTCGGCGTGACACGCCTCGCTCTCCCCACCCTGCTCGTCGAATTGGAGGGCACCGCCGTGGCATGACGTAAGCACACCACGTCCGCCGCGCGTGCCGGTGGTCCCGGTACGCGCGGCGGAGTGATCCGCGGTCAGCGCCTGTGGGCGCCTACCGCGGCCATCAGCATGGGGAACGAGTTGACCAGGCCTTGGCGGAAGTAGGCGGTTGTGTGGGTGCCTGGGCCCGTGGAGACGGTGAGGTCCAGGCGTAGGCGGCGGGCGCGGTCGGCGAACATCCGGGACATGGTCCCGCAGAGGCGTTCGATGTCGTCGGTCGTGGTGCCGGCCGGGTCGAGCGGGCCGGGGGCGCCGGTCCCCCAGGACGCGAACAGGCGTACGCCGCGCAGCAGGAAGGCGAGGTCGTACGGGTTGAACGCGGCCCAGAGGTGGCGTTGCGCGACGGGGTCACCCCAGATCGCCGTCGGGTCGGCACCGGAGAATCCGATGAACTTCTTGATGACTTCGGGTCCGGACAGGTCTCCTTCGACCATCGCTGTGTGCAGGACGCCGCTGAAGGAGGCGGCCGCCCGGAACATGCCGGGATTGCGTGCGGCGTACGTGAACGCGCCCTGGCCGCCCATCGACAGTCCGGCGGCCGCCCGTGCGTGCCCGGCCCGATAACCCCCTTCGAGGAGCCGGCGCAGTTCGCGGGTGTGGAAGGTCTCCCACGCGGGACTCCCCCAGTCCCCGTGGTTCCACCAGTTCGAGTAGTAGCCCGTCGCCCCGCCTTCCGGCATGACCACGATGACGTCGGTGTTGCCGACGATGTCGGATATGCCGTACCTGGTCCAGCTGGTGTGGTCGCCGAAGGCCCCGTGCAGCAGGTAGAGCACGGGCCAGGTGCGTCGCGCCGTGCGGTTCCAGCCCGGAGGGAGCAGGAGCCGTACGGCCGCCGGGCGTCCGAGTGCGGGCGAGTCGACGGTCAGGTCGAGGGTGCGCGCGTCGACGCGTACCTCGCCGACCACGCGCGGGTGTCGGGTCGAAGGGGGTGCGGGCCGCGGCGTGGCGGCCGCCGTGCCGGGGACAAGTACCGACCCCGAAACGGCGGTTGCCGCGACGACGAACCCTCTTCGGGTGATTCTTGGTGCGGACATCGAAGACCTTTCGTGCAGTCGTCATGTCCTGGCCGTTCCGCCCACCGCCAGCAGCTCACGGAGTGCGGCCGTGTCGGTGCGCAGTTCCTGGGGGTTGTCGGTGGTGTGCACCACCTGGCCGCGTCCGAGCACGACGGCCCGGTCGACGCGCCGCAGCGCGAAGTCAACCTTCTGCTCGACGAGGATCGCCGAGGTGCCGCGCCGCCGGAGTTCGTCGACGACGTCGCCGACCTTGGCGACGGTCTGCGGGTCGAGGCCTTCGGTCGGCTCGTCGAGCAGGACGAGCCTGCCGTTGCCGACCAGGGCCCGCCCGAGTGCCAGCATCTGCTGTTGCCCGCCCGACAGGAGTCCCGCCGACAGGCCGTAGCGCTCGCCGAGGACCGGGAAGCGGTCCACCACGTCGTCGACGGTCCAGCCGTCGGGCCCCGAGCGGCGTACCGCGACCTTGAGGTTCTCCTTGACGGTGAGCGACGGGAAGACGCGGTGCCCCTGCGGCACCAGCGCCATCCCGGCCCGGGCGATGCGTTCGGCGGACGAGCCGCCGATCTCCCGGCCGCCGAACCGGACCGATCCGCGGCGCGGGCGCAGCAGGCCCGCGACGGTGTGCACGAGCGTCGTCTTGCCCATGCCGTTGCGGCCCAGCACGCCGAGGACCTCGCCCTCGGCGACGTCCAGCGACACGCCCTGGAGGACATGGCTCGCGCCGTAATACGTGTGTACGTCCCGCAGTTCAAGCATCTGCCGCCTCCCCGAGGTATGCCTCGAGCACCCGGTTGTCCGTCGACACCTCGTCCGGGGTGCCCTCCGCGATGACCCGCCCCTGTTGGAGCACGCTGACCTGGTCGGAGAGGGTGAACGCCACCTCCATGTCGTGCTCGATCATCACGACGGTGATGGTGCGCGGCAGCGCCGCGACCAGGCTCGTGAGCCGGTGGGCGTCGGCGGGCGACAGGCCCGCGGTCGGCTCGTCGAGCAGCAGCACCTGCGGTTCGCGTGACATCGCGAGGGCGATCTCCAGGACGCGCTGCTGCCCGTACGCGAGTTCGCGCACCGCGCGGTCGGCGAACGCCGCGAGGTCCCACTCCTCCAGGACCTCCATGGCCTGCGCCGCGAGCCGGCCCACCGAGCCCAGTGGGCGCCAGAACACCCGGTGCGCGCCGGTCTGCGCGGCCAGCGTGAGTTCGACGTTCTGGCGCACGCTCAACTCGTCCAGGAGGTCGGTGAGTTGGAACGTACGCGCGAGTCCGAGCCGGGCCCGCCGGTGGGCCGGCAGGCGGGTGACGTTCCGGCCGAGCAGGCTCACCGTCCCTTCCGTGGGGCGCAGTTGGCCGGCCAGCAGGTTGAACAGGGTGGACTTCCCGGCGCCGTTCGGGCCGATGAGCGCCCGGCGTTCACCCGCCGGGACCTTGAGGGTGACGTCGTCGTTGGCGCGGAAGGCCCCGAACTGCATGGTCAGGTTCTCGCCCGCGATCGCGTACTCGGTCATGCGCGCACCTCCGCCGGGACGCCGGCCGGGTCCGCCGCGGCGCCGGGTGGTGCCGCGCCTCCCGGCGAACTCTTCTTCTCCCACCAGGACTTGGTGGTACGCACCGCCCAGCCCGCGCGTCCCAGGACGCCGTCGGCGAGGAACAGCGCGGTAGCGATGTAGACGATGCCGAGCACGGTCGTCCACCGGTCGGTGTAGGTGCTCACCCACACCTCCAGACCGGTGACCAAGACGGCGCCGAGGAACGGCCCCAGGAAGTGCCGGGCGCCGCCGAGGATCGCGAAGACCAGCACGTCGGCGCTGATCAGCCACGACATGTTGGCCGTCGACACCGAGCCCTGGAGGTAGACCTCCAGCACCCCCGCGACGGCCGAGAACGCGCCCGAGACGGTGAACGCGACGACGCGCAGGCGGCCGGTGCGGTACCCGGTCGCGCTCATCCGCGCCTCGCTCTCGCGCACGCCGACCACCGACATGCCCAGCGGGGAACGCTGGTACATCCACAGCAGCGCGACGCACACCGCGACCACGACCAGGGTGAGCATGTAGTACCCGTCGCCCTCGCGCACCGACGAAGGCAGCCCGTCGCGCGGGATGTTCGGGATGCCATTGTCCCCGCCGGTCCATTCGGTCTGGTAGAAGGCCAGACCCGCAATGGCCTGGGCGAGGGCCAGGGTGAGCAGCAGCAGGTAGATGCCGCGCACCCGCAGGCACATGACGCCGAACACCGCCGCCACCGCCGCGCCGAGCACGACCGCCGCGGCCAGGACCACGAGCGGCGGCCAGTCCCAGCGGGTCACCGCGATACCGACGGTGTAGCCGCCGATGCCGAAGAACGCCGCGTGCCCGAGCGACGACATGCCGCCGAAGCCGAACACCGTGTTGTACGCCGTCGCGAACAGGCCGAGCAGCAGCATCCGCGTCGCGACGAACGTGTAGAAGGAGTCGGTGAACGACGGCACGAGCACGAGCAGCACCGCCGCGACGGCGAACCCGCCGGTGACCGTGATGCCGCGCCGCGACAGCACGCGGTCCTTCGCCGCCCCCGCCGGCTTCTTCTCCGCAACGCTCATCGGAACACCGCCTTGCCGAACAGGCCGCGCGGACGCACCGCGAGGAGCGCCGCGACCGACGCGTACAGCGTGAACAGGGCCCACTCGGGGAACCAGACCTTGCCGTACTGGTCCACGAGCCCGACCAGGAACGCCGCGAGCAGCGCGCCGCCGATCGAACCGAGGCCGCCGACCACGACGACGATCAGGGCGAGCAGCAGTACTTCGAAGCCGCTGTCCGGGGCGAGCGAGGTGAAGGCGCCGCCCCACACGCCCGCGAACGCCGCGAGTCCCGTACCGCAGCCGAACACCAGCAGGAAGACGAGTGGGACGCGGATGCCCACCGCGCGGGCGATCTCCTCGTCGTCCACCGCCGCACGCACCTTGGCGCCGGTCGGCGTGTACTTCAGCAGCGCCCCGACGACCGCCGCGAGCGCGATGGCGACGCCGATCATCACCAGCCGGAACTTGGGGAACACCCAGTCGCCGATGGTGACCGGCCCCTCCAGCCCGGGCGGGGTCGGCGGAGCGACCGGGTCTCCTCCGTAGTTCGCGAGGATCTGGTCGCCGATGATGTACGCGACGCCCAACGTCAGGACGATCTGCGGCAGTTCGCTGCCGGCGAGCCGGTGCAGGAACGCCCGCTCGACGACCATGCCGCCTGTCGCCGCGGCCAACACGCCGGCCAGCAGCGCCAGCCAGTAGTCGGTGCCGTTGGTGGTCAGGTCGTACGCGAGGTATCCGCCGAGCAGGTAGAAGGCACCGTGCGCGAGGTTGACCGTGCGCATGAGGCCGAAGGTGATGGTCAGTCCGCTGGCGACGAGGAACAGCAGGGAGCCGTACGCCAGTCCGTTGACCGAGTGGGTGAGCCAGGTCAGCATGAGGCACCTCTCCGTCGGCGGCTCACTTGGCCCACGTGCCCTTGAGCTTCTCGTAGCCCGGGAAGGCCAGGTACGTGGCCGGGTCGTAGGGACCGAACTGGCCGACGCCGGGGACCGTGGTGACGATCGCGTTGACGCGCTTGCCGTCCTTGTTCTCGACCTTGCGGATGTAGACGGGGTAGACCGCCTGCCCGTACGTGTCGAACGACAGCGGCCCGCGCGGCGCGTCGATCTTCACCTTGGCGAGCGCGGCGCGGATCTTCTCGGGCGTCGGGTCGCTGTCGATCTGCGCGAGCGCCGCCTCCAGCGTCATGCCGGCCGCCCAGCCGTCCTCGAGGTATTGGTTGCCCTTGCCGTCGCTCGCGTCGAGCAGCGCCTTGTTCTGCGGCGAGTCGATCTGCGGCGTGTAGTGCAGCGACGAGACGACGCCCTCGGCGGTCGCGCCCTCGGTCGGCAGGATGGTCTCGTCGACGGTCGAACCGTGCGCGACGATCGGCAGCTTGAGGCCGAAGTCGCGGTACGCCTTCAGCAGCCGCACGCCGTCCTGGCCGGGCGCGACGACGTACACGACGTCGGCGTCCTTCTTGACCTGGTTGACGTACGGGCCCCAGTCCTGGGTGCCGAGCGGTGCGTAGATCTCCTGCACGACCGTGCAGCCGGCGGCCTCGTAGGTCCGCGCGAACCCGCCCGCGGCCTCCCAGCCGAAGGAGTAGTCGAGGGCGAGCACGGCGGCCTTCTTGTGGCCGAGGTCTTTGCAGGTGTACGGCCCGGCCGGCATCGAGTCCTGCGAGCTGGTGTAGGAGAGCCGGAAGGTGTTGCCGTTCTCTTTGCGGGTCAGGCCGTCGGCCCCGGCGACGGTGATCAGCAGCGGGACGTTCGACTGCTCCAGGTACGGCGCCACGGCGTACGCGATCGCCGAGTTGACCAGTCCGACGACCACCTGTGCCTTGTCCTGCTCCACCAACTGGCGTGCCTTGGTGGTCCCTTGCGCGGCGTCGGTGCCCTCGTCGGCCTTGGCGACCTTCACACCGTAGCCGGACAGCACGCCGCCCTTGGACTTCAGGTACGCCTCGAACCCGGCGTTGACGTCGGTGCCCAGCGCGGCGAACGGGCCGGTGGCCGGGTTGAGAAGGCCGACCGTGACGGTGCCCTTGGCGCCGGCGGCTTTGCCGTCGTCCTGCGGGCCGCCGGTCTTGTCCGACGGGTCCTTCCCGCCGCACGCGGCGAGGAGCAGCAGGGCCGAGGCGGCGACCGCGGCAACTCTCATCTTCGACATGTCACATTGCATAGTCCACTCCAGATCTCCTGCGAGAACCGCCTATTTCGGATTTTTCGCCTGGCCTGGGGCGAGAATCAGCGACCGCTCAGCAACGCACCCGCGCCCGGGACGCGGGTGTCGAGGCCGAGTTCGGAAAGCAGGCCGTACGCGGTTGCGGTGGCCGCCGACAGCACCGGCAGGCCGGCCTCGTCCTCCACCGCCTGCAGCACGGGAAGTGACGGCATCTGCACGCACGCGGACAGCACCAGCGCGTCGGCGCCGGTCAGGTCGAGCCGCTTGACGTGGCCGCGCAGGTCCTCGGGGTCCAGGCGCGCCACCGCAATGTTGTCGGGCACTTCGAGGCTCAGCGCGTCGACCACGCCGATGCCGGCGTCCTCCAGGTACGCCACGACCAGATCGGTGAGCTGCCGCATGTACGGCGTCACGATCGCCACACGCGACGCGCCCAGCGCCCGGATGCCGGTGATCAGCGCGCCCGCGCTCGACACGACCGGCGCCTCGGCGCCTTCCTCACGCAGCACGCCGGTGATCTCGTCCTCGGCGGTGCAGTGGTACCCGGGCCCCTGGGCCATGATGGCGACGAGGCACGCGGTCGCCACGGCGTCGGGGCGGGCGTCCGCGAGTTCCGCCGCCGCGCGCCGGGTCTGCGCGTTCATGCCGCGCAGTTCCTCGGGCGTGACGTGCTTCATCCGCATGCGGCTGCTGTGGAACACGAACCGCTCGCCGGGGAACACGCTTTCCCGGGCCCGCATCAGGCGCGGCAGCTCGGTCTCCATGGTGAGGTTCGAGCTCGGCACGATCAGGCCGATGTGGTGGTCCGAAGGGGCTCCGGACGGGTCTTCGGAAGCGCGTCCCGAAGGGGCTCCGGACTGGGCTCCGGAGGGGACGTGTGGTGCGGTCACGGGGACTCCATGCGGCGGCTACAACGCCTCGGTCAGGCCCTCCCAGTGACCTGCGAGGGCAGCCAGCAAATCCATCAACTGCTCGCGCTGCTCGGCGTCGTACGGCTCCAGGAGCCGTTCGTCGAGCGCCCGCGCACGCAGGTTGGCCTCGTGCAGAGACCGCTCACCGTCCTCGGTGAGGTAGAGCAGCTTGCGGCGGCCGTCGTCGGCCGCGGTCTTGCGGACGATGAGCCCGCGGTTCTCCAGCCGCCGGGCGACGTCCGCCATGGTCGAGGTGTCCAGGGCCACGGCCGAGGCCAGCGACCGCTGGTCCTGCCCGGGGCTCGCGTCGACGGCCGTGAGGACCGCGAACTGCGGCCCGGTGAGCACCGGGTCGACCGCTCGGACCCAGGCCGCCAGGTACGCCTGGTGCAGGCGCCGGACCTGGTATCCGGGCGCCGCGACCAGGACGGCGGGCGGGACGGGGGTGGACGGAGCGGACGCGGTCTGATCAGCCATGCGCCCATTTGAGCACGGCGTCCCCGCGTTCCGCGGCCGGCGTCTCCCACGCGCCCCCGCCGAGGTCAGGGCGTCATGCCGCGCAGCGCGCCACGCAACGCGCCGACGGCTTCGGACGGGTTGTCCCAGAAGACCATGTGCGCCGCTCCCGGGACCGCCGCGAAGGAGGCCTCCGGATTGCGTGCGGCCGCCTCGGCGGCGCCCTCCGATGTGACGACGGGGCTCTCCGCGCCGTACAGGAACACGGCCGGGGCCGGCACCGAGGGCCACCACCGGAAGAAGTCCTCGGCCTCGAAGCCGCGGTGCGTCGCCGCGACGGCCTCCGGATCGCAGCTCGCCAGCCAGCGGGCCCGCAGCTCCTGTTCGCGGCGCGGCCAGCGGGGCCAGGACGCGGCGACCTGCTCCGCGGTGGTGCCGTTCCGTGCCTCGGCGAGTTGGCCTAGAAAGGCGTCCGCGCTCGTCGGGTACGGCCCCCGGCCCGGCCCGCTGAGCGGCGGGTCGACCAGCACGGTGCCGCCGAGTGCCGCCTTGGCGCGTACCGCGACGGCCGCCGCGATCCGCGCGCCCAGCGAGTGGCCCACGAGGACGGGCGGCGGGCCGTCCGCGCACAAGGCGTCCAACATGGCCTCGGTGTCCTCGGCGTAGTCCTCCAACGTGTACGAGGGTCCCGAGTCGGACATCCCGCGTCCGCGCGCATCGACGACCAGGACCCGGTGGCTGTCGGCGAGTTCGCGGGCCACGAAGTCCATGCCGATCGCCGGCATCGTGATACCGGGCAGCAGCACGACCGGCGCCCGGCCGGCCTCGGGCGACGCCCGCTCCCTGGAGGCGGGGCCGTCGGGCCCGGCGTAGTCGAGGACGTGCAGTTGCAGGGACTCGGTGCGGACCCACCGGCTGTCGGCCGGTATGCCCGCGAGGTCGTCGAACGCCTCCCTGGTGACGATGCGGCCGGTCACGGGTTGCCTCCTTCCCACGCCCGCGTCGGGGCGCTTCGGTGCGTCCGCCCGGCGGGCCGGGCACCGCCGCTCGGGCGGGTGGTGCGGCGCGGCGGAGCGGGGACGAGCGCCCGCAGATAGGCCACGGCGTGGTCGAGGCTCACGACGTCCCCGTACTTGGCGTGGATGTCGAACAGCGCGGCGTCGTGCGGCCCGCGCGCCCGGTCGCCCGCGCAGTCGGCGGGTACCAGGACGGCGAAGCCGGACTGCACGGCGTCGACGGCGGTCGCCCGGACGCACCCGCTGGTCGTCGCGCCGCACACGATCGCCGTGTCGCAGCCGAGTGCCGTGAGGTGCGCGGCCAACGACGTCCCGAAGAAGGCCGAGGCCCCCTTCTTGACGACCAGGTGGTCCGTGTCCTCGCGCGGCAGGCGGGGATCGATCGCCACCGCCTCGGAGCCTTCGCGCAGCGCCCGCAGGCCGGGGGCCTTGCGCAGCCACGCGACGCCGTCGCCGTCCGTTTCCGCCGCCGTGTACGCGATGGCCGTGAACACCACGGGGGCGCCCGCGAAGCGTGCCGCGTCGACGAGTTCGGTGGTGGCCGCGACGACGCCGGTCAGGTCGGTGCCGGTCGGGTACGCGGGCTCGGTGAACCCGCGGGTGAGGTCGACGACCACGACGGCGGGGCGCTTGCCCGCGCCGGCGGGGGCGCCGAACCCGGCTCGGTCGTAGATGTCCTCGGTCGGCATGCCGTACAGCGCGGCCGCGTTCACGCGGTGCCTCCCCGTGCGGCCTTGAGCTGTCGCTCGACGGACGCGAGGCGGCCGAGCAGCCAGCCTTCGAACACGCCGAAGGCGAACGCTCCGAGGACCGGTGCGTACTTGGCGTACTTAGCGAGCGCGGGTCCGGCGACCATCGCGAACCCGTCGAGTTCCGGGCCGCTCACCGGGGTGAACTCCGCGGCGGACGCTTGGGTGGGCGCCGAGGCGGACGCCTGGGTGGACGCCTGGCTGGACGCCGGGGTGGACGCCTGGTGGGATGCCGCGGCGGGCGCCGGCTCGGATGCCGCGAGGCGGCCCGGGGCCGCGTCGCCGGAGCGGGAGGCCGACACCGCCGTGGTGGCGTTCGACGGTGCCGGCCCGGCATCCAGCAGACCGCCCAGGTTGCGGGCGAACTGCTGGAGGATGCGGTCCGACACGGCGGTGATGGCGCCCTTGCCGAACTGCGCGATCTTGCCCCGGATCACCAGGTCGGTGGCCAGGTCGAGGCGCGCCCCGCCGGGTGCGTCGGCGACCAGTACGGTGACCTCCGCCTCGGCGTCCCCGCTGCCGTGCGTGTCGGTGCCGCGAGCCTGGACCCGCAGGCGGCGGTTAGCCTCGTCGACCTCCAGGAATCGCACGGTCCCGGAGTACGCGGCGGTGATGGGGCCGACCTTGACCTTGACCCCGCCCTGCCAGGCGTCGCCGTCGCGGCCGCTGAGGACCGCGCCGGGCATGCAGGTGGCCACCCGCTCGACGTCGTTGATCAGTGCGAAGACCGCCGCGGGCGGCGCGGCGACCGGCACGGTGCTGGTGAACCGCATCACTTCTCCTTCGGGTTCCGGGCACGGCGCCGTGCGGCGCAGTGCTCGATCGCCTCGACGATCGGCTGGTAGCCCGTGCAGCGGCACAGGTTCGCGGCGACGACCTCGCGGATCTCGTCCTTGGCGGGGTCCGGGGTCTCGGCGAGGTAGCCCTCGGCGAGCATCAGGAACCCCGGGGTGCAGAAGCCGCACTGGAGTGCGTGGTGTTCGGTGAACGCCTGTTGCAAATCCCCGAGTTGCCGGCCGTCGGCGAGGGACTCGACGGTGCGCAGTGCCATGCCTTCGGCCTGCGCGGCGAACATCAGGCACGCGCGTACCGGACGTCCGTCGGCGAGGATCGTGCACGCGCCGCAGATGCCGTGCTCGCAGCCGACGTGGGTGCCGGTGAGACCGAGGTCGTGGCGCAGGACGTCGACGAGGGTCCGCCGTGGCTCGACCACGAGTTCGTGGCGCTCGCCGTTGACGTCGAGGGTGAGCAGCAGATGCGTCTCGCGGGACGCGGTCCCGGTCTCTGTCATGAGGCGTTCTCCAGGGCGCGCTGTACCGTTTCGGGAGTGACGGGGGTGTCGTCCAGTTCGACGCCGGTCGGGGCCAGCGCGTCGTTCACGGCGTTGAGCACGGCGGCCGGGGCGCCGATCGTGCCGCCCTCGCCGGCGCCCTTGGCGCCGGTCGAGGTGAACGCGCACGGCGTCTCCAGGTGGTGGATCGCCACGTCGGGGATCTCCCAGGCGGTCGGCACCTTGTAGTCCATGAAGCTGGTCGCCGACGGCTCCCCCTGCGCGTCGTAGGTGATCTGCTCGAACAGGGCGCCGGCGATGCCCTGGGCGATGCCGCCGCGGCACTGGCCCTCGACGACCTGCGGGTTGACCGCGACGCCGCAGTCCTCGACGCAGATGTAGCGCAGGATCTCGACGCGGCCGGTGCCCTCGTGGAGTTCGACGACGACGCCGTGTGTGGCGTTCGAGAAGGTGCCGTCGTCGAACACGTCGAAGCTCGCGACCGCGCTCAGCCCGGGTTCGGCGCCGTCGGGCAGCAAGTGCGAGCGCAGGTAGGCGGCGTCGGCGATGTCGGCGTACGTCACCGCCCGTTCGGGTGCGTCGCGCAGCCGTATCCGCCCCGGCACGCGCTCGACCTCGCCGGGCTTCGCGTCGAGCAGGTGCGCACCGATCTCCACGAGCTTGTCGCCGAGTTTGGCGGCGGCCCGGTGGACCGCGCTGCCGCCGACCACGATCGACCGGCTCGCGAACGTGCCCCAGCCGTACGTGACCCGGTCCGTATCGCCCTGGTGCAGGCGGACCTTCGCCAGTTCGACGCCGAGTTCGTCGGCGACGATCTGGGCGAGCGTCGTCTCGTGGCTCTGCCCGTGGTTCTGGGTGCCGCTGGTGACGGTGACGGCGCCGGTGGTGTCCATGCGGACCTCGGCGATGTCGAACCCGGGCACGACGCGCATCTTGCGGGCCGCGAACGCGGTCGAACCGTAGCCGGTGCGCTCGCTGAAGCACGAGTAGCCGATGCCGAGGTGGCGGCCCTCGCGGCGGGCGGCGTCCCGGGCGTCGTACCAGCCCTCGTCCTTCAGGACGCGCTCGCACAGGTCGAGCGATTCCAGGTACGAGCCGGGGTCGTAGGTGATCCGGTTGATGCCGGTGTAGGGGAACTCGGTGATGACGTTGCGGCGGCGTATCTCGACGGCGTCCAGGCCGAGTTCGCGGGCCGCGCGCTCCATGAGGCGTTCGACGACCATGACGTACTGCGGTCGGCTGACGCCGCGGTAGGGCGCGGTCGGGGCCTTGTTGGTGGTGACGGCCCGGCCGCGCACGCGGTACGCCGGGACCTTGTACACACTCGGCATCTCGGCGGACGCCATCAGCGGCTCGATGCCCGCGGTGAACGGGTAGCACGAGTACGCGCCCATGTCGCACACCACGTCGGCGTCGATGGCGAGGATGGCGCCGTCGGCGTCGAACGCGGCCCGCACGTCGTAGCGTTGCTCGCGGGCGAGGAAGGACGCGGTGAGCGCGTCCTTGCGGTCCTCGATCCACTTGACCGGCCGTCCGAGGCGCAGCGCGGCGGCCGCGGCGGCGATCTCCTCGCGCCCGACCACGCACTTCTGTCCAAAGCCGCCGCCCATGTCCGGGACCACGACGCGCACCGCGCGTTCGTCGAGGCCGAGGCAGGACGCCGCGACGGTGCGCACCTGATGGGGCGTCTGGGTGCAGGTGTGCAGGACTAGTTGGTCCTCCTTGGCGTCCCATGCGGCGACGGCGCCGCGGGTCTCCAGCGGAAGGGCGTTCTGGCGGCCGGTCTTGGTCCGGACGCGGACGACGCAGGGCGCGGCGGCGAAGACGTCGTCGATTCCCTCGGTGGCGAACATCGCGACGTCCACGAGGGTGTTCGCGGCGGCGGCCTCGTGGACGCGCGGGGCGCCGGAGGCGAGGGCCTGGGTGTCCGAGACGACGGGGGTCATGACGTCGTACGTCACCTTGGCCGCCTCGATGCCGTCCTCGGCCGCGTAGGGGTCGCGGGCGACGACGACGGCGAGCGGTTCGCCGACGTACCGCACGCGGTCGCGGGCCAGGATCGGCATGTCGGTGGGCACGAACTCGTGGAGCGGGCGGTCGAGGCGGGCGGAGATGTCGCCGAGGGCGAGATCGGCGGCGTCGAAGGCGGCGACCACGCCGCGGACTTCGCGGACCGCGTCGAGGTCTATGCCGGTGACGGCCGCGTGCGCCACGGTGCTGCGCACGAACTGCGCGTGCAGCATGCCGGGCAGGGTGATGTCGTCGACGAACCGGCCGTTGCCGGTGAGCAGACGGGGGTCCTCCCGGCGGCGGACCGAGGAGCCGACGAGGCGGCCGGAGGTTGCGGGGTTCATCGGGTCATCGCCTCCTCGCAGGCGTCCTGGACGAGCGTCCGGATGAGCGTGCGCCGGTACGCGGCGCTGCCGTTGGCGTCGTGGGGCGGGTCTGCCGCGGCCGCCGCGGCGTGCGCGCAGGCGGTGAACAGTTCGGCCTCGGCGCCGGCCGCCGCCCCGACGGCGAGCACGGCCTCGGCCTCGGGCGAGCGCACCGGGGCGGGGGCGACGCCGCCGAGGGCGACCCGGCCGCCGCGTACCTCCCCCGCGGGTCCCAGATCGAGGGAGACGGCTGTCGAGACGATGGCGAAGTCGCCGCGTCGCTCGGCGAATTCGGTGAGGGCCGCATGCGGTGCCGGGGCGGGGAAGGTGATCTCGACCAGGATCTCGTCGGGTTCGAGTGCGGTGGTGTAGAAGCCGTGGAAGAACTCGGCGGCCGGGATCACGCGTCGGCCGTGGGGCCCGAGCGCGGTGAGCTCGGCGTCGAGCAGGACCGCGAGCAGGCACCACTCGGCGGTCGTGTCGCCGTGCGCGATGCTGCCGCCCACGGTCCCCCGGGTGCGGATCGGCAGGTGGCCCACCCAGGACATGGCGTCGCGCAGGACCCGGAAGCCGGGGCCGATGACGCCGTCCGGCGCGGTCTCGACCGCATGGTGCGTGGTCAGGGCGCCGATGCGCAGCGATCCGTCGGCTTCGGCACGCAGGTAGTCGAGTTCGCGCAGCCCGCCGATGTCGACCAGGTGGCCGGGGCGGGCGAGCCGGAAGCTCATCATGGGGACCAGGCTCTGGCCGCCCGCGATGACCTTGGCGTCGTCGCCGAGTTCGGCCAGGAGCCGGGCGGCCCCCGCGGCGTCGCGGGCCCGGTGGTAGGCAAAGGGTGCGGGCTTCACGGTGTCCGGCCTCCTTCCTGGATTCCTGGATCCCGGGTGTTCGGGTCCTGGGTGTTCGGGTCCTGGGTGCGCGGGTCCTGGGTGCGCGGGTCCTGGGTGCGCGGGTCTTGGGTGCGCGGGTCTTCGGTGTCAGGACGGGTTGCGTTCGGGGCGGCTTCCTCGCTGATTGCTCGATTCAGCACCGGGTACCGCACGCTCACCGGGCGAACTGGTAGGCGAAGGCGCCCAGATCGGGGTCGTCGAGCGGCGTGCCGGACCACAGCCAGTCGTACGAGACGTCCGACTCGCCGGTGAAGCCCCGCCGCAGCAGCTCGTCGCGCGCCTCCTGCTCCGGCCCGTCGGGCAGGTGGTAGAAGGCCATGTTGCGGACGGACGCCTCCTGCACCATGCCGGCGTGCTTGGCGCGGCGGTCGACGTACCGGCGCAGCGCGCCCTCGATGCCGGCCCCGGTCACCCGGCCCAACTCCTCGGCCAGCACTGCCGCGTCCTCCATCGCCTGGGACGCGCCCTGCGCCTGGTAGGGCAGCATCGCGTGGCACGAGTCGCCGAGCAGCGCGACGTGGCCGTCCATCCATACCGGGTCGCGGCGCCGGTGGTACAGGGCGAAGCACGCGACGTCCTCCTTGGCCTTGGAGAGCATCGCCGGGACCCGGTCGTCCCATCCGGCGAATGCCTCGACGAGGGCTTCGGCGCTGGACGCGACGGTCCACTTCTCGGCGACCTCGTCGGTGCAGGGCACACAGCCCACGACGTTGAGGAACTCGCCCTGGCGGATCATGTAGTGCACGAGATGGCGGTCGGGGCCGTACCAAATGGTGCTCTGGTAGCGGTCGACGAGCCACCGGGTGGCCGGGTCGGCGGCGACCAGGTCTCCGGGGATGAGCGCACGGAACGCCATCTCCCCGGAGAACTCCAGGGTGTCGGGGGCGCCCATGAGGTCCCGGACCGCGGAGCGGATGCCGTCGGCGCCGATGAGGACGTCGCCGGCGTACCGGGTGCCGTCCGCGGTGACGGCGACCGGGCGGGCGGGGTCGGTGCGGTCGAGACCGGTGACCTTGCTGTCGGTGCGCACCACCACCACCGGGCCGGGGCCGTTCGGGTCGACGCAGGCGTTGAGGATCACGCGGTGCAGGTCGGCGCGGTGGTAGTGCCAGTAAGGCGCGTTGTAGTTCCGCTTGCAGAACTCACCGAGCGGGGTGAGCCCGATGACGCTGCCGTCCTTCCAGCGCCTGCGCACCTGGTCGAGGGGTTCGGTGCGGATCGCCGCCAGCTGCGCGCGCAGGCCGAGGCCGAGCAGGATGCGGCTGGCGTTCGGCGCGGTCTGGATGCCCGCGCCGATCTCACCGAGCTCCGACGCCTGTTCCAGTACGGTCACCCGCACTCCGCGCTGACGCAGCGCCAACGCGGCGGTCAGCCCGCCGAGTCCGCCGCCGACGACGGTGACTTCGAACGACTGGGTGAGCGACGGGGTCGAGGCCACGGTCTCTTGTCTCCTTGGGAGGTGCGGGAGATGAGGTAGGAGAGGAGCTGCGGGCGGATCGTCGGAGGGATCCGCCGGCGGGGTTACGGGCGTTCAGGCGGGCAGGCGCCCGGCGACCACGACGTCGGTGCCGTCGACCGACACCGTGCAGCCGCGCATCGCGATGTCGAGGTGGGCGTACGACTCGCGGCCGAGCACCGGGTGCGGCCCGGTGGACCACAGGAAGTTCCCGGCGAACGCGCGGGCGTCCATGCCCATGAGGTCGCCCTTGCCGTACATGGCGGTGGCGAACCAGTCGGCGGTGCGCATGAGTCCCCAGCCCATGTGGGAGAGGCTGCGGGCCCACCGGTCGTCGGCGTCCTCGAAGAAGGTCGCGAGCATGTGCGCCTCGGCGCCGCCGGAGACGTCCTCGATGTGCCCGTCGACGACCGTCAGGGTGACCGGGTCGTGGACGTACTCCTTGAACGGCAGCAGGATGTCGCCGGGGGCGAGCACGATACGGCCGTTGCTGATCTCCGGCCAGCACAGGACCATGGTGCTGGGCCAGTGGTCCCAGCGCCCCGGGTCGTCGGCGAAGCCGCACTGGAACTCTGGTTTGGCGCCCGCGAGTTGCACGTCGAGTTCGGTGCCCGCGGCGGACCTCACGAGCATCGTCGACGCGGACCTGAGCAGGTCGACGCCCTTGAGCACGTCGGCCTTGTCCGACTCCTTGGGGAGGTTGCGGATCAGGACGTCCGGTGCGTCGCAGACGAAGATGATGCGGGTGCCCGAGCGCAGGATCTCCTGCTGCACCGGGGCGTGGATGAAGCCTTCCTGCGTCAGGTCGACCACCAGGTCCGCCGACTTGAGCAGGTCCTGTGCGGCGCGGTCCGCCAGCACGGAGGAGAGTCCGGGGCCGGCCCCGGTGTGCGTGCTCGGCATCGGTGCCGGGCTGCCACCCGGGACGGTGGCGGCGATGACGTGCGCGCCGCAGGCTTTCGCGGCGCCGAATGCGGCGGCGACGTAGTCGCCCCGGCTGGCGGGCTCGGCGAGCACGACGACGTGCTCGCCGGGCGTCAGCTTGCACAGCTGCAGCTCGCGGGTGAACGCGTCGAGCAGGTCCGCTGCGGACAAATCGAACACGGTGCCGCTCCAAGACTCGGGTCGGGTGCCGGACGCCGCGCCGGGTCGCCGGGATTCGGCGGTACGTCGGCGGGTGCGGCGGGGATCCGTGGCGGGTGGGCAGGCCGAGCGGGCCCTCGGGCAGGGCTCGGCCGACGAACTTCCGTCGGGTGGCGGACCGCCCGACGGAGATAATCCGAACACGTACTATCTCCGTCGTGCAAGGCCCCGGAGCCGAGTTAACCGGGTTGTTTCATTCCGCTCCGTCGGACAACCGTTCGGTCGGGGCCTACCGCCCGACGCCGGCACCGCACTCCGCCCGGCCGCGTTCGCGCTGGTCACCGGGCGTGCCCCAGGTGACGGAATCGGCCACTCCGATGGCCTGGAGATCACCCTCCCGGACACGCTTTGCTGAGATCGGGCAAGTCGCCACGTGCAGGAATCCCACGATCCGGGGGGAAGCCATGGAACATTCCCGCACCGCGCGGACCGGTGCCGACGAAGCCGCCCGCGGCCACGGCGATGTCGACGAACTCGACCTCGTCCTCGTCAACGCACTCCAATTGCGCCCGCGCGCCACCTGGACCGAACTGGCGCCGATCCTGCGGGTCGACGCGGTCACGCTCGCCCGCCGCTGGCGCCGCCTGGTGCGCGGCGGCCGCGCCTGGGTCACGTGCTACCCCCGCATGGGGCACCTGGCCGACACCGACGGCGGCCTGGCGCTCATCGAAGTCGACACCGCCCGCGGGGCGTTGCACGACGTCGCGGCCCAACTGGCGGACGACCCGCACGCCGTCTCGGTGGAACGCGTCACCGGGGGCCACGACCTCCTGGTCTCCGTCATGGCCGCGCGCATGCCCGACCTCCTCTCCTACGTGCAGCACCGCTTCACCGGGATCGCCGGGGTGCTGGCAACGCGCACCCATCTGGTGACGCGCCTCTACACCGAGGCCGGGGGCTGGCGCCTGCGCGCACTGGACGCCGCCCAACGCGCCGCCCTCGCCGCACTCCCCCGCCCGCGCCCCACAGCGGCGTGCCTGGCGCCCTCGGACCCGGAGTTGATCGTGGCCCTGTCCGCGGACGGCCGCGCCTCCCACACCGACCTCGCCGCCGCCACCGGGACCAGCACCACCACCGTGGCCCGCCGGCTGCAACGCCTGGCCTCCGCCGACCTGGTACGGCTGCGCTGCGAGGTCGCCCAACCGATCTCCGGCTGGCCGATCCGCGCCTCGTTGTGGCTGCGCGTACCGCCCACGGCGCTCGACGCGGCGGCCCGGCAACTGGCGGCGTACCCGGAGGTGCGCGTCGTCGCGGCGGTCGCCGGACACGCCAACCTCTTCCTCGGCGTCTGGCTGCGGCAGGTCTCCGACGTCCCCCGGCTGGAGGTCGAACTCCATGGCCGCTTCCCGGACATCAGGGTGGTCGACCGGTCCGTGACGGTCGGCACCGCGAAGCAGATGGGCCGGGTGCTCGACGAACGCGGGTTCGCGGTGCGGCACGTGCCGCTCACCGTATGGGACGCCACGGAGACCGCCGTACGCCCCGCCGACACCCCCGCCCCGGACACGCGGCCGGCCCGGCCGGACCGGCCCTCAGGAATCCGGCACCCGGTCGGCGACGCGGCGACCGGCACCGTCAACCGCACCGAAACCCCGCGGTGACCGCCACGGCACACGCGCCACGCCAACCGCACCGGACGGCGGGCGAATTCGGCGTGAGCCCCCGGACCCCGCACGTTTCCGGCAGCTCGGCACTCCCCGACCCACCCGCCTTGATCCTGTCGGCACAACAGGTCTTCGCACCACCCGGCGCCCGCCGTGCGGGCGGACCGGCGTGTTTCCGTGGAGGGGAATCCATGAGACGAGTCAACCGGCGCTGGGCGGCCGGAGCTTCGGCCGCCGCGCCGGTGCGGGCCGTCGCCGGCCTGTCGATGGGCGGGCAGGGCGCGGTGAAGTACGCCGCCGCGCGGCCCGGCATGTTCCGCATGGCCGCGTCGTACAGCGGCGTGCTCAACACCAGGGCGCCGCGCGTGATCGCGGGCGGACCGTACGGCGACGCCAACTTCGCCGACTCGCAGGCCGAGTTCATCCGGGCCTACGGCGCCGACCCGCTCGCGCTGTGGGGCGACCCGCGGAAGCAGCCGATGATCTGGGCCGCCAACAATCCCACCGACCAGGTCTGGCGCCTTCGCGGACTGCCGCTGTATGTGTCGGGAGGAGACGGGAACCCCGGGCCCTTGGACCCGCCGGGGACGAAGTTCGACCCGATGGAGGCGATCTTCGGTCCGATGTCGAACGACTTCGTGGCGGCGGGCCGCCGGGCCGGCCTGCGGATCACCGCGCGCCTGGGTGCCGGGACGCACACGATGCCGTACTGGCAGCACCACCTGCACCAGTCGTTCCCCAAGCTCATGGACGTGATCTGTGGCTGAAGCACCATCAGAGGAGATCACCCGCACCGACGACGGTCTGTGCGACTTCACGGCGCGGGAGTTGTCCGCGCTGTTGTCGGCGCGGGAGGTCTCCGCGCGCGAGGTGGTGCAGGCGCACCTCGCGCGCATCGAACGCACCAATCCGGCGGTCAACGCGATCGTCACGCTCGTACCGGAACAGGCACTGGCCGAGGCCCACGAGGCCGACCAGCGGCTGGCCCGGGGCGCCGACGTCGGGCCGCTGCACGGCCTGCCGATCGCGCACAAGGACACCCACGACACCGCGGGGATCCTGACGACGTACGGCACGCCGCTGCTCGCCGACAACGTCCCGGACCGGGACGAGTTGATCGTCGAACGCATGCGGGCCGCCGGGGCGATCACCATCGGCAAGACGAACGTCCCCGAATTCGCAGCGGGTTCGCACACGTTCAACCCGGTGTTCGGGGCGACGCGGAACCCGTACGACCTGTCCCGGTCCGCGGGCGGCAGCAGCGGCGGCGCGGCCGCCGCCCTCGCCTGCGGAATGCAGCCGCTCGCGGACGGCAGCGACATGGGCGGTTCGCTGCGCAACCCGGCGTCGTACTGCAACGTCGTCGGGTTCCGCCCGTCCCCGGGGCGGGTGCCGACCTGGCCCGAGGACACCGCGTGGGCGACCATGGCCGTGCAGGGCCCGATGGCACGCAACGTCGCCGACACCGCGCTGCTGCTGTCGGTGATGGCCGGTCCGGACCCGCGGTCGCCGATCTCCCTGGAGACGCCCGGCAGTTCCTTCCGCAAGTCGCTGCACTGCGACCCGGCCGGACTGCGGGTGGCGTGGTCGCCGGACCTCGGCGGGCGGCTGCCGGTCGAGCCCGCGGTCACCGCGGTGGTCGAGGACGCCGCGCTGGTGTTCAGCGAACTGGGTGCCGAAGTGGTCCAGGACTGCCCGGACTTCACCGGTGCGGAAGAGGTCTTCCGTACGCTCCGCGCCTGGCAGTTCGAGGCGGGGCTCGGGGCCGTGCTGGCCCGCGAGCCCGACTCCGTCAAGTTCGACCTCGCCGACAACATCCGGCAGGGCATCGGGCTGGTGGGGGCCGACATCGCGCGCGCCGAGAAGCTGCACAGCGCGCTGTTCCACCGCATGCGGGCGTTCTTCGAGCGGTACGACGTACTGCTCCTGCCGGTCAGCCAACTCGTGCCGTTCCCGGTGGAGTGGGAGTGGCCGCGCGAGGTGGCGGACGTGCCGATGCACTCGTACCTGGACTGGATGCGGTCCGCGTACTACGTGTCGGCCACCGGGTGTCCGGCGCTGTCGGTGCCGGGCGGGTTCACCCCGGACGGCCTGCCGGTCGGGGTCCAGATCGTGGGCGCGCACCGCGCGGACTTCACCGTCCTCCAGGCCGGCTACGCCTTCGAGCAGGCGACCTTGTACGGGGACCGCAGGCCGGAACTCTGACCCCGCGCAAGCCTGCCGGAGCAAGAGGACGGCGGCGGGGGCGGCGCGGGTTGGCGGGGGCGGCTGGGGCGGGACACGGTTCCGCTCCGCCGCTCCCGCGCGACGCGGCCCTTGTCAGCTCCCCGGTCGGGACTCCGCCCCAAGCAGGTGCTCGCGCGCGAATTGCAGCCCCAGGCGTGCGCCGCGCCCAAGGGCAGCCTCGTCGCGGCCGCCGTCGACGGCCCTGGCGAAGGCTTCCGAGGGCGACGTGTCCTGAGGCGGCGTCAAGAACCCGGCAAGCAGGCCCGCGGCAAAGGCATCGCCGGCCCCGGTGGGGTTGCGGATGTCTCCTGCCGCCAAGCGCGCGTGCGCGATGCGCGCGCGACGAGTGCCCCTGAGCCAGATGTCCGCGCCGTCGGGGCACTTGACGACAACCGGGCCGCGGGCGAGGTCGGCGATCCCCCCGAACTCCCGCTCGTTGACCAGGACATAGTCCGCGACCCCGACCAGGGCGGCCACATCGGCCGACGGTCGGGCGCACCACTCGTCCCCGGGATCGAGGCAGATCACCGTCGCCGGGGAGCGTCGGCGTACCTCGCGCAGCACGCGGTGCAGTTCGGTGGGTGTCGTGTCGTCCAGGAAGGACGTCACGTGCACGAAGCGCGACCGCGCGAGCCGGCCCACGATCGCGTCGAAACTGTCGCGCAGGTGGGCCGCCATGCGCAGGTTCGCGCCCGGGTGCACATGGAGTCGGCGCGCGTCGCCGTCCTCGATCGCGAGGCAAACCCCGGCCTGTTCGGGGACCGCTGCGATACCGGCGGTGTCCACACCGAGCGCCCGGAGTTCGTGGCTGTGCGACCGTGCCCCGAACGGCGGCGCGCCCGCGACGCCGGTGAACCCGAGCGCGAGGTCGGGCCGCGTGTGGGCCAGGCGTACGAGCGCGTTGTAGGCCGAGCCGCCGAGCCGCACGCTGCGCGGGAGGCTTTCCACGGACCGCAGCAGGCGGGCCATGCCGGCCGCGTCGACGGACTCCTCCGAGTCCCGTGCGGTGGGGTCGTCGGGCGTCGGCGCAATTCCGCCGACGGCGGCGTCCACCACGACATCGACGTTGAGAGCGCCCACTGCCGTCACGTCCAAGCGCACGGAACATCCTCCAGGTGGTCGGTTAAATGAGACGGGACGCAGCGGGTGCCAGGCGGCCGAGAAGCATCGGGGATGCTGGGGTGGATGGCAGGTATGCACAAGATGTTTTGATTTAGGACAGCGAAACCTGGACGGCTGACGGAAATAGTCTCATGCTGGGCCTGTGTCCAATCAACCGCTTCACAGATCCATCGACGCTCTCGACCGCCGGATCATCGGAGCGCTCCAAGTCGACGGACGCGCGTCGTGGCGGCGGATCGCCGCCGCGCTGGACGAGCCCGAGCGCACGGTCGCCCGGCACGGCGCCCGGCTGCTGGACCAACGCGTCGTCGTGGTCACGGGGTTGGGCGTACGCGGCGGAGCGGTGCTGGTGCGCGGGCAGTGCCTCCAGGCCGCGGCCCGGGTCGCGGCGGGCGCTCTTGCCCGGCACCCCGACACGACGTTCGCGTACATGCTCACGGGTACGGCCGACTGCCTCGCCGAGGTGATGTGCCCGACCGGCCGCCTCGCGACCCTGACCCTCGACGAACTCCCCGGCATCCCGGGCCTGGTGCAGAGCACGACCCTGCCGGTGCTGCGCTACTTCCGTACCGTGCACGACTGGCAACCGGGGATCCTGACGGACGCGGAGGCCGACGCGGTCCGCGAGTACCCGATGATGACACCGCTGCCGACGGACGACCGAGTGGCCGGACTGGCCCGAGAGGAGCGCACGATGCTGCGGGCGCTGGCGTCCGACGGGCGGCGTACGCACGAGGAGATCGCCCGCATCGCGGGAGTGTCCGAACCGACCGCGCGCCGTCGGGTGGACTGGATGCGGCGTACCGGAGCCCTGCACATCCGTGCGGTGGTCGACCCTGGGGTGCTGGGCCTGCCGGTGCAGGCGATCCTGTGGGTCAAGGCCAGCCCGACGAAGGTCGAGGCGGTCGGCGAGGCGCTGCTCTCGTCGCCGCTCGTCCGGTACGTCGCGGCGGTGATGGGCGAGCACCAGATAGTGGCCGACGTGACGGTGCCGGACCGGACCGCGCTGTACGAGTTCGTCACGCGGTCCCCGTGGGTGCGGCACACCGAGTCGATCGAGACGTCGATGGTGATCCGGACGCTCAAGCGCAGCGGCGTGCTCAGTGAGGCCCTGCCCGAAGAGTAGGACTGCCCGATCTCGCCATCACCCTGGCGACTTTCGTCAAATCCTCGGCACCCGTTGTCCGAAGACACCGCTGCGGGCATTGTGGGCGCGGCGCCCAGCGGCGCTTGTCCACCGCTCCACGGGCCGCACCTGTTTCCGGCCCCGCACCCCCGGAGACTCGTGTGCGCCCCGTTGCCGATCCGCCCGACCGCTCGTCCGACAACCCCGGGGACCACGCCGGGGCGATCGAGATCGACGGACGCTCGCTGAGCCGTGCCGACCTCGACGCCGCGGCGGCGGCACTCGCGGAACGCATCGCGGGCGCACCGGCCGTCGCGGTACGGGCGACCGCGTCCCTGGAGACGGTGGTCGCGGTGCTCGCGGGGCTGGTCGCCGGCGTGCCGGTCGTACCGCTGCCGCCGGACGCGGGGCCGCGCGAGCGCGACCACATCCTCGGCGACTCCGGCGCCACGCTGCTGCTCGACCCCGACCCGGACCCCGACCCGGAGCACGGCGCGGCGCGGTGGAACGGCGTCGCGGCGGAGATCGTACGGATCGACGTCGACGCGCGCTCCTCCGCGAGGTTCGCGGTGCCGCCCCCGGACGCCATCGCCCTCATTCTCTACACGAGCGGAACCACCGGCGCCCCCAAGGGAGTCCTCGTCCCGCACACGGCCATCGCGGCGGACGTCGACGCACTCGCGGACGCGTGGGCGTGGACGTCCGAGGACGTACTCGTGCACGGGCTGCCGCTGTTCCACGTGCACGGTCTCGTCCTCGGCGTGCTCGGTGCGCTGCGTACCGGTTCGCGGCTCGTCCACACCGGGCGGCCGACTCCCACCCGGTACGCGCAAGCCGCCGCCGAGGCCGGGGGGACCCTGTTCTTCGGGGTCCCCACCGTCTGGGGGCGCATCGCCGAAGACCCGGATTCCGCACGGGCGTTGGCCGGGGCACGCCTCCTGGTGTCCGGCAGCGCACCGCTCCCGGTTCCGGTGTTCGAACGGCTCGCCGAACTGACCGGGCACCGTCCAGTCGAGCGGTACGGGATGACAGAGACGCTGATCACGGTCAGCACCCGCGCGGACGGCGAGCGGGTCCCGGGGACGGTAGGGGTCCCGGTCGCCGGCGTTGCAACCCGGCTGGTCGACGACCACGGTCGGCCCGTCCCGCACGACGGCACGAGCGTCGGTGAACTCCAGGTCAGCGGCCGGACGTTGAGCGACGGCTACCTGAACCGGCCGGACGCCGACTCCGCGTCGTTCACGGCGGACGGCTGGTTCCGCACCGGCGACGTCGCGACGATCGCCCCGGACGGCACCCACCGCATCGTCGGCCGGGCATCCACCGACCTCATCAAGAGCGGCGGCTACCGCATCGGTGCGGGCGAGGTGGAAGGCGCGCTGCTGGCCCACCCGGGCGTACGCGAGGCGGCGGTGATCGGGGCCCCACACGCGGACCTCGGCCAAGAGGTCGTGGCGTACGTGGTCGCGGACGCAGGCGTCGAGGCAGCGGAGCTCACCGACTTCGTGGCCGGCACCCTGTCGGTGCACAAACGCCCGCGCCGCGTCGTGCTCATGACCGAACTGCCGCGCAACGCGATGGGGAAGGTCCAGAAGACGCTGCTGGGGTGACGGGGGACGTCAGCGGCAGGGGCGTCCGACTCCACACCGGCCCGACGGAGCCGGACGCCCCACACGTCAACCGCGAGCGGTGACCCTGACGAATTCCGCCCAGTCGCCCGGCCCGACAACAAGCCGCGGTCCGGTCGCCGCCTTGGAGTCCCGTACGTGGACCGCCTGTTCGGTGACAGCGATTTCCACACAGTCATCGCCCTGAGTACCGCTGTAGCTGGACTTGAACCAAGCGAGATCCGCCGTGCTCATAGCTCTCCTCGCAGTCGCTCCAGCAGACCCCGCGATTCGATGGGGTTCAGGGCCTGCGAGCGCAGTGTGTCATAGCGCTGGTGAAGCAGGTGCACCTCTTTCGGGTCAGAGATCAGCCGTCCGTTCTGCTGCCCTTCGGAGTATGCGAGACGACGCCCTTCGGGGGTCTCAAGGAGCCGCACCGAACCGTCCAGGCACGCATGTACTTCGGCAGTCAAAGAGACGACTTGGAAGGTCACGTTGCGCCGCGCCGAGAGGCTCAGGATGTGGTCCAGTTGTTCCCGCATCACCTCCACACCGCCGAGCCTGCTCCGCACCACCGCTTCCTCGACGATGAAGCTGAACGGTACGTTCGGGCGTTCGTACAGCATCCTTTGGCGATCCAGACGAGCCTTCGCCTGAGCCTCCAGTTGTTCGTCCGTGAGCAACGGGATGCTGTTGTCGAACACCGCCCTCACGTACGCCTCCGACTGCAACAACCCCGGAACCAGCCTGCATTCGTAGGTGCACAGGCTCACCGCGCGGCGTTCCAGGTTGGCCCAGCGGCGGAACCAGGCGGCGAGTCCCGGCTTGCCCCGGGTGATGTGCTTGGCCGACTTCCGCAGCGCTCCGGTGTTGCCGGTCGCCACCTCCGCCCGCTCGACGAACGCCTCGTCCGGCATCCGGCGGCCCAGTTCCACCGACTCGACCGTGTGCTTGGAGTACCGCACGGCCTCCCCGAACTCCACGCGGCTGAGCCCCGCATGCTCGCGCAGCGCCTGGACTACCGCGCCGAACGTGCGCAAGCTGTCCGACGGATCGGGCTCTCGTCCCCATTCCCTGCTCTCGTCGTCCGGCTCGATTTGGATGGTCATGGCGATTCCTCCCCTGCACGCCCCCGCGTGATCGCCCCCTCGCGCCAACTCGTCAAGCCTGCCCAACCAACGTGCCGATCGTCCACCGAGTGTGCCCGTACGCTGACTCAGCGTACGCAGCGCGGCGTCTGTCTTGTCTGGCCCGATCACCGCGACCTTGAGCCCTGAGCACTTCCACCCACCGCGTTTCGGCCACCGCCAATAGGAGCCGGGCGGAGCGGCTATCCACGGAACGTAGCCGGGCGTCCACTGAGCGCATCGCCAAGTTAGGTTGTTCGGCGGCTTGTTCGAGCGGACGGGATGGGACTGTCGATGTCGGATACCTCGGTTCTCGAGACACCGCATGCGGATGTGCTCCGCGAGATCGAACGTCTGGGCGGCGTTGTCGACCGGCAGTTCGCGCCGGACGACCGCAACGTCGACACGCCGGTGGGACCGCGCCGCATCCCTTCGGCGGTCCAGGCGGTCCTGTCGGTCGCATGGCCGGAGCACCACGTCCTGCTGACCGACGAGGACGATTACGAGGTGACGTTTCCCCAACTCGTCGACGGGGACCCCATCGCGGACGACCGCGCGTTCTTCGTCATCGCCTACAACGAGTCGACGCAGTACTACTGGGTCATCGACTTGGACGACGAACGCCCGGACGACCCGTGGGTGCACGTCATCGACCACGACCTGTACGGCGGCGACGAGAGGTTCCGGCACGCCGAGCGCCTGTCGCGGCGGCTCGCCGATCTCGTCGCCGCCTGATCGGAGGTCAGCCGGCTTCGGTGGCGCGGATCAGCGCCGTCATGCGGTCGGCGAAGCCGTCCGCCGGGCCGAACCAGATCGCGAGGTGGTCGGCCCCCGCCGCATCCCACTCGCGTACCTCGGCGGCGACGTCCTCGACGGGGCGGGTGGCGTCGGGCCACTCGGCTCGGGCGCCCAGTTCGAGCGGACGTTCCGCCTCCGCACGCAGCGCGGACGCCCGTTCGGCGAATGCCGCGGGCTTGTCCGGCGGGCTCTGCCACACGTCCGCCGACCGGACCGCGCGGCGGAGCGCGGCCGGCGAGGTACCGCCGACCATGATCTTCAGACCCGGTCCAGGGCGTGGCGCGAACACCCCGGTCCCGAACCCGAAGCGCTCTCCCTCGAAAGGCCCTTGGCCCTGCTCGAACAGGTGCCTGAGCAACCGCAGGGACTCGTCCGTACGCCCCGCCCGGTCCGCGAACTCAGCTCCCACGGCGGCGAATTCGTCGCGGTCCCAGCCGAGCCCGACGCCGAGCGTGAACCGGCCGCCGGACAGGCGGTCCAACGTGGCGACCTGCTTGGCGACGACGAACGGGTTGCGCAGCGCCAGCAGCAGGACGGAAGTGCCGAGCCGGATGCGGCTGGTCGCGGCGGCGATGTACGAGAGCGTCATCAACGGCTCGAAGACGCCCCCGTACGCACCGCCGTACTCGGCAGGCGGGAGCAGATGGTCCGGCAGCCAGACGCCGCCGTACCCCGACTCCTCGGCCAGCACGGCCAGTTCGGTCAGCAGCGACGGGTCGAGGTCGGCGGATTCGTTCGGCAGGACGACGTGCAGTTCCACAGGCTGTCCTTCGAGGTGGTCGTTCAGCGGTCGCGAAATCGTCCGAGGCTCAACAGCTCGACAACTCAAGAGCTGATCGGTTCGCCGGTTCGCCGGCTCATCGCGAGCCGGCCTCGGCGGCGAGGGTGGCGAGATCCTTGTTGCCGTCCGCCCACGTCGCGGTCATGACGACGCCGGTGATGCGCCAGCCGTCGCCGGAACGCGCGAGGTCGAAGCGGTAGTCGCCGCCCAGGGTCCACAGCGGCGCACCGAACGGGTTCGCCAGCCGGTGGGTTGCCTGGAAGGCTGCCGTGCACACCGCCGAGTCGCCCGTCACGTCCACCAGGTGATTGGTGATCAGGTGCTGGGTCGCGTCGAACCCGCCGAGCGCCTGGGACCAGCCGGCCACGATGTCCTCGGCCGCCAGCTCGACGGCCTCACCGCCGTTGAGGCTCGTGTAGTCCAGCCGCACCTTGTCGGCGAAGACGTCCCTGAGGCGGTCCCACTCGCGATGGTCCGCGTGCCACGCCATGCGGGTGCAGGTCTCGATCACGGCCAGGCGGTCTTCCAGGGCGGCGGTCATCGTGTGCTCCGTTCTCTGCGTTCCGTGTTCGCATCGACAACGCCATGCTGCTCCGGTATTCACCGACGGCAGTCACGTCGCGGAGCAGTCCGGGGTAGGCGATAGGGAACGATCCCTATCAATCGCTTAAACTCTAGTCGGGTCAATCCGACGAAGCCAAGGGGTCCATCCGTGCGGCGCAGTTCTTCCGAGACACGCGAACATGTGCTTGAGATCGCGCACGAGTTGTTCTACTGGCACGGGATCCGCGCGGTGGGCGTCGACCGCATCGCGGCGGAGGCCGGCGTCGCCCCGACCACCCTCTACCGGCTGTTCGCCTCCAAGGACGACCTCATCACCGCGTACGTCGTGCGCGGCGGAGAGTTCTACCAGCAGTGGTTCGAGGACGCGCTCGGCGATCCCGCGGACCGCGACGCGCGCACCCGGGTCCTGTCGCTGTTCGACGCGCTGGTCGACCAGGTGCACCCGAGCCGGTGCCGGGGCTGTCCGTTCCTCATCGCATTGGCCGAGACCCCCGACCCGAACCACCCCGCCAACCGCGCGGCCCGGGCGACGAAGGCGTGGGTACGCCAACGGTTCGCCGACCTCGCCGACGAGGCCGGCGTACCTCGCCCCGCAGAGTTCGCGGCCCGGCTCGCCCTGGTCATGGAAGGCGTGTACGCCTCGGTGCAGGCCACCGGAACCGACGGCCCGGCCCACGACGCGCGGGCGCTCGTCGACGACCTGTTCACGCTGGCAGGCGCCTGAGGAGCACCGGGGCACGCAGTCACGCCGCCGCCCGCTCCCCTGACGCCGCGTCAGGGGCAGATCATCAGGGCCTGCCGCGCCCGGAAGCCGTTGCCGTGCGGGTTGTCGGGCCCCATCGCGCGGTCACCGCGTCGATCTCCTTGGCCGCGTTGGCCGCACCCGATTCCGAACTGGTGTCCGAACTGGTGGCATGCGCCGCGGAGTTGGGGCTCGTTGCCGGCCTGACCGGCGGCGGCGGACACGGCCCCGGCCCGGTATGGCCAATATGCGGCCACAGGTTCCGCCGAGGGACTTCCCCGCGATTACCCGACCTATTTCGACAAACCACCGCATAGCAGACCAGCCGTGGCAATCAAGCCTCGTGCGCGCATCGTCGGAGGGGTACGTTTCCCGCGTGAGCTCATCGATACCTCCAGGTTGGTACGACGACCCGGCAGGCCCCGGGAACGAGCGCTGGTGGGACGGCGCGCAGTGGACCGAGTCCACGCGCCCCGCGTCCGACCCCGGCGCGCCCCCCTCCGCCCCGGAGCCGTCGCCCGCCCCCGTGGCGCCGCCGCCCGTCCCGCCCGGCCCGGCCCCCGGCATGGCCCAGGCACCGACGATGTCCGCCGGCGCACCGCAGGGCGGTCCGTACAGCCCGTACGGCGGCGGTCCCGCCCCCGGTCCGGCCGGGCCCGGCGGCATGGGAGGCCACGGGTACCCGCCCGGCCCGCACCAGATGGGCGCGCCCGGCGGCAATCCCGGCAACCGCAACCGCACGATCCTGATCAGCGTCGTCGCGCTGCTCGTGGTGGGCGGTCTCGTCGCGGCGCTCGTGCTCCTGCTCGGCGGCGACGACGACAAGAAGGACCCGATCGCCGACCCGACGAACACCACGGCCACCTCGCAGCAGACGGACAAGCCGCAGCCGCCGCCGGGTCCCGCCACGGACGGCACGCTGAGCGACACGGCCACCGGCATCACCGTGCCGAAGATGAAGGGCTGGGAGGAGCTTTCCGACACGGGCTCCGAGGCGCACCAGTACAAGGACGAGATCCCGTGCACCGGGGACACCTCGTCGCCGGACCCGGGCGACACGACCGGCTGCTACCTCGGTGAGATCGACGTGGGCTCGTTCCGCGGCACGGACTTCGACGAGCTCACCACCCGCCTGACGGGACAGGTCAAGGACAGCGACGACTACACGACCACCAAGACGATCACGGACGAACGCGCCACGATCGACGGCAAGGACGCGCACGTACTGGTCGTCGAGGTCGAGGAGAAGGAAGCGGACGCGAGCGGCAACCTGCGGACCGCGACGCTGCAGTTCATCTTCATCGACAACCCGTACGACGACGACGGCAAACTGATGTACCCGGTCGTGTACACGTCCATCGACGGCGACCCGAAGTCACCGCCGATGGAGGTCATCGAAACGGTCCGCAAGGGAGTCAAGATCGGTACGCCGAGGCCGAGCGCGACCGCGAGCTGACCAGGCGTCCGGCCCGGTCGAGCGCCCACCGGCGCCGACCGGGCCGCCGCGTAACCAGGGCCGCCCGACCGGGGCGCCGCACAACCGGTCTGCCGTTCATCCCCTCCGGCGCTCAGGCGCTCGAACCGCGTCGGCGCTCCTCGCGCTCCCGGGCCAGCTCCTCGACCGCGGTCGGTGGCGTCGCCTCGAAGTCGATCAGCTTCGCCCAGGTCGGCCGGGATGCCGTCGTCGTAGGCCGGCTCGGCCCGGCCCCGGATGAGCAGGATGTCGGGCGGGGAAGTCCCGTGGCTCGGCTTCGGTCCCACACTTATGGCGTACGCCGCCCACCCGAATGGCGGCCGCCGCCCCGCCGCGCGTGCGCGTCGCCGGTGCACGCCCTGCCGAGTCGCGCCACGTGGGTGATCCTGGAGGCGGGCTTGTCGGTGATCATGGCGACCTTGAGGACACGAGTGGATGCAATGCCGGCCCCTCGACCGGGGCCCACACGGCGACGGGACCGGTGCCGTGCCCGGTGACGAGGCCGCCGCCGCGCCCGGTGGGGGCTCCCCCGGCGTGTCCGGCTCACCCGACACAGCCGGGACAGCCGGGACAGCCGGGACAGCCGGCACGTCCGACGCATCCGGCGCGTCCGTGTGGTGGCGGACCGCCGCCGCGGACCCGATGTTCACCGAGTGCCCTTTCGGCCTGGCCATCCTCGACCCGGCCGGCCGCGTACTGGCCGCCAACGCCACCCTCGCCGCGATCCACGGCCTGCCCGTCGACGAGCTCCGCGGACGCGCGGCCGACTCGCTGGACGGCCCCCTCGGCCACCCCGACCTCCTGGCCGCGCTGCTGAACGTGGTCGAGGCCGGTGAGCCGCAGACCGACCGCGTCGTCCGGGGCACGGTACGCGCCACCGACACGTCGTTCATGTGCACATTCGGGATGTGGCCGATGCGCGGCCCCGACGGACTGCTCGGGATCGGCGCGACGGTGACCGACGTCAGCGAGGACCAGGCCGCGCTGACCCGGCTCGAACAGGTGCGCGCCCGCCTGGCCCTGGTCAACGAGGCCGAGCTGCGGATGGGCTTCAGCCAGGACGTGGTCGGCTGCGCCGAGCAGTTGCCGCTCGTCACGGTGCCCTCGTTCGCGGACGCCGCGGCCGTCGGCCTGTTCGACACCCCGATTCCCCTCAACGTGCTGCCCGAGCACGGCTTCGATCCCCCGCCCGGGACCATGCTGCGGACCGTCGCGGCCGCCCTGCGGCCGGGCCTGCCGGTCCTGCGGCCGAAGGACTACGGGCGGCCGTTCCCGGTGCCCGCGGAGGTACGCGCGGCACTGCGCCGCCAGCGCGCCGAGCTGAGCGGCACCGGCAGCAAGGGCGACCTGGGCGAACCGGCGCTCGGCAACACCGACATCGGGCCGGTGACGCCGGACGCGCCGCCGCTGCGCACGTACCTGGTCGACGCGGGCATGCACTCGCGCATCGTGGCGCCGCTGATCGCGCGCGGGCGGGCCCTGGGGGCGGCGATGTTCTCCCGGGTCGACGGGAGCCCGGCGTTCGAGCCGGACGACGTGCGGACCGCGGAGGAACTCGGCCTGCGGGCCGCGGCGTCCATCGACAACGCGCAGGCGCACGCGCGGCAGCGCCACGCGGTCCGCACGCTCCAGCGCCATCTGCTGCCCCGCGATCTCCCGGCGGTGGCGGGGTTGTCGCTCGCGCACGCGTACCAGCCGGCCCGCTCCGACCGACTGGCCGGCGGGGACTGGTACGACGTGGTTCCGCTCGCGGACGACCGGGTCGCGCTGGTGGTCGGCGACGTGACCGGCCATGGCCTCCAGGCGGCCGCGCTGATGGGCCAACTGCGGGTCGCCGTACGGGCGGTCGCGCGCCTCGGCATCCCGCCCGCCGCGCTCCTGGCGCATGTGGACTCGCTGATGGACGACTTCGCGGTGGACGGCGAACTGGCCAGCTGCGTCTACGCGGTGCTCGACCGGACGCGCCGGACGCTGACGTGGTCGCGGGCCGGGCACCCGCCCCCGCTGCTGCTGGCGCCGGGGCGGCCCGGCCGGATCCTGGACGGTCCGCCGAACGCGCTGCTGGGGATCGGCGGCATCCGGTTCGAGCAGACGTCGTGCGAGATGCCATGCGACGGTGCGGTGGTGCTCTACAGCGACGGCCTCGTGGAGCGCCGGGGCCACGACATCGACAGCGGGATCCGGGACCTGGCCGCCACGCTCGACGCCGCCGTGGCCGAGGGCGCGTCCGCGGAGGGGCTGCGCGACGCCGCGCTGCGGGTGCTGCCGTCGGACCCGGAGGACGACGTCGCGGTGCTGGTCGCACGGATGACCGGATGACCGGATGACCGGATCAGGCCACCGGGATCACATCGCCATGGGACCGGCCACCAGGCTGAACCAGACCTCTTTGCCGTAGCCCGTCGCGCGCGTGCCCCACTCCTTCGCCACCTGGTTGACGATCGCCAGGCCACGGCCGTCCTCGTCTCCCCCGCCGGCCTCGCGCAGGCCGGGCAGCGACGGCGAGCAGTCCGCGACCGCGCCGACCAGCGTGCCCCCGTCCAGGCCCTCCGGCACCACCTGCAACGACACCGCGAGATGGCTGGAATCCGTATGGCGCAGGACGTTGCCGACCAGTTCGGAGACGATCAGCTCGGTGTCGTCGATGAGTTCCGGGCGCTCCCACGCGGCGAGGATCGCGGCGGCGAACCGGCGTACCGTGCGGCCGACCGCGGCATGCGTGCACAGGACCAGTTGGGCGCTCAGCGGCACCGGCGCGGGGCGGATCACGGGCACGACGATAGCCACTGAGCGGCAGGCGATCGCCAGGAAAGCCGCAACATGCCGACAAGCCAGACAAAAGCCTTGACGTAGGTCTACGCTCCGCGCGCGCCGGGACCGGGCTGATGCCAGTCTGCTCGAAAGGCCCAGTGCGGGAGTCCGACATCGCCAACCCAGTGACGCCCCGTCGGCGCGCGGCGAACTGGAGATCACCGAGCTCAACCTGCGGTACGTCCGTCAAGGCCGCGCCCGGCTCGTCGACCTCGGCCCCGGCTCGGCATGGTTCGACACCGGGACGGACGACAGCCTGCTGGACGCGGCGCGGTTCGTGCAGTTGCTGGAGAAGCAGCGGGGCGTGCGCGTGAGCTGCCCGGAGGAAGTGGCGTACCGCATGGGCTTCATCGACGCCGCACGACTGCGCGCGCTCGGGGCGGGGTTGGGCGAGGCGTCCGCGTACGACCGGTATCTCCTGCGGATCGCGGCCGCGTCGGCACCCGCCGGACGGTGAGCACCGCACAGAGCGTGCCGCCGCGTCGACCGCCCGTCACCCCGGTGCTGTGTGCGGGCCCGGGATGCGACAATCATGGGCCTTCGTCGAGGATGGGAGCACACGGGTGCTGGAGCGGCACGAGATAGAGAGCTTCCTCGCGGTCGCCGATGAACTGCACTTCGGACGGGCCGCCGACCGGCTCCTGGTGTCCCGGGCCCGGGTCAGCCAGACCATCCAGAAGCTGGAGCGGCGCGTCGGGGCCCCGCTCTTCGAGCGGACCAGCCGCCGAGTGCAGCTGACCCCGCTGGGCCGCCAGCTCCGCACCGACATCGCCGACCACCACCAGGCCATCAACGACGGCTTCGCGCGGGCGGTGGCCTCGGCCCGCGGCGTGGCCGGCGTGCTGCGGCTCGGCGTGATGGGCTCGTACGGCCAGCTCATGATCGACATCTTCGACACCTTCAGCGCCCGGCACCCGGACTGCGAGGTGCAGATCCGCGAGATCCACTTCAGCGACCCGTTCGGCGCGCTGCGCGGCGGCGAAGTGGACATCGCGGTGCCGTGGCTGCCGGTGAACGAGCCGGACCTCGCGGTCGGGCCGTCGGTGGGCAGCGAGTCGATCATCCTCGCGGTCTCCTCGCGGCACCGCTTCGCCCGGCGCGAGAGCGTGGGCCTGGAAGAACTCGGCGACGAGCGCGTGGTGGGGCTGCCGGTCGGCAACGCGATGCCGGAGTACTGGGTGGAGGCGCACGCGCCGCGCCGCACGCCGTCCGGGCGGCCGATCCCGACCGGGCCGTCGGTGTCGACGTTCCACGAACTGCTGTCGACGGTCGCCACCGGACAGGCGATCTCGTACGCGTCCGGGCACGGCGCGCGCTTCTACCCGACACCGAACGTCGCGTACGTGCCCATCGCCGAGGACCCGCAGGTGACCTGGGCCCTGGTCTGGCGCAAGAGCGACGAGAACCACCGGATCCGGGCCTTCGCGGAGGCGGCCCGCGACGCCGCCGACTCGGTGGACGCCGCGCTGCACCCGGACCGTCCCGCGGCCGGTGCGGGCAACGCCGCCGAGGCCGTGCCCGCATCGGGCTGACGGAGGGCCGCCGAACAGGCGGGCGGGCCGGGCGCCGCGCAGGCCGGGAAATCCCCTCCGGGCAATCGGCAACCCCATCCGCCGACCCGGACACTCCTGGGATGTGATGACGCATCAGGAGCAAGACCTCACGGACCGGGACCTGTGGCGCGGCGTCGCCGCCGGGGACCGCTTGGCGTTCGCGGAGATCTTCGACCGGCACGCGGGTGCCGTCTACGGGCATCTGCTGCGCCGCATGGGCGACCACGGCGAGGCGGAGGACCTGACGTCCGCCGTCTTCCTCGCCGCGTGGCGGCGCCGGGGCGAGGTCCGCCTCGACCGCGAGAGCGTGCTGCCGTGGCTGCTCGGCACCGCCAACCACACGCTCGCCAACCGCCGCCGGGCGCTCAAGCGCTACCGCGCCCTGGTGGAACGTGTGCCGCCGCCACCCGACATACCCGACCACGCCGAGGACGTCGCGACGCGCCTGGACGCCGAGCGACGCGCCGCGGCCCTGCGGCGTTCCGTCGGGCGGCTTCCGCGCCACGAGCGGGACGTGGTCGAACTGTGCGTGTGGGGCGGGCTCGACCAGCAGGCCGCCGCAGTCGCGCTGGGAATTCCGATCGGCACCGTCAAGGCCCGGATGCACCGGGCGCGCAACCGGCTCGGCACGCTGGTGCCGGAGGAATTGGAGAAGGAGCGATGAGCCCGTACGGCGACGACCGCCTCCCCGGCCACGACCACCGCCGCCGCCAGCTCATGGCCGTGCTCGGCGCGGAACAGGCGCAGGCGGAGAACGCCCGGATGTCCCGGCACGTCCTCGTGCCGCTCGTGGCCGGCGCCGCGGTCATCGTGGCCTCCGGTGTCGGCGTGCTCGCGGCCGAGCCGTGGGCCGACGGCGCCGACGGCACGGGACCGGCCGGCTATCGCGTGCCCGGTGAGACCGGCATACCGCGCGAGTCCGCACGGGTCGGCGACCCGGTGCCCGCCGATGTCGCCGGCGACGCGCTGGCCGCGTGCATGAGGAACGCGGCCGCCCAAGGCAAGAACACGCCCGCCCCCGGTCCGGTGGGCGGCGAGCAGTCGCCGATCCGAACCGCGCCGCCGAGCGGCCTGCCGACGCAGCCGAAGCCGGCGCCTGGGACGACCACGCCTCCGTTGTCGGCCCCGCCGGCGAACTCCAGCCCCGAAGGGAAGCCTTCAGGGTCCTCCACCGCGCCGCTGATGCCGCCCCCGCCGGACTCCCCAACGGTCACCGACGGCAGCCTGCCGCCACCGCACGTCGGACGGCCGCCGGAGAAGGCGTCGGCGTACCGGCCGATCCTGACCACGTGGATCGACGACGGTGCGGGCGGCCTCACACCGTTCGTGATCGGCAAGGCACACGGCCCGGGAACGGTGGCGTGTGCGGGCGAGGCGGAGCGGTCCTATCCGGTGCACCTCTACTTGGACGAGCGCGGCGCGGCGGACACCTACCCGGGCATCGGGGAGAACGAGTTCCCGTCCGTGAAGCCGGGGGCGGTGGACCCCACCGACCCGTCTTCGGTGACCTCGGTCACTTTCTGGGGCTACGCCGACCCGGAGATCGCGCGTGTGGAGGTGACTTCGGCGGGCGGTCCGACCGTCGAGGCGGAGGTACGGAACGGTGTGTGGGCGGTCAACGGACCGTTCGCCTACGCGGTCGCCGAGGGTCGGCGTACCGAGATCCGCGCGTACGACGCACAGGGAACGGTGCTGGTCCAAGGGGGCAGGGGCGGGCCGGTGAACGCCGTCCCGACGGCGCCCTGACAGCCTGTCAATTGCCTTTTGCCGAAAGCCCGTTCGCCCTCGCAGGCGGACGGGCTTCGGTGTGTTGTGCGGCGCCGCGCGCCGGCCGTGTGGCGCAACTCGCGCGCGCTGACGCCGCCCACGTTCGTCCCCGGCCGTCGGTCCCGGGCCGTCGGTTCCCGGTCAGTCCCCGGTCAGGGCGACGGCCGCCTCCGGCGAGTAGAGCGAGAACGTCAGCGACTCGGTGAGGTACAGGCGTACCGACCCGGCGTCGTGCGACTCGTAGCCGATCGACAGGTCCTGGCCGAGGTGCAGCGTGAAGTCGCCGCCGCGCGTGGACAGCAGTACGGCGCCCTTCAGCGCCGGCGCCCACACGATCTCGCCGCCGGCCAGCACCCGCGCCACATGCTCGCGCACCGGGTAGCCGTGGTTGGAGGTCTCGTTGACCGCGGTGTACGCGTCGGCGCCGAGCAGCAGCGCGTACGGCCCGCCGACGCCCGCGAGGCGGAGCGCCGTGAGGGCGCGCGACACCGCGTCCGGGTAGTCCTCGACACGCGGCGGCAGAGCCACCGAGGGAGTGTCGGCGCCGGTACGGATGCCCGTGATGCCCGCGTCCGCCCAGCCCTCGAACACCGCGCGGTCCTCGGCGATGGCCATCGTGCGGGCCGCGTCCTTGACCGGCTGCCAGTCGGAGTCCGCGGAGCCGCGCAGGACGTCGTCGACCGCCTGGCGGTCCAGCGTGAACGGCACCCGGAGCTCGACGACGTGCCGTGCCTCCCGGCTGAACGCCTGCACGCCGTCGCCGGGCGAACCGAGCGGCTTCAGATGCCCCGTGCCGACCGCCGCCAGCCCGGTCCCGGACGGTCCCGCCAGGTCGACGACGCGGCGTCCGGCCAGGTGCAGGGTGAAGGTGCGGCGGGCCTCGTCCTCGATCTCCGCCCATGCGGCGTCGGAGATCGGGGCGAGTTCGCGGTGCAGGTTGTTCATCGGGTCGTGCTCCTTTTCAGGCTGCCGATGCGGAGTGAACCGTCGGACGTCTCGGCTGAGGCGGTGCTCTGGTCGGTGCTCGGTTCGCCGGCCGGCCTGGCGCTCGGGTCGGCGGCCGGGTCTGGGGCCGGGTCGGCGCTCGCGCCGGCGTGCGCGCCGGCCTCCCGACCGTCGGGTGCGGGCGGCGGGTCGTCGAGGAAGTCCTGCGCCGGCACGAAGTACAGCGACCCGGTGACCGCCGTCGAGAAGTCGAGCAGCCGGTCGTGCAGCCCGGGCGGGTCGCCCAGGAACATGTTGTCGAGCATGCGCTCGGTGACCGCCGGGGTGGCGCAGTAGCCGATGAAGTAGGTCCCGAACTCGCCGCGCCCGAGCGTCCCGAACGGCATGTTCAACCGGACGATCTCCAGCTTGTTGCCGTCCTCGTCGTCGATGTCGGTCAGCGCGATGTGCGCGTTCGGCGGCTTCACGTCGTCGGACATCTCGATGTCGGACAGCTTGGCCCGGCCGACCGCGCGCTCCTGTGCCTCGACCGGAAGCGCGTTCCACGACTCCATGTCGTGCAGGTACTTCTGCACGATCACGTAGCTCCCGCCCGCGAAGTCCGGTTCGGCGGTGCGGGTGGCGATGGCCGCGCGATGGGCCGGGGAGCCGGCCGGGTTCTCCGTACCGTCGACGAAGCCGAGCAGGTCGCGGTCGTCGAAGTAGCGGAAGCCGTGCACCTCGTCCTGTACGGTGACCGCGCCCGCGAGCCGGTTCATCAGGTGCGTCGCGAGCTCGAAGCACAGGTCCATGCGCTGCGCGCGGATGTGGAAGAGGAGGTCGCCCGGGGTGGAGGGGGCGCGGTGCGTGGCGCCCACGCGCTCCTCCAGCGGGTGCAGCTCGGCCGGGCGCGGGCCCGTGAACAGGCGGTCCCACGCGTCGGAGCCGATGCCGGTGATGCAGGTGAGCGCGTCCTGCGGGGCGCGGAAGCCGACCGCCCGCACGAGCCCGGAGATGTCCGGGACGAGGTCGCGGACCTGCTCCTCGCCGCCCTCGTCCACCGTCAGGACCAGGAAGACCGCGGCGTTGGTCAGCGGTGCCAGCACCGCCTGCAGCACCGGCTGCGGCTGCTCCGGCAGCGGCTCCGGCGACGGCTGCGTCATCCGGCGGGCTCCTCTCGCTCAGGGGTCGGACCCGCGCGGGCCGGGAGGCCGTGTGCGGGTCGGTCCGGGATCTCGATCCGGACAGGTCCGCATCGGTCCAGGGCAGGTCCGGGGTCGATCATGGCGGACTGATCGAAACTGCGCGCCACGTCGTCAACACATACCGGACTTTGGTCCCGGTTCGGCGCGACCTTCGCCACGATGCCTGCCCGTGTCGGACCGATACGTCAGGATGATGATCATGCATCTCGAGGAGTGGCGGCACACCGGGGAGTACTTCGACCTGCTGGTTGCGGGCAACACCCCGGAGATGACGCGCTTCCTGGGCGGCCCCGAGCCCGAGGCCAAGCTGCGCGAGCGGCACCTCCGGTACGCGGACCTCGCCGACACCGAGGCGGGCCGCATGTTCGGCATCCGCGCGGACCAGGCCGACGGCCCGGGCGGGGCCGCGAGTGGGGCCGAGGGCGGCGGGAGTCCGGCGCTCGCCGGCTCGGTCGGCTACTGGGAACGCGAATGGCTCGGCACGACGGTGTGGGAGGCAGGCTGGGCGGTGCTGCCCGCGTTCCAGGGCTGCGGCCTCGCCGTCGCGGCCGTCGTCGCGCTGCTGGACCACGCGCGGGCGGACGGGCGGCACCGGCTGCTGCACGCGTACCCGAAGGTGGACCACCCCGCGTCGAACGGGGTGTGCCGCAAGGCCGGGTTCACGCTGCTCGGCCCGGCCGATTTCGAGTACCCGCCGGGCAATCCGATCCGGTGCAACGACTGGCAGTTCGTGCTCCGAGCGGGGTGACCGACCGCCGCGGCGGCGGACTCAGCCCTCGCTTTCCCGCAGGCGGGCGAGCAGGATGGACAAGTAGCTCCCGGCCGGGTCCTTGACCGCGGTGAGCAGCGTGACGTTGCCCTTGGCGACCGCCGCGCGCAGCCGCTCCAGACCCTCGCGCTCGGTGTAGCCGTCGAGTTCGTCGGTGTACCGGACGGCGAACTCGGCGGCGCGCCCCTCGGGATCGGCGTGGAACCACTTGCGGAGCTCGGTCGAGGGGGCGACCTCCTTGGCCCACACGTCGACGGCGGCCTTCTCCTTGCTGATGCCACGCGGCCACAGCCGGTCGACGAGGACGCGGAGGCCGTCGTCGGGGCCGGGAGCGTCGTACACCCGTGCGACGCGGTAGCCGGTCGGGAGGTCGGGGACCTCGGCGAGACGTTTGGTCATACCCCGAGTATCGGTCGGACGGCCCCGCGACACCCCGGCGACACAGCACTGATCGATAATGCGGGGGCATGGCGTCGGCCGTGCCCCCGACCAGCACGAAAGAGAGCCGAATGACCTTGGACCAGAAGGACGCCGAAACCACCGGCGTCGTGCGCGACGAGATGGGCATAGCCCTGGTCGCACACGACGGCTGCAAGGCCGAGATGGTCGCGTGGGCGGGCGAGCACCGCGAGATCCTGGGACGCCACCGGCTCTACGCGACCGGGACCACCGGCGGCCTGGTCGCGGAGGCGACCGGCCTGCCGGTGGTGCGCTTCCGCAGCGGACCGCTCGGCGGCGACCAGCAGGTCGGCGCCCGTATCGCCGAAGGTGACGTCGACCTGCTGGTGTTCTTCTGGGACGCGCTGACCGCGCAGCCGCACGAGCCCGACGTACGGGCGCTCCTGCGCCTGGCGGTGCTGGCCAACGTGCCCGTCGCCTGCAACCGGGCGACGGCCGACCTGGTGATCACATCGCCGCAGTTGGGCGGCGACCACCGCGTGCACGTGGACAGCCGGCTGGCGGGCCGCGTCGCGTCCTGAGGCGTCAGAACATGCCGTTGTCGTGCGGCAGCCTGGGCGGCACGGGGGTCAGGACGTCCCAGTGCTCGACGATGAACCCGCCGCCCGCGCCGCTGCCGTCGACGCGGAAGAGGTCGTGGAACGCGTACGGGCTGCCGCCGAGACTGCCGGACGACAGGGTGTAGACGAACTCGCCCTCGGCCACCACGCGGTGCACCCGGTCGTAACGCGGCACGAGGCCCTGCGCGCGCATCGCGGCGGACGCCGCACCCAGGCCGGCGATGCCGTCGCCGGTGCCGGGGTTGTGCTGGGCGAAGTCGTCGGCGTGGACGAACTCGGCTATCCGGTCGTACTCGCGGTCGATCAGCACGGTGCGCAGGAACGTTTCGCCAACCTGACGGCTGGTGGCCCGTTGACCCGGACGGGTGACGAGCGTGGGCCCGTCGGTCTGCGAGCGGCCGCTCACCGTGGCCCCGGCCTCGGGGGTCAGGGCGTCCCAGTGCTCGGCGATCCGGCCGTCCGCGACGCGGAAGAGGTCGAACGCCACCAGGGGCCGCGGGCCGAGCCCGTGGTAGGTGCCGTGCATGAGCACCAGGTCCCCGTCGGAGAGCAGGCGGGCGCAGGTGTACGAGAAGGTCTCCGGCAGCGCCGCCACATGCGCGCGCAGCGCTTCCGGCCCGTCGCCGAGCAGCGCGCTGTGCTGCCGGAAACCGGGTGTGACCAGGCGCGCGACGGCGTCCGGGTCGCGCTTGCCGAACATTTCGTCAACGGCTTGGGTGACCACGTCCTTGGGTCCCTGGGGCATCATCGGCACCGCTCCTCACGCTCTGCCCGCCCCCGACAGCGGGTGATCACTGTGTGCGACTCATCGTGGCGCAAGGTCACGCCACCGTCATCCCGAGAAAGGGACCGCGGGGGTCGTGCAGGTTCGCGGGGCCGCGCGGAATCGGGGTCGCGGGGCTCGGGAATGTGGGGGTTGGGGTTGTGTTGTGGGTGGTGTGACTTCGTTTTCGCGCGGTACGCGCCTCTCGGTGCTGGATCGGTCGCGCACGCGGCGGGGCGAGGCGTACCCCGAGGCGCTGCGGGCGACCGTCGAGTTCGCGCGGCAGGCCGAGGACCTGGGCTACCACCGATTCTGGGTGTCCGAGCACCACGCGGTGCCCGGCGTCGCCGGGTCCGCGCCGACCGTCCTGGCCTCCGCGGTGGCCGCCGCGACGCGGCGGATCCGGGTGGGCACCGGCGGCGTCATGCTGCCGAACCACCGGCCCATCGTGGTCGCCGAGCAGTTCGGCGTGCTGGAGTCGCTGTTCCCCGGCCGTATCGACATGGGCCTGGGCCGCTCGCTGGGCTTCACCGACGGCATCCGCCGCGCACTGGGCCGGGACAAGTCGGCGGCCGCCGAGTTCCCGGAGCAACTGGCCGAGCTGCTGGGCTACTTCACGGGCGACCAGAGCACGTACCCCGATGTGCACGCGCGGCCTGCCGAGGGGCTGCGGCCGGCGCCGTTCGTGCTGGCGACGGGCGAGGGCGCGGGGTTCGCCGCGGACGCCGGGCTGCCGCTGGTGATCGCGACGTTCGGCGGCGAGGAGCGCATGCTGCGGTCGATCGACGCGTACCGCGTGGCCTTCCGGCCGTCGGTGTGGGCGCGGGAGCCGTACGTCGTGGTGTCGGGCAGCGTCGCGGTGGCCGACAGCGAGCGCGAGGCCGAGGAACTGCTGCTGCCGGAAGCATGGTCGGCGGCGTACTCGCGGACTCATGGGGTGTTCCCGCCGCTGGTGTCGGTGGGCGAGATCCGCGCAACGGCGATGACGTCGCGCGAGCGGGCGTACCTGGAGGAGTCGCTGCGCGGCCACATCCGCGGCACCGACGAGCAGGTCGCCGACGAGCTGACCCGTCTCGTCGCGGTGAGCGGGGCGGACGAATTCCTGGTGACGACGAGCACGTTCGACCGCGCCGCGCAGTTGGCGGCGTACGCGCGGCTCGCCCGGGTGATGCGCCTGTCCGGCGCGACCGCCGCGGCGGCCTGACGCGGTCCTCTTGTGCGCACTCCTCTTGCCCTCGTCAAGAAAACCTGTTTTCCTGACTCGGCCGCCGCACCGCGCACCGCAGCACCCGCGAGGAGAGCCGACCATGAAGTACGCCGAGATCGAACGCCCCGCCGACGGGGTCGCCCTGGTCCGGCTCAACCGCCCCGACCGGCTCAACGCGCTCAGCGCGACCCTGGTGTCGGACGTCTACACCGCCTTCCGCACGCTGAACCGGGAGCGCGGCATCCGGGCGATCGTCCTGACCGGGGCCGGCCGCGGGTTCTGCTCGGGCGCCGACCTGAGCGGCGACCCGGACCACGCGCCGGACGCCGAGGGGCGCGGCAAGGTCGGCCTCGTCTACCGGTCGCAGGAGCACCTGGTCGACATGATCCTCGCCGTGCACGAGTGCGAGAAGCCGGTCATCGCCGCGGTGCACGGGGCCGCCGTGGGCGGCGGTCTCGCCCTCGCCCTGGCCTCCGACCTGCGCGTCGCCGACACCACGGCCAAGTTCGGCTCGGTGTTCATCAAGGTGGGCCTGTCGTCCGCCGACGTGGGCACGTCGTACCTGCTGCCGCGCCTGGTCGGGCCCACGCGCGCCGCCGAACTGATGCTGACCGGCCGCCACTTCACCGCCGACGAGGCCGACCGCTTCGGCATGCTGAACGCGCTCACGCCGGCGGGCGGGCACGTGGACGCGGCGCTGGAGCTCGCGGGTCAGATCGCGCAGAACTCCGAGTACGGCGTGTGGATGACGAAGAAGGGCCTGTGGGCGGGCGTCGAGGCCAACAGCCTGCGGCAGCAGTTGGAACTGGAGAACCGCACGCAGGTTCTCGGCACGTTCACCGGCAACATGACCGAGGCCGCCGTCGCGTTCCGCGAACGCCGCGCGCCCGTCTGGCAGGACATGTAGCGCGGCGAGCGGATCGCCCGCGGGACGTGGATCCCCGCGGAGGGGATCGTTCGGGCGATCCGCACCCCGCACACCTCACTCTCTTCGATTAGTCGAAGGGCCTGTTCGACAATACGGCCGCGTGTCACAATGCCGCCATGCCGACGCCCTCAGCGAGCCGCGTACGCGGCTACAGCCACATCGGAATCGGGGTCGACGACCTCGACGCCGCCCGTGCGTTCTACATCGGCCTGCTCGGCTTCGAGGAACTTCCGCGCCCCGACCTCGGTCCGGGCATGTGGCTGCGCGTCGGAGACCTCCAGCTGCACTTCGTAGGGACGGACGACATGCCCACCCCCGGCGGAGGCCTTCCGCACATCGCCCTGCACGTGGACGAGGCGGACTTCGACGGGCTGATCGCGGATCTGCGTACCGCCGAAGTCCCTTTCCTCATCGAACCGTTCCACAACGGCGAGGTCTGGGCCGCGTTCGTGGCCGACCCCGCGGGCAACTACGTGGAGCTGACGACCCTGGGCCCGCTGGCTCCGCGTACACCGACCGGCATCCCGGCCGGCGACGTACCGGCCGACGGCCTCGACCCCTGATCGGCTCCTGATCGACTCCTGATCGGGAGTCGATCAACCCCTGGTCGCCTCGGGGCTCTTGCGGCCCTCGGTGACCAGGGGCAGGAACAGCGTGTCGACGATCTCCTCGATCACCGCGTCCGCCACGGGGCGGAAGGTCATGAAGAACTCCTGCTTCAGGAGGTCGAACGGCAGCGACTTCATGCGCTCGGTCACGTGCGCCGGGTCGATCTCGCCGCGCGCGAAGGCCCGTTCGAAGATGTCGTCGAGGAGGTTGCGCCGCCCCGCCTTCGCGAATTCGCGCAGGTCGGCCGGACTGGTGCCGGTCTCCTGGTAGTAGGCCGCCATCTGGATGCTCATGATCGTGGCGAGGTGCACGCGCGTGGCGTTGATCCGCCGGAGCAGCCCGATCATGTCGCCGCGCAGCGAACCGGTGTCGGGCGCTTCGACCGGGTTGCGCTCGGACGCGTGGATGACCGCGGCGCGCACCAGGTGGTTGCGGTCCGGCCAGCGGCGGTAGAGGACGGGACGGCTGGTGCCCGCGCGCCGTGCGACCGCGTCCATGGTGAACCCCGCGTAGCCCCGCTCGACGAGTTCGTCCCACGCGGCGTCGAGCAGCGCATCCTCCAGCTCACGGCCGCGGCGGCGTTCCGCCATGTGTCCGCACCTCCCACGCCGACACGCGCACTGTCAGGCATCGCGTGTAAGAAACACTTGCGCATCTTAACGGACCGTGCGTACCATCACAGCGCTAAGAAACAGCCGTGTATCTTAGGTGGATCCGTGAAACGTGTACGCCGGCCCGCGTCCGTACCCCCGCCCGGTGCGGCCGACACCGGGACAGACGCCGACCAGGTCGACCCCGCCGTGTGGCGCACCGCCTTCACCGTGATCGTGGGGGCGCTCGCGGTCGTCTTCGACACCACGATCGTCAGCGTCGCGCTCAACGACCTGGGCACCGAACTGGACGCCCCGCTCAGCACGATCCAGTGGGTCAGCACCGGCTACCTGCTCGCCATGTTCGTGACCATCCCGGTCGCCGGCTGGGCGCAGTCGAGGTTCGGCGGCAAGCGGCTGTGGATCGCGGCGCTGGGGGTCTTCCTGCTCGGCTCCCTCCTGTGCGCGGTGGCGTGGGACGCCCCGAGCCTGATCGCCTTCCGCGTCCTCCAGGGCATCGGCGGCGGCGTCATGATGCCGCTGATGATGACCCTGGTCATGCAGGCCACCCAAGGCCGCAACATCGGCAAGGTCATCGCGGCCATCTCGCTGCCCGCCGCACTCGGCCCGATCCTCGGGCCGGTGCTGGGCGGCGTGATCCTGCATGTCGCCGACTGGCGCTGGCTGTTCCTCGTGAACGTGCCCTTCTGCACGGTGGGCGCCTGGCTCGCGCTGCGCAACCTCCCGGCCGACCCGCCGCGCGGCCGCGCGCCGTTCGACGTCGTCGGGTTTCTGCTGGTGTCGCCCGGTGTCGCGGCGGTCATCTACGGGCTCTCCCGGACCGAGGGCGACGCCGGGTTCGTGAGCGCGGACGTACTCCGGCCGCTGCTCGGCGGCCTCGCGCTCGTCGCGGCCTTCACCGTGTGGGCCCTGCGTCGGCCCGGCGGCGCCCTGATCGACCTGCGGCTGTTCCGGAACGGCCCGACGGCGTCGGCGTCCGCGCTCGGGTTCCTGACCGGAGCCGCGCTGTACGGCGCGATGCTGCTCATGCCCCTTTACTGGCAGCAGGTGCGCGGCGAGGACGCCCTCGGCGCGGGACTACTCCTCATCCCGCAGGGCGTCGGCACCCTGGTGTCCCGCGGCTTCGCGGGCCGTGCCATGGACCAGTACGGCCCCCGCGTCGTCGCCGTGGTCGGGTTCACCGTCTGCTGCGTCGGTACCGTGCCGTTCGCGTTCGCGACCGACGACACCTCCAACGTGCTGCTCCTGGCCGCGCTCTTCGTGCGCGGGATGGGGCTCGGCGCGGCGGTGATCCCGCTTGCCGGCGCCGCCTACTCGGGGCTGTCCCGCGAGCAGATCCCGGACGCCAGCGTCGTCACCCGGGTCGCGCAGCAGGTCGGCGGCTCGGTCGGCACCGCCGTCCTGGCCGTCGTGCTGCAGCACACCGCCGACGGTGCGAAGACGCCCGCCGAACTGGCCGACGGCTTCGACCACGCCTTCTGGTGGGCCGTCGCCTTCACCGCGTCGGCCGTCCCGCTGTGCCTGCTGCTGCCCGGCCGCACGCCGGCGGGCGGCGCACCGGGCGCGGCCCGGCCGGTCCCCGACTCCCCCACGAAATCCGAGTCGGCCGGACGGAGCTGACGGCCCACCGCGTACCGGACTAGTCCGGTACGCCGATGAGTTCGACCCTTTCGTCCACGCCGACCGTGCCCGCGGTGCCCTCGGTGGCGCGCTCGTCGGAACGGGCCGTTTCGGGCTCGGTGGCCGGGGGCTTCTCGTCCGCGCACACCGTCCCCTCGGGCGGCAGCACGCCGTCCGCGAGGTAGCGGACGACCGCGTCCCGTGCGCAGTTGCTGCGGCCGAACGCGGTGTGGCCCTCGGCCTGGAACGTCAACAGGCGGGCGTTGTCGAGCAGTCCGGCCAGCGCGACGGCGTCCTGGTAGGGGGTGTCCGGGTCACCGGTCGTCCCGAGGACCAGCAGCGGTGCCGAACCCTGTGCGGTGTACGGGCCTTCGTGCCGGCTCGCCCGCTCGGCGGGCCAACGGGTGCACGCAGGTGCGTGGTTGTGGTCATAGGTCGGCGGGCCGTACGCCATCGCCGGACCGAGCAGCGGCGCCCGGCGTGACGCCAGGCCCAGTTGCGCGGCGAGGCGGAAGTCCCCTTCGGGGTAGATGCGGTCGTTGCACTCGACGACGACGTTCGGGGTCAGGAACGCGAACGAGCCCGGCGACGGCGGCGCGAGGAGGAACGACGCGGGGTCGCGCGCCTCCGCGCGGGCCAGCGCGGCCGCCAGGTCGGGCCAGTCGACGCGGCCGCCGTTGATGTTGAACATCAGGCGGTAGACGAGGGTGTACCCGTTCGCCGTGCCCTTGCCGGGGATCGGCACGGGGTTCGCGTCGAGCGAGCGTACGAGCCGGTCGAAGGCCCCGCGCGGATCACCGCCGCCGAACGCGCAGGCGTCCGGGGTCGCGCCGCACCAGTCGAGCAGGCGCCCGGCCGCCGCGTCGAGCGCGAGGAACTGCGCGCGGTCGGAGCTGTACGGGCGTTCGGTGTGCGCGATCGGGTCGTAGGCGCCGTCCAGCGCCATCGCCCGGACGCGCGTCGGGAACGCGTCGGCGTACACCGTGCCGACGAAGGAACCGAACGAGCGCCCGTAGAACGAGAGTTGCCGTTCGCCGAGAGCCTCGCGGACGAGGTCGAGGTCGCGGGCGACATATCCGGTGCCGACGTAGGAAACGCGGTCGGCGGAGTTGCGCAGGCAGGCCGCGTTGAAGTCCTCGGCCTCGGCGACGGCCCGCTCCAGCCCGTCGGCGCCCGGCTGCCCGAGGGCCCGCGTCACCGCCTGGGAGTACTGGGCGTCGTCCCAGCAGCGCAGCTGGGCCGCGCGGCCGATGCCGCGGGCGTCGAAGCCGAGGACGTCGAAGCGGTCGCGCAGTTCGGCGGGGAGGTCGGCGTAGTTCCCGCGGACGAAGTCGACGCCGGAGTTGCCGGGGCCGCCCGGCTGGAGGACCAGGGTGCCGATGCGGCGGGCGGGGTCCGCGGCCCGCACGCGTACGAGCGGGAGGTCGAGCGTGGCGCCACCGGGGTCGCGGTAGTCGAGCGGCACGCGCGCGGTGGCGCATTCGTAGGGGGTTCCGGGGTCCTGGGGCGCCTCGCATCCCGTCCAGGTCAGCGCGGGCGGGCGGGGCGTCTCGGGCGGCGCCGCGGGGTCGACCGCGGTGACGGGCGAGGCGAGCAGCGCGAGGGCGGCGAGGGCGGCGGCGATCACGCCCTGATGCCATCACAGCACCGGCCCGAAGTCCCGCAGGCGTCACCCATAAGGGAACATCTTCTTGAAAAGTAACTTCATATGAAGATACTTGTCTCGGAACCGACACCCCGTCAGCCGGAGGCCGAGGCTCCGTCCGGCAGCTTGGGAGGAGAACACGATGACGTGGCAGCCCGCCCCCGCCGACCCTTGGGTCCGCGACGTGAACCGGGGCGCGGTCCCCTTGCTGTCCGCCGAGTACGGCCACCCGCTGGACGCCGACGAACTGCTCGGCGAGGCCCGGGCCCGTACCGGACTCGACGACTTCGGCGACTTCGACGGCGGCGGCTTCGAGGAGCCGCTGCGGCTGCTGGTGCACGCGCTGGAGACAGAGGGCCGCCTGAACCTGCTCGGCCGCTACGAGGTGCGGCAGCAGATCCTGCGCCTTCTAGAGGTCCGGCTCCAGCTCGCCCGCCAACTCCGCGACGACCCCGGGGTGTTGGACGAGCCGGTCACCGCGCCCCTGTTCGTCACCGGAGCGCCGCGTACCGGCACCTCCATCCTGCACGCCCTGCTGTCGCGCGACCCCGCCAACCGGGTGCCAGAGAGCTGGGAGTTCCTGCGCCCGGTGCCGCCGCCGGACCCGGCGACCCGGGACACCGACCCCCGCATCGCGCTGGTCGACCGCGAACTGCGGCTCACCGCGATGATCGCCCCCGGCTTCGACGCGATGCACGAGCGCGGGGCGCGCATGCCCAAGGAATGCATCTCGGCACAGGCGATCGCGTTCCGCTCGGAGGACTTCCCGGGGAAGTTCCGGGTCCCGTCGTACGCGGCCTGGCTCGCGTCGTGCGACATGGGCCCGGCGTACCGCGCACACCGCGTGGTGCTGCAAGTGCTCCAGCGCCGCACCGGCGCGCCTCCGCAGTGGGTGCTCAAGGCGCCGCCGCACCTGGGCACGCTGGACGCCCTGCTCGCCGCCTACCCGGACGCACGCGTCGCGGTCACGCACCGCGACCCGGTCAAAGTCCTCGGCTCGCTCGGCAGCCTGCTGGCCACCATCCACGCCACCCACAGCGACGACGTGGACGCCGCCGAACTGGCGGGTACCCAGGTGGACTTCTACGCCGACGTGCTGGCCCGGTACACGGCGCTGCGGCGGGCCGGCAAGATCGACGACACGGTCTTCCACGACTCGCACTACGCGGACTTCCTGACGGACCCGCTCGGCACGGTCGAGGCCCTGTACGCGCACTTCGGCCGCACCCTGGACGACGGCGCGCGCTCGGCGATGGCCGGCTACCTCGCCGACCGGCCGCGCGGAAAGCACGGCGCGCACTCGTACTCGCTCGCGGACTTCGGCCTCGACGCCGCCGCGGTGCGGGCGCGATTCGCGGACTACCAGGAGTACTTCGCGGTGCCGGAGGAGGGCGGTCGGGCATGAGCACACGGGACGCGAACGCGGCACCGGAAGGCGGCGGCGAGGCGGCGGCGGCATGGCGCGACTTCTGCGGCCGCATGGCGGAGGTCGGGGAACGCATGCTGGCCCCGGAGTTCCCCGGCTCGGAGACCGAACGGGCCGAGGGGTTCCGGCACCTGGCGAACCAGGTCGCGTGCTGGCTGACGTACCAGCTCGGTTCGACCGACGCACGCCACCCGGCGCTGTTCACGCACAACAACCTCGTGTACCGCTGGGGCGGCCCCAACGTCGACCAGAACGCGCGCCGTGCGCCGGTCGCCGCGGACGGCGTGTACCGGCTGTCCGTCGTGATGAACTCCTGCGAGAAGTTCATCGTGCAGGTCAAGCCCGGCAACATGCACATGGGCGTACGCGGCGTCCTCGCCGAGGTCGACTCCGCCGCCCTCGGCCTCGGTCCCGGCGACACGGCCGAGATCGTGCTCTCCGCGGAACGCCCCACCGGACACGACGGCCCGTGGATCGAACTGACCCCGGCCGCAACGCTCCTGCACGTACGCGACTACTACTACGACTGGCAGCCCGCGCAACCGGCGATGTTCGCCCTCGAACGCCTCGACACCGCCGACCGGCCGCGCACCCCGCCGACCGGCGCGGACATCGCCCGACTCCTGGACGGCGCGGCGTCCATGGTCGAGAACTCGATCACCTACTGGAACGACTGGGTGGAACGCACCGCCACCGCGCAGCCGCCCAACACCTTCTCCGTCCCCGCCTTTGTGGAGGGCGGCGTCCAGGACATCGTGTACGCCTTCTCCGACGTCCGCCTCGGCCCCGACGAAGCACTGCTCGTCACCGTCGCCCCCGACCAATCCGACCAGTGGAACGCCCAGTTGCAGTCCATCGGCTGGTTCGAGTCGCTGGACTTCGCACACCGCCCCACGTCGGTCAACCAGCACCAGGCACACCGCAACCCGGACGGCACCGCCACCCTCGTGGTCGCCGGCCGCGATCCGGGAACCCCCAACTGGCTCGACACCGAAGGGCGCGAGCGGGTCTTCTGCACACAGCGTTGGACCGGCCCGCGCGAACAGCCGCACCTGACCGCCGAACTGGTCGGCCTTGACCGGGTGTTCGACCGCCTTCCGGCCGGAACTCCCGGTATCTCCCCGGCGGAGCGCACCACGGAGATCCGTCGGCGCGCCGAACACGTCGCGTGGCGCTTCCGCGCCTGAAACAGCGGAGCCCGGCCGGTACAGGGGTCCGGCCGGGCTCTGCTCCCGCTCCAACCGCGGCCGCCGGACCCCCACCACCACGACGCGCGATGGCCGCGAGGACGGCGATCAGGACCGGGCGGTCACCGACGTGGCGATCGAGCGAACGCGCCGCCCCGTGGGAGACACCCCCCGGGTGGCACCGCCAGAAGTGTCTCGACGTCCTGTCGGGGAGCCCGCGGGCCGTGCTGCGGGCGGCACGGCCGTGACGCGTCGGCTCGGGAGGCCGCGCAAGGCCCAAGCGTGCCACGGTTCGCAGGCCCGGCGGGATTTTGACGACACGGCATAGCAGAGGGGGATGCGGTGTGGAATGTGTTCGGCGTACCCGAGCGCGGGCGGGCGGGAAGTCCGCGCGGCGGTACCCGGAGGGGCCGTGCGGCCTCACCGGGATGCGATGATGGCCGACCGGTGCCCCCGCTGCCCGGTATTGCGTACGTCGTCTGCGAAGGACCCCCACCATGACCTCCCCCACCCCCGCGCCCGCCGGATCCCCCGCCGTCACCGCCGCCGATCGTGCCGCCGCCGGCACGGTGCTCGCGCGCGAGGCCGCACGGTTCGCCGGACTCGGGTGGATGCGCGGTACGTCGGGCAACCTGTCCGTCGTCATATCGCACGACCCGGTGCGCCTCGCGGTCACCGCGAGCGGCCTCGACAAGGGCGAACTCGGCCCGGACGACCTGGTCGTGGTGGACGGCGCCGGCGTCCCGGTCGCCGCCGACCAGGGGCCCGGCACGCCGCGCAAGCCGTCCGCGGAGGCGGCCCTGCACGCGCGCGTCGTGGCCCTCACGGACGCCCGGGCGGTCTTCCACGTGCACACGCTGCAGGGCGTGCAGGCGGGCGCGCGCTGGCCGGGCGGCGTCGAGTTGTCCGACTTGGAGATGCTGAAGGGCATCGGACGCTCCGCGCACGACGAGAAGGTCGTGATCCCGGTCATCGCCAACAGCCAGGACATGGCGGTGCTAGGCGACCGCCTGGAGGCCGCGATGGTCGAGGGTGTCCCGGCGGTGATCGTCGCGTCGCACGGCATGTACGTCTGGGGCAAGGACCCCATGCAGGCGCGGCACCACGTCGAGATCGTGCAGTGGCTCCTGGAGTACAAGGTCGCCACGGGCTGACCTGCCCCGAACAACGAACCACGGCCGACCTGCTCGTCAGGTGCGCGGCTCGGTGACTCCCCGCTCGCTGACGATGGCACTGATGAGCCGGGCCGGCGTGACGTCGAAGGCGGGGTTGAAGGCGCGCGAGCCCTCGGGGGCCACGCGGACGCCGCCCCACTCCAGGACCTCGCTCTCCGGGCGCTCCTCGATCTCGATCGCGTCGCCGTGCGGCGTCGCGGGGTCGAAGGTGGTCTGCGGCGCGGCCACGACGAAGGGGATGCCCGCGTCGGCGCAGGCCAGCGCGACGCCGACCGAGCCGATCTTGTTCGCGGTGTCGCCGTTGGCCGCTATTCGGTCCGCGCCTATGACGGCGACGTCGACGAGGCCGCGCAGGATCGTACTGGCCGCGGCGCCGTCCGGCTGGACGAAGTGCGGGATGCCCTCCTGGTCCAGCTCCCAGGCCGTCAGCCGCGACCCTTGCAGGAGCGGGCGGGTCTCGTCGGCGTAGACGACTTCCAGGACCCCGCGCTCGTGCAGTTCGCGGATGATGCCCAGGGCGGTGCCCCACCCGGCGGTCGCGAGCGACCCGGTGTTGCAGTGCGTCAGGACCCGCAGCGGTCGGCGCTCGACGTGCGCCAGGATCCAGTCGGCGCCGTTGGCACCGATCGCCTTGTTGGCCGCGACGTCCTCGCGTACGACCGCCTCGGCCTCCGCGACGACGGCCGCGACGCCCTGCGGTACCAGCGGCAGCACGCGGTCGACTCCGCCGGCCAGGTTGACCGCGGTCGGCCGGGCATCCCGAATGCGCGAAACGGCGTCGCGCAAAGTGTCCTCGCTCCACCCTTCGCGCTCGGCCTGGAGCATGGCGATCGCCACACCGAACGCACCCGAGGCGCCGAGCGCGGGGGCGCCGCGTACCGCGAGCCGCCGGATCGCGTCGATCAGCGTGTCGACGTCGGTGACGTCCAGGCGCACGATCTCGCGCGGCAGCGCGGTCTGGTCGATGAGGTGAAGTCCCTTGCCGTGCCAGGCAAGCGAGCGTACTTCGATGGCCACGGGCGATTCCCCTGCGGTGCGGTCGGGCGGCGGTCGGCCGGCGGGGTGGGGTCCGGCATTACATCGATCGTATGACCAGGTTGTTAACGGGACGTAACCGTATTCGCCGTCACGCTGCCCGCATGCTGGACATATTGACCACCTGGCGAGACGGGGTGATAGGTTCCCGGAAATCCGCCTGATGTGATCATCACATCGGCGTCCCGTCGTCCTCAGAGAGGGGGTCAGCCGTGGCCGAGTCGCCCCGCATCCGCGCGAACGCGCAGGTCGGAAACGCGTACGTCGTATACGACGTCAGCGACGCACTCATGCATTCCCACGGCTGCCCGATGGCGTGCGTACTCCCGCCCCTCGCCCCCGGCCGCTCCGTCGCCGCCGCGTCGCCCCGCCGCCGCTGTTCCTGCCGCTGAAGCATCGTGCGCGCGCCAACGCAGAGCCGGTCGTCATCAGCGGATCCCCCGAAGTCAAGTACCTCCATGGCGCGGCCCGCTCCCGCGCGCAACGTTCCCGAACAGCTGAGGACCCCCATGTACAGCAAGACCTCCCGCCGCCTGGCGTTCACCGCCGTCGCCGTCACCACCGCCCTGGCCGCGACCGCGTGCAACGCCTCGAGCGACGACGACAAGGCCTCCGGCACCGGCGGGTCCGGTGACAAGTCGCTCGTCCTGGTGACGCCCGAGCCCGTCGGCCTCAACGACTTCCTCAAGCTCGCGAAGCAGGGCACCGAGTCGGCCGCCAAGAAGCTCGGCGGCTCGGCCTCCACCCTGGAGAGCAAGGACCCGACGGCGATCCAGCAGAACGTGGAGAGCGCGGTACGCAAGAAGCCCGCCGTCGTCGTCGCGGTCGGCTTCGAGTTCGACGACGTCATCGCGCAGCAGGCCGAGGCCAACCCGCAGCAGCAGTTCCTGCTGGTCGACTCCTGCACCAAGAAGTCCTACCCGAACGTGACCTGCGCGGTGTTCCGCGAGCACGAGGGCGCCTTCCTGGCCGGCGCCGAGGCGGGCCTGCTGACCAAGACGGGCAAGGTCGGCGCGGTCGTCGCGGTCGACTCGCCGCAGATCCGCCGCTTCTCCGACCCGTTCGGCGCGGGCGCCAAGCACACCAAGGCGACCTCCGAGTTCACCCAGGTCTTCGTGGGCGGCCAGAACCCGTTCAACGACCCGGCGCGCGCCAAGGAGCAGACCACCTCGCTCAAGACGAAGGACGTCGACATCGTCATGGGCGCCGCGTCCGCCGCGGGCAACCTCGGGGTCTTCGACGCCGCGAAGGCCAACGGCCAGCAGGCGTTCGGCGTCGACGTCAACCAGTGCGGCAAGGCCGTCGGCACGGTCGTCGACAACGTGATCAAGCACACGGACGTCGCGATCGAGAAGGCCGTCGAGCAGATCGACGGCGGCAAGCCGGGCGGCATCTCCTCGTACGGCGTGCAGGAGGGCGGCATCACGCTGACCAGCCTGGAGCCGAACGTCGCGTCGTCGCAGTGCACCATCGCCGAGCACCCGGACGTCATCAAGGCCGTCACCGACCTGCGCGACCAGATCGTCTCGGGCAAGCTCACCGTCGCCGACCCGGTCGCGGCGAAGTAGCCCCGGCGGTTCCGGCAGCACAAGCAGTACAGGCAGTACAGGCAGTTCACGCGGTTTCAGCAGTACAGGCGGTGCAAGCGGTGCCGACCCGGTGCCGCGGCCGGAGGCGTCCCCCTCCGGCCGCGGCACCGGCGGCGCATCGCGGCGCGGTACCCAGGTTCCGAACGGAAGTCGACAGATGACCGATACGTCCACTCGTCCCGGCGCGTCCTCGGACGCCTCCGCGGTGCCCGAGGTGGAACTGCGCGGCATCGTCAAGCGGTTCCCCGGGGTGCTGGCCTGCGACCGCGTCGACCTCGCCGTCGCGACCGGCGAGGTGCACGCGCTCATGGGGGAGAACGGCGCCGGCAAGTCCACCCTGATGTCCGTGCTGTACGGCCTCCAGCGCCCGGACGACGGACAGGTCCTCCTGCGCGGCACCGCACACCGCTTCACCTCGCCGCTCCAGGCCATCGACGCCGGACTCGGCATGGTCCACCAGGGCTTCAAGCTGTTCCCGTCGCTGTCCGTCACCGAGAACGTCGTCTACGGCTCGGAGCCGCTGCGCCGCGGCTTCGTGGACCGCGCGGCCGCCCGGGCGCGCGTCGCCGAACTCGTCGAGCGCCACGGGCTCCAGGTGCCGCCGGACGCCCGCGTCGGCGACCTTCCGGTGGGTGTGCAGCAGCGCGTCGAGATCCTCAAGCTGCTCTACCGCGACGCCCGCGTCCTGATCCTCGACGAGCCCACCGCGGTCCTGACCCCGGCCGAGGCCGACCGGCTGCTCGACGTCGTACGCGGCCTCGCCGCCGCCGACCGCACCGTGCTCCTGGTCACCCACAAGCTCCACGAGGTCATGGCGGTCAGCGACCACGTCACGGTGCTGCGCGACGGCCGCGTCACGGCCCGCCTGACCACCGCCGACACCGACCCGGCCGCGATCGCCGCGGCGATGACCGGGCGCGAGATCGACCTCGACAAGCGGCATCCGGCGGGCCGTCCCGCCGACGAGGTGCTCGCCGTCGAGGACCTGACCGTCGCCGCCGCGCAGCGCGACGCGCAGCCGCTCGTCGACGGGGTGTCGCTGCGGGTGCGCGCGGGGGAGATCGTCGGCATCGCGGGGGTGGCCGGCAACGGGCAGAGCGAACTCGTCGAGGCGCTGGCCGGGTTGCGCCCGGCCCGCGAGGGACGCGTGGTGGTCGCCGGCACGGAGGTCGCGTCCGGCGGCAAGGGCGTGAGTGTCGCGCGCCGCCGGGCCGCGGGGCTCGCGTACGTCCCCGAGGACCGCGGCGAGGTCGGCGCCGCCCGTACCGCGCCGCTCGCCGACAACCTCGCGATGGGCTTCCACCGCCGCGCCCCGATAGCCGGACGCGGCGGGCTGCTGCGGCGCGCCGCGATCCGCGCGCACGCCGCCCGGGTCGTCGAACGCTTCGGCGTGAAGGCCGCGTCCGGGGCGGTGCCGATCGGCACGTTGTCCGGCGGCAACCAGCAGAAGGCGATTTTGGGCCGCGAGATCACCCACGACGCGCCACTGCTGATCGTCGAACAGCCCACGCGCGGCGTGGACATCGGCTCGATCGAGAACATCCACGCCCGGCTGGTCGAGTACCGCGACGCCGGCCACGGCATCCTGCTGGTGTCGGCCGAGCTGAGCGAGATCCTCACGCTCTCGGACCGCGTCCTCGTGATGTACGAGGGCCGCGTCGTCGCCGACCTGCCGCGCGCCGAGGCCGACTTGGCCACCGTCGGCCTCGCGATGGCCGGCGGCACCCCGGGTACCCCCGACGCGTCCGATGCCCCCGACGCGTCCGATGCCTCCGACAACTCCGCAGCCGCCGGGGTGTTCCCCGACTCCCCCGACTCGCCCGCGTCCCCCGACTTCCCCGTCTCGGCCTCCTCCGACGCCGAGACCCGCCGCCCGACAGAGCGCGATGCCGACCATGACTGACCACAAGCGTCCCTCCCCCGGTGCGTCCCAAGGCGCCGGAGTCGTCCTCGGGTTCGCGCGCCGCGCCGTGTTCTCCCCCGTCACCGCCGCGATCGTGGCCGCGTTCGTGGTCGGGGCGATCATCCTGGCGTCGACGGGTGCCGATCCGTTCGCCGCCTACCAGGCGATCTTCGAGACCTCGCTCGGCGGCGAGGGCATCAGCGACACCGCCACCAAGTCGATCCCGATCGTCGGCATGGCGGTCGCGCTCGCGATTCCGCTGCGCGCGGGGCTCGTGAACCTGGGCGGCGACGGGCAGTTGGTCCTCGGCGCGCTGGCCGCGGCCGTGGTGGGCCTTTACTCGCCGTTCCCGGCGCCGGTCACCGTCGTGCTCGCGCTGCTGGCCGGGATCCTGGCCGGCGGCCTGTGGGCCTCGCTTGCCGCACTGCTGGAAATCACGTGCGGCGTGCCGCTGCTGGTCAGCAGCCTGCTGATGAGCTACCCGGCGATCTCGCTGGTGTCCTACCTGATCCGCTTCCACCTGCTGGAGAAGGGCTCGGGCATCCCGCAGTCCGAGCGGCTGCCGGACGGCGTACGGCTGCCCGAGTTCGCCACCGACGGCGGGCTGGGCACCGGCATCAGCATCGGCATCTTCCTGGTCCTGGCCGCCGCGCTGGTGTTCGCGTTCGTCGAGTCCCGCACGTCCGCCGGGTTCGAGCTGCGCATGACGGGCCGCGGCGCGCGGTTCTCGGCGTATGCCGGTGTCGACCGACCGCGCCTGACGATCCGTCTGATGTTCGCGTCCGGTGGCCTCGCCGGGCTGGTCGGGGCGATCATGGTGCTCGGGTTCCCGTACCGGCTGACGGACGGCGCGCTGACCACTCCCGCGTACACCTGGACCGGACTGCTCGCGGCACTGCTCGCGGCCGCGTCCCCGATCGGCACCATCGTCGCCGGCTTCTTCTTCGCGGCGCTGACCGTGGGCGGCTTCGGCATGGAGCAGGAGACGGCCGTGCCGCAGCAGCTGACCTCGGTGCTCCAGGCGGTCATCATCCTGTTCCTGGCGGTGCGCACCGGGGTGTTCGCGAAGGGCGCGTGGCTGCGCGGCCGCCGCCCGGGACGAATACCGCCGGGCGCGGAACCCTCCGTCGCCGGACCACCGCACATCGAGCCGCCGAGCACCGAGTCTCCCGTGCCCGCCGAGACCGGAGGCCGGTGACATGTCCTTCGATGCCGAACTGATCTTCTCCGCGCTGCGCGCGCTGACGCCCGTGCTGTTCGCGGCCCTCGGCGGCGCCCTGTGCGAGCGCGCGGGCGTCTTCAACGTGTCCCTCGAAGGGACCATGCTCACCGGCTGCTTCGCGGCCGTCACCGGCAGCTGGTACACCGGCAGCGCGTGGGGCGGCGTGCTCGCCGCGATGCTCGCGGGCATGGCGTTCTCGGCGATCCTCGCGATCGGCGCGGTCAGCCTGGGCGCGGACGCCGTCGTGGTGGGCATCGCGCTCAACCTGCTCGCGGTCGGCCTGACCGGCTTCCTGCTGCGGACCGTGTTCGGCACGCAGGGCACGTTCAGCGACCCCGACCTCAAGGGCCTCGAACCGGTCGACATCCCCGGGGTGGAGTCCGTCCCCTTCCTCGGCGACGCCGTCTCCGGGCACTCGCCGCTGGTCTACCTGTCGTGGGTCGCGGTCGCGGTCATCGCCGTCATGCTGTCGCGCCACCCGTGGGGTGTGCGGCTGCGCGGCGTCGGCGAGGCGCCCGAGGCCGCGCAGAGCCTCGGGGTCAGCGTCGCCAAGTACCGGTACGCCGCCGTCCTCACCTCCGGCGCGCTGTGCGGCCTGGCCGGCGCGCAGCTGGCGCTCGGCAACGTGACGCTGTTCTCCGAGAACATGACGGCGGGACGCGGCTGGATCGCGGTCGTCGCGGTCATGCTCGGCCGCGCGCTGCCGGTCGGCGTCCTGCTCGCCGGCCTGCTGTTCGGGCTCGTCGAGGCGATCGGCTTCCGGCTCCAGGGCGAGGGCATGCCGCAGCAGGCCGCCGACGCCGCGCCGTACGTGATGACGCTGGTCGCGCTGTTCCTCGCGACGAGGCCGAGGTTCCGCGGCGGCATGGTGCGCCGCAGACCGCGGGGCGCGCCGACCGACGGAGCCGACGCCGCCCGGGGCGGCGGCGGAGGCGACCGCGACACGTCCGCCCCGGTGTCCCCCGTCCCCAGCTTGGAGCCGAAGTCATGACCTCCGCCCGTCCCACCGTCCTCCCGATCACCAAGATCCCCAGCTCGGGTCTGCCCGCGTACGCGGTCGTCGTCGGCGACCCGGCGCGCGCCGGGCTGGTGGCGAAGCTCCTCGACGGTGCCGAGCAGCTAGGCGCGAACCGCGAGTACGTCACGTACGCCGGCACCTGGCGCGGCGTCCCCGTCGTCGTGTCGTCGCACGGGGTCGGCGGCCCGGGCGCGGTTTGCCTGTTCGGCGAACTCGCCGAGGCAGGCGTGACGACCATCGTCCGGCTCGGCACGGCCGGGGCGATCGCCCGCGGGATCGGCGACGGCGACCTGATCGTGGCCGAGGCGGCGGTGCGCGACGACGGCGTGACGCAGCAGCTCGTGCCGGCCGAGTTCCCGGCGGCGGCGACCCCCGAGGTCGTGCTCGCGCTGCAAGGTGCGGCACGCGAGCACGAGGCGGCGTACCACCGCGGCACGGTGTGGACGCGGGCCGCGTTCCTGCCGGGTGTGCTGGAACTGCCGATGAAGCCGTATCAGCGGGCCGGCGTGCTCGCGATCGAGATGGAGTTGTCGGCGCTGCTGGTGTTCGCGGCGCTCAACGGCCTGCGGGCGGGCGGCGCGCTGGTGATCGACGGCATCGCCGCCGACGACCTGGTGGACGACGACGGCAACAGCAACTACGACCCGCACCGCAAGGTCGTCGCCGAGGGTGTGGAGAAGGCCGCGCTCGTCGCGCTGGACGCAGTGTGGCGGCTGGCCCAGGACGACGCGTGACGGCGGGGACTTCTTCGGGGAGGCCGCCGACAGCGCCTTCGGCATCCCCTTCGACACCCCGTTCCGAGGCGGCGCCCGCGTCCGCGACGCGCGGGTTCGTCGGGCGTACGTCGGCCGACGCCCGCGACCCGCGCCTGCCTCCCGGCCAGTACGACGCCCACAACTCCTTCCCGGTGCTGTCGGCCGAGGTCACCCCCGAACTCGCCGCCGCGGACTGGACGTTCCGCATCGACGGGCTCGTGGCCTCGCCGCGCGCCTGGACATGGGACGACGCGCACGCACTGCCCGCGAGCACCTACGAGGGGCCCATCCACTGCGTCACATCGTGGTCGAAGCTGTCGACCCGGTTCACCGGGGTGTCGGTCGACGACTTCCTCCGCGCGGTGGGGCCGCTGCCCGCGGCGACGCATGTGGTGGCGTATGCGCACACGGGATACACCACCAATCTCGCGCTCGACGATCTGGTGGACGGCAAGGCGTGGATCGCGTTCGACTACGAGGGCGAACCGCTCACCGCCGCGCACGGCGGTCCGGCCCGGCTGCTCGTGCCGCACCTGTACTTCTGGAAGAGCGCGAAGTGGATCGCCGGACTGCGGCTGGTGGACCGCGACGAACCCGGGTTCTGGGAACGGAACGGCTACCACCACCGGGGCGATCCGTGGGCGGAGGAACGCTATGCGGGCGACTGACACACCGACAGACACTCCGATCGGCGCGCCACCTGGCACTGCGCCTGGCACTCCGTCCGACGTGCCGACCGACGCACCGGCTGCGACCGGGGCGGGGTCGGTGCTGCCGGAGATCCCCGAGTTCGCGGCGCCGGGCCGGGTCGCGCCAAGCCTGCGCGGCAAGGTCGACTGGCAGGACGGCGAGATCGTCGAACTCCGGGCGGAGACACCGCGCATGCTCACCGTGCGGCTGGCGTTGCCGGTGTGGAACGCGCACGTCGCCGGCCAGCACTACATGGTGCGGCTCACCGCGGCCGACGGGTACACCGCGCAGCGCCACTATTCGGTCGCGTCGGCGCCGGGAGATACCGGGCACATCGAGCTGACCGTCGACCGGGTGGACGGCGGCGAGGTGTCGGGCTACTTCCACGGCGCGGCGCGTGTCGGCGACCGCATCGAAGTACGGGGCCCCCTGGGCGGGTTCTTCGCCTGGGCGGGCGACCGCCCGGCGCTGCTGATCGGTGGCGGCTCCGGGCTCGTCCCGCTGGTCGCCATGCTGCGCCACCACCGCGCGGCCGTGCCGGGTTCTGCCGCCGCGGACGTCGGCGTGGAGTTGCTGGCGTGCGTGCGTACGCCGGAAGACCTGCCCTACCGCGAGGAATTGACGGGTGATCAGGTCACCGTCGTGCACAGTCGGGTGGCTCCTCCCGGGCTGCCGGTGGGACGGCTCACCCCCGAGATGGTGGCGCCGTACGCCGCCCGCGCCGTCGCCGAGGACCGCGAGGTGTACGTCTGCGGGTCTACCGGCTTCGCCGAGGCGGTCGGCCGCATGCTCACGCGTGCCGGCGTCCCCCCGGCCCGCATACGCCTGGAGCGCTTCGGCGACGCGGTCCCGACGGATCGGTGAACCGGTGAACCCACGCCGCTGCCACGGGTGGCAGGACATGACAAATGCCGGTCGAATGCCGCCGTCAATGGTCGCCTGACGGGTCGATATCTCGAAATACCTTGTCATGCAAGGAAGTTCGCCACGGTTACTGGTGTGTACCCCTTGCCCCGGAACAGCCCGTGCCGGACCATTCGGCTGGGCGGGCGGTGCTGCCCGCCGGGGAGGGGGAACGAAATGGCTCTGCCACTTCCGGTTGCCACCGGGACCTGGAACGTCGCCCCGGGCGAGACCGGAAAGCTCCCGGGCAGCGAATTCCTGCACGGCGCGGTGCACCACGTCAGCTATGCCTATCCGGCCGCGCCCGGCACGACCGCCGACTACAAGCTCGACGGACAGTGGACCAACAGCCTCGCCGCCGCGACGGTGTTCAAGACCGCGGGCCTGACCGCGTTCCGGACCAACATCTCGACGGTCGTGGTGCCGGCGCTCACCAAGAACGAGTGCCCGCTGGACCCGATCATCGGCCTGGTGGTCGACCTGGCGCCCGGCTGGGAGTGGTGTCCCGACAAGAGCGTGCATCAGACCTTCACCGTCAAGCCCAACAACGGCCCGCTCGGCGAGGTGTGCCACCTGGCGCTCCACCTGCTGGCGATGCGCTCCACGATCGAGGCACGCCGCCGCCAGATGAACAAGCTGAACGTGCCCGAGGTGACCGTGACGACCGACCTGGGCCGCGAGAAGACGGAGAAGTCGGCGACATACCGGCTCAATTGGAACAACGTGCTGGCCGGCGGCCGTGACGCGGTCGTCAAGGCGCTCAAGGCCGTGCCGCCGACGCCGATGATCAGCGGGCCGCCCTCGAAGAACCCGCAGAACCAGGAGATGAACCGCATCGTCGCGGCCGACATGTTCAAGGCCGACAACGGGCTCACCCAACTGCAGAACCTCGGGCTCATCGACCTGGAGGGCATGAGCGGCAAGACGTTCATGGCCACGAAGGGCAAGCTCATCGCGCTGTCCCCCAACAGGAGCGAAGACCTGCACGCCGCGTACAACCACATCCGGTTCCTGCTCTACATGGAATGGCGCGGGGTCCACGAACTGCTCCTCTAGCCCGCGGTGTTGTGCGGGTCCGGGAAGCGGATGGCGCGATGTGTGCGGTCTGCGGCGTGGACGCCATGAGGCGTGCGGGGCAGCATGAAACCGCTCCCCCGCCGTTTCCTCCGGAGGTAAGCCCGTGCACGTCGCCATTCCGCTCTACCCGGGGTTCACCGCGCTGGACGCGGTGGGGCCGTACACCGTCCTGGCGTTGACCCCCGGCTGCGAGGTCTCGTTCGTGGCCGGGGGGACGGGCCCGGTCACCGACGACCAGGGCAAGCCGACCCTGGTGGCCACCACGTCGTACGCCGACCTGCCAGCCCCGGACATCGTCGTCGTGCCCGGCGGGCCCGGGACGACCGCGGCGCTGGGCGACCGCGCCCTGCTCGACTGGCTGATGGCCGCCGACGCGCACACGAAGTGGACGACCTCCGTCTGCTCCGGCTCGTTCCTGCTCGCCGCCGCCGGACTCCTGACCGGACGCAAGGCCACCTCCCATTGGGGCTGGGTGGAACAGCTGGCGGGCTTCGGCGCCGAACCGGTCTCGGAGCGCGTGGTGTTCGACGGCAAGTACGTCACCGCCGCAGGTGTCTCGTCGGGAATCGACATGGCGATCGCCCTGGTTGCTCGCGAGACGGGCGAACGCACCGCCCAGACCGTGCAATTGGCCATCGAGTACGATCCGGAGCCGCCGTTCGACGCGGGATCGCCGCACAAGGTGCCCGCCGACCTGCACGCCGCGGCACTCGCCCTCATCGGCACGTAGGCAGTAGCCAGTCGCGAGGCCGAAGCGACCGCGGCATTCCGGCGCGTCGGATCAGTCGGGTCCGACGCGCCGTCCGATTTCCGCCAGCATCTCCGTTTCCGGGCGCGCATGATCGTAGGCAGGGGGAACGAAGCAGAAGCTACGTGACTGCACGGAAGGTGCAAGGAAGAGGTGGCGGCATGACCGTCTACACCACGATCCCCAGCCCGGTCGGCGAACTGCTGCTGGTCGGCGAACGCGCCTCCGCCGGCGTGGCGCTGACATCGGTGTCGACGCCCGGCGCCAAGAACGCCCCGGTGCCGCACGGCGACTGGCGGCACGACCCGGCCGCCTTCACGGCCGCGGCCGACCGGTTCGGTGCCTACTTCGCAGGCGAAGCAATCTCCTTCGACTTGGAGTTCGCCCCGCGGGGCACCGACTTCCAGCACCGCGTGTGGCGCAAGCTGGACACGATTCCGTACGGCACCACGACGACGTACGGCGCGCTCGCCGCCGAACTCGGCCTGCCGCGCGAGCGGATCCAGGCCCTCGGCACCGCGATCGGCGCGAACCCGCTGCTGATCGTGCGCCCGTGCCACCGCGTCATCGGCACGGACGGGTCGATGCGCGGCTACGCGGGCGGCGTGGAGCGCAAGCACCAACTGCTGGTCCACGAAGGCGCGCTCCAGCCCACGCTGCTGTGACGGCCCCGCGTACTGCGCCCGACCCGACGATAGGACGGGCAGCCCCCGCGCGCACGTACACGCTGGTCGGCACCGACGGAGCCGCGTACCGCAGCGCGGAACCCGGTGCCCTCGGCGGGCACCGGCGCGGGCGGCTGTACGGGCGGCTCGACTGCCCCTCGGCGCTCCGGGCCATCGCCCGCGGCGGATACGTCCGTCAGCGCGTGTTCTTCGCCGACGCGGCGACCGCCCGCGCCGCCGGATACCGCCCGTGCGCGGTCTGCCTGCCGGACGAGTACGCGCGCTGGAAGAGCCACCCGGAAGGACCGGCCCCGTCATGACCGGCTTGAACCGCCCCGCCCGGTCGGCCTGGCCTCCCGTCGGCCGAACACCGCCGGACCGCCCGTCCCCTCTCACCTCCGCCGCCGAATGGTCCGCATACGGCGAGCCCGCCGCCCCGCGGCCCCACACCCCCGCCGAACTCGACGCCCTCCTACGGTTGCTGACACGCCCTCAGGCCCGCATCGAGATCATCGCCGTCGGGCACAGCCGCGACCCCGCCTCACGGAACGCCGCCGATGCGCTGATCCGCGCCTGGGAAGGCCTCGACCGCAAGACCGTGCGCACCGTCGTGGACTGGCCCGAGCAGGCGGCCTCCTGGCTGCGGCCCGCCCGGCGCTTCGCCGCGGGCCCGCCCGACGCCTGGGTCGTCGCCGCGGCCGGCCGGGGTTGGGCGGAACTGAGCCGTCGGCTGCGGCGGGACACGGAATGGGCCCCGGACCGCACCTACGGCTTCGCCTCCCTCGCCGACCCGCGCACCATCGCGTACGCCGGCCAAGGCACCCTCAACGGCCTACGCGGCGCGGCGGCCGACGGCACCACCTGGTCCGTAGACGGCAACTGGCTGACCGGCCAGGTCCTCTGACGTCGCGTCAGTCCGCCACCCCGGCACCTCCGCGGCCGCGGACGCGCCCCTCGACGCAACGAAGCCGGTGGCCACCCCTGCGGTCCAGGGGTGGCCACCGGCTTCCTTGTGGCCCGTGGAGCGTCGGTGCGGGTCAGGCCGCCACCACCAACTGCTCCCGGGCCGGCAGGGTCGCATGGGTGCCGCCCGACATGAGGGTCCCCACTGCGACCGGAAGACGTTTGCCGTTCTTCTTGACGGCCGCGAGCCTGCCCGCCGGACGGGCCGCGTTCGCCACGGCCAGGCTGCCCACGGCGGCAAAGCTGCCCACCGAGGCCACCTTGCCCGCCACCGCCGCGCTCGCCGGGCGTGCCGTGTTGGCCACTGCCACAGCCGCCTTCCTCGCCACCGCCACCGTGCCGGCGACGGCTGCCTTGTCGGCGACCGCCGTCTTGTCCGTCTTGCGGGCGAAGACCACCAGGCGCAGGACCACGAAGCGGCCGAGCCCGGCGAGGCCGGAGGCGGACAGGTAGACGGCCTGCTGGGTGAGCGCCCCGGCATGCGGTGCGACCGCGTCCAGGACCACCATCGCGGTGGTGGTGAACAGGTAGGCGATGACCGCCGTCCCGGTGGACTCCACGTGCACGCGGATGCTCGCGGCGCCCTTGCGGAAGGTGATCCGGCTGTGCAGTTCGTTGCAGAGCAGGGTCGACACGACGGTCACGATCGCGTTGGCGACGGCGATCGACATCGAGCCGGTGAGGAGCATCAGCGCGGCGCTGGAGAGGAGACCGACACCGCCGCCACAGATGACGAAGCGGACGAACGCGGCGACAGCGTTGCGATCCATCGGTATCCCCTCCCCGGTTCACTACATATGTAGAGGCGCCGTGCGCGACTCTACTTATGCAGCAACCAACTCTTCACGCTTGTGGTGGAACCTTCCGGGTGCGGGTCCCTCGGCGGTTCTGCCCGCCTCCGATCGCCGCTCCTGCACATATGACTGAATCGACGTCGCGGATGTGACATCCGCGCGTGTGACGCGAGCCACGTGCCCCGCCCCACCGCCGCCCCGGTCGCTTCCACACGAGAAGTCTGCCGTGGAAAAGTCGTCGAATCGTCATCCCTCAAGGTCGATATCCGACCCCGGCTACTCCTCCGGGAGAGCCCCTACTCGTACTCAGGGAAGAGTACGAACGGCCCCTGGTAGTACTCCCGATACCACCGCCGCGCCGCAGGTGCCGGGCCCTACCCGGCAGTTGGGCGTCTCGGGGTCGATGGCGGGCACGAGCGCGGGCGCGTCGGACAGCACAACGCCCGCCGTCGCCGTGCGGCGCCGACGGGCGGTGCGGGTGCGTTGGGGTGCAGGTGCGGTCGGGTCAGCGTACGGCGGGCTGTTCGCCGCTCAGGTCGACGCGGGCGAACGAGTCCGTCTCCAGGTGACCGTCGACGCCCCGGTCGTAGTACGGCTCTCCGGGACGGCGTACGCCGACGGTCCGCCAGCCGGCCTCGCGGGCGGCGTCGAGTTCGTCGACGAGGTCGGAGAGGAACACGAAGCGCCCGGCCTCCGGTTCGCCGACCGCGGCGGCGATGGCCTGGTACGACGGGGCGACCTTCTTCGGCCCCGCGTTCTCCGTGTCGAAGTGTCCGGAGAACAACGGCAGCAGCGAGCCCTCGGCGGAGTGGCCGAACCACGCGAGTTGGGCGGACACCGAGCCGGAGGAGTAGACGTACAGCGTGTGCCCGGCCGCGTGCCAGGCGCGGAGGACGGGGATCACGTCGGGGTAGAAGTGCGAGGTCAGTTCGCCGGACTCGAAGCCCTCGGCCCAGATGACGCCCTGGAGGGTCTTGAGCGGGGTGGCCTTCTCGTCGCGGTCCAGCCACGTGTTGAGGGCCTCGACGATGCGCTCGGTCCCGGCGTCCGGTTCGCCGATCAGCTCGCGGACCGCGGCTGCGGCACGCGCGACGTCGGGGTCGTCGCCCCGGGTGTCCAGCACGCGCGCGAAGTGCTTGCGCGAGTAGGGGTACAGCTGCTCGGTGATGAACCCGGTGGCGCTGGTGGTGCCTTCGATGTCGACGACAACGTGGTGCGGAAGGTGCCGGTCGCTCACGCGGCGGACTCCGTGTACCCACCCCAGATGGCGTCGAAGTCGGGGAAGCGCGACGAGATCGGGTCGCCGGTGAAGTCGCCCACCCAGCCGTCCTCGTCGTGGAAGAAGCGGATTGCCGCGACGGAGGGCTCCGCGCCCATGTCGAACCAGTGCGTGATGCCCTTGGGGACGGACAGCAGGTCGCCCGCCTCGCACAGGACCGCGAACACCCGGCCGTCGACGTGCAGGTAGAAGATGCCGGCGCCCTCGACGAAGAAGCGGACCTCGTCGTCGGCGTGGGTGTGCTCGGACAGGAACTTCTGGCGGGCCGCGGCGGCCTTGGCCGGCCACTCGGGGTCGTCCGACGGCTGGAGCCGGATCACGTCGACGAGGATGTAGCCCTCGGCGGCGCTGATGCGGTCGACCTCGGTGCGGTACGCGTCGATCACCTGGTCCTGCGAGGCCCCGGGCGCCAGCTCCTGGTCCGCGGTCCACCGCTCGTAGCGCACCCCGATCGGGGCGAGCGCGTCGGCGATCGCGGCGGGTTCCGCGGTACGCAGCAGTGGAGCCGTGGCATCGGCCTCGGGCCACACGGTCAGCAGGGACATCGGGACAACTCCTTGCTCGCAACAGCTCGGCACACCTGTGGCGCCCGTCGTGGAGGGGCACCCGTCGTACAACTCGCCCAAAAGGCCGGGACCCCTCCGCAAATCTACCTCCGGCGATCGGGGACACCCAGCTCGCGGACGGATCCGTTCACATTTCGGACAGCGATGCGACAGGGCGGTGGAGTACGGGGCAAAGAGGTGGGCCGGGCGGGGGTCCGGCCCGCCCGGCCCGGTCCGATGCCGCCACCGAGGCCTTCGGTCCTCCGCGGCGCAAGCGTCAGGACCTCCGCCCCTCAGAGGCCGAGCCGGCGCAGCAGGTCCGCCGGCACCGGTGCCCCCTGCTCGCCGCCGTACGTCGCGGAGCGCAGCTCGAGGTACATGTGCGCGCACGGCCCTCCCACGACCAGGACTTCGTACCGGGCGCCGGCCGCGTCGGCGAATCCGAGCAGCGTGAAACCCTCTCTCGGGTAGTCGCAGGGAACCGAGTCGGGCCACGGTTGTATGTCCTGCTCGGGGACCGCGGCGTTGACCAGTGCCCGGATCTCCTCCCGCTGCGGCCCGAGATCGTCGGTGCCGCGCAGGGTCCAGTCGCCGTCGGGACCGGCGGAGTACCGGCACGCCACGAGATGCGCGGCGGCGTAAGGGACGACGTCGCGGTGGAGTCCCAGCGACTCGCGGCGCAACGGCACGCGCCCGGCCGGGCGGGACTCCTCGCACACGGGTGCGGCCGGCGCGGGCGTGGGCGGATCGGCCATGCGCTGCTCCTCCAGGAGCGCGGTCATGTGGGTGTCGAAGCCCCGCGCGCCCTGCCGGGTTGTGTCCGAGAAGCGGGCTTCGCCGCAGCCGCCGAGGTTCATCGGGACGGAGACGCGTATGCCGCCGGGGTAGAGCAGTTCGAGCGTGAGCCACGCGCGGGCGTCCAGCGGGCAGAACGTATGTGGAGGCAGGCTGTACCGGTCCGCCTCGGCGTAGCTGTTCACCTTCCGGACGACGCGGTCGACGTCGTGGTAGAGGGTGGTCGGCATGGGGCCGACCCGGGTCGCGACGGGCGGACCGCCCGTCCGGAACGGCTCCGGGGGTTCGCAGAGCCGGGCCGCTACCGCGCCGGTCGCGAGAGTGTGGGCGTTCCCCGCGGTTGCGCGCGGGTCGAGCGGCGCCGGGACGGGATCGCCCGTGAGCGTTATGGGGCAGTCGAGTTCGACGCGAGGCCCGATCGGGCCCACGGCGGGGTCGAAGACGGGATCAAGGGCCGGGCCCCGGCGGGGGTCCGGGCTCGGCATGGTGGGCCCGCTGGTGGATTCGCCGCTGGCTCGGCCGTCGTCGAATGCCGCGAACGCGAGCGCGGTTCCCAGCAGCGCGAGGACCGACGCCGCCGCGGCAGACGCCAGATACCGACGGCGGCGGAGGCCGAGACGAACTCGCGTTGCGGGCGCGGACGCGGCTTCCTGGTCGGACCCGTCCTGCTGCGCGTGCATCCGTACGCCCCCTTCGCCGTCGTCGTGCGGCCGTCGGCCTTTCGGCACGCGGCGGTTCGACGCGGCGAGGGGGCGTACGGTTCCCGGGCGTCACGTCCGGACGTAGCGCGTCACGGATCCTCCGTCGTCGAAGCGCAGGGTCTCCTTCGGGGTGAACCGACGCGGTTCGAAGTCGCCGTAAAAGAGCGGGATCCCGGAACGCGAGATGATCGGGTAGGTCTTGAGGACCAGTTCGTCGATCTCGTCGAAGAGCGCGCCCGCGAGGGTCGCGCCGCCGGCCAGCCAGATGCCCATGTCGCCGTCCTCCGCCTTGAGCGCGCGGACGGTCTCCAGCGGGTCGCCCGCGACCAGGGTGACGTCCGGGGACAGGCTCTCGGTGATGGTGCTGGTCACGACGTACTGCCGCAGGTGCGGGTACGGGCTGACGTGCCCGGCCTCGACCCCCGGCTCGTAGGTCGCGCGGCCCATGATCACGGTGTCGAAGACCCGGGGCGGGCCGTCGACGCCCATGGCCTCGTGGATGAAGGCCGGCAGGGTCTCCGGGTATTCGGCGACGATCCACTTGTGCACGTCCACGAAGGGCATCAAGTGCTCGAACCCGCCGTCCGGCGCGGCGATGAAGCCGTCGATCGACTGGCTGATGTAGTACGTGAGCTTTCGCATGTGTCTCCTCGGGAACTACGCTGCGGCCGATTGACCACGACGCTTATAGTACTTCATGTGTAGTGGTTGGCAAGGGGATGCGCGCCGGAAGATCAGGAACACCCGAGAGGGAGAAGCGACCGATGGCTCAGAACCCGGAACGACGCGCGGCACTGCTGGACGCCGCGATCGAGGTGCTGGCGCGCGAGGGCGCCCGCGGACTCACCTTTCGTGCGGTCGACGTACAGGCGGGCGTCCCGACCGGGACGGCGTCGAACTACTTCGGCAAGCGCGACGACCTGCTCAACCAGATCGCCCCGCGCATCTACGCGCGGCTCGGGCCGGATCCGGACGCCGTCTCGCGGACGCTGGAGGCGCCGCCCTCGAAGGCGATCGTCGTCCGGTTCATGCACGAACTGATGGCCCGGGTCGGCGCCGACCGCACCGGGTACATCGCCCTCCTCGAACTCCGCCTGGAGGCGACCCGCAGGCCCGAGATGCGCGCGGCGCTGAGCGCGATGCTGCGCCCCGAGTACGAGGAGGCCATCCGCTTCCACCTCGACAGCGGCCTGCCCGGCGACCGGACGACGGTCAGCGTCCTGTACTTCGCGATGCTCGGCCTGATCGTGGAGCACCTGACGACTCCGGACGCCATCGCGGCCGACTCGCTGGACGCGCTCGTCGACGGGATCGTGGACCGCGTGGTGCCGGAGGCGTGAGCGGCGCCGCCCGGTACGTGTGCGCGGACGCGGCGGTCAGGTGGCCGCGGCCGGGCCGCGGACAGGCGTCGCGGGGGGTGAGGGTCGCGGGTCAGGCGTCGCGGGTCGGGCGCAGGCCGTTCGCGCGGGCGTGCGCCAGGAATGCGGCCACACCGTCGCCCGGTACTCCGGGATCACCGGGGCAACCGGGGCCGCCCGGGTCACCCGGGTGTGCCGGGTCACCGGGCTGCCGCCGGCGGCGGATCAGCCCCACGGCGCCGCGCACCGGGGGGTCGAACGCGCGTACGTCCGTGCCCTCGTAGCCCAGGTGCTCCACGAGGTCGCGGTACAGGAACACCGAGCCGAGCCCCGCGAGTACGCACGCCACCCACGCCGACCGCTCCTCGGCCTCCATCGCCACGACCGGCTTGAACCCCATCCGCCGGAACCCGCGGTCGATGTCGTCGCGACGTCCTGACCCCGGTGGCGGGAGTACGAGCGGGAGCCCGTCCAGGTGCCGCTCGGACAGCGTGTCGGGCAGATCCAGGCCGGCGGGTGAGACCAACACGACCTCGCGTACCGCGAACTGATCGGCGATCAGATCGTCAGGGGCAGGCAGCGCGGCAACGCCGGCGTCGGCCTCCCCGCGGCGCAGCGCGTCGAACAGTGCCTCGCGCGAGGCCGAGCGGATCAGCCGGAGCCGCAGGTGCGGATGGCGCGTCGCGAACGTCGGGATCAGATGCGTGCCGAGGTCGTTGGCCAGCGTCGGCGTCGCGGCGATGCGCAGCGGTTGGGGCTCTGCCGCACCCGACACCTCCGGCGGATCCGCCTGCGCCAGCCCCTCCAACGCGCGGACGTCCGCCAGGATCGCGCGGGCCAGCCGGACCGCCCGCTCCCCGTCCGGCGACAGCACGGTCCCCCGGTTGGTACGCGCCAGCAGGCGCATACCGACGCTGCGTTCGAGCTCCAGCAGCGACTTGGACAGTGCGGGCTGGGCGAGGAACAGCGCCGCGGCGGCGGCCGAGATCGAGCCGTGCTCCGCGACCGCGACCAGGCGGCGAAGCTGATGCACGGTCAGGCGCGGTGTGGTGCCTCCGTCTTGGGCCATGCGCGTACTCCGTCGTGCGGTGGTCGTGCGGTCATGTCGGGCGTCAGGGCGTCGCTCCGGTGCTCGTCGGTCGCCATCGTCGCGCGCCGGGACGCCGGACGCCAGAGTGAGCCGATCATGGCCGACCCGCGGCCGGGTCGCGGTCGGGTCGGGGTCGGGTCGCGGTCGGCGCGCACAACTGGATCAGAGCCAGATCAGGGCCGGATCAGGGTCGGCGCACGGCTGAGTCAGGGCCGGATCAGGGTCGGCGCACGGCTGAGTCAGGGCCGGATCAGGAGTGGGGCGCTATTGGGTCAGGGGCACTTCTCGCCGAATTTCACCGCGCCGAGCCTGATTTTGTCCTCGGGCAACGCCGCGCCCGGGGCCGGGTCCTGGGTGCAGACCTGCCAGTGGTTCTCGACGATGATCGCCCGACCGCTCTTGAGGTCGTCGGCGTCGACCTTGACCTCGTCGCGCAGAGCCTCGCGTACGACGTTGACGCTGCGGCCGACGACGTTCGGCATGATGCCCTCGGGCGCGGAGGGCTTCGCGGTGGGCAGCGGGACGGAGGGGCAGTCCTCGTCCTTGCGGACCACGCCGAGCCGCACGGTGGTGTCCTTGTCGATCTTGCCGGGGCCCGGATTCTGGTCGCACACCTGCCAGTTGCTCAGCAGGATCTGCATGCGCCCGCGGCCGAGCGCGTCGTGGGACTTGATGAAGTGGTAGCCCGAGTACCAGACCGCGTCCCGCGCCTTCTGGAGGTCGAGTCCGACGACCTGGGGCACGCCGCCCGACGACGTCGCGGGCGGCGCCGGAGTCGGGGTCGGCGCGGGCGCGGCGGCCGGAGGCGTGGTCCTGGCCCCGGTCTTCGCGGACGGCGCCGGGGCCTGGCCCGGGTCCTGCGGCCCCGCGGCCCCGGGCGGCCCGGTGCCGGGTGCGGCGGACGAGGAGCCGTCCGCCGGGACGGAGGCCCCCGCCGGCGCGGCGCCGTTGCCGTTGGAGCAGCTCCCGCGGTCGATCAGCGCGGCGAGGATCAGGAGCACGACGGCGAGCGCGATCACGCCGGTACGCCGTTTCGGGTCGCGCCACCACTCCGGTGCGGTGCGCGACCGGCCCTTCCCGGACCCGGCGCTGATCAGCCGACTGATGGTGCATCACCCCGAACGACGTTCTGTCCCTGTCTCAGAGCATGCTCGGTACGGCGCGCGCTATGCGCCCCGTGCACCACATGCGCCGATTAGTGTGGCGCAAGGCGGGACACAGAGGCGTAATTGATATGTTTCCTCCGGTATTTCCCTGATATCGACCGTAATTGTCAGGTCTGCAGGCCGAGTTCGGAACGGGCGTACGCCAACGCGTGCGCGACCCGCTCCTCGCGCTCGACGCCAGGAGCACCGATCACGATTTGCAGCGCGAAGCCGTCGAGCATGCCGTGCAGGCACACCGTGAAGGCGGCGCGCGCGGCGGCGTCCATCGGCTCCCATTCCCCCGTGGCCGCGCCTGCCATGAGCAACTCCGACAGTTCGGCCGCCCAGACGCGCTCGATGTCGTGTCCGGCGTGCAGGACTTCGGGATCGCCGAGCGAGCGCCCGTACACCGCCACCCAGATCGTCCAGCGCGGGTCGGCACGGCCCACGGGGAGGTAGATGCCGATGTAGTCGGCCAGGCGTTCGGCGGCGGGCACCCGGCGGGCGAGGAGTTCGCGGCGGCGCTCGCCGAGGCGCTCCTCGCTCCAGCGCAGGGTCTCGACGAGGAGGCGGTCCTTGGACCCGAAGTAGTAGAGGATGTGGCCGCCGCTGATGCCGAGGCGCTTGCCGAGCGCGGCCATGGTCATCGCGTCGAGGCCACCCTCGGCGATCGCCGCGAGTGCCGCCTCGAGGACGACCTCGCGCGGCTGTTCGAGGCGCTTGCGGCGGCCGGTCGCCGGCATGGTCGCTCCCCTCCGGTTGCGTCTCGTTCGCTCTCGTCCGGCTCATCCGGGTCGTCCGGCTCGTCTGGCTCATCCGGCTCGTCCGGTCCCGCCACGGCACGCACGGATCGGGCCCGGCCGTCGCGTACGAGACCAGTCTCGTCCGGCGCGGCCCCACTTCCTCCACGGGGCCGCGCCGCCGTACGCGGGGTCAGACGCGCGGCTGCTGTTGCGTGATGCAGTGGATGCCGCCGCCGTTGGCGAAGATCTCGCGGGCGTCCACCAGTTCGATCGTGCGGCCGGGGAAGAGCTTCGCGAACGTCCCGGCGTTCTCCTCGTCGCGGGGGTCGTCGAAGCCGCACAGCACCACGGCGCCGTTGGCGACGTAGTGGTTGATGTAGCTGTAGTCGACCCAGCCGTGGTCCCCCTCGGTGAGGACGGTCGGCGCCGGGATCTCGACGACCTCCAGGCGGCGGCCGCGCGCGTCGGTCGCAGTGCGCAGCAGCGCGGCATTGTCCTTGCCGACCTCGTGGTCGGGGTGCGCGGGGTCGGGCTGCGTGTGGCACAGAACGACGCCGGGGCGGGCGAACGACGCCACGATGTCGATGTGGCCGCGCGTCCCGTAGCGCTCGTAGTCGCGGGTGAGGCCGCGCGGCAGCCAGATGACCTTCTCGATGCCGAGGTACGCGCGCAGTTCCTCTTCGACCTGCTCCTTGGTCCAGCCGGGGTTGCGGCCCTTGTCGAGCTGCACGGTCTCGGTGATCATGACGGTGCCCTCGCCGTCGACGTGGATGCCGCCGCCCTCGTTGACCATGCGGGAGGCGTACCGCTTGGCCCCGGACAGTTCGATCACGTGCTCGGCGATGTCCTGGTCGCGGTCCCAGGAGGCCCACTCCTGGGCACCCCAGCCGTTGAACACCCAGTCGGCGGCCGCCAGTCCGCCCTGGCCGTCGGTCAGGAAGGTGGGGCCGATGTCGCGCATCCAGGCGTCGTCGAGCGGGCGTTCGACGACGGTGAGCGGGCGCTCGACGTAGCGGGCGACGGTCTGCGACTCACCCATGTTGGCCACCATGGTGACCGGCTCGTACCGGGCGATGGTGTCGGCGACCCGGCCCCACGCGACGCGCGCGGCGTGCAGGTCGCCGTCGCCGTCCTCCCCGGCCTCGCCGTCGCCGAAGGTCTCGTTGGACGTGGGCCAAGCCATCCAGGTCTGCTCGTGTTCGACCCATTCGGCGGGCATCGAGAAGCCGTCGGCGGCCGGGGTGATGGTCATGTCGGTTGTTCCTTACGGGTGGTGACGACGGGGGTGTCCATGCCCTGGGCGTCGGACGAGGTGATGACGTTGGCGGCGCCGACCGTGCGCATCACGTTCGGCATGTGACCGCCCGCGCAACCCTCGACGTTTTGCGCGTGGATCGTTCGCCGCGGGCACGGCGCGCCCGGGCCAACTCGGCGGCGGTGAAGATCAGCAGCCGGTCGCGCTCGGTGGGGGTGGGTCGCACGGAGCCTCCGGTTTGTACGGCGTTCAATACGGGATTGAACAGCGTTCTAAACCGGCTGTCAAAGGGTTCCGCCCGAGTGTCCGGCCAACACCCCCGAACAGCGGGAGCGCGGGAGCGCGGGAGCGCGGGAGCGCGGGAGCGCGGGAGCTGAAGCGCAGCGGCGGGAGGTGGCGGGGGCGGGGTTCGGTGGCGGGGGCGAGCTGCGGCACGGCCGTGCAGGCACGGCCGTGGCGGCTCGACGGCGACACAGTGGCGGCACGGCAGCGGCGCCGTCCCGGCCCGGTAGTGGCCCGGCGGTGGGCAACGCGGAAGCGCACCCCAGGTCCCCGAGTCCGCTTGACCCTGCGACTGGCGCAAGGCGCGGGACCGAAGCTCGTACTCGGTCTCGTACTCGCGAGGTTCCGCAATGCCGCGAGAGTGCGTCCCGGGCAGCACGGACGTGTGCCCCAGTTCCCCGCGGCCGCTTAGCGAAGCCGGTCCAGGCGGACGCCCAGCCCGTCCAGGAGCAGGGCCAGGCCGCGTTCGAAGCCGCGTTCGTCCAAACCGGCCAGGCCGGCCGGTGCGGGCCCCGCCGCGGGGACCGCGTCCGCCGCCTCCAGGGTCTCGGCGAGAGCGGGATACTCCGGCCGGTAGTCCCGCGGCGCCCGGATGAACCCGGCCGTGTAGGTCTCCAGGACGGACCCGAGCACGAGGTAGTCGATCGCGGCCGCCGTCTCGGCGGCCTCGGCGGGCGGGAGCCCGTGCCGCAGCAGGGCGGCCGAGATGGCGTCGTACCCGCCCAGGGCCTCCGCGGTCTGCACGGGCCGCCGGGCGACGATCGGCAGGATGCCGTGGTGCCGCAGGAAGACGCGGCGGTAGCTGCGGGCGTACGCCGTGATGCCGGCCCGCCAGTCCGCCGTCGCCAGCGCCGAGCTGTCGAGCTCCTTGCTGATGAGTGCGGTCATCGCGTCGAGCAGGTCGTCCTTGGAACTGACGTGGTTGTAGAGCGACGGGCCGCGCACGCCCATCCGGGCCGCGATGGCCCGCATCGTCAGCGCATCGGGCCCCTCCTCGGCCGAGATGTCGAGCGCGGTCGCCGCGATGGCGTCCCGGCTCAGCAGCGGGTTCGTCGGCCGGCCCATCCCATGCACCCCGATTCGCTCCCCGACCGCACCCGTGCGCGGATCCAGCCGGTCCTTGCGCCGAAATTCGCGGGCCGGCACCCGGCGGCGGGCATCCGGCCGGTCACCCGGCGTTGCGAGCGTATCCCGGAATTGGGGTCTTCCCGGAGACCGGGTCGCTCGCCTACAGTCTCCAAAACTAACAACGTAAGTTTTTCGACCGGACGACGACGCGACCACTGTCGTTCACGGCCCGGCCGGTCGACCTCCCCCTGATGAGGGCCCATGACGCAGCAGCCTCCCCGCCGCCCGGCACCCCTGCCCGGCCCGGCGTCCGGTCCGGCGGACCGCGCGCCCGGCGCCCCCGGCGCGTACGACGCCGACGCCGCGCACCTCGAGAGCCTCGGCTACAAGCAGGAGCTCAAGCGCAGCCTGAGCGTGTTCGGCAACATCGCGATGGGCTTCGCGACGGTGTCCCCGGTGGTGGGCCTCTACGCCGTGGTGCAGCTCGGCGTCGTGGTCGCCGGCCCCGCGTGGGTGTGGGCGCTGCCGGTCGTGTTCCTGCTCCAGGCGCTCGTGGTCTGCGTGTACGCCGAACTGGCCGCCGACTTCCCCATCTCGGGCGGCGCCTACCAGTGGACGCGGCGCCTGATCGGCCCCAAGTACGCCTGGATCGTCGGCTGGATCACCGTGTGCGCGCTGATCTTCGCCCACACGACCATCGCCTACCTCGCGTCGCCGTGGTTCTTCGCCCTCTTCGGCTGGACCCCGACACCGGGCAGAGTCGTCGCGGTGGCCGCGCTGTTCCTGGTGCTGTGCGCGCTGATCAACGCGTACGGCATCGACGTGCTCAAGCGCGTCGTCGATCTGGGGATCGCGGCCGAGGCGGTGGCCTCGGTGCTTGTCGGCTTCGGCCTGCTGCTGCTCTTCCGCGAGCACGGCTTCTCGATCCTGACCGACACGTTCGGCGCCGAGGCGCTGTCGGACGGCTCGAAGCCGATGGCCTTCCTGGCCGCACTCGCCGTCGCGGGCTGGGCGTTCGTCGGCTTCGACGCCTGCGTGGCGATGGCCGAGGAGACCGTCGGCGCGGCGAAGCAGGTGCCCCGCGCGTTGTGGTGGGCGTTCATCAGCGTCGGGCTGATCGTGATCCTCAACGCGGTCGCCGTCGACCTCGCGCACCCGGATCCGGCCAGGATCATGCTGGGCGAGGACCTCGACCCGGTGACGACGGCCGTCGTGGCGGCGTTCGGCGACTGGTCGTCCAAGCCGTTCATCGTCGTGGTCATCGTCGCCTTCGTCGCGTGCGCTCTCGCGTCGCAGGGCGGCGGCGCGCGGGCGATGTTCTCGATGGCCCGCGACGGTGTGCTCCCGGCGTCGAAGACGCTGCGCCGCATCAACAAGCGGCAGGTGCCGCTCGGCGCGCTCGCCGTCGACCTGGTGATCAGCTGCTGTGCGCTGCTGCTCGGTCTGGAGGCGTCGGCGATCGGCAGCATCGTCACCTTCGGCAGCTCGGCCCTCTACCTGACGTTCCTGGCCATCGCGTTCGCCGCGCTGGTGGCCCGGGTACGCGGGACCTGGGTGCCGTCCGGCATCCGCCTCGGCCGCGTCGGCCTCGTGATCAACATCGGCGCGGTGCTGTGGCTGGCCTTCGAATTCGTGAACATCACCTGGCCGCGCAAGCTCCTCGCGCCGCCGGACGCCCCGGCGTACCAGGTCTGGGCGGCGGTGATCGGCATCGCCCTGGTGCTCGGGACGGGGCTGGTCTACCTGGTGGCCGCCCGCCCCCAGCGCGCGCTGGAAGCGGCGGCCCTGACCCAGGAGGCAGTCGCGCCGCACGCCCCCGCCCACGACGCACTCGACAACCCCGCCACACCGAACGACGACGCACGCGACGCCGCCGCATCGAACTCCCCCGCTCCTACGACCGGAAGCACCGCATGACCCGCACTTCGGCCACCTCCCCGGCCTCGACCTCACCCGCTCCCTCCCGAGCCGCCGACCTCGTCATCGTCGGCGCCCGCGTCCTCACCCAAGACCCCGCCAACCCCGTCGCGACAGCATTGGCGGTCCGCGACGGGCGCGTCGTGGCGGTGGGCTCCGACGCCGACGTACGGCCGCACGTCGGCTCCCGCACCGAAGTCGTAGACGCATCCGGCCACGTGGTCACCCCCGGCCTGACCGACTGCCACCAACACCCGGTCCTGGGCTCGGAGATGGCGCGCGGCGCGGACCTGGTCGGTGCGATCACCCTCGACGAACTGCGGACCCGTCTCGCCGACCACGCCGCGCTCGTCGGCCCCGACGGCTGGGTCGTCGGATACGGCGGCGAGTACGGGGCGTTCGCGGTCCGCACGCTGCACCGCGATCTGATCGACGAAGCGGTGGGCGGGCGACCGGCGTTCATCTGGATGTCGGACGCCCACTCGGCGCTCATGAGCACCGAAGGCCTGCGCCGCGCCGGGATCACCGGCCCACGGGAGTTCGCCGACCGAGCCGAGGTCGTCTGCGACGAGCGCGGTCCCACCGGCGAACTGCACGAGCAGGCCGCCACCTCGCTCGGCTACGCCGCCGTACCGCCCATGGACGGCGCCGAGTTGGCCGCACGCGTCACCGCGCTCTTCGCGGCGCAGGCCAAGCTCGGCGTCACCGGGGTACACGTCCTCGACGACGGCCCCGGAACCGCCGCCACGCTCACCGCCCTTGCCGCATCCGGCGAGTTGGCGATGCGCGTACGGTGGGCTCCCTGGTGCCCGCCCGGCGAGGTCGACAACCTCGCGCAGCGCATCAGCGACCTCCGCAAGGCGATCGCCCCGGAGGGCCTGCTCCGCCTCGCCGCGGTCAAGTTCTTCGCGGACGGCGCCATCGACGGCGGCGGCGCGTGGCTCCAAGAACCCGACTGCTGCGGCGAGTCGCACCGCTCGCAGTGGAAGGACATCGCCCGCTACGCGGACGCGGTCGCCATCGCCGCCGCCAACGGACTCCCCGCGTGGACCCACGCCATCGGGGACCAGGCCGTCGCGCACGCGCTCGACACGTACGCCCACACCCCGGCACCACGCGGCACCCGCCACCGCATCGAACACGCCGAAGTCCTCCAGGACCCGGAGGTCACCCGCTTCGCCGCCCTGGACGTCGTCGCGTCGATGCAACCCACGCACATGGACTGGTCGTTGCCCGACCAGTCCGACAACTGGTCGAAGCGGGTCGGCCCCGAACGCGCGGCGCTCGCCTGGCGGTACGGCGACATCCTGCGCGCCGGCGGCCGCGTCGCGCTCGGATCCGACTGGCCGGTGGCCGCGTTCGATCCGCGCCGTACCTTGGCAGGCGCCCAACTGCGCCGCCCGGCAGGCGAGTCCGACCGCGCCCCGTACGGTTCCTCGCCCGGCATCACCGCCGCCCAGGCCCTCGCCGGCTACACCACCGAAGCCGCGTACGCCGCGGGCGAGGAGGCCCAGGCCGGACGCATTGCCGTCGGCCACCATGCCGATCTCACGGTCTTCGCCGACGACCCGACCCGGGTGGCGCCCGACGACGTGGCCCAACTCCCCGTCACCGCAACGATCGTCGCGGGTTCCTTCACCCACCGGACGGACATCTGACCCAGTCTCACGACCGGCGGCGGCGTACCCGACCCGGGCGCCGCCGCGGTCGTTTCTTCACGCCGATCACCAGCCAGGCAAAGAATCGTCGCCCAACTCACATGCCGGGCAGCGCCCCGGAGCACGCGTGCTTCGGCATCGTCGAACCGGCCACCGCCGCCGGAATTCCGAGATTCGTCATTCCGCCGGTCGAATGTCCGCCCGGCAGGGTGACGCTGCCGAGCGATTCGACCGCACCGCCCCCCGATTCCTCCCCGGTAGCCGAGGAAAGCGGGGCGCGGGTGTCGTAGCCGAGGTCGACGGCTTGGATTCCGCCCCCAGCTGCTTTTCCAGGGCGCGATCTCCGGTCCGTGCGCGTGAGCGGGCCGGAGATCGCGCCCTGGCGTCGGTGGGGGACGAGGGCGAGGTGCGGGCGGTCGCGGGGTGGGTCATGGTGGAGAGATGCACCAGTACGCTGATTGCGCCTGCCGTACGCAGGGTGTCGACACCCGCCTTCTCGGCGCGGGTGCAGCCATGACCGCGGGTGGGGTGCTGCTGGCGTCCACCGGCACCGCGATGGTCGCCGCCGCGATGGCCTCCGCCGCGCGGCGGTGGGTCGGCCGGCATCACCGCCCGCCCGGGTCCCGGGCGGCCGCGACGGCCCGCCGTGCCGTGGCGGCCGCGCGAGCCGGCAGGGAGGCGTGGCACGGGAGCGGCATCGAGTTCCCCTCGTGAGAGCCCCTCCCCTGCGCGGCGCACCCGCCGGGCCTCAGGCTCGGGAGGCGTCGGGGTCGATCGCGCCGCGCGTACGCGACGCCGCCAGGGCAATCGGGACCGCCGCGGCCGCCGCTCCGGCGCTGATCCACGCGGCCGTCCGGTAGTCGCCGGTGGCCTCGGTGGCCAGGCCCGCGACCAACGGGCCCAGGAACGCCCCGACGTTGAGGCCGACCGTGGCGAAGGCGCCCCCCAGCGAAGGTGCTTCGGGTGCGACGTGCATGACGCGGTGCACGAGCGCCGAACCGACGCCGAATGACAGGCAGCCCTGCATGACCGCCAGGGCGAACAAGGGCACGGGGTACGCGCCCGTCACCGCCAGCGCCGCCCATCCCGCAGGCAGTACACACATCGCGATCAGCAAGCCGCGCCCCAACCTGCCGTCGGCCATCCGCCCCGCGGCCGTGACGCCGACGAAAGCACCGACGCCGAACGCCGCCAACAGGCCCGGCACCACGCCCTCGGAGAGCCGGGTGACGTCGGTGGCGATGACGGCCAGGTAGGCGAACGCCGCAAACGTGGCCGCGTTGACAACGGCGGCCAGCAGCAGGGCTGTTCGTACCGCGCTCGAAGCCAACGCACGCAACTCCCGCTGGACCGAGACATCTTCATGGCCGTCCGCGTCGGCAGGCGCGGATCGGAGGACGAGCAGCAGAGCGGGCAGGCACAACCCGGCGACCGCCCAGAACACCGCACGCCACCCGGCGTGGTCGCCGAGCAGCGCGCCCGCCGGTACACCCACCGCGCACGAGAGCGTGACGCCGGACAGCAGGACGGCCATGGCCCGGCCCTGCTTGGCAGGCGGGACGAGGCTGGTGGCGGCCGACATCGCGACCGCGAGGAACCCGGCGTTCACGATCGCCGCGACGACCCGGGTCCCGAAGAGCACGGCGAATTCGTTCGTGACCGCGCCGACGGCGTGCACGGCGACGAACGTGCCGAGGAACCACGCGAGAGCCCGGCGCCGCGGCCACCGCGCACTCAACGCCGCCATCACGGGCGCCCCGAGGATCATGCCGAGGGCATATGCGGAGGTGAGGCTCGCGGCCGCCCCCACCGATACGGACAGATCACCGGCGATGCCGTTGACAAGGCCGGACAACATGAATTCCGAGGTCCCCTGGGCGAATACCGCGAGACCGAGGACATGGACAAGGACAGGCACGACCGACTCCAGCGCAGGATGCGATGCGGGCAGGACCGTCCGCGTGCCGGACATCGGCGTACGTCACCTGTCGCGCGCTGCCGTGGACACGGTCAGTCGCGGCAAGGTGAGAGCCGGAGAAATGCGAGAAAGCCGGGCACCGGACAGGAACCGGTCGCCACAGACGCGATGCACCCCAACCTCAGGGCTGGTCGGTACACCCAGTCACAAGACTGGTCGGTGGTACGCCGAGCGCCACCACCACGCCGCCGGACGACCGGCGGCTACGCTCTGTCGGACTCTGGGCTGTTCACGCGACGCACAGTACCCACGCGCCGCGGGCCGATCAACTCGATTGCGTCTCCAGGTGTTCGAGCTGCTCGGCCAGGACGTCGGCGTTCACGAGGCCGAAGTGGTCGAGGCCGGTGAGTTCGAACTCCGTGCTGCGGGCACCGTGCTCGGCGGCGGTCGCCCGCATGGCGTCGAGGTGTTCGACGTACGGCGCGGACAGCACCACGCGCACCTGTCCGGCGACCCCCGACACCGCCGCCAATCGGCGGCCGAACTGCTCATATCCAGCCGGGTCCCAATAGTCGATCATATCCCGCGACATTTGGCGCAGTTGGGCGAAGTCCTTCTTCGCGATTTTGGCCACGTACTGGCATATCGCGGACAACGAGCCCGGATCGGCGGCGGAGGAAACCAGGCGCGTGAATGCCGGAACCGGATCCTCGGGATCCGCATCGGCGAAGAGACGCGAGATGGTCATCGTCGATTGATTGACGTTGGGATCGAGCAGCACCGCGGAATGGATCTCGGGCAGTTCGGCGGGGTTGTCCCACCAGTGCTCGGCGAGGCGCAGGATCATGTCGGCGCCCAACGAGAACCCGACGAGGGCCAGCCGTTTCCCGGGGTTCTCGACGGCGATCCTGCGCACCAGGGAGGACGCCAATTCGACGTGCGTCGCCAACTCCACGGGCGGGATCGACTGGACGCCGTCCGGCTCGAACCCCGGCAACGTGAGGGCGACTCCGTGCCCGTCGCCGCGGTCCAGGTAGCCGCGGTAGTCCCGGGCGTCGAGACCCAGGCCGTGCAGGAAGATCGCGAGGGTCTTCGACTCCGTGCGCTGTTCCTCGTAGGTCAGCCGCGGCGCGAGGCGGTCCTTGGTCGACACGCTTCCGGTGGTGATCCCCATACTGTGCGACTCCCCCAAGCAGGACGGGCGGGCCCGGACGGGCGCCCCGGTACGGTGAATCCAGGAGCCTACGGAAACACCGGGCCAATGATCTGGTCACGTAGCGGTGAATGCCCTCTCCGCCACGCAACGGGACTAGGGGTGCGAGCTGTTCGTACGCGGCGCGGCGTCTTCGCGGTCGCGGGCTCCGACGAGTGGCACGACCGCACACGTCCGGTTCCGCTATGCGGGTGAGAACAACTGGTTCCGGGCCGTGGACGACGTGCGCATGAGCTGCGGGTCTTTCGGCCCCGGAGGAGTTCGCGGCCGGAATCGAGGGAAGAACATTGGTGCGCCCCCGATGTGTGGGGGCGCACCACTCTCCGTTTACCGAGCCCCTGGCCCCCGACCCCCGAGCTTTCAGCCGCCCTCCGCGACGCGGATCCCGAGCGGGTCGTGGCCCTGGTGGCGGCCACCGTGCAGCACTACCTGACCGACTCCCTTGCCCCGGCCCCGCAAGGCGGATGACGTCGGCGCCACTTCGCCGGAACGGGAACGGGGCCGAGAGCCCCGGGAACCACCCGGTCCAGTGCTGCGTCCCAACGCCATGATGTGGTGGCGACGGCACACCGTTTCCGGACGTCCGGCCAGGCGCAGCAAGGCTGTTCTGGCTCTGGCCCTTCTCGCGCCCGCGTCCCTGGCAACCTCCGGTTGCCTCCTGCCGCCAGGCGACCCGCCGATGGACGACGCCCCGAAAGGCCGGCGGATCGACTCCGCCGTGGCGGTCGAACGCGGGTTCCTGAACCGGCAATACGGCGCCTTCCATCTCGCCCGAACCGAGCGCGAGGCCGAGGTGATCGGATCCCACCTTCATGCCTCGGCGCCGAAGGTCGAGTTCGCTGCGACGGCCTTGGTGGTGATCGCCGTCGGCACCGGATGCGCCGAACTGCAGGAGGCGCAGCTCTACAGAACGGCGCGAAGTTGCGGGTGCGCGTCAACCGCGGCGAGGACCACGAGGATTGCTACGCCCCCTACTTGAACGTCCTCTACTTCTCCGTCCCGCTCGCCCGTCTGCCGCATGACGCCCGGTACCAGGACGCTCCGCCCGGGGACTTGGGCATCGGAATCCTGGTGTCCGACGACGAGATCGAGGTCGCACCGGCCGCCACCCCGACGCGCATGGTCGAGGTGACCGACCGGCGCCAGGTCGAGGACTGGATCGAGCAGAACGGCGGCGGTCCCCCGGCCGAGCAGGACGCCCGGGTCGAGCCGTTCCCGGCGGACGGCGAACGGCGGTTCGCGTTCCTGGTGCCGGCCTGCGCGACTCCGGATTCGACCCGCGTCGAAATAGGGCCGGACGGCCTCCCGGTCCTCGTCGCGGACACCTCGCGCCCGTACCACGCCGAGCCGTGCGCCCCACGTGAGCACTACCTCGTCGTCTACGACGTGCCGGCCGCCGCGTTGCCGCCGCCGGCGGCTATCGCGCCGGTGGCGTCAGGGTGAGACGGCCAAGGTCTTGAGGGCGGAAGCCGCGGCGCGCGCGAAGTCGAGCAGGAGCGCGTCGTCGACCGGGACGTGGAAGGCGTACAGCGCCGCGAAGTGCGGGCCCGCGAGCATCAGGTGGGCGATGTCCGGCCTTACCGGGCCCGGCAGTTCGCCTCGGCGCACGGCCCGTGCGCAGATCTCCGTGAAGTCGGCGCGCTCGATGTCGAGGAACCGCCCGCGGAACTGTTCGGCGAGAGCGGGGTTGCGGCCCAGTTCGGCGACCAGGGCCGGGATCACCTCGCGCGCCACGGGGTTGGCCGCGCGCGCCTGGACGATGCGGGCCAGGGCGTACAGGTCACCGACGAGGGACCCGGTGTCGGGCGGCGCCGTGACGTCGATGTCGTGGACGGCCGCCGCAAAGGCGAGTTCGGCCTTGGATCCGAACCGGCGGTATATCGCGGCCTTCCCGACGCCCGCGCGGGCGGCGATCGCGTCCACCGTGAGGCCCGCGTACCCGGTCTCGGCGAGGGCGTCGCGCACGGCCTGGCGCACGGTGCGGTCGACGCGCGGATCGCGCGGGCGGCCGCGTGGCGTGGCGCTCTCGGTCATGGCGTCAGAATACGAGACCATGGTTTCGTAATTCACGATGCGGTGGATCTCGATTCCCCTTGCGGAGGTGGCGGCGATGCACGATTTGCGCGAATGGCTCCCTGCTCACGAGTGGAGCAGCCGACACCACCGCGTGGTGGCGGCGCCCGTCGCGGTGTCGGCGCGGTGCATCCTCGACCTGGAGGACTCCGACATGCCGGTCACTCGGGCGCTCATGGGCGCCCGCCAGTTGCCGGCACGCTTCGCTGCGCGCGGCGCGGGATCGGGGGCAGGCCCGGGATCGGCGGACGGATACGCATCGCTCGAACCGGATCTGCCGTCGTCCGAACGCATGCGCCGCCTCGGCTTCGTGGTCCTGCGGGAGAGCGACGAGCCCGGCGTCGGTGTCTCCGCCGGATTCGTGGGCCGGCCGTGGCAGTTGACACTCAAGTCGGCCGTCGTGCGCGGTCTGGACCCGGCGTCGTTCCTGGCCTTCGACGAGTCCGGCTACATCAAGGCGGTGACGTCGATGTGGGCCGAGCCGCGGCACGACGGGACCAGCCGGCTGATGACGGGGACTTACATCCATGCCACGGACCGCGAGGCGGCACGGCGGTTCGGGCGCTACTGGCTCGCGATCAAGGCCTTCAGCGGGTTGACGCGGATGGACATGCTGCGTGGCATCGCGCGCCGCGCCGAGCGCGAGGCCGTGGCCGCGACCACGTCGGCCGGTCCGGCCGGTGCGGCGAGCTCCTCCCGTACGGCCGACCCGGCGGCCGGCACCGGTCCGGCCGATCCGATCGCGACGGACGGCCCGACGCCCGTAACCGCGGACCCGGCACGCCCCGGCAACACGCCGTAGCGCCGCGCGTCGGGCGCATCGCGCGAGGTCAGAGGCACACCTTGCGCGATGCGGCGTACCAAAATGCCCGAGGTTCGTACAAATGTCGGAGGCCGCTGCGAGACTGTGCGCGTTCGAGGCATCACGCCACGAGAGGAGCGGTCCTCCATGATCACACCCCCCGACTTCCCGACCGGTACGCCGAACTGGCTGGACCTCGGCAGCCCGGACATCGACGCCGCGGTCGCGTTCTACGGCGGCGTGTTCGGCTGGTCGTTCCAGGGCCTGGGCCAGGAGGCCATGGGCTACGGGTTCTTCCAGATCGACGGCAAGACCGTTGCGGCCGTCGGCCCGCTTACCGAAGAGGGCGCCACCAGCGCCTGGACGACGTACTTCAGTACGCCGAGCGCCGACGACGCCGCGAAGACCGCGGTGGAGGCGGGCGGGACGGTGCGCGTCGAGCCGTTCGACGTGTTCGACGCGGGCCGGATGGCCTGTCTGACCGACCCGACGGGCGCGGAGTTCGCGGTGTGGCAGGGGAACACCACCAAGGGCGTCGACATCGCCTGCCAACCGAACACGTTCCTGTGGACCGAACTGCACACCGGCGACGTGCCCGCCGCGACGGCGTTCTACCGCACGCTGTTCGGCTGGCGCAGCGAGGTCATGGAGATGCCGGGCATGTCCTACACCGTGGTCTCGACCGCCGAGGGCGAGGACCAGGGGCAGGCGGCGTTCGGCGGCATCTGCCCGCCGATGGACGAGGGCGCGCCGACGCACTGGGTGCCGTACTTCGACGTCGAGGACCCCGACGACATCTCGCGTCGCGTCGAGGCGGGCGGCGGCACCGTGCTGGTGCCCGCGGAGAACATCCCCGAGGTGGGCCGCATCGCGTGGTACGCCGACCCGGCCGGCGCCACGTTCGCCGTCCTCAAGCCGGACCCGCAGCAGGGCGGCTGAGTCCCGGCGGCGGCGCGTACCAGGGCTCCCGCACACGACGAAACCCCTTCTGCACGGGAGTCGTCGTCGCTACGGGAGCCCTTCCGCGTCCGATCGGCCGAGTTCGGCCCAGCTCAGGCAGCTCAAGCAGCCCAGACAACTCAGACAGCTCAGGCAGCCCAGGCAGCTCAGGCGGGGACGGACGGGATCGAGATGCCGATGCCGCCCTTGGTCCCGCCGCCGTAGCGCGTCTTCTCCTTGGCGATGTCCAGCGACTGGGTCGGCTTCGAGCGCGCCTCGGCGAGGACGTCCGCGGTGATCAGGTCCGCCGGCAGGAGCCAGCTCACCTCGAACTCCATGCCGTCCGGGTCCTTGGCGTACAGCGCCTTCGTGGTGCCGTGGTCGCCTGCCCCGACGAGCGCGCCGGCCTTTGCCAACTCCCCGCCCACGCGCTCCAGTTCGTCAAGCGTGTCGACCTCCCACGCGAGGTGGTAGAGGCCGACGGAGGTACGCCCGGCGCCGGAGTCCGCGGCGGCCGAGCCGATCTGGAACAGGCCGAGGTCGTGGTCGTTGGTGCTGCCGGACGCCTGGAGGAACGCGGCGCCGGGGAAGGCCATGACCGTGCGGAAGCCCAGGACGTCGGCATAGAAGGCGACGCTGCGCTCGACGTCGCGGACGTACAGGACGGCGTGGTTGAGGCGGGTGACCGGCATGGCGTGCTCCAAGGGATCGGGCTGCTCCCTCGACGATAGCTCGATTTAGTTCACCATTCAACTAACCATCGGAATGCCGGGCCCGCGCTCGCCCCCCACCACCGCTGGCCCCGCGCCGACGACCCGCCGGACATGCGTCGCAATTGCGCGGCCGATGCGTGGCCGATGCGTGGCCGATGCGTGGCCAATGCGTCGGTCGAACACGCTCGCCCCGCGGGTCAGCCGCGGCGCGGCCCCGGGCGCGGATGATCGGCGCGCCCCTCGAACGGCAGTACCCGCTCTGCGTGTTCGGCCCGCTCCCGCGCCGCGGTGATCTCCTTCTCGGCCTCGCCGCGCCCCTCCCAGTGCGACCCGTCCACGGACTTGCCGGGCTCCAGATCCTTGTAGACCTCGAAGAAGTGGGCGATCTCGTTGAGCTGATGCGCGGGCACGTCGGCGATCTCGCGCATCGCGGTCCGCCGCGGGTCATGGGCCGGTACGCACAGGAGCTTCTCGTCGGGGCCCTTCTCGTCGCGCATCACGAACATGCCGAGGGCGCGACAGCGGACCCGGCAGCCCGGGAACGTCGGCTCGTCGAGCAGCACCAGGGCGTCCAGCGGGTCTCCGTCGCCCCCGAGGGTCTCGGCGACGAAGCCGTAGTCCGCGGGGTAGGCGGTCGAGGTGAACAGCATGCGGTCGAGCCTGATGCGGCCGGTGTGCCGGTCCATCTCGTACTTGTTCCGGCTTCCTGCCGGAATCTCCACGACGACGTCGAACTCCACGACGGCTCCTCCCTGTTTTTCGCCCGCTTCGGCCCGTTCGATGGCAATGACACGGCAATGACAGAGGTGCATATCGGCGCAGTCGTGGACCTTCCCCGGTGAAGGTGCCGTTACGCCCGCGTGAACCGGCCGGATCGGCATGCCCGGCGCGCTTCCGCCATCCCTTGACTTGGTCAATAAAGAACGGTTTCCTGTCCATCGCCGGGTCCGGTGCGCACCGGACCGGCCGCGACCGCGCGACGAGCCGCAGAACGAGGGGAAACCGCCATGATCCGCATCGAGGACACCGACCGCGTACGGATCCTGACCCTCGACCGCCCCGACGCCCTCAACGCCTTCAACGAGGCCCTCTACGACGCCACGTGCGAGGCCCTGATCGACGCCGCGGCCGACCCGTCGGTCGCCGTCGTGGTGCTCACCGGAACCGGCCGCGCGTTCTCCGCGGGCACCGACCTCGTCGAGATGGCACAGCGCAACGCGGGCGGCTTCGTCAACGGCAAGCACGGCTTTCCGGGCATGGTCGACCAGCTCGCGGCCTTCCCGAAGCCGTTGTTCCTGGCCGTCAACGGGCTCGGCCTCGGGATCGGGGCCACCGTCATCGGCTTCGCCGACATGGTCTTCATGTCGACGGACGCCCGCATCAAGTGCCCGTTCACCTCCCTCGGCGTCGCCCCCGAGGCGGCCAGCAGCCACACCTTCCCGGCACTCATCGGGCGGCAGCGCGCCGCGTGGGTGCTGCTCAGCTCCGAGTGGATCAGCGCGCAGGAGTGCGTCGAGCTCGGACTCGCGTTCAAGGCCGTCGCCCCGGACGACCTGATGGCGGAGACCCTGCGGCACGCCAAGGTGCTGGCGTCGAAGTCGGTCGCGTCACTGGTCGAGTCGAAGCGCGTGCTGCTGGCGGCGCTGGGCGATCAGCTCGACCGGGCCCGCGAGCGCGAGAACGAGGCGTTCAAGCTGCTGCTGGGCGGCCCGGCCAACCGCGAGGCCCTGACCGCCTTCGCCGAACGCCGCGACCCGGACTTCGCCGCCGTCGACGCACGCACCGCGGGCGGCGGCACAGGCGACAAGGCAGGCGACGGCGGGCAGTCCGCCTAGCAGGGCTCGCCGGGTGCGTCGTCCCCGGCCGCGACGGTCGAGCGGGCGAGGACGAGTTCGGCGCGTACGAGTTCGAGCAGACGGCCCATCCAGTGCCGCTTCGTCTCCCCCGGCCCGGCGCCGTCCCAGAACGGGTCGAGGCTCTGGTACACGATGCGCGCATCACCTGTGGACACGAGGATGTCCGCGAGATCCGGGTGCTGGCGGAACTTCGCGCGCAGCAGCTCGGTCATGACGGCGGGCGCACCGCCGGCCACTCGGGGCGCTCCGGGTATCCAGCCGCGACGTAGGGGACGCGTATGCCCATCGGTTCGGCGGCCACGGCTTCCCGGCCCGCGTCGTCGAGGATCGACAGGGCGTGGAAGGCGTGGTGCAGGGAGGGGTACGTGGCGCCCGCGACGGATGTCTCGAGGGGGAATTCGTTGCGGAGCGCGCCCGGGTCCCGCGGCGGCGGTCCGTCTGGGTGGGCGAAGTTCACGTCGTACAGCTCGACCGTAGATGCGGTCGCGAGCTGCGCGGTCTTGGCCGCGGAAGCGGCCTCGTCGCGGTCGTCCCATTCGGCGGCGTACTCGGCGAGCTCCTGCCGCGCCTGCTCTGCCTCGTCGGCGAAGATCTGTTGGCCACCCCAGAGCGTGGCACCCTCGTCGTGCCACATGACCCGGTACGCCGCCTGCGTCGACGCGGAGTCGACCAGCCACCCCCACCGGTCGGGGACGGCGTCAGCCGCAGTGCGCATGGCAGCCAATGCCTCCGGCGAGGACTCGCGCCCGTAGGCGCGGACGGCGGCGTAGAAGCGGTCGACGGTGTCGGGCCTGCCGTTGAGCCGGTCGACCGCGTCGGCCATCTCCGTGATCAGCGCCGTGGGGTCGTCGTACGACATGGTGGCCTCGGCAACGGTCCAGTCCCCGAAGTCGTAGGCGTGGACCTGCATGCCGTCCTCGACGTGCGCGACGATCTCCCCGTCGTGGACGGCCTCGACGAACCGTTCGAAGGACCAGGTTGCCCAGGGGCCGCCGCCGACGGACACGATGCCGTCGGCGTACGCGGCGAGGTTCACCAGCTCCAGGCGGCCGTTGAAGCGGTGGAGCGCGGGACGGGACAAGCCCTCGACACGAGAGCCGTCGACCATGCGGTGGGTGGGATGCACGCGCGGAGCCTAGGTCGTGTCTTCAAATTCTCGCCGGGCCCGCGAACCGTGGCACGCACGCTCGCCGCGTTGCGGACCTTGCCCGGCCAAACCCAG
>NZ_JBEZFP010000008.1:0-118921 GCF_040649515.1 Streptodolium elevatio
CTTGGACTTGGTGCGCCGCCAGGGACTCGAACCCCGGACCCGCTGATTAAGAGTCAGCTGCTCTAACCAACTGAGCTAGCGGCGCGTGTTGCGATGGGTAGACATTAGCAGGCGGATGGGGTGATCAAAAAATCGGGAGGTGGGGGATGAAGGGGTAGGGAGGGGGTGTGGGCCAGGTCTTGGGGAGGACTCTTTGGAGGACGCGGGGAGGACGCCTCTTTCCGGACATGTGCAAAGTGGTCCCCGCGTGTAGCTCACGACGGGTACCGTCGGGATCACGGGCCGCCACGCTTTGCTTGGTTGTAGGTTGACGGTCCGAAACCGTGGGCCGCGCATCTCTGGGGAGGACGCCGATGGCCATGCGGCAGGGTGGCGGCTCCTCCATGCCGGGGAACGTGCGTCTCAAAGCGCTGCGCCACGCCAAGGGGTGGGTCTCACAGCAGCAGCTCGCGGATGCCTTCGAGAAGAAGGCGCTGGAATGCGGGTTGCGGCTCGCCGTGAGTGTGCGCCAGGTGCGGCGGTGGGAGAGTGCGGACCCACCGTGGCCGACGCCGGACTACCAGAAGGTGCTGCAGGAGCTGTTCGGCTGCCAGTTGGCGGACCTGGGGTTCACGCCGCCGTGGCAGGCCGATCTTGATGCGGCGGGACCGGCGCCTGGGGCGGGGTTGCCGCCGCAGCATCCGCGGGGGTACGTGTCGGGCCCGGTGAACGGGTCGGCGGATACGCCGAGGCCGCCTCCGCGGTCGGGAGGGTACCGGTTCACGCCGCGGGCGCAGCGGACGCCCGAGGACGGGCGGGAGCCGCCGGGGCCGCGGGTCTTACCGCGGGCGGCGGCGCCGCTGCCGGGCGGAATACCGGCCGCGCCGGGGCTCATGCCGGAGCCCGCGCATCATGTCGAGCCGAGGGCGGACTTCAACTCGCCAGGTGGGTCCCGCCGTTCGTCGGGGCTGATCCTGCCGGGGCAGGTCGGGCCGCACGGCGGACCGGTGGAGCATCCGCCGCCGCGGTCGGCGCGGCCCGATCGGCTGCGGTCCGCGACGCCGGCGTTGTTGCGGGCCGTCGACCGGGTCGAACGCGTGGGCGGTCTGCCGGACCTCACCGAGTCGGTGCCGGGCCCCGGGCGGGCCGGGCGGCTGGGGTCGCCGGTGGCGGACCAGTACGCGCGGCTGACCGCGTCGTACCGGCAGATGTACTGGGTCGCCCCTGCTCTGATGACGTACGACCCGGTGGTGAGCCATGTGCTGCTGGGCGACAAGCTGTTGAAGGCGCCGGGACCCGCGCGGCCGCGCCGTGTGCTGGCGGCTTCGGTGTCCGAGACGGCGCTGCTCGCGGGGCGTATCGCCTTCTTCGACCTGGGCAGCGAGCAGATAGCGCGGCGGTTCTACCAGTTGGCCGACCAGGCGGCGTACGAGGCGCAGGAACCGCTGCTGCGCCAGGCGGTGTTCGCGCACCAGGCGTTCATGCCGGCCTTCGCGGGACGGGCGGCCGAGGCACGGGCGATGATCGCGCGGGCGAACAACCCTGGTGCGCTTGCGGATGCGGGTGCTCCCGCGCTGATGCGGTCGTGGTTGTGTTCGGTGAACGCCGAGATCGAGTCCACGATCGGCGACAAGGACCTCGCGCTGCACCTGATGGACCGGGCCGAGGATCTGCTCTGCCATCCTGACGAGCACGAAGTCCCGGCCTGGCTGGACTTCTTCGACTCTTCGCGCCTGTGGGGTTTCCGGGGCGCGGCGGAGCTGGCCGCGAAGCGGTACGACGCCGCGCGCGACGCCCTGACCGACGCCCTCGGGGACCTCCCGGCCAACTCGGCGAAGCAGCAGGCCGTGACGTGTGCCGACCTCGCCCGGGTCGCCGCCGCCAGCGGCGACGTCGACGAGGCGAGCGGCATGTTGTCGCGGGCGCTCGACGCGTTGAGCAAGCAGTGGTACTCGCTTGCGATGGACCGGGTTTGGGACGTCCGGCGCGAACTGGAGCCGTTCAAGAACGCGCACTGCATCCGGCGCCTCGACCAAGAGCTTGTGGCATGGCAGAAGGGGGGACCGCCGGTTCTCGAGGTGGTGGAGGAGGACGGGCTCCCGCCGGGCCTGCTCTGAGAGTTCCACGCGGACTTCACCCCGGGTGGCCTGCGTTGTCGCACACATGGGACACACTGTGGCGGGACCGCATCAGCCTCACGACGGTACGGAGCCGCAGACCACGACATGGGCACCACCGACTCACGACTCGACCTGCTGCGGGGGTCGTTGCCGACGCGCAACCACAATGCGCGCACGGTGGCGGCACTCGCCGCCAACCCCGGCTGTGCGCGACGCGGTGTGATGGACGCCGCCGGGATAGACAAGACCGTGCTGGCCACCCGCCTGGGGTTCCCGGTGGCGTACGGCCAGTCCCCCTTCGCGATCGTGCGCGGACACGCGTTCGAGGCGCTGGTGAAGGAGGACGCGGGCGCCGGTCTGCGCGCGCTGCTCCACGAGGCCCTCGGCGTCACGCCGGAGGACGTCGTCGAGGGCGACTACGCCGAGCTGGGGGGCGATCCGGCCGAGGACGCGCCTGAAGGAGCCGCTCAACGCCCCGGGCGCGAAGAGCGTGTCGCGCGCACCCGGACCGCGCTCCGGCGTGCGCTGGAGACCGCGCGCCCCGGCCTGTGCGCGATCCTCGACCATCCGCTGCTGCCCCTGGACGTCGCCGGGACCCGCGCGTACCTGGAGCCGGACGCCATGGCGTGCCTGGTGGCCGGGCGGCTGCACGTCGTCGAGATCAAGTCCTTCTCGGTGATCGACGGTGTCGCGGACCCGGCCAAGCTCGCGTCGGCGGCCCGGCAGGCGGCGGTGTACGTGCTGGCCCTCCAGCAGACCGCGGCCCATCTCGGCCACCCGCCCGAGGTCGTGTCCACCGACGTCGTGCTGGTCTGCCCGCGGGACTTCTCGAACCAGCCGACCGCGGCGCTGCTCGACATCCGCAAGGAGCTCGCGGTGACCCGCCGCCGCCTCGCCCGCCTCGCCCGGGTGGACGACCTGCTCGACACGCTGCCGCTCGGACTGACGTTCGATCTGGACGACGCGGCGGGGCAGGCGGCCGTGGCGCGGGCGGTGGGGGCGGTCCGTGCGGAGTACATCCCGGGCTGCCTCTCGACCTGCGAGCTTGCGCATTTCTGCAGGTCCGAGGCTCGCGCGTGTGAGGGCGCGCACGGGTCCGGCGGGCTCGTGGGCACCCTCGGCACCGGGATCCGCGGCGAGCTGGGCGGGATAGAGGACATCGGGCGCGCACTGGATCTCGCAGACGGGAAGTGTGCGCCGGAGCGCGGCGAGGAGGAGATCGCGCGTCTGCTCCGGCGCGCGGAAGCCCTGCGGCGTGAGGTGCTGGCCGAGGCCGCGGCCGGCGGGGGCGCAGCGAGTGCAGGCAACACAGGAAGCGCAGGGAACGCAGGAAGCGCGTCAGGCACCGTGAACGTGTCAGGGACAGTGGGCTCAGCGGAGGCAGGCATGACCGGGGCGACAGGCGCCGGCGGGGCGGCCGGGGCGGCCGGGGTGGTCGGCCAGGGCGGGACGGCCAAGGCGGGCGGGCTCGCCGGAGCGGTCGGAGGAGTCTCGTGAGCGCGGTCTCGGCGCTCGGCCGCCTCAGGGCCGCCGCCACCGGGTACGCGCAGCCCGCGGCGACCGTGCGCCACCGCCACCTGTCCGACCGGCCCGTGGTGTTCGTGCCGTACACGATGTCCGGCGAGGCGTTCGCGCCGCTCGCGGCCCTCGTCGGCGACGACCCGGCCGCGCCGCACCTGCTCGTGGTCCCCCAACCGCGCGACCGCCAACGCCGGTTCGCGCACGTCGCCGGGCTCGCGACGGTGCTCCTGCCGTACCTCACCGAGTACATCGACACGACGGAGACGGTCGAGCGGCGCAACGACGACGCGTACGAACGCGCGCTCGACGCACCGCAGATCATCGTCCCGTCGAGCGGCGGCATCGAGTACATGCGCCTGCTCGGGCGTTCGACGCGTTTCCGGCGCAGCGAGGGCGAGTACGCGGTGCACCCCGACGTCCCGCTGCTCGGCCGCTGGGCCACCTGGCTGGCCGACCGCGCGCGTACGCCGGGCTCCTGCGTCCTCTTGGCCCTCACCGACCTCCTGACGCAGACCTGGGCGACCGGCCAGAGCGATCTGGAGAACGGCGAACTCGCGGCGCTGATGGGGTGGATCGACCCCGACCCCGGGCGTTCCGGGGCCGTGACGGCCCGGGAGGCGGAAGGGGCGCCGCCCGCGGGCCCGGCGTCCGCACCGGAGTTCGACCAGAAGCTCGCGCCGCTGATCGCCACGTACGACGCCGCCGAGCGTGCCGAGGACCCGCACGTGTCGGCGCGCGCGGAGGAACGCATCCGCGACGCGCTCGGTGCCGAGCTCATGCCGACCTGGCGGCGCGTGTGGCGTGGCCTGGAACTGCTGCGCGAACTCCCGGTCGGCGCCTCGGTGGCGGGCCGCTGGGAGACGGACCGCATGTCGTACAGCCTCTTCGCGGCGGACCTGCAGAGCCCGGACTCGCGTCCTCAGCCGCGCGTGCCCGGTGCGGTCGCCGCGGCGCAGCAACTCCACCGGCGCGAGCAGGCGCAGGCCCGCCTGGAGACCGAACAACTGCGCGACGACCCGCTGTTGATGGCGGGTGCGCGCCTGGTCGGTCAGGCCTTCCGCGGCCGGATCGTCTCGGTCGAGGCGGACCGCATGGTGACCGAACCGGGGAAGAAGCTGGCCCGGCCGCGACCGCTCATGGTGGTGCAGACGTCGGACGACCCGCTTCTGCCCCTGGACACCGAACTGGAGTGCGTCGAACGCCCCAAGGCCAAAGCCAAGTTGATCGCGGTCGCGGAAGGGCCGGGGGATACGCGTGAGGTACGCATCGAACTGACGGGCGGCATGGGGCGCGGCAAGACGCCGGAGGATGGGAGCGTTCCCGAGCCGGGCGACCTGCTGTGCTGGACGGTGGCCGCCTCCGGTTTCCGTGGCGGCCCCAAGTGGCCGTCGGCGGAGGAGACTCCGTGGACCCACGGCGGCCCGCCGGAGCCGCGTCCGGCGCCTGCCGACGAGAGCGCGCCGAGGGAGCCGGACGAGGAGGAACTGGCCGCCGCGCAGGAGGAGTGGGCATGACCGCACGGGCGGGCGACACGAACGCGGGCAACACGAACCCGGACGGCGCGAACGCGGACGGCGCGAACCCGGGCGACACGAACGCGCGCAACGCGAACCCGGACGACACGCACCCGGGCGACACGAACGCGGGCAACGCGAACACCGGCAGCAAGACGGGCACAGGCAAGGCGAACGAGGCGGCGGCGTGAACGACATCTCCCAGGACCCCGGCAAGGCAGCGGGACGCGTCACCGCCGCCGTGCTCGCCGACCTCGCGTCCGGCCGCCACCGCGGCGTGGTCGTGGACTCCCCGCCCGGCGCCGGGAAGTCCACGCTGGTGGTGCGGGCCGCGGCGGAGATCGCCGGGCGCGGCGACCGGCTCATGATCGTCGCGCAGACCAACAACCAGGTCGACGACCTGCTGCTGCGCCTGGCCGAGGAGCACCCGAACCTCGTGCTCGGCCGCCTGTCGGCCGCCGACTACCGCCCCGGCGAGGACCTCGCGGCCACGCCCGTGCAGATCGCGGGCAAGGCCGGCGACCTCGACGGCTGCGAGATCGTGGTGTCGACGGCCGCCAAGTGGGCGCTGGTGGACGACCGGCGCTGGGCCTGGGCGATCGTGGACGAGGCGTACCAGATGCGGTCGGACGCGCTGCTCCTTGTCGCGCGGTTGTTCGACAAGGCGCTGTTCGTGGGCGACCCGGGCCAGTTGGACCCGTTCGCGACCGTCGACGCGGGGCAGTGGCACGGGCTGACGTACGACCCCTCGCAGAGCGCCGTGGCCGTCCTCCGCCGCCACAACCCCGACCTTCCGGTGCACCGGCTGCCGGTGTCATGGCGGCTGCCGGCGACCGCCGCGCCCCTCGTTTCGGAGGCGTTCTACCCGTTCACGCCGTTCCGCTCCGGCACCGAACGCGGGGAGCGCAGGCTGCACTTCGAGGCCGGCCACCGCAAGGACGCGTACGACGAAGTCGTCGACATCGCCGCGGACTCCGGCTGGGGCCTGCTGGAACTGCCGCCCGGGTTCACCCTCCCGTCGGACGACGAGACCGTACGCACCGTGGCCACCCTCGCCGCCCGCGTACTCGCCCGCCACGGGACCGCCGTGTCGGAACGCGGCGAAAACCCCCTGGACGCGGGCCGGATCGCGGTCGGCGTCAGTCACCGCGAGCAGCGGTCGCGCGTCGAGGCGGCGCTGGTACGCCTGGAGGCGGAGGTCCCGGGCGCGCGCAACATCGTGGTCGACACCGCAAACCGGCTCCAGGGACGGGAGTTCGACGTCACGGTCTTCCTCCACCCGTTGTCCGGGCGGCGCGACGCCACCGCGTTCCACCTGGAGACCGGGCGCCTGTGCGTGCTCGCGTCCCGGCACCGCCACGCGTGCCTCGTGGTCGCCCGCGCCGGAATCCCCGAACTGCTGGACGCCCACCCGTCGTCCGAGCCGGTGCACCTCGGCCTGCCGGTGTCGTTCCCGGACGGCTGGGAGGCGAACCAGGCGGTCCTGGGCACTCTCGCGGACAACCGCGTGGAGTTGTGACGCGCGTCAGTCGCCGCGCTTGGCGATCAGCCGCTCGCCGTACTCGATCATCTTGACCGTGTACGCCTCGCTCCACCCCGTCCGACCCGCGATCTGCGCCGGTTCGAGCCGGTCGAACCGCCGCCGGTCGGCCAGCCGCGCCACCGCTATCGCCTGGTAGTCGACGGCACGGTCCGCGGCGGCCCGGAAGGCCTCCGTGAGCTGCGTGGCGCGGTCGAGCATGACCTCGGGGTCGGTGAGGTCGTCCAGGTCGAAGAACCGCTCTTCCTCGCGCTCGAACACGGCGGGTTCGAACAGCAGCCGCGCGGGACGAATGCGTGGCTTCGACGGCTCTGGCGGCATGACTTACTCCTCCTGCGTGTTCGCGGGCCCCCCGTCACAACGATGTGGGCATGCCCACTGGCGTTGCGACTACGCACACGACCGGCCGGTAACCGCGATCTTGCGGGGGCCGTACGTCCCGAACGCTCACGTCAATCATGCACGAGAGGGGCAAATCGCCGCTTGCGGTGATCGATTGCCGGGGTGACGCGTCGTGTCGGCGATGCACCCGCGGCGTCGACGCGCCGGAGCAGGCGACGTAGCGGACCGAGCAGGCGACGTACCCGCGGCGACGGAGCGGCCGCGCACATGCGACGGTTCCCCGACCTGACGGTGGTCGGGGAACCGGCTCGGGTTGTGGGGCGCGGACGTTCGCCCGCGTCGCGTTCGCCTGCCCGCGACGTGACAGAGCCCGGCCTGCCGGGCCGGGTCCTGTCGCCGGGGATCGCGCTACGGAGGTCGCGCTTCCCGGATCGCGGCTGCCGACCACTGGGGGGTGGGACCGGCACAGGGATGCCGCGGGAGCGGGGCGTGTGGCGTGGCGGCGCCGGGAAGCCCCAGGGAAGTTCGGTGTGCGTCGGAAGTTCGGTATGCGTCGGTCGAAGGTCCTTGCGGTACGAAGGTTTTGCCGACGTCGGCGCGTGGTTCACGGCCTGGCCGGCGGGGGCGGCGGTTGGAGCGAATCGAGCGGACAAGCGACCGAAGTACGTGCGACAGGCTGTGCGGGTGCGGCAACTGCGGCCGGGTTCAGCCGCGTTCAAATGCGCTGCTGTCCTGGCGGTCCACGCGGGCCGGACGGTCCACGGGATCCGCGCGGTCCACACGATCCGCGCGGTTCCGGTCGATCAAGTGGTTCAGGCAGTGCGCATGCTTCCGGTGGCGCAAGTGGTGCAGTACCGGCCGAGGCGAGTCGGACAAGGGGGAGCCGCTCAGTCAGGAACCTCGGCCGGTACGAATGTGGGGGTCTCTCAGGAGACCCGTGGCCGGGAGTCGGCGAGCGTTCTCGCCGCCTCCGCTATGGCGGCCCGTACGTGGTGCAGCGCGGTGAGCCGCCCTTCGGGGCTGGGCGGGACCAGCCACACCAGCGGCCCGTCCTCGCAGTCCGCGGGGGGCACGGTGATCCACGCCCCGCGGCCGTGGTGGCGCGGGCCTACCGCGCGCTGCCGGGCCGCAGGGGCGGCGGTCGCAGGAGGGACCAGGAACCCGATGCGGCGGTAGCGCCGGTCGGAGATCACCGGTCCCACCGCGACGCGGTGGGCGTACAGGGCTCCCAGGGCCTCGAATCCGAGCCGGTCCTCGACCTCGATGACATCGAAGGTCTCGCCGGCCGCGACAAGGCGCGGAGCGTGCGGGTTCCGGATCATGTCCTGCGGCACCACGGCCGTCCTGCTGCGGTTGACGTCGGCGTTCAACGGAGGCGTCCTCTCTCGTCGGTGCGTGGGCCGTGGTCCGAGCCGTGGGTGTCGTTCCTGTCGTTCCTGTCGTGCGGGTCCCCGTCGTGCTGGTGCCTGTCGTGTTCGTCGTTTCTGTCGGAGCTTTCGAACCGACCGAACCTGCCGAATTGTTCGGGAAGTTCGTGTTCCGCGGTGCGATGGTTCCGGGTTCATCGTGAGCTTGTCGGGCAGTTCGTTCGCCGGACGGTGCGGGTGTGCCGTGTCCGGCACCAGGCCTGACGTTGTGTCAGGACGTCCTCCTGTGCGTCCTCCCGTCGTCCTGACATCGATGCAATCAGGTCGGCACCGTGTGTGACGAGGTCGCCGCCGGGGACTCCTGGAGGACTCGTGGAGGACTCTTGGCCCCTAAGGGGCCTCAACCAATAGCGGCACCGGTCCTCGGGCGGCCAGGATCGTGAACCAGCAGCCCTCCCCCTCCTTCTCCTTCCGCAGTCCGGCCCCGGCGACGGCGACGTCGCGGGTGTCGGTGCGGTGCGGGCATGCCCTTCATCACGATGCGCGTGGAGGACGCGGTGCAACGACGAAGCTTTCTTGCCGGTGCCGCCGGCGTGGCCGCAGGAGTAAGTGCGGGCACGCAGGGCCGCGCTGCGGCCGGCACCCGCGATCCCGGCCGCAAATCCGTCCACGGTTCGGGGGCCGCCGACCCCGCGGCGTACGCCCGGACCACCGCCCGCCTGCGCGAGGAGTACTGGACCCAGGAGCCGGCCCACCTGCTGCCCAAGGTGGCGCGGCACGTCCGCACGGGTGCCGGTCTCATGGCCGGCCGACCGGACCCGCGGCTTGCCGCCGCGGTGGCCGAATCGGCGCTGCTGGTCTCCCGCATAGCCTTCTTCGACCTGCAACTGGGCGAAAAGCAGGTCGAATCCTGGCAGGACCTCGCCCTCGCGGCGGCCGACACGGCCGGCGACGGGGCGCTCGGCGCCGCCGTGCTGGGCCACATGGCCTTCGCCCCGGCCTGGTCGGGGCGCGGCAGCGAGGCGCGCGGTCGTCTCGACGCCGCCCGCGACTGTGCGACGCGCGGCGACGCGGGGCCGGTCATCCACGCGTGGCTCGATGCCGTCGCGTCCGAGGCGGAGGTACGCCTCGGCAATCCCGGTGGCGCGTTCCCGCTGCTCGACCGGGCCGCGGACGCCCTGCACCCGGCCCGGACCGCGACCGGTTCGTGGTCCGCGTCGGGACCGCCCGCGTGGCTGGACTGGTTCTCGGGGCCGCGCCTCGACGGATTCCGGGGCGCCGCGGAACTCGCGGCCGGGCGTACCGACCATGCGAAGGCCACGCTGCACCGTACGCTCGCGGGGCTCGCCCCCGACGCGGACAAGCAGCGCGCGGTCACGCTGGCGGACCTGGCGGCGGCGTCCGCGGCGGCCCGGGAGCCCGAGGACGCGTGCGGGCTCCTGCACCGCGTCCTGGGGCTCGTGGAGCGCCAGGGCTATGCGACCGCGGTGGACCGGGTGCGCACGGTACGCGCCGCCCTCTCCCCGTGGGCCGGGGAGCCCTTCGTCGCGGAACTGGACGACCGCCTGGCGGCCGGCCACGCCGAGTCCTCCGCGCGTCCGCGCCCTCGTCCCGAGCCGGTCCCGGACCTCCCGGACCTCCCGGACCTTTCCGACGTCGCCGATCTCCCCGGCCCCCCGGATCCGGCCGCCTGACGGCCGTTCCGAGGCGCGCACGGTCAGGGCTTCGCGGAACCCTCGATCCCGCCTGCTTCCACGGGGCCGGACACCTTTGCGGCGGGCCCCTCGCGTGGCGGACACGGCACGCTGCCTCCCCACGATCCGCCGTCGCCGCCGGCCCGGGACCCCCGATCCCGGACCGGCCGCCTTGCACTTCTCACTGCACGTTTCACTGCGTCTCGCTGCGCGTCTCACCGCACGTCCGCACGGCTCACTGCGCGATTGATCGCGCCGTCGGCGTCCCCGGGGTGTCCTTCGCGCCGTCCGCGCTCTTCCGGCCGTTGCCACTGCCCTTGCCCTTGCCACTGCCATTGCCGTTGGCACCAGCACCGGCACCGGTGCCCCTGCCGGTCAAGCGGCCCATCTCGCCCGGGAGTTCGTCGAGCGACGTGAGAAGGACGTCGGCCACCTCGCGCAGCTCGGTGTCGGCCGCGACGAGCATGCCCCACGGGCCGCGCTTGACGTGCGCGGTACGCAGGCCCGCGCGGTGCGCCGGGCGCACGTCGTTGTCGAGGCGGTCGCCGACGTACAGGATCTCGTCGGCCGGGTACGGGCAATCCTCGACCAGCCGCTCGAAGAACTCCGCGTCGGGCTTGACCACGCCCCAGTCGTCGGAGGTCGCGACGAGGTCGACGCCCAGGTCGAGGCCCCGCAGGATCGATCCGGCATTGACGGTCTGGTTTCCGGCGACCCCGAGCCACAGGCCCATGCCCTGCAGGGCTTTGAGGCAGGGCCGGACGTCCTGGTAGAGGTCGTCCTCCCCGAACCATTCCGGGCGCCCCGCGGCGGCCCGGGCGGCGCGTTCGGACTCCAGGTCGAAGCCGGGTCGAAACCGTTGGAAGGTTTCGCGGTAATCGAGGCCCTGGGCCAGCACCATGCCGAAGACCGCGGAGAAGGTGTGTCTGGGCACCCCCAGCCAATCGGCCCAGGTGCCGTACTCACGGCTCTCGTCGACCAGGGTCTCACCCACGTCGAACACCACCGCGTTGATCCTCATGCGACTGCTCCTGCTCCCGTCTCCGGCCCCTTTGGCGGACGCGATTCGGGCGACTCGGGCGACCCGGGTGGCGCGGGACCACCCAGACGGTATCGCGGTACGGGCCGTGGGGGACCGGCTTACCGTGCGTCCGGTTGGGGGGCACGTGGCGGACGGGTGACGGCGCGCGCCCGCGCGGCGGGGGAGTCCGGGGGCCGCGTACGCCGGAGCGCGCCGTTCCGGAACCGGCCCGACAGCCCGCCGACCATTGATGACACGTGTCGCACGTGATAGAACCGGTTTCACTTTTGGGGCTCGCTCCCGGGCCTCACGGACCGTACCGGGCCCCGGGCAAACCCGAAGCACCCGTCGCAAACGCGGCACGGATACCGGAGGTTGTCGTGGCCGACTCCGATGAGGTCGCCCGCCCGCAGGTCAGCAACCGCGACCTGAACGAGGTGCACGACCGGCTCGTCTCGTGGCTCGCGGGACGTCTGCCGGACGGGGCCGACCCCCACGTCTCGGAGCTCAGCATCCCCGCGACCAACGGCATGTCCAGCGAGACACTGCTGTTCGACGCGACCTGGACCGAGGACGGCGCGACGCGCGCCGAGCGCTGCGTGGTCCGCATGCGCCCGGCGCTGGAGGCCAAGCCCGTCTTCCCGACGTACGACCTCGACAAGCAGTACCGCGTCATGACCCTCGTGGGCGAGCGCTGCGGCATCCCGGTGCCGAAGCTGCTGTGGAACGAGCCGGACGAGGCACCGCTCGGCGCTCCCTTCTTCGTGATGGGGCGGGCGGACGGCGCCGCACCGCCGGATGTCATGCCGTACACGATCGACAGCTGGCTGCTCAAGGCGGACCCGGCCGACCGCCGCCGCCTGCAGGAGGCGTCCGTCGCGATCGTCGCGGAGATCCACGGTATCGAGGCGACCCCCGAGGAGATCGCGTTCCTGCAGCTGGAGCAGCCCGGCGACTCCGCGCTGCGCCGCCACCTGAACGACCTCAAGGCGTTCTACGAGTGGGGCATCGAGGGGCGCCGCGTACCGCTGCTGGACCGGGCCTTCACCTGGCTGGAGGACAACTTCCCGGAGGACCCGGGCGCCGACGTCATCAGCTGGGGCGACGCGCGCATCGGCAACATCCTGTACGTCGACTTCGCGCCCACCGCCGTCCTCGACTGGGAGATGGCCGCGGTCGGCCCGCGCGAACTCGACCTCGCGTGGATGGTGTTCATCCACGACTTCTTCCAGGACATCGCCACGCGGTACGGCGGCCTGCCGGGCATCCCCGACCTGCTGCGCCGCGAGGACGTCTACGCCCAGTACGAGCGGCTCACCGGCCACACCCCCGTCAACACGCACTACTTCGAGGTGTACTCGGCGGTCCGGCACGGCGTCGTCATGGCCCGCATCGCGCACCGCCAGGAGTTCTTCGGCGAGCGCGTCATGCCGGAGGACCTGGACGAGACCGTCCTGCACCGGGCGCTCATCGAGAAGATGCTCGAAGGCACGTACTGGGACTCGCTCTCGGCCGCAACCGAGTCCGCCGGCACCACGGAGGAGACCGCCCAGTGAACCCGATAGGCCAGTTGATCGCCGCGGACGAGGGCTTCACCCACCAGGTCACCGAGACCTTCGGCTCGGTCGGCACCACCGACCCCTCGTGGACCGAGAAGGTCTGCGCGATGGCGGCGGCCCGCGACGGCAGCCTCCAACTCGGGTTCGGCCTGGGCAAGTACACGAACCGCAACGTCATGGACGGCTACGCGGGTGTGTCGCGCGGCGTCGAGCAGGTGACCGTACGCGCGTCCCGCCGCCTGTCGCCCGAGCCGACGCGCACCGAGATCGGCCCGGTCAAGTACGAGGTCCTCGAACCGCTCAAGGTCGTCCGCTTCGTGCTGGAGCCGAACGACGCGCAGCCGATCGCCTTCGACTGGACCTTCGAGGCCGTCGTGCCGCCGGTGTGCGAGGAGCGCACGCACAACCGGCGCGCCTACCGCGTCGCCGCCGACCTGGTGCGCTACCACCAGACCGGGGTGGCGCACGGCTGGGTCGAGGTCGACGGCGAGCGCACCGAGATCACCCCGGACACCTGGGTCTCCACGCGCGACCACTCGTGGGGCACCCGCTACGACGTCGGTACGCCGGCCTCCGACCTGGAGCCGGCCGGCATGCCCCCCTCGGCGTCGTTCCGCATGATCTGGTCCCCGGTGCTGATGGAGCGCCCGGACGGCAGCCGGTACGCGCTGTTCCTGCACTACCAGATCACCACCGCACCCGGGTTCTCCCAGAAGCGCGTCACCGGCGGGGTCGAGCACCCGGACGGACGCGTGGAGGAGTGGGCCGACCTGGTGCCCGAGCTGTCGTACGACCCGGTCAACCGGCGGCTGCGGGGCGGCAAGGTGCACGCCACTATGGCCGACGGCTCGGCGCGTCCGCTGCAGATCGAGGTGGTCTCGGACACCGGCTTCCACCTCGGCGGCGGGCTGTACTTCGGGCTCGACGGACACCACCACGGCGAGTGGCGCGGCGAGCTCCACGTCGAGGGCGACCGGGTCGCGGACTGCTCGACGCCGGAGCAGGCGCGGCGGCTGCACCAGATCCGCGACACGGTGATCCGCGTCACCGACCCGGTCGGCGGAGGTGTCGGATGGGGCAACTGCCAGCCGATCATCACGGGCGCGGACGCGTCGCTCGGCCTGACCGAGGAGACGTCCTTCATGTAGTCCGGCGGGTGTCCGAGCCCCATGCCACGGCAGGGCATCGGCGCTGTTCAGACGGCCCGCGCGCGTCCGATCGGGCATCGGTTCGACGCGCGCGGGCCGCCTCCGCTCTTGCGGCCCTGGGAAGTTCACCCGCACGGGTGGTGGTGTGTGATCGGCGACATCCGCCGGACATGCCCCCCTGACTTGCCGGTAGCATGAACCACCGGGGCGATGCTCCGGTGTTCCAGTGCCGGAGGTGCGCCATGACGATCGGGGGGATCGACCCGCCCGTAGGCGCGGGCGCGCGAGATGTGACGCCCCGTCCGGTCGATGCGCGCCCCGACAAGCGCGGGGAAGCCTCGGCCACGAATCCCGACCGGGCGAGCCGTGCCGCCCGCCGCCCCGTGCAGCGGCTGAGCCTCGCCGCCGCGACGTTCCTCATCGGCGGCAACCGCAGACGCAGCCCCGAGGCACTCGAAACGCTGATCCCGCTGGTCCAGGTGCACCGTTCGCACCACCCGAAGGCGGACCTCGCACTGCTGCAACGCGCCTTCGTGGTCGCGGAGTTGTCGCACCGTGGCCAGATGCGCAAGAGCGGCGAGGCGTACATCACGCACCCGCTCGCCGTCGCGACCATCCTCGCCGAGCTGGGCGCGGACACCACCACGCTGGTCGCCGCCCTCCTGCACGACACCGTCGAAGACACCGACCTGACGCTGGACACCGTCCGGGAGTCCTTCGGCGACGACGTCGCGCACCTCGTCGACGGCGTCACCAAGCTGGAGAAGGTCGACTTCAACAACCGGCAGGAGGCCGAGGCCGAGACCATGCGCAAGATCCTCGTGGCCACCGGCCGCGACTTGCGCGTGACGGTCATCAAACTCGCCGACCGGCTGCACAACATGCGGACCATCCGGCACATGCGCCGGGCCAGTCAGATCCGCATCGCCGAGGTCACCCGCGACGTCTTCATCCCGCTCGCCGAGCGCCTGGGCATCCACGTCGTCAAGACCGAGCTGGAAGACATCGTCTTCGCGACGCTGAAACCCGACGAGCACGCCGGCATCGTGCGGGTGCTGGCCGAGCAGGCCGCCAAGCGAGACGAGGCCGCCGCGGCCCTCGCCGGGTCGGTACGCCGCGCGCTGCGCGACGCTGGCATCGACGCGCAGGTCACCCCGCGCTCCCGGCACCACGTCTCGGCCCGCCGCGTCCAGGTGCGTCGCGGCGACGCGCCGCTCGGGCCGTTCGACCTGTCGCGGCTCATGGTCGTCGTCGACGCGGACACCGACTGCTACGGCGCGCTCGGGGTCATGCACACCTGTTGGACGCCGCTCGCGGGGGAGTTCAAGGACTTCATCGCGACCCCCAAGTTCAACCTGTACCAGTCGCTGCACACCGCCATCTCGCTGCCCGGCGGCGAGGTCGTCGAGGTCCTGATCCGCACCCGGCGCATGCACCGCCTCGCCGAGTTCGGCGTCGTCGCGCATACCGCGGAGGACACCGACGGTTCCGACGGCCGGGGTCAGCTGGAGTGGCTGCACCGGCTGTTGACCTGGCAGGGCGGCATCCCCGACGCGACGGCCTTCTGGTCGCAGCTCACCGCCGACCTGTCGGCCGACCGCGAGCTGCTGGTGTTCACACCTGGAGGCCGCCCGCTTACGCTGCCGGCCGGATCGACGTGCGTCGACGCCGCGTATGCGATCGGCGAGCAGACCGGCCACCGCTGTATCGGCGCACAGGTCAACGGCCGTCTTGTAGCCCTCTCCTCGGTGCTCGCGGACGGCGAGACGGTATCGATCATCACGGCCCCGCCTTCCGGCGCGGGCCCTTCTCGTGAGTGGCTCGGTTTCGTCCGCAGTCCGCTCGCGCGCGTGGCCATCCAGGGCTGGCTGGCCGAGCACCCCGACCCGGCGCCGGACGCCGCCGCGATGCCGGCAAGGATGCCGCCGGGGATCCCCGCGGAGATGATCCCCGGGATGCCGGGGCGGCACGAGGCGCCGACCGACCAGTCCTTCGGCAACCTGGCCGCGTCGAGCGAGGCGGCCCCGGCGGTCCTCGCCGAACAGGACGCGGGCGAGACCCTGGTGTCGGTGCCCGGCTCGCCCGGTGCGCCGGTGCGCCTCGCCCGCTGTTGCACCCCGGTACCGCCCGACGAGCTCGCCGGCTTCGTGATCCGGGGCGGTACGGTCGCCGTGCACCAGCGCGACTGCGCGAACGTGCAGCAGATGATCCGGGCCGGGCGCGACATCGTGACGGCGGCGTGGCTGCCGCATCAGGCCGAGCGCGGTTACCGCGTCACGGTGCAACTCGAAGCGCTCGACCGGCCCAGGCTCCTGGCCGACGTCACCGCCGCGATCGACGCGGCGGGGGCGGACATCACGTCGGCGTCGATCGCGCCGCCGCAGCAGATGCGGGTGCGGCAGACGTACACGATCCGTCTGGCGGACCTGGCCAGCCTCCCGCGCCTGCTGAAGGCACTGCGGCGCGTGCAGGGTGTGTACGACGTCTATCGCGCGCGGCCGAGAATCCACCCGAGGGTCGCGGAGTCCCCGGGCGAGGTGTAGCGCCGACGAGGGACGGCCCCAGGCGAGGCACCGCCCTGGGCGGCGGCCTGAAAGCGCATTGGTGTTCGCCGCTCGCGGGCCGGGGCTCTTATGCCTCGGTGACGCCGACGCCGCGCAGTTGGTCGTTGAAGCGCGCGAGGTGGTCCGCGAGAACGTCCAGTTCCTCGGGCGGCCAGGTGGAGAAACGGTCCTCCAGGACGGCGATGGTACGTCGGCGCGCGTCGGCGAGGCGGTCGCGGCCGTCCTCGGTGAGCGTGATCAGGTGCGAGCGCCGGTTGGCCGGGTCGGTCGTACGGGCGATCGCGCCGGCTTCCTCGAGCGCGGTCAGCTGCCGACTGACGGTCGTTTTGTCGAGGCTGAGCTTGCAGGACAGTTCCTTGCCGGTCGACGTCCCGCGCTCCTCCAGGATCGCCAGCAGGTGGAACTCCGCCTGGGTGATGCCCGCCGCGTGCAGCGGGGGAGCCATCAGCCCGCGCAGCAGCCGCGTGGCGGCACCGACCTCACGCACCACGCGACGCCCCGCACTGTCTCTCACGGCCGTCTGCATTTGCTCGCCCACGCCGACACCCTCACCACCGACAACGCTGCCGAACACAGCGTGCCTTACAACGGTTGCTGAACACAACTGCGAGGGTCGAACGTGTGGGTGAACATACGCCGCGGCCCCGCCTGGCCCCGGCTCGGGCGTGTCCGGGGCCAGGCGGAGGAGCGGACGGGACGTATGCGGCGACCGGAGTTCCGGTCGCGCCCGGCGCTACTCGGCGGGCCAGCTGCGGAGGTGGTCGGGGAGGTCGCGGCTGACGGTGAGCCCGAAGTTCGGCGGGCGCTTCTCCAGGAACGCCAGGACGCCTTCCCGGGCGTCCTCCGACTGGCCGGCCCAGTGCAGCGCGCGCGACTCGAGCCGGTGCGCGGTCCAGGGGTCGGGTTCGGACTGCATGCCCCACAACAGCGCGCGGGTGACCGCGACGGCCACCGCGGGTGTGCGCTCCGCGATGCCGTGGGCGATCTCGTACGCGCGGTCGAGCAGGTCCTCCGGAGCGACGATCTCGCGTACGAGCCGGGCCTCGTGGGCCTCGGCGGCGTCGAACACGCGTCCCGTGAAGCACCATTCGAGCGCGCGGTCGATGCCGACGACCTTGGGCAGGAACCACGTCGAGCAGCCGTCGGGGGTGATGCCCCGGCGCGCGAAGACGAAGCCGAAACGCGCGTCGGAGGAGGCGATCCGGATGTCCATCGGCAGTGTCATGGTCGCGCCTACGCCGACCGCCGGGCCGTTGACGGCGGCGATGAGCGGCTTGGTGGAACGGAAGAGCCGCATCACGAGTTTGCCGCCGTCGTCGCGGAAGTCCTCGGGGGCGGGTTCCGGTTCGCCCGTCACCGCGGCATGCGCGGTCGCGTCGAAGGTCTGCGCGCCCTGTTCGAGGTCGGCGCCCGCGCAGTACGCCCGGCCGCTGCCGGTGAAGACCACCACGCGGATGTCGTCGTCGGCGTCCGCCCGGTCCAGGGCGTCGGAGATCTCCGCGCGCATCCGGAACGTGTAGGCGTTCATCCGGTCCGGACGGTCCAGCCGGACGGTGAGGATCCCGTCCTTGGCTTCCGTGGCGATCTGCTCGTACTCCATGGGGCGGCTCCTCCGACGCAGGCGACCTGACGAACGCTCGCTCAACACCCTGCCGTGTCCCGTCGTGGCACGCCAGCCCTTGGAGCGAAACAGGCGGTTGCCGGGAAAACTGTTCTGGTACGCCGCCTGCCGGACTACTGTGGTGCCGCTCCACCCCGGGTCCCCGCAACGCGTGAACAGGCATGGCGTATGGCCAGGAGGTGCAGGCGAATGCTCGACCGCACGCAGGCATTGGCGGAACTGACCGCCCCGGACTCGGTGTTCGCCATCGTCGACAGTGATCGTGGCGGCGGTCCGTCCGGCGATCGGAGCAGCAACCACGGCAGCGGCCGGTGGCGGGAGTACGCCTCCGCGCCCGCGACGCTCCGCACGGTCTTCGAGGGGACGGCCGCCTTCGGGACCGCCGACGCGCTCGTCCACGAGACAGGCCGCATCAGCTACGACGAACAGCTGCGGCTGGTCGCCCATTTGGCGCGCCACCTCGCCGAGGAGTTGGGCGTGCGCAAGGGCGACCGGGTCGCCATCGCGATGCGCAACCACCCCGAGTGGGTCCTCGCGTTCTGGGCCACGCAGGTCCTGGGCGCCGTCGCCGTACCGCTCAACGCGTGGTGGACAGCCGACGAACTCGGGTACGCGCTGGCCGACTCCGGCACGTGTGTGCTGGTCGCCGACGGCGAGCGCGCCGAACTGCTCGCGGCGGCGGAGGAGGACGTGGTCCCGACGAGTGTGCGTGCCGTCCTCGTCGCGCACCCGGAAGGCCCGATGCGGCCGGGCATGACCGACCTGTCGGCGGCGTTGACCCGATGGTCCGACCCCTGCCCGCTGCCCGCGGCCGAGATCGCACCGGACGACGACGCGACGATCATCTACACGTCGGGCACGACTGGCCGTTCCAAGGGCGCTGTCGGTACGCAGCGCAACCACACCACCAACCTGCACACCATCCAACTGCTCCAGGCCGTGCAGTTGGCCCGCGCGGGCGTACCACCGGAGATGCTGACCAAGGGCATGCCCGCGTTCTACGCCGCGGCGCCCGACATGCCCCGGCCGAGCGCGCTCCAGGTCTACCCCTTCTTCCACATCGCCGGACTCGTCGGCATGTACGCCGCCGCCGGCCAGGGCGCGAAGCTCTCCCTGATGCGCCGCTGGGACACCGAACGCGCCCTCCAGCTCATCGAATCGGAGCACGTCACGAGCGCGACGATGGTCCCCACGCTGCTGCGCCGCCTGCTGGAGTCCCCGGCGCGCGGAAAGTACGACCTGTCGTCCCTGCTCAGCCTCGGCGCCGGCGGCGCGCCGGTGCCCCCGGACCTGGTGGACGGCGTGGGCCGGATGTCCGGCCGCGCGGTGTCGCCGCTCAACGGCTACGGCACGACCGAGACGACCAGCGCCGTGGTGGCCAACTCGGGCGAGGAGTACTACGCGCACCCGGACAGCGTGGGCCGCCCGGTCCCGGTGGTCGACGTCGCGGTCGTCGACCCGGCGACCGGGCGCGAGGTGGCGCGGGGCGAGACCGGTGAACTCCGCTTCCGGGGGCCGCACATCGCTCGCGGATACTGGAACAGGCCGGAGGAGAGCGCGAGTTGCTTCCCCGACGGATGGTTCCGCACCGGTGACCTCGGGTACGTCGACGGCGACGGGCTGGTCTACGTGGTCGACCGGCTCAAGGACGTCATCATCCGGGGCGGCGAGAACGTCTACTCGGCGGAGGTCGAGGCGGTGCTCTTCGAGCACCCGGCGGTCGCGGACGTCGCGGTGGTGGGCGTACCGCACCGCGAACTGGGCGAGGAGGTCGCGGCGGTCGTCGAGACGCAGCCGGGAGCGGTGGTGTCCGCGGCGGAGTTGCGCGGGCACGTGGCGCGGCGGCTGGCGGCGTTCAAGGTCCCGACGATCGTGCGGTTCAGCGAACGGCCGCTGCCGCGCAACGCGGTGGGCAAGGTGCTGAAGCGCGAGCTGCGGGAGATGCTCACGTTGTGAGCCGGGCCGGGCGGGCGCTGCCTGAGCGACCTGAGCAGACCGCCCCGACCCGACCCGAGTCGACCCGCCCCGACCCGACCCGAGTCGACCCGAGCTGAGTCCACTCGGGCCGAAGTGAGTCCACTGGGGCCGAGCTGAGTCGACCCGAGCCGAGCTGAGTCCACGCGAGGCGAGCCGACTGCACCCGGCGGCGAGCGGGTCGGTTCAGCCGGTCCGCTGCGGGCGCGTCATGCGGCGTTCCCAGAAGGCCAGTTCCTCGAGCGCCTCGATGACATAGCGGTGGTCGCCGTCAAGGGCCTCGGTCATGTCCAGGACCAGTTCCCGGAGCAGCCGGACCGCTTCGTCGGCGTCGCCCGACCGCCCGGTGTGCAGGGCCAGTTCGCGCCGTACCTTGAACGTGTCGATGTCGGTGGGCCCGTGGACGCGCACGTACGCGGGCACCAGTTCGCGCAGCAGCAGGGCCGCGGCGGTGGGGTCCCCGGCCTTGGCCGTCCAGTGCGCGAGGTTGCGGCGTACGCCCAGGGTGTCCGGGTGCTCGCGGCCACGTACGCGCGTGTAGTCCGCGACGAGTTGGCGCAGCACTTTCACCGCGGTGTGATGCTCGCCGGACCGCCCCAGGTGGTAGGCGAGGTCGTCGCGCACACCGAGCGTGCGTGGGTGGTCGTGGCCGAACACCCGGTTGTGCTCCGGCAGTAGCTCGCGCAGCAGGGCGACCGCCTCCTTCGGTGCGCGACCGGGAACCTCGGCCATGCGGCGGGCCAGTTCCTCGGCCTGCACGGGCACGGAGGGCACGCGTATCGGAGGGAGCGGCGGCACGGCCTCGATCAGGCGGCGTACCTCGGCGGCGCTCTGCGGGCGGTCGTCGGGATGCTTCGCGAGCAGCGCCAACACCATCTCGCACACCTCGTCGGGGAGGTCGTCGCGGACCCGGGCGGGGGACTCGGCGGCTACGTGCACGTGCCGGAAGAGCAGGCTCGGTACGTCGCCGAATCCGAACGGCGGGAGGCCGGTGAGGAGTTCGTAGAGCAGGCAGCCGGTCGAGTAGAGGTCGGAGCGGGCGTCGGCCGGCTGGCCGTTGGCCTGTTCCGGCGACATGTAGGCCGCGGTGCCGAGCACCGCGCCCGGCCGGGTGAGCGTGGCGCCGGCGGCCAGGGCCTTCATGGAGCGGGCGATGCCGAAGTCGAGGACCTTCAGCACGCCTTTGTCGCTGGCCATGATGTTCGCGGGCTTGATGTCGCGGTGCAGCACCTCGGCGTCGTGCGCGACCTCCAGCGCGTCGCACAACTGACGCGCCAGGTCGAGGACGCGCGCCAGCGGGAGGGGGGACTCGTCGGCGACGACCTTGGCGAGCGAGCGGCCGGGGACCAGTTCCATCGTGACGTACACGGCTTCGCGTACCGGCTCGTCGGGGGTGGCGGGCCCGTGGTGCGAGAGGGGACGCGCCGGGGCGGTCGGCGGCGTGTGCGGGTCGTCGGGATCGGCGGCCTGCAGCAGTCCGGTGCCGAAGTCGTACACGGTGACGATGTGGGGGCTCGACAGGGTGCCCGCGGTACGCGCCTCGCGGGCGAAGCGGTCGGCCGCGCCGGGGATGCCGTACATGTCGCGCAGCAACTTGACCGCCACATACCGGTGCATATGGGTGTCGCGGGCACGCCAGACCACGGCCATACCGCCGGAGCCGAGCTCCTCGATCAGCCGGTACCGGCCGGCGAGCCACCACTCACCCACGCGCCGCTCGCCTCCCCGTCTTGTTGTTTCCCGTCGTGATTGTCCCGCAGCGGGGGGCGTGGGGGGAGGACAGCGGGATGACAGCGGGCAGACAGCGAGGGTGAATTCCCAAACGTTATGCAGAGTGCATGCGAAGCGCGCATTTTGATCGGATATAGGGTGATCACGGATCGACCCGCACCACGGTACGGAGGCAACCCGGTGGGCCACGCGGCAGGTGACGCCCACTGGTTCCTGCGCGCGCTCGCCCCGCGCCGGGCACCGATTCCCTGGGCCGCGGCCGGGCGCGCGGCACTCGCGCTGGCCGGGCCGCTGGCGATCGGCGTGGCCGCCGACGAGGTGGCGTACGGCGTGCTGGCCTCGCTCGGCGCCCTCAACATGGTCGTGCTCGACCGCGACGAGGCGTACCGGCTCCGGATCATCCGCATGGTGCCCCCGCAACTCGCCGGAGCGCTCGGCATCGTGATGGGTCATCAGACGGCGGACCGGGGCTGGACGACGGTGCTCGTGCTGGTCGCGACCGCGTTCGTCTCCGGTGTCATCAGCCCCGTCGGCGGCATCGCGTCGTCGTGCGGGCTCATGCTGCTGCTCATGACGGTGGTCGGCACCGGGGTGCCGATGCCGGACCCATGGTGGCTGCCGCCGGTGCTGCTGGTGACCGGCGGCGCGGGGGTCCTCCTGCTCGCGTTGGTGGCGTGGCCGTGGCGGCGCGGGCGCCCGGAGCGCGCCGCGGTCGCCGAGGTGTACTACGCGGCCGCCGACCGCTTGCGCGCCGCCGGGCGTCCCGGTCGGCCGCTGCCGGGCGCGGGGCACGACATCGGGGCGGCGATCGACCAGGCGTACGACGTCCTGGTGCGCCACCGGGCCGGCTCACCCGGGCGGGATCCGGCGACGCAGCACCTGATGATCCAGCTCAACGCGGTCAATCCGATCCTGGAGGCGATCGCCGCGCTGGTGCGCGAGGCGCCGGTGGACCCGAAGTTCGCGGAGGCCATCACGCGTCTGGGCGATGCCGTCGCGACGGGACGGGACGTCGCGGTGGAGCCGGGGTTCGTGCCCAGGACGCCCGCCGAGACGGCGATGCGGGCCGCGCTCCGGCACGCGGCCGGACGGCTGGCCCCGCCGCCCCCGGACGCGACGGGTGTGTTCGCGCACGACCCCGACTCCCTCGGGGTGCCGCACATGGCATGGGGGCCGCGCGCGGGGCTGCGGAACATGGCGACGGTGGTGGCCAGTCGGGCGGCGTGGACGTACGGCGCGCGGCTGGCGCTGTGCATCGGGATCGCGTCGGTGCTCGTCCAGGTCGCCGATCTGCCGCGCTCGTACTGGGTGGCGCTGACCATCACGTTCGTGCTGAAGCCGGACTTCGGTTCGGTGTTCGTACGCGGAGTGCTGCGGGCGGCCGGCACGCTGGTCGGCGTCGCGGTCGCGGCCGCGCTGCTCACATACGTCCCGCGCGGCTGGCCGGATGTCCCGGTCGTCGCGGTGCTCGGATTCCTGCTGCCGATCGCGACGTCGCGCAGCTACGGGATGCAGACGGCGGCGATCACCCCGCTGATGCTGCTGTTCACCGACCAACTCGGGCACGGGGGTGTCGGCGGGCTGGTTCCGGCGCGCACGCTCGACACGTTGCTGGGCTGCGCGATCGTGCTGGTGTTCGGCTACCTGTTGTGGCCGGACGGGCGGCGGACGCGGCTGCGGGAGATGGTGGCGGGGGCCGCGGAGGCGAACGGCGCCTACCTGCGGCTGCTGCTCGCGGAGGGGGAAGGGGGCCGGGCCGGGCGGTCGCGGGCAAGGCGGCGGGCGTACAACACGCTGACGGGTGCGCGCACCGCGTTCCAGCAGGCGTTGGCGGAACCGCCGCCGACGTCGCGCCGGGCGGCGGCCTTCTGGCCGGTCCTGGTCGCGGTGGAGCGCATGACCGATTCGATCTCGGCCTCGTCGGCGTACGTCGACGGCGGCGCCCCGGTGCCGGACCAGGACACCGTGGACGCGGTCGCGGAGCGGATCGACGCTTTTGCCCGGGCAGTTGGTCAGGGACGACCGGTGGAGGCAGTGCCGGACACGCAAGTTGACCCGCCGTCGGCAGTCTCCGCGGACAGCAGGGCCCCGCGGCACGGCGCGTCGGCGGACCACGTCACCACCGAGGGCTCCGCGCTGCTCAACGGCGTGCGCATGGATGTGGAGACCGCCTGCACGCTGTACGACCAGGCGCTCCCCGGCGCCCGGATGCGATGATCGGCGCGAGAACGCCGCCGCGGTCCTTTCGCCGCAAGGGCGTTGGTGTCCGTGCGCGTGGAGGTCGCCTTGCCCGGTCCCGTCACCGTCGTCCACGCGAGCGACGAGCCGCCCGCCTCGTGGGACGCAAGCGTGTTCCTCGCCGGACCGAGCCCGCGCAGTGCCGACGTCGCCTCCTGGCGGCCGGCCGCGGTCGAGCTGATCCGGCGTCAGTGGGTGGGGCCCGGCGAGTTGGTGGTCTTCGTCCCCGAACCCGCCGACGGGCGGCCGTGGGCCGACTACGACGATCAGCGCCTGTGGGAGCTGCGTTGGCTGGGCGTCGCGGACCAGGTGGTCTTCTGGGTGCCGCGCGACCTCGCGACGCTGCCCGGGCTCACCACCAACGACGAGTGGGGCTGGACCAAGGACGGCGGGCGCGCCGTGTTCGGTTCGCCGCCGGGTGCGGCGAAGGTTCGCTATCAGCGCGAGTACGCGCGCGACCACGGCGTGCCGACGGCCGACAGCCTGGCGGAGACGCTGCGCATCGCGCTGGACCGGATCGGGGCGGGGGAGCGCCGGTCCGCGGGGGAGCGCGACGTACCGCTGCTGGTGTGGACGACGCCGGTCTTCCGGGCCTGGTACGCGGGCCTGCGCAAGGCCGGCAACACCCTGCTGGGGGCCCGACTCGTGTGGACCTTCCGGGCCGACGAGGGGCGGACCGTCGTGTACTCGGCCGTGCACGTCTCCGTCGCGATCGCGGCGGAGGGCGGGCGCGTGAAGGCCAATGAAGTGGTCCTGTCGCGGCCCGACATCAGTGCCGTGCTGCTCTATCGGCGTGCCCCGGACGTGCGGGACACCCGGCTGGTGCTGGTTCGCGAGTTCCGCGCGCCCGGCCTGGCGCGGGACGGCTACGTGCGCGAACTGCCGGGCGGTTCGGCGTCGTACGACGTCGCGCCGCAGGACCGCGCACTGGCCGAGGTGCGCGAGGAGACCGGGCTCGGCCTGGCCGCCGAACGCCTGCGCGGGCACGGGGTCCGCCAGGTCGCGGCATCGTCGTCCGCTCATCGCGCCTGGCTCTACTCGGCCGAACTGACCGACCGGGAAATGGAGTTGCTGGGCGCCGACGGATCAGCGCACGGCGAGGGCGGGGCGGGCGGGGAGGAGCGCACGTACGTCGAGGTCACGACGTACGGCGAACTCCTCGGCTCCGACGGGGTCGACTGGACCACCGTCGGAATGGTCGCCCAGATTCTCGCGGACCTGGGCGGCCCGTCGGCGCCGGAAGACGGCGCGGGTCAGTAGGGCAGGCCGTCGCGGTGCGCGGCGCTGCACGGCGTGTGGCGCTCGACCATGTAGGTCACGCCGTCGAACACCGTCAGGCGGCCGCCCATCGGGTCGCCTCCCGCCGGGACCTCGACGAGTGTGCGCGGGTGCAGTGCCGCGAGGTACGGCTCGCCGCACAGTCGGCATTGCGCGGGAATCGTACGGTTCGAGTGCGTCCTCTTCATGGCGTTACCCCCTCCGGGTGCGCTCGGCGCGACTGCGGAATCCGGTGACGTTCCGCGTCGGCCAGGTCTTGTTCACCTTGTGTTCATCTTGATGTCGACTGCCATACTCCATGTTCCCGGCAGAAATGTCAACTCGGTTGGCCTACGCGGTGGGCCGATCGATATGGCATCCTGACGTTGTGGATCAGAGCGAAGCCGCCGAAGACCTCGCCAAGGCGGCCAGGACGTACCGGCGCACCGAGAAGGCGCACGAGGAAGCCCGCCAGGCCCTCAAGCAGGCCGCGGTCGCCGCGGTCAAGGCGGGCGTCAAACAGTCCGAAGTGGTCAAGACGACCGGCTGGACGCGCGAGTACCTGCGCAGACTCCGCAAAGGCGGCGGGGCCGACGGCTCCGGTCCGTCAGCCGACGACGCCAAGCCGAAGAAGTAGCCGCGCCGCGATCCGGTCGCCGTACGAACGATCGGATTCGCGCCGCGCCACGTGTACGCGCGCGAGATACGCACCGACGGCGGCGCCGGCGGTGTTCATCAGCACGTCGTCGACCGACGAGACGCGGCCCATGTCGAGCACGTACTGCCCGGTCTCAAGCAGTCCCGAGACCACCGCGCCGAGCAGCGCCATGCGCGGCACACCCGCGAACCCGGGCCACCGCATCGGCAGGAAGAAGCCGAGCGGCACGAACACCACCAGGTTCGCGCCGACTTGCACGAAGGCGTCCACCGGCGTGCTCGTGAGCGTCGCCGCCAGGTCGCGCAACGGCACCGCGCTCACCGCGCGTTCGCCGTACGCGGGGGTCAGGATCATCCACACCCACGGCAGCGTGCCCGCCGCGATCCCCGCCTCCGCCGCGGTGAAGCGCAACGCCTCGGCGGGATCCCGTCCCTGACGGACCCTCAGCCGGACACCCAGCACGCAGGCCCCCGCAACGAGCGGAATGACCGCCCCCCACACCAGCAGGACCCCGCCCCACGACTCCCACACCTGACGCACGCGCTCGAACCTACCGCCACGGCCGCCGCCGCGCTCACGGGTGCGGGATGGCGTCGATCAACGCCCGCGCCCCCTGGTCGAGCAGCGTGTTGGCGGCCGCCTCGCCGACCCACTCCGGCGTGTGCATGAGGCCGTTCTCGAACGCCTCGATCACCACGTCACCCGCCGGACTGAACACCGCGGCATGCAGCGCGAGTCCGTCCTCCTTCGGCGCGCAGTAGCCGGCGATCGGACTCGCGCAGTGCCCGCGCAGTACCCGCAGCATGGTCCGCTCCGCCGTCGCGCACGCGCGCGTCAGCGCGTGGTCGAGCCCGGACACCGCCTCGACCGACTCGGCGTCGTCGGACCGGCACTGCAACGCGAGCACGCCCGCGCCCACCGCCGGGATCATCGACGTCGTGGGCAGCGCCTCGGTGATCCGCTCGTGCAGCCCGATCCGGCGCAGGCCCGCCACGGCGAGCAGCAGCGCGTCGTACTCGCCCGCGTCCAGCTTGGCCAGCCGGGAGTTGGCGTTGCCGCGGACCGGAACCACCGTCAGATCCCGGCGCAGCGACTTGAGTTGCGCGGTGCGCCGGACCGAACTCGTACCGACGCGCGAACCCGCGGGCAGATCCCGCAGCTTGGTCCCGTCCGCGGTCACCACCGCATCGTGCACGTCGTCGCGCGGCAGGTACGCGGTGATCTCCAGCCCCTCGGGCACCGGTTCGTCCCCCGGCATGTCCTTGAGGCAGTGCACCACCATGTCCACCTCGCCCGCGAGTTGCGCCCGGTCGATCTCCTTGACGAAGACCCCCTTGCCGCCCAACTCCGCCAGGCTCCCGGCCCACCGGTCGCCGGACGTGGTGTACGGCACGATCTCGACCTCGCGCACGAACCACTGCGCGCGCATCAGCCCGGCCACATGCTCCGCCTGCGCCATCGCCATCGGCGAGGACCGCGTACCGATCCGGAGGACGCCACCACCACCCATCCCCCCAGGCTAGGCGCCGCCCACGCCCCCGCCCCGCCGCAATCCCCCACCCGCCCGCCCCACCACCCGAAAGCGTGAAGCCGCACCGAAGCGCGGGCGGCAGCGGGCGGCAGCGCACGAGAGCGGACGGGAAACGCTCAAGGCCCCGATCTGCGGGTGCAGATCGGGGCCTTGGCAAGGTGGGGTGAGTGACGGGACTCGAACCCGCGACGTCCTGGACCACAACCAGGTGCTCTACCAACTGAGCTACACCCACCACGCGTCTTCCGGCCGTACGACCGGAGCAGCGAGAAAGAGTGTACAGGGGATCGAGGGGTGCTCGCTCCCGGGTTGTTCCGGGGAGACGCCGAGCTCAGCCGGAGGTCGGCCCGAGGTCAGCTGAGCGGGACCTGAGGGGCCGTGAAGCGGGCGGCGATCTGTTTGGCGGTGTCGGTGTCCGGGCCCGGCTGCGGCACGAAGATCGCCTCCCGGTAGTACTTCAGTTCGGTGATGCTGTCCTTGATGTCGGCCAGCGCGCGGTGGTTGCCGGTCTTCGGCGGCGACTGGAAATAGACGCGCGGGTACCAGCGGCGGGCCAGCTCCTTGATGGAGGAGACGTCCACGATGCGGTAGTGGAGGTAGCCCTCCAGCGCGGCCATGTCGCGGGCCAGGAAGCCGCGGTCGGTGGCGACGGAGTTGCCGCACAAGGGGGCCTTGCGCCCCTCGCTGACGTGTTCGCGGACGTACCCGAGGACCATCGCCTCGGCCTCCGCCAGCGTCACCCCGTCGTCGAGGACGTCGAGCAGACCCGACGCGGTGTGCATCGCGCGCACCACGTCGGGCATGCCGTCCAGCGCCTCGGCGGGCGGGCGGATCACGACGTCGACCCCGTCGCCGAGGACGTTGAGCTCCGAGTCGGTGACGAGTGCGGCCACCTCGACAAGGGCGTCCCGGTTGAGGTCGAGTCCGGTCATCTCGCAGTCGATCCAGACCAAGCGGTCATTCATAGTGGATCAGCCTAGGCCCTGCGACCGTCGCCAGGGCCTCAGCGGCCTCGCGGCCTACGGCCGGCCCACCTCCACCTCGACGGCCACCGCGTCCGGCTCCCGGGTCCGGAAGGCGTCCCGGTACGCGGCGGGCGGGATCCCGAGCTGCTTGCGGAAGTGCCCGCGCAGCGCGACCGGGGACCGGAAGCCGCAGCGTCTGGCTATCTCCTCCACCTGCAACTCGGTGGTCTCCAGCATCCGCTGCGCCTGGAGGACGCGCTGGGTCAGGAGCCACTGCAGCGGGGCGCTGCCGGTCAGCGACCGGAAGCGGCGGTCGAACGTACGGCGGCTCATGTACGCCCGCGTCGCCAGCACCTCTATGTCGAACTTCTCGGACAGGTTCTCCAGTGCCCACGAGATCACCGTGGCCAGCGGATCGCCGCTGATCTCCTCCGGCAGCGACAGGTCCATGTACGCGGCCTGCCCGCCGACCCGGTGGGCCGGCACCACCAGCCGCCGCGCGAGCGCGTTCGCCGCGTCCGAGCCGTGGTCGATGCGCACCAGGTGGAGGCACAGGTCGATGCCCGCCGCGGTGCCGGCGCTGGTCAGCACGTCGCCGTCGTCCACGTACAGTTCGCGCGGGTCCACGCGGACCTTCGGGAACGACTTGGCGAGCGCGGGCGCGTACATCCAGTGCGTCGTCGCCGGCCGGTCGTCGAGCAACCCGGCCGCCGCGAGCACGAACGCCCCGCCGCACAGGCCGACCACGCGCGCGCCCTCGCGGTGCGCGCGACGGAGCGCGTCGAGCACCGGAGCGGGCGGCGTGCGCGACGGCGAGTGCCATGCCGGCACGATCACCGTGCCCGCGCGGTGCAGGCCGTCGAGGCCGTGCGGCGCGATGAGTTCGACGCCGCCGGTGGTGCGCAGCGGCCCGGGCTCGGCGGCACATACCAGTAATCGGTAGTTCGGGACTCCGGCGTCCCTGCGGTCCACGCCGAAGACCGAGATGGGGATCGAGCTCTCCAGAATCGGCGAGTTCGAGAACAGCAGGACCGCGATGGTCTCGGCCCGGCGCCTGCCGATCAGCCGCGCGGGCCATTCCGCGTACGACTCGGCCTCGTCCGGGACTTCGTCGTCGGACAGGCCGTCGACCGAGTTCGCCGTCCGGCCCGGTTCCGCGTCGGTCCCCACGACCGCCACGTCGCTCTCCCCGTAGTCGTCGTCCGGTACGGCGCCGACGCCGGGGTCGAAGCCGACCATGTCGCCGTCCGCCGCGGTGTCCGCCGCTGTGCCCGGCGAGGTGTCCGAATCTGCTTCCCCCGTGCCCCCGTTCGCGCCGTATTCGTTTCTCGGCGCGGGGACCGGAGCCTGTCGTTCGCCGGTACGCGCCGCGGGTATCGACACGTCCGCGGACGCCGGCGAGGCCGCGGTGTCCTCCGCGGCCGTGGACTCGCGCCGACCCGCCTGTCGACCGTCGGTCCTGCTCATGGCTCCGATCGCCCCCTTCAGCCCTCCACGACACCCTCCGGTCGAGCACCGGCGAGGCGGGAGGGGTCGTTGATGGCGAGTCTCAGTAGTTCACACACGCCACTCAAGTCACCCAAGATCGGAACTTACTCTTTCTGGGCTTGTCTATGCATGGTGTTCTCCACGTGACGTTATGTAGATATGCCTGTTTGTGATGGCGGTCACACCACCCCTGGCGACTCTTCGATGAGCAATGCCCGGGTTGCAAAGCGAATTTCGTGAATGAAATCTATGTCTGCTTGCTCACGGTGTGTTACGAATTTCGGAAGATCACCAGCCACGCGGCGGCGCCAGCGGCCAGAACTCCGGCTCCGGTGGCGAGCGCGGGCAACAGATCGACACGGCCGGCGAGTAGCCCCAGGGCGGTGAAGAGCGCGCCCGCGGCGTACCAAGGCGCGATCTCGCCCAGCCCGACCGGCGACCGATCGGTGGGTTGGTCCGGGTCTCCGGTGTCCGGCAGGAGCGCTCGGGAGCGTGCCTGGGAGGGCGCCTGCGGGGCGTCCGGGGTGGCGGTGCGGGCGCGGCGTCCGGATGGCCGATCGGGGGCCGTACGCGGCCGCACGGGCCGCGGGGGTCCTGCGGTGCCGCGGGGTGTGGCTCGCGGGGGCATGCCGTTCCTCGGTTGGGGCGGACGTCGGACGGAAGTCGGACGTACGTCGGGCCCTGCTCGGGCTGGGCCCCGTCGGCCCGGGGTCGGCGTCCGCGACGGTGCCGCGCACTCGGGATCGCCGCCCCGGCCGACGTGGGCCGCCCGGACACGCGGTGTCGTCGTGTGCAACGCCGACCCGGCCCCGCGGGTAACGGCCCCCGGGGGTTTCCCGCCCCCGCGCAACCCTTCGCCATGCCTCGGGCCCCGATTCGCCACCCGCGGAGACCGACATGAGGACTCCGGTGCCGACAGTCCCGTACGCAGGCGCGCACCCCACCGCTGCCGTACGCCGTGGCGCCGTCGCCACCGGAGGTGATCCGGCCACGCCCGCCGACCGGTCCGCAGGAGGTCGGCACCGCCCGCGGAGCGGTCCGGCGGGGCCCCGCACCAAGGCCGCACGGGGCGCGAATCCGGGCGGTTCCGGGCCTGTTGGGGTGTCCTTCGGCGATGACTTCACCCGGATGGGGGTTTCGCGGCTGCCGGGGGCTCCCGTACGGCGGCGTGGGCAGATATCGTGCGTGCTCGACACCGCACGGCCTGTCCGATTCCGACCGCAATACGTAATCTGTATGCATAGGCTCTTTATTTGATCTCTGAGGGGCCGCGCAGCGCTCCTCCTCAGCAAAGACGCCCGATTGCCATGGCTGCTTTCGACTTCAGTGACCTGCCGGACGGCACCCCGTTGCTCCGTCCCGAATCCCAGCGCCCCCGCGACCCCGCGTTCCAGCACCCGGTCGTCGTCGGTTTCGACGGCTCGGGGGCGAGTGAACGCGCACTGGCGTACGCGGCCGGCATGGCCCGCCGTCTCGGCGGCGGGCTCGTCATCGTGCACGTCGCGAACCGCATTCCGGCCACTGTGTGGGCCGGTTGTGAGCCCCCGGTCTTCATCGACGTGCCCGACAACCGTTCCGAGGCCCTCGGCCTCGAACTCGCCTGTGCCGACCATCTCAGCGACGTGCCCTGGATCCTCGTCGAACGCGGCGGCGACATCTGCCACGAGATCGAGGACGTCGCCAAGGAGTTCGCCGCCGACGCGATCGTCGTCGGCGGGTCCTCGGGTTTTGTGAGCCGCTTGTTCGGCTCGGTGTCGTGCCGCCTCGTGAAGCACGCGAAGCGGCCCGTCGTCGTGATCCCCTGACCGGCGCCCGCGCCGATCGACCCGACCGGTCGATCTGCCGATTCGCCGGTCGTACCGGACACAAAGCCGGAATTAGTTCAGCGTATGTCGTGTTCTGCCCGGATTAATCCCCGGTCTCTCCCCTCCTCGTGATCGAGGTTCCAGCCCTCCTGCATTACGTTGCTGCCCAGCCACGAAACCGCGGTCCGTCGCGCTGCCGGTCGACGTGCCGTGGCGGGGGAGCGCGTGGCCGGGTGAGGGTGGCACACAAGGATCGCGAGGCACGAGGTTGGCGGAGTATCGGATCGAAGACCTCGCCCGCGAGGGCGGTACGACCGTGCGCAACGTACGCGCGTACCAGGACCGCGGGCTGCTGCCCCGGCCGCGCCGGGCCGGCCGGGTGTCGCTGTACGACGGCGGTCATCTGGCGCGCCTGCGTCTGATCGGCCAACTCCTGGAGCGCGGCTACAGCCTGGTCAGCATCAAGGAGCTGCTCGACGCGTGGGACAACGGGCGCAGCCTCGGCGGTGTGCTCGGCCTGGTCGCGGAGGTCACCGGGCCGTGGAGCGACGAGGAACCCGGCAGGATGACACGTGCCGAGTTGACCGCCATGTTCGGCGGCCTCTCGGACCCGGTGGTCATCGCGGGCGCCGTGCAGTTCGGGCTGCTCGAGCCGGAGGACGACTCGCTGACGTTGTTCCGGGTGCCCAGCCCGCGCGAGCTGGCGGTGTGCGCCGAACTGCACGCGGCGGGTGTGCCCGTGCACGCGGTGCTCGATCATCTGCGCGCGCTCCGCGCGGACATGGAGCGGGTGGCGGGCTCGTTCATGCAGCTGACCGAGACCTATCTGTGGCAGCACTACCTCAAGGACTCCTCGCTCGAGGAGGAGGCGCCGGAGATGGCCGAGCTGATCCGGCGGCTCCGCCCGCTGGCGCAGCGTGCCGTCGACAGCGAACTCGCCCGCGCGATGCGGCGTCTGGCGACCCGTCAGCTCGGTGAGACGCTGGGCAGGGTACTGGAGGCGGAGAGTCCCGAGCCGGCCGCGCAGCCGGCCGAGGAGCCCGACGCGCCGGCGCTGGAGCGCTACCCCTTCATGTCGGACGAATGGATCGCCGCGGTCTCCCGGCTCAGCCGCCTGATCACGCCGGACCCGGAGAAGCGCACGCCGCATCCGGCGGTCGTCGACATCGTGGTCAGCGACGTACCCGGCCGCGACGACCCGGCCGAACTGCACTTGGACGTTTTCCACGGACGCGTGCTGGTCCGCCCGGGGCTGCTGCCGGGGCCGGACCTCATGATCCACATGGACTACCCGACAGCGCGCAGCCTGCTGCTCGACAACGACCGGTCGCTGCCGCGCAAGGCGCTGGTCGACGGGCGGATGACGGCGCGCGGCGACCTGTTCGCGCTCACCACGTTCCGCGAGGCGATAGCCAGCTTGTCCGGCTGGGACCTCGCGGGGGTGCTGACCGAGCTGACGGCGGCCGAGAAGGGCGCCGACGAGGCGGCCGAGTAGAGCGGGCCGCCGACGAGGTCGCGCGCGGGCTCAGGCCCGGATCTGGCCGAGCAGCCCTTCGATGTACGTGCGGAACACCGCCGCCATGTCCATCTGCTCGGGGTCGAGCAGCCACTGCAGTTGCAGTCCGTCCATCATCGCGATGACCTGCCGCCCGCAGGCCTCCGGGTCGAGGTCGGCGCGCAACTCCCCGGACTCGGTGCCGTGCCGCAGCGCGGTGGTGATCGACGTGGACAGGAGCCGGTAGCGCTCCCGGGCCCACGCGTGCGCCGGGTGGTCGGTCGTCACCGCTTCGCCGGTCAGGACCGTGAACAACTGCACGATGCCCGGCTTGCGGGCGTTGTGTTCGACGAGGGCGACCAGGGCGCGCAGCGCGGGTTCGCCGCCGTCGGGCAGATTGGAGAGGTCGAGGCGCTCGGCGTCCATGCTGTCGCGCAGGTCCAGGACCGCGGTCAGCAGCTCCTGCTTGCTGCGGAAGTGGTGCAGCAGGCCGGCCTGGGTGAGTTCGGCGCGCTCCGCGATGCGGGCGAGCGAGGTGCCGCGGTAGCCGTTCTCGCCGAACTCCTGGAGCGCGATGTTGAGGATGCGGGCGCGCCGCGCGTCGCCGGTCGCGTAGCCCTGCCGCCGCCCCCGGGCCCGGGTCGCGGCCGCCGGCTCCGCGCCGCCTGCGACCTGCTTCGCCGTCTCGGATGAGGCCGTCCCTGATACGTCCATGGACCCATCCTGCCGTGCGGCGGTTTCCCCTGAACATGGGGAACATCACGTAGGCGTAACAAAACTACCGAGCGCAAGGTTTTTGGCGTTACCGTTCGGATGCAACCCGAGCCACGGCCGCGCGGAGCCACGGCCGCGCCGCGGCGGGACCCGGTCGGTACAGGCGCACGTTCCCTCAGCGGACAGGAAGCGACGGTAGGCCAGCGATGACGACGAACACCCCTGCGAGCACTCCTGCGGGCACCCCTGCGACGGACCCGGGGATCGGTGAGGACGAGCTGCGCGCTCTGGTGGGCCGCCTCTCCCTCGAGGACAAGGTGCGGCTGATCGTCGGCGAGGACTTCTGGTCCCTGCCGGAAATGCCGCAGATCGGGCTGCGCAAGCTGCGCGTTTCCGACGGCCCCGTGGGCGTACGCGGAGTCCTGTGGGACGAGCGCGACACCTCGCTGCTCTTCCCGAGCCCGTCCGCGCAGGCCGCCGCCTGGGACCCCGAAGTGGCGCACCGAGTCGGCTTCCTGATGGGGGCTCAGGCGCGCGACAAGGACATCCACGTGCTGCTGGCGCCGACGGTGAACATGCACCGGACGCCGCTGGGCGGACGCCACTTCGAGTGCTACTCGGAGGACCCGCTGCTGACGTCGCGCGTCGCGGTCGGCTTCGTGAAGGGCGTGCAGTCGGCCGGGGTGGGCGCGACGATCAAGCACTTCGTGGCGAACGACTCCGAGAACGAGCGCATGACGTACGACTCGCGAGTGGACGAGCGGGCGCTGCGCGAGGTCTACCTCGCGCCGTTCGAGGCCGCCGTCCGCGAAGCCCGGGTGTGGCTCGTGATGTCGGCGTACAACGCGACCAACGGCCGTACCATGACGGAGAATTCGCATCTCCAGAACGACGTCCTCAAGGACGAGTGGGGCTTCGACGGGGTTGTCATATCCGATTGGGGCGCGGTGCGTTCGACCGAGGGGGCAGCCCTCGGCGGCACCGACATCGCGATGCCCGGACCGGTCGCGGAGTGGGGCGAGCCGCTGGTCGAGGCCGTCCGGGAGGGCCGCGTCGACCAGTCCGTCCTGGACGACAAGGTGCTGCGCATCCTTCGCCTCGCCGCCCGCGTCGGCGTACTGGGCGACACCGCCCCGCGCGGCGACGTGACCACCCCGGCCGACGCCGACGCACAGGTGCGGGAGATCGCCGCCAGGGTGATGGTCCTGCTGGAGAACAAGGACGCCGCGCTCCCGCTCGACCCGTCCGCACTGCGCCGCGTCGCCCTGATCGGCCCCAACGCGGTACGCCTGTCCGCACAGGGCGGCGGCTCCGCGCACGTGAACCCCGACCACGTCGTGAGCGTCCCCGAAGGCCTGCGCGCCGCGCTCGGCCCGGACGTCGAACTCACGGTACGACAGGGCGCGTTCACCCACCGAGCGCTCGCCGACCTGTCACTTGACACCGCCGTCGACCCGGCCACCGGCGAGCCGGGCCTCGGCCTGGAGTTCTTCGACGCCGACGGCAACTCGCTGGGCACCGACCACCGCATCGGCTCGAACCTGGTGTTCTGGCCCGGCACGCTCCCGGCCGGTACCACCGCGATCGCCGCGCGCGTGCGCCTCGCCCCGCAGGTCGACGGCACGCACCTGCTCGACGTGCGTGGCGCCGGCGCCTTCGTCCTGACCGTGGACGGCGAGCGGCGGACCTTCCAACTCGACTCGGACAGCGGCGACATCATCGAGGCGCTGCTCAAGCCGCCGCTCAGGCGCGTCGAGGTGGCGGCGAAAACAGGCGTCGCCGTCGAGATCGAGGCGCACTACACGATCGACCCCACGGTCGGGTTCGCCGCGATGGGGCTGGGTTGGGAGGGCCCGCGCGTCCCGGAGGACGACGAGCTCGACGCCGCGGTCGCCGACGCCGCCGCCGCGGACGTGGCCATCGTGGTCGTGGGCACCACCGACGACATCGAGTCCGAGGGCTTCGACCGCACCGACCTCAACCTGCCCGGCCGCACCGACGAACTCGTCACGCGCGTCGCCGCCGCCAACCCGAACACCATCGTGGTCGTCAACGCCGGCTCCCCGGTGCTGACGCCCTGGCGCCACCAGGTGGCCGCGCTGCTGTGGGCCTGGCTCCCCGGCCAGGCGGGCGGCGCCGCACTCGCCGACGTCCTCACCGGCGCGGTCGAGCCCGGCGGGCGGCTGCCCACCACGCATCCGGCGGCCGAGGCCGACACCCCGGTGCTGTCCACCGCGGTCGTCGACGGCCGCATCGACTACGCCGAGTCCGGCACCATCGGCTACCGCCTGTGGGCGCAGCGGGGCACCAAGCCCGCGTACCCGTTCGGGTACGGCCTCGGCTACACGGAATGGTCGTACGACCGCGTCACCGTCGTCGGCGACGCGTCCGAGGGGCTGACCGTCGAGGTCACCCTCACCAACACCGGTGCCCGGGCAGGCCGCGAGATCGTCCAGGCGTACCTGGAACCGGTCGGGTCCGCCGAGCCGCTGCGCCTGGTCGGCTTCGCCGCGGTCGACGCCCCCGCCGGGAGCACCGTGACCGCGCGCGTCAGCGTCGACCCGGCCGCGCCGGCCCGCTGGGACGTCGCGGCGGGCGCGTGGACGGTGGCACCCGGCACGTACCGCATCGGCGTCGGCCGCAATGCGGGGGACCTGCGCGGCAGCGTCGAAGTCGTGCTCTGACGACCCCTCCGAACACCCTCTGACCGAGGGGAACCACGTGCGGCGGGACGGCACTTACCGGTGGCCCCGTCCCGCCGCGCGCACCTTCGCGCGCGGACGGACCCCGTCCGCGCGCGATGCGTTCCCGGGACGTTTACGCACGTACGGTGTCCGCGCCGTCGCGTGGTGCCGTACCTTGACCTCTCGGGCACCCCCGGCAGCCGCGGGGCGCCGCGAACGGCCGCACACGAGAGGGGAACTCGCGATGGCGACGCAGGCGGAGATGGAGGCCGAGAAGGCCGAGCTGTACGCACGCGACATCAGCGGCGTCGAGTGGATCAGCTACGGCGAGGACACCACCGGCGAAGGCGTCGTGCAGACCGCCGAGATCGGCGGCGGCGCGGTGGCGATGCGCAACTCGGCGCACCCCGAGGGGCCGATCCTGCGGTTCACCAAGGGTGAGTGGGACGCGTTCGTACTGGGGGTCAAGGACGGCGAGTTCGACCTCGAACGCCTCGCGGAGCCCCCGGCGGAGACCGCCTGACGGTCCGCCGGTGCGGGCGCCGACCCGAGTTGCGCCGACCCAAGCTCCTCCCCTCGTGATGTGAGCGTCACTCGCGACATTTCACCCATTTCACCTGTTTGGATGGCGTCCGCCCGGTTATCTCCTTCGGAATACGAAATGTCCGAGGAGGCGCATGTCAGCGCGTGGAGTGGAGATCGTCGCCGACGGCATCGCCGTCCGAGGGCCGTCGGGGACCGTCGTGCAGGACGTCGCCCTCGACGCGCGCCCCGGGTCCGTGAGCGTGCTCGTGGGCCCCGGAGGTTCGGGGCGCACGTCGCTGCTGCTCGCACTCGGCGCCCGGTTCCGGACCTCCCGGGGCACGATCACCGTCGACGGCACTCCGCTGCCGCGCGGTGCCGCGCACGCCCGGCGCCGCATCACGGTGGCCCGCGCGGCCCCGGCCGTGGACCTGGAGGAACGCCTCACGGTCGGCGAACTGGCCGCCGAGCGCCGCGCGATCGGCGGCCCGCGCGTCTCCGACGAGTCCCTCGCGGACGCGTTCGACCTCATGGACCTGCCGTTCACCCCGCACACCCTCGCGGGCGACCTCTCCCGCGTCGAGCAACTCCTGCTCCTCCTCGCGCTCGCCGCCGCCGAGCAGCCGGGCGGCGTGCTCGTCGACGACGTCGACTCCGGCATCGCCGGAACCGACCTGGACCGCGCCTGGCACGCCGTACGCGCCCTCGCACACTCCGGGCCGACCGTGGTGGCCACCGCGACCGCGCCGCCCCCGCCGGGCGCCTCCGCCGCCGACCTGGTGGTGGTGCTCCCGGGCCACCAGACGCACCTGCGGGCAAAGAGCGGGGGCCGCCGGTGAACGTCCTGCGCCTCGCCTGGCTCGAACTCCGCCGCTTCCGCGGCCCGCTGATGGTCGTCCCCGTCGCGATCTCGCTGGTGCCGCTCCTGTACGGCTCCCTCTACCTGTGGTCCAACTGGGACCCGTACGGGCACTTCCACGAGGTTCCCGTCGCCATCGTCAACCAGGACCAGCCGGTCGCCGCCTCGGGCCAGACGCTCGCCGCCGGCGCGCAGCTGACGCAGACCGTCGTCGAGCAGAACAACTTCGAGTGGCACCAGGTCGACGCCGCGAAGGCCTCCGACGGCCTCCGGGACGGCGACTACTACTTCACCGTCACCATCCCGCCGGACTTCAGCGCCAAGCTCGCCAGCGGCCCGACCACGCAGCCGCAGCAGGCCCGCCTGACGATGACGCTGAACGACGCCAACGGCTTCATCATCGGCACCGCCGCGGAGAGCGCGAAAGCGGCGCTGCAGAGCGCCATCACGCAGGCCGTGCAACAGACGTACGCACAACAGGCGTTCACCCAACTGGGCGACCTACGGCAGCAACTCGGGCAGGCGGCCTCCGCCGCCCGCCAGTTGCAGGCCGGCATCGGCACCGCCCCGGCCCCGCAACTGCAACAGGGCGCGGGCGACCTCGCGGCGGGCCTCGACCAGACCGCCGCGGCGGTGCCCGTCCCGGCCGGACCGCAGCAGGCCCAGGGCAGCGCGGGCGTGCTCACCGCCCCCGTGGTGATCGACGTCGACAACCTGCACCCCGCGAAGCTGTACGGGCGCGGCATGGCGCCGTTCTTCTTCAGCATCGCGCTGTGGGTGTTCGGCCTGACCGCCTACCTGGTGCTCAAGCCGTTCAACGCCCGCGCGCTCGCGGGCCGCTCCGGCGCGCTGACGGTCACCCTGGCCGGGTGGCTGCCCGCGGCCTTCCTCGGCGTGGTCGGCGCGTACGTCCTGTACGCCGTCGTCGACCTCGGACTCGGCCTCGACCCCCGCCAGGTCGGGCAGACCCTCGGGCTCCTGGCCCTTGCCGCGGCGGCGTTCGTCGCCATCGACCATCTGCTGAACGTCGCATTCGGAGCCGTCGGCGACGCGCTGTCGCTCGTGCTGCTGATGCTCCAGCTCACCTCGTGCGGCGGTCTCTACCCGATCGAGACGACCCCGGCGCCGTTCCAGTGGCTGCACCAGGTGCTGCCCATGACGTACCTGGTGGAGGGCCTGAGGGTGACGATCTCCGGCGGCGAGGGCTGGATCCTCACCCGTGCGGTCCTGGTGCTGGGCGCGTACCTGCTCGTCGCACTGGCCGTGTCGGCCCTGGTCCTGTCGCGACGCAGGTTGTGGACGATGGCCCGTATGAAACCGGCCATCCAAGTCTAGGGACAGCCCTGCATCGGCTGGCCGCGGCGGCGCGTACCGTCGTCATATACACGCTTCGGGGTCCGATCTCGCGCAGAATCGGACCGGGGAGAGAGGTGTGGAGAAGGCCGAGGGAGGGCGTACGGCGATGGGTGTCGACAACGACGCGACGCAAAGCGCGCGGGTCGCGGGCCACGACGCGGCAGGTGCCGCGCGGGACGTGAGCCGAATAGAGGCGCTGCACGAGAAAGCGGAGGCCGCCTTGAAGGAGCTCGGGCCGGACCACCCCGGCACGCTGGACGCGCGCGCCGAATGGGCGCGGGCGCTCGGCGAGGAGGGGCGTGTCGCCGAGGCCGCCACGGCGTTCGGCGAGCTGGTGGACGAGTACGCGCAGCTGTTGGGCGCGCAGCACCCCGACACCCTGCTCGCACGGCACAACCAGGCCTTCTGCCTCGGAGTGTCCGGCAACGCGGTCACCGCCGAGGCGCTGGCCCGCAACGTCGCCGCCGACTACGTGCAACTGCTCGGCGAGGACGACCCGGAGACGCTCAACGCGCGTGCCGCGTGGGCGCGCTGGATCGGCGAGGGCGGCGACGCCGGGGCCGCCGCGCGCATACTGCGCCCGGTCGTCGACAGCTGCACCGACGTGCTCGGCCCGGTCCACGCCGACACGCTGACGAACCGCCACCAGCACGCGCACTGGATCGGCCGATCGGGCGACGCCGCCGAAGCCGCCCGCCTCATGACCGACATCGCGGGCGAACGCGAGCAGGTCCTGGGGGCGGAGGCCCGCGACACCCTGCTGGCGCGGCACGACCAGGCGGTGTGGACGGGCGAGGCGGGCGACCAGGTCCGGGCCCGCGACCTGTTGAGATCGCTGGTGACCGACGCGGTACGCGCCCTCGGCGCCGGACACCCCGACACGCTCGTGATGCGCCACAACCTCGCGCACTGGACCGGCGAGTCCGGCGACCCCGGCACCGCCCGCGCGCTGCTCGAATCGCTGGGCGCCGACTGCACGCGCATCCTCGGCAACGACCATGCCGACACCGAGAACGCCCGCCGCGCGCTCGACTGGTGGACATGGGGACCGAAGGCGGGGGCCAAGCCGCAGACGGGCGCCAAGTCGCAGGCGGCCTGAGGCCGCGGCGCCGGACCGGCCGTACACCGCGGCGGCGACCGCCCGGACGCAACGAGAGGCGGGACCCCGACGGGTCCCGCCTCTCGCCGCTTTGCGGCCCGACTGTCGTACTCCTGCCTGTGTCGTACCGCCGCCGCCCGAAACACCAGGGGTAACTGCGTTGGCAACCGTCCGGACGACTGCGCCGCCGACGCCGTCGACAGCAGCGCGGTCGCCGGTAAGTCCACTGGTGTATCCACTGCCTCGCCCCCGCTCCGCCTTGCGCGTCCCGGCGTCCAGGTGTCCGACCGGTCACCCGGACGGCGGAGCCGCTACCGGCGGCTCTTCGGGTACGCCGCCGTCACCTCGACCTCGACGAGCCACCCCGGCACCGCGAGGGTCACCACTTCCATCGTGGCGCGGGCCGGCCGCGCGTTGTTCGCCAGGATGGGTGCCTTCGCGGGCGACGTGCCCATCGGCACCGGCACCGGCTTGCGCGTCTGCAGGTCGATGTTCGCGAAGAACTGCCGGTACGCCCGGTTCCAGCCCGCGTAGTCGGCCGACGCCGCGCCCGGCGGCTTCATCAGGTAGCACTTCATCGTGATGACGTCCGCGGGCGTGAGCCCGGCCGCCTTCAGGTTGTCCTGGATCGCCTTGAGCACGACCAGCGCCTGCGCCTCGGTGACGCTGACCCCCTCCGCGCCGGCGGTCATCGTCGGGTCGGTGAAGCGCTCGGGGCTGTTGGCCGGCGCGCTCGGGTTCAGCGCACCCGGGCCGAGCCCGCTGCTGGTGTAGATCGCGACCTCGTGCCCGGTGCCCACGCCCTGCGCGATGGCCGGGTTGCTCTGCCCCGTGGGCAGCATGACCCGGACTTCCTTGTCGCCGATGCGGTTGTTGTGCGCCTCGGCGACCGCGATGCCGGCGCCGAACATCACGATCGCCGAACCGACCGCGACGACGGCCTTTTTGCGACGCGACATTCCGGTTCCGCGGCCCGCGGATGTGCCGTCCGCCGCCCCCGTGTCCAAGACCGCCTGCGCGGCAGTGTTCTCCACAAGACCCCCCTCGCTCATGCCGCCATCACCCGCTGGTGGATCTCGGTCACGACCTTGCGCGCCGAGGTGAAGGCGCCGTGCTGCCACGCGATGGTGTGGCTGAGCCAGTCGCCGGAGAAGTAGACGTTGCCCTGCGGCTCGTTGAGCAGCTTGTACTCGGGGCCGTCCTGGTTGGGCCAGCCGACCCAGCCGCCCTCGAAGCCCGGCGTACGGTGCCATGCGACGCTGAACGACGTGTCCAGCTCCTTGCGGTAGCGCTCGCCGAAGATCTTGACGCCCTGGTCGACGGCCCGCTTGGTGCGCTCCTCGGGCGTGAGCTTGCCGTACGTCTCCGCCTGGGCCCCGAAGTGGTAGTAGCCGATGACGGTGCCGCGCCGGCCCTGGTAGCCGGTCGAGGGGAACCACAGCGTGGCGAGGTCCAGGTCCGTCGGCACGACGCCGCCGTACATGTGGTCGTCGGCCTCCCACCAACGGCGCCGGTACTCCAGCCCGATCTTGCCGACCGCGAGCGGGGTCGGGGTCTTGAGCGCGGAGGTGACGTTCGCGCCCAGGTTGTGGCGCAGCCGGGCGGCGATGTGCGGCGGCGTGGCGACGACGCAGAAGTCGGCGCGCTCCACGCGCTCGCGGCCGCTGCGGTCCTTCCAGGAGACCTCGACGCCGCCCGGCACGTTCGCGACACCGGTGGCCCATGCCTCGTACGTGATGCGGTGGCGGCCCACCGCGCGCTCCAGCGCCTTCGGGATGGCGTCCATGCCGCCGACCGGCTGGAACATCATCATCGCCTGGTCGTAGCCGAACTCGAAGGAGAACCGCTGACCGACGCCGCTGGCGAGCACGTCCGACAGCGACGGGACCGGACCGAGGACGGTGCCGCGCTCGTGCGCCGCGCCGGGCTCGACCGAGTAGCCGCGGCGGCTGGAACCGGTGTACTTGAAGCCGTCCGCCTTGCCCTTGATCGCGCCGAAGCTCTGCAGGAAGGAGATCAGCCGGTCCTTGTCGGCCTGCGACAGGGCGGCGTCCAGAGCGCCCTGGTCGGTGGCCTTGGCGAGCAGCTCGGATATGTAGCCGTAGACGTCCGCCTTGGCGGTACGCCAGCGCATCGGCTTCCCGGCGAGTGCCGGTGCCGCGTCGTGGTAGATGTACGCGTCGGCGTTGGCGTTCACGAACGCCTCCAGCTCGACGCCGAGTTCACGGCAGTAGTCCAAAGTGACGTGCGACTGGGGGAGGCGGCCGGGGCCGCAGTTCATGTACTGGCCCTCGCTGAAGCGTCCCCGCTGGGTGCGTCCGTCGAGGTCGGTCTCGGAGGTGCCGCCGCGGGCCGTCCAGTTGCGGCCGCCGGGGCGGTTCTTGGCCTCGAGGATGCGGCAGTCGTACCCCGCCTTGCCCAGCTCGTACGCGGCGGCGAGCCCCGCGATGCCCGCCCCGAGGACGACGACCTTCTTGCGCCCGCGACCGGTGAGGGTGAAGTCGGACTGCGACGGGGGCTTGTAGGGGGCGGCCTCCGCGGTCGGGACGGGAGCGAGTCCCATCGCCCCCATCGTCGAGTACAGGACACCGGCTCCGCCGGCTACCCCGATGGAGCGCAGCAGGCTGCGGCGTGACGTTTCGGCATTCAGCGGAACTTCCATGCGACCTCCTAGTGATCGCGATGGATCCTGCGGGAGCGCTGTTGCGCCCGGATGGCGCAACGGTTTCCGGGGGGTTGTCAAAAACTCATGGGAGTGAACGCGGTTCCGGCCCGCGGGTGACGCGCACACGCGTGTCACCACTTCGCAACATGCGCGAAATGGACTGAACAGATGATCGGAACAGCCCCATACTCGTCATCCCAGGGGTACCGAAATCGGGTACGGGTGCAAGGCCGACCGGACGGCCGCGTCCGGACCGGGCCCGGCACCCGGGGCACCGAACCGCCGTCCGCACCACGCGGATGCGCACAGCCGAAGGAGGCGGTCTCCGCATGCTGTTCCGCCTGCGTGTCTCCCTGCCCGACCGGCCCGGCTCGCTCGCCCGGGTCACCCAGGCGTTCGGCACTGCCGGCGCCGACGTGCTGCAGATGAGCGTCCTGGAACGGGAAACCGGCCGGGCCGTCGACGAGTTCACCGTCTCGTGGCCGGGGGAGCGGCCGATCGGCCGCCTGGTCGAGAGCCTGCAGAGCCTGGCGGGGGTGCGCGTCGACGGCTGCTGGGCCGCGGGCGAGGTGCCGGGGGCGTCCCCCGAACTCGACGTCCTCGGCCAGGTCGCCCGCGACCCCGGCCGCGCGGTCGCCACACTCGTCGACGCCTCGCCCGCGCTCTTCCACGCCGAATGGGCGGTGGCCACGCGCGGCAGCAAGTCCCGTTCCGTCGTGCACTCCAGTTGGCAGGCACCCGCTTCCCCGCAACTGCCTTCCGTGTCGCCGCTGCGCCCGCTCGCCCTGGAGTTCGACAAGGACCTGCACGGCCCCGGCGTGTACGGCGCGGCCGCGCCCATTGGGTTGTCCTGGCTGACGCTCTTCGTGGTGCGCACCGACGGTCCGGCCTTCCACCGCAGCGAGCTGGAGCGCCTCGGCCGCCTGGTCGACGTGGTGCTGGGCGTGCTGGGCAGCCGGGCCGCCCCGCGTCCCACCCGCACCGCCCAACCCACCTGACCGCCGGGCGACCCCGACGCACCTCGGTCCGACGTACCTCGGCACGGCATACCCCGACCCGCGCACCTCGGCCCGACGTCCGCGGGCCGCCCGCCCGGCACGGCCGGTCGGGCCCGGTCGGGTGCCGTGGCCGAGTGGCGGTCATTCGGATGCTTTAAGCTTCTATGGCGATTAATACCTATATCGCAGGCTTATGTGCTAGGTGGCACAGTTGTAGAAAACCGGAACCGCGGGGGCCGCCACTCCGTCGCTTCGGGGTGCACAGGGGGCCCGGCGCGGCCATGTTCCGGGTGTGCCGAGCGCACGATGCGCGAGATCTGGCGGTTGGGCAGTCCGGGGGCCAGCAGAAAGCGACATCTGTGCAGGAAGAGCATCAGCCCCCGGCCACGGCCGATGGCACGGGAAACGGTCCCGATCCGGAGCGGAACAGCCGGGTCGGGCGGCGGCGCACGGGCCGCCGCCGGCGTCGCAGGCGCATCCTGATCGGCATAGCCGCCGGGCTGGCGGTGCTGCTGCTGGCCGCGGGCGGCCTCGCGTGGTGGGCGTACGAGCGCCTCAACGGCAACATCAAGACCGAGGACTTCGCCGCCAAGCTGGGCGACGACAAGAACCGGCCGGTCGCCACCAACGCGCTCAACATCCTGCTCGTCGGCACGGACACCCGGGCGGGTGAGAACGCGCAGTACGGCAGCGACCCCGGCGACACGCAGCGGTCCGACACCACGGTCCTGCTGCACGTCCCCGAGGGCCGGAAGAGCGCACTGGGCGTCAGCTTCCCGCGCGACCTCATGGTCGCCGTCCCGTCCTGCCAGAAGGGCGATGGCACGATGTCGCGCGCCTACTTCGGCATGTTCAACAGCGCGATGGAGGTGGGCGGCACCGCCTGCACCATCAAGACGGTCGAACAGTTGACCGGGGTCCGCGTCGACCACCAGATCACCGTGGACTTCACCGGCTTCAAGAAGCTCGTCGACGCGATGGGCGGGGTCCCGATCCACCTCGACCAGCCGATCGACGACAAGGCGGCCAAGCTCCAGCTCCCGGCGGGCGACGTGACGCTCAACGGCGAGCAGGCCCTCGGCTTCGTCCGGGCCCGCAAGAGCATCGGCGACGGCAGCGACCTCCAGCGCATCGAACGGCAGCAGCTGTTCATGACCGCGATGGTCGCCAAGGTCAAGAACGAGAGCCTGCTGACCAGCCCGACACGCCTGTACGGCATCCTCGACGCCGCCACCAAGGCCATCACCACCGACCCGGCGCTCGGGACCCTCAGGGACCTGTACGACCTGCTGAACAGCCTCAAGAACATCCCGCAGAACGCGGTGAAGTTCGAGACGGTCCCGATCACCACCTACGCACCCGACCCGAACCGGCTCGCCCTCGTGCGCCCCGAGGCGGACGTGCAGTTCGCCCGCCTGCGCGACGAGTCGGCGGCGGTCGTACCCGACGACGCCGGGCCGAACGCCGGAAGCACCGGCACCTCCGGCGCCGCGACCAGCCCGGGGACCCTCACGACCACCGACCCGTAGCGCCGCCCGCCCGCGCTTTCCGCCCGCCCCGCCCGGCGCTTCGAAAAAGTGCCCAGAGCGGCCACCGCACTAGGGAGTGTCTTCAAATTCGCGTCGGTTCGCGGGCCCGGCGAGAATTTGAAGACACGACCTAGCACTATGTGGCGTTTCGTGGGCGCTTACCCGTGACCTCGGCGTGACCCCCCGTCGTTGGACTGTACGGTGCAGGTGACCATGTCCCGCGCTGTGCGTGCGCCGGGCCTGGCTACGGTGATTCACCGGTCGAACTACGGGATACCGAGGGGTTGGTGGCAGGCGCGCCATGGCGGGTCGGGTTCTTCAGGTCGTGCAGGGCACCCGCTGGCGGCGCCGTTCGGGGGAGTACTCCTCGATCGGCTCGGCGCTCGCGGCCGCGGCGCCGGGTGACTCGGTGACCGTCGCCTCCGGGACCTATCAGGAGGACGTCGTCATCGGCGTCCCGGTGACCGTCACCTGCGCGGACGGACCCGGCACCGTATTCCTGGAGGCCGAGGACGGCGTCGCCCTCACCGTGCTCGCCGATGCGGCCGTGCACGGCCTCACCGTCACCGGCGGCGCCGGGGTGCTGTCGTCCGCGATCGTGGTGGACGCGTGCTCGCCGATACTGGAGGAACTGACGGTACGCGCCGTCTCGGTCGTGGCCGTGGAGGTCCGCGGCGGAGCCGACCCCGTGCTGCGCCGCTGCCGCATCGGCAACCCGCAAGGGATAGGCGTCGGCGTCACCGGCCTGGCTCGCGGCCGGTTCGAGGACTGCGAGATCTCCGGCACAGGCCGCGAGGGCATGGACGTACGCGACGGCGCGCGGCCCGAGGTGGTCGACTGCCGCCTGAGCGACATCTCCGGCCACGGCCTGCGCTTCAGCGGCCCCGGAACCGGAGGCACGGTTTCCAACTGCGAGATCCACGACGGCTCCGACACCGAGCCGGCGGTCTTCGCGGGCGACCAGGCGATGCCCGAACTGATCTCGTGCCACATCCACGATGTCGGCGGCGGGGGCGTGTGCGTCGCGGGCGGCGCGGCGCCGACCGTCACCGAATGCCGGATCGAACGCGTCGGATGGGCCGGCATCTCGGTCGGCGGGCAGTCCAGCGGCGGCACGGCCGTCCGTACCGAGATCACCGCGGTCAAGGGCACCGGTGTGCAGGTCGACGACCTCGCGGAGTTCACGCTGGAGGACTGCCGGATCCGGGATGCCGAGGCCAACGGCGTGTCCGTCGACCGCGGCGCCACCGCGACGCTCGTCGGCTGCCGCCTGCGGGACACCGGCCGCAGCGGCGTCGACGTCCACGGGCACAGCGAAGTCACGCTCACCAACTGCACGTTGCGCAGTTTCGGACGCAACGGCCTGTCCATCGCGGACCGGGGCGCCCGCGCGTCCGTCATCGACTGCGAGTTCCACGACTCCACCGGCGGGCACCCCGCGGTCTGGGTCGGCGACGGCGCGGACGCCGCCCTCGGCGACTGCCGCATCCACGACGTGCTCGACGCGGTCAAGGTCGGCGGGGTGGGCACCGGGCTGTCCATGCAGGGCTGCGAGATCCACGACGTGGAGGAGACCGCGGTCTCGGTCGGCCAAGGCGCGATCGTGTCGGTCAACGGCTGCCGCATCCGCAAGGGCACCACCGGGGTGTGGTTCACCGAGGCGGACTGCGGCGGCATCGTCGCCGACTGCGTGATCGAGGACGTCACCGACGGCGTCTCGGTCACCGGCGCGGCCGGTCCGACGGTACGCCGCGTCTCCGTCGAGCGCGCCTCCGGCGAGGGCATCCGGGTCTCCGGCGGCGGCCGCGGCGACTTCGAGGACTGCGAGGTCGCCAACGGCCGCGGCTTCGCGATCCACGTGCGCGAGGGCTGCCAGCCGTCGTTCACCCGCTGCCGTACGCGCGGAAACGCCAAGGGCGGCTTCGAGTTCGCCGACTCCGGTCCGATCGCCGCCGAGTGCACGTCGCAGGGCGACGGACCCGGCTCCGGCGGCGGGGACGGCGGCGCGGTCCCGGCGACGCTGCGGCCCGAGTCGAAGCAGGCCGGCGTCGCGACCCTCACCGAGCGCCTGACGGTGCCCGGCGCCCGCGAGGGCGGCAGCCCGGGAGGCGACGACGACGCAGGCGACGCCGCGTCCCGCAGTCCCGAGGAACTCCTCGGCGAGCTGGACGCGTTGGTGGGCCTGGAGTCCGTCAAGCGCGAGGTGCGCAATCTCATCGACCTGATCTCGGTCGGCAGGCGCCGCGAGGAGGCGGGGCTCAAGGCGCCCACCCTCCGGCGCCACCTGGTCTTCACCGGTTCACCGGGCACCGGCAAGACGACAGTTGCCCGGCTGTACGGCGAAATTGCCGCCGCACTCGGCGTATTGCGCCGCGGACACCTCGTCGAGGTCTCGCGCGTCGACCTGGTCGGCGAGCACATCGGCTCGACGGCGCCGCGTACCAAGGAGGTCTTCGACCGGGCCAGGGGCGGCGTGCTGTTCGTCGACGAGGCGTACTCCCTCGCACCGCCGGACCCGTCCCGAGACTTCGGGCGCGAGGCGATCGACACGCTCGTCAAGCTCATGGAGGACCATCGCGACGACGTGGTGGTGATCGTCGCGGGATACACCGACGAGATGGAGCGCTTCCTGTCCTCCAACCCCGGCTTCGGGTCCCGCTTCTCACGCACCATCACGTTCGAGGACTATGCCGCGGAGGAACTGGTCGAGATCACCGGCAAGCAGGTGGCCGAGCACGAGTACGTGCTGACCGACGCGGCCCGCGGCTCACTGCTCACCTACTTCCGCAGGCTGCCGCGCGGCACGGGCTTCGGTAACGCCCGCGAGGCGCGCCGCACGTTCGAGACGATGATCGAGAACCACGCGTCGCGCCTGGCCCGCATGCCCGAGGCCGGTATGGAGGATCTGCGCACCCTGCACGCCGCCGATCTGCCGGACCTGCCCGGCTGACGGTTCCCGCCCGGCGGACGGCTCCCGTCGGCTCCCTCCGGGCCCCGGTACGCCGCCCGGGTGGTGTGCTGGGCCGTATGGCGACCCGTGCAACAACGAACCGGTCGCGACATCGTGGCGTACGTGGCCCGAAGATGGACAACAGGTGAAGATGGGCATCGTGGACACCTGTCTGGGCATCGATATCGGCGGCACGGGGATCAAAGGCGCTCCCGTGGACACCGCGGCCGGACGCCTGCTGCACGAGCGCGTGCGGATCCTGACGCCGCAGCCGTCGGCCCCGGACCCCGTGGTGGAGGTGGTCCGGGACATCGTCGCGCGCTTCTCGTGGCGCGGACCGGTGGGCGTCACGTTCCCCGGTGTCGTCGTCGACGGGACGACGCGCACCGCGGCCAACGTCGACAAGGGCTGGGTCGACCTCGACGCCCGCAAGGTCTTCGCCGAGGCGCTGCGTCTGCCGGTGACGGTGGTGAACGACGCGGACGCGGCCGGGATCGCCGAGATGCGCTTCGGTGCCGGGCAGGGCCGCGGGGGGACCGTCCTGGTTCTGACGTTCGGCACCGGCATCGGCAGTGCGCTCTTCCACGACGGAGTGCTCGTCCCCAACACCGAGTTCGGGCATCTCGAACTGCACGGCCACGAGGCGGAGCACCACGCCGCGGGCAATGTGCGCGAGGAGCACGACCTGAGCTGGGAGCACTGGGCGCACCGCGTGCAGAAGTACCTGCTGCACCTGGAGATGCTCTTCTCGCCGTCGCTGTTCGTCATCGGCGGCGGGGTCAGCAAGAAGGCCGACAAGTTCCTGCCGCACATCAAGCACGTGCGCGCCGAGATCGTGCCCGCGTCGCTGCACAACGACGCGGGCATCGTCGGCGCCGCGCTCGCGGCCCAAGAGGGCTGTGGGGACGCCCTGTTGCCCAAGTCCTGACAGTCCTGACCGTCCGGGCCCCATCCGGGGCGAGAGGTCAGCCGTGCACCCGGCGCCCGGCCAGGTACGTCGCCAGCACCTCGATGTCCTTGATCTCCTCGGGCGCGACGTCGTGCGGGTCGGCGCCGAGTACGATCAGGTCCGCGTACTTCCCCGGCGTGATCGACCCGGTGATGTCGTCGCAGAACAGCTGGTACGCGGCGTCGATCGTCTCCGCGCGCAGTGCCTGATCGACCGTCAGGCACTCCTCGGGGGCCAGCACGCGCCCCTCCCGCGACCGCCGCGTGGTCGCCACCGTGATGTTGTGCAGCGGGTTCTCGGGCGTCGCGGGCGGGTCGTTGTGCAGCGAGATGCGCAGCCCGGCGTCGACCGCGGAGCGGGCCGCGGCCCAGCGTGCGCCGTACGTCTCCCCGAACAGCTGGTCGGTCAGGACCTCGCCCCAGTAGTAGACGTGGTCGATGAACACGCTTGCCGTGACGCCGAGTCCGGCCGCCCGCACGAACTGGTCCTGGCGCATCGCCCCGACGTGCTCCAGGCGCAGCCGGTGGTCGCGGCTCGGGTAGCGCGACAGAACGCTCTCGTACGCGTCGAGCACCATGTCGATCGCGAGGTCGCCGTGCGCGTGGCAGGCGATCTGCCAGCCCAGCGGGAAGTACGCCTCCACCAGCGCCGCGAGCGTGTCCCACGAGTAGTTCGTGCTGGCCCGCGGCCGACGCCCCAGGCCCAGGCTGCGGGTCAACTCCGTGTCCAGGTAGGGGAACGACACCGCGATGGTGCCGACCCACGGCGAGCCGTCCACCCAGATCTTGACGCCCACTTCGCGGATCATGTCGTCGCCGGCACCGGGCTTGTGGCCCTGCGGCGGGGCGTCCTCGACCGGCGCGTACAGGCGCAGCCGCACAGTCAGCTGGTCGAGGTCGCGCGCGGGGTCGAGGAGGGCCCGACGCCACTCGGGCAGGCACGCCATCTCGCTGATGGTGGTGACGCCGACCTGGTTGAGGCGCCGTACCTCGCGCGCGAGTGCGCGGGTGAGCTGCTCACGCGGGCCGGGCCGGTCGGGGAAGAGGCGGCGGATCGCCCCCGCTTCGTACGCGGCGCCGGTCAGCCGGCCCCGCGCGTCCCGCCCGAAGCGCGCGCCGGGCGGATCGGGCACGCCGCTGTGGACACCCGCGCGTTCGGCCGCCCGGGTGTTGAAGAACCCCAGGTGCGCCGACTGGGTGATGATGACCAGCGGTGCGTCCGGGGCGATTTCGTCGAGCCACGCGAGGGTCGGGTCGGGGAGGCCGGGACCGTGCCCGATCGGGTCCCAGCCGATGAACGACGCACCCTCGGAGCCGCGCGCGGCCAGTGTCTTGCGGATCGTGTCGACGACGCCGTCCGGGGTCGCCACGGTCATGGGCCGGATGTCTACCAGATCCGTCCCGAAGAGCCTGGCCTCCGCGATCGCGTGCCCGTGCGCCTCCACGAAGCCCGGCAGCAGGCAGCCGCCGCCCAACTCGACGACGCGGGTGACCGGTCCTGTCCAGTCCCGGGCCTCGTCGCGCGTGCCGACGCCGGTGATGCGGCCGTCCCGGACCGCGACCGCTTCGGCGCGCGGTCTCTGGTGGTCCATCGTCACGACCCGGCCCAGGAAGAGCAGGTCGGCGTCGTGGTCGGCGGGGCGTCCCGGATCGGGTGCGACGGTGCTCACCCCCGCCCGATACCCCGGGGGTTGATCACTGAAGCAGGCCAAAACGCGCCCACCCGGTCATTTCCGGTCGGTGCTCCGGCCGGCTCCGAGCAGGTCCGCCAGCATTCCGGCGATGTTCCAGGCGTCGTCGACGCCCCGGTGGTGGGTGCCTTCCAGCGGTCGGCCGAGGTGTGCCAGGGCGCCGGCCATGCCGAGTTCCCGGGGCAGTGCGTGCACGAGGGAGAACAGCGTCTTGACGTTCACATGCCGGGTTCCGAAGGGGTACGGCACACCCAGGTCGCGGCACTGGCGCTCGAACTGCTGCCGGTCGTAGTCGCCCCAACTGGCCCACACCCGTTCGTGCGAGCGGTACTCCGTGCGCAGGGTCGCGCACGCCTCGGCGAACGTGGCGCCGCCCTCGACGTCGGCCTGGGTGAGCGTGGTCAGCTCGGTGCAGAACGCGCCGACGGTCGAGCGCTCGGGGCGTACCAGGATGCCGCGCCGGCCGGAGCGCTCGGTGGTCGCCACGTCCAACTCGGTCACGCCGATCTCGATGATGTCGTTGGTCTCGCCGGGCGGGACGGTGCCGTCCCAGCAGGTGGCCTCGATGTCCACCACGAGGATCCGGTCGAGCAGTCGCTTCGCCATGGCGTGATCCAAGCAGCCCTGGTACCACGTACGGAACAGGTTTTCGCACCGCGGCAGCGGTCGCACATCGGAGGCGGGCATGCGGATCGGCGTTTTCATCGGCGACGTCAGCGGCGGGCGCACGAGTATCGACGGAGTGCTGGAACGGGCCCGCCGGGCGGAGGAGTCGGGCTTCGCGTCCGCCTGGCTGCCGCACATGCCGTGGAGCCTGGACGCGCTGACCGGACTCGCGCTGGCGGGCACGGTCACGTCGCGGATCGAGCTGGGCACCGCGGTCGTGCCGACGTACCCGAGGCACCCGCTGGCCATGGCGCAGCAGGCCATGTCGACGCAGGCCGCGACGGGGGGACGCCTGGCGCTGGGGATCGGGCCGTCGCACCCCGGGGTGATCGAGGGGATGCACGGCCTGTCCTACGACCGGCCGGCGCGCCACGTCCGCGAGTACGTGGAGGTGCTGAAGGCGGCCCAGGCGGGCGGCATGGACCGCATCGCATACGAGGGCGAGGTGTACCGCGTGGACGCGCTGCTCGACGTGCCCGACGGCTCGCCCTACCCGGTGCTGGTCGCGGCGCTCGCCCCGCTCATGCTCAAGCTCGCCGGCGAGGTCGGCGACGGCACGATCACGTATTGGGCCGACGAGCGCGCGGTGGGGGAGCACATCGCCCCGCGCATCAACGCGGCGGCGGAGGCGGCGGGCCGTACGGCGCCGCGTGTGATCGTGGGGCTGCCCGTCGCGATCGTGGACGACGCCGACGCGGGGCGCGAAAAGGCCGCGCGAATGTTCGCGATGTACGAGGGAATCCCGGCGTACCAGCGGGTTTTGGCGATCGGCGATGCCGGTGCGCCGGCGAGTGTGGCGCTCATCGGCGACGAGAAGGCGGTCGCGGAGCGCGTGCGCGCGTACGCCGACGCGGGCGGCACCGACCTCATGGCGGCCCCGCTCGGCCTCGGCCCGGACCGGGCCGAATCGCTGCTGCGCACCGAGGAGTTCCTCGCCTCGCTGACTTGACGAATGCCGGGGGAAGGTCCGAGGTACAGGGCATGACATAGCGGGAAAATCACCGCTATGACGTTGACGCCGGAACGCCTTGAGCCGGTGCCCCGGGAGTCCCTCCCCGCCGCGCCGGTCACGACGGTCGCCGCCCGCCTGTCCCGCATCCGCTGGATCGCGGGCGGCACCGGAGCGGGAAAGAGCACTCTGGCACGCCTGCTGGGAGCGCGGTACGGCCTCCCGGTCTGCCATGGAGACGACGCCGAACTCGGCTGGATAGCCCGCTCGGGTCCCGGCCACCCGAACCTGTTCGCGCTGTCCCGCCTGCCGCCGGGCAGCTTCTGGGCGGGTCGGACCCCCAAGCAGGCGTTCAAGGCCACGCCCAGCGTGCACGGCGAAACGCTCGCGCACCTGACCGAGGACCTGCTCGCCCGGCCGGACGAAGGCCCGCTCCTGGTCGACTACTTCGGCATCCTGCCCGAGCACCTGGCGCCGCTGCTCACCTCGCCCCGGCAGGCGGTCTTCCTGCTGCCCACACCGGAGTTCCGTGCCCTGGTCATGTTCGAGCGGCACGTGGACACGGGGTGCCCGGAGGTGCTGGCCAAGCGCCTGATGCGCGACGCCTTGTGGGACCGCAAGGTCCGCCGCCAGGCGGCGCGCCTCGGGCTGCACACGATCGTCACGGACGGCACGCGCCCGCTCGACGATCTCGCCGACGAGCTGGCCGCACACTTCGGCCTCGGCGCCGCCGTACATGGGGCGCGCGAGGTGCACGAGACGGCCGAAGCCGGCGAGGCGGACAGCCGGGACTGAGCGAACAGGACGAACAAGCCGAAAAACCCAGGACGGGCCGGACAGGACGAACCGGCCGGACAGGCAGGACAGGCAGGACAGGTCGGACAGGCAGGCCGGACCGGGTGAACCAGGGAAGCCCATGTTCGGGTGAAGCCGCGCGCTACGGTCACCTCGTCACGGCCGCGCTTTCCGGACAAGCGCCCGTTGGAGAAATGTTCCTGCGAGGGAGACCGTTGACCCGATCATGGACATTGGAATCGTAGGAACCGGAAACGTCGCGCAGGCGGTCGCTCGCGGCTGGGTCGCCGCCGGACACAACGTCGTGCTGGGCTCGCGGGTGCCGGAGGGCCGTGTCGGGCTGCCCGCTCCCGTGGTGACCGTCGAGGAAGCCGTGGTGCACGGCCGCATCGTCGTCAACGCGACCCCGGGCACGGAGTCGGTCGCGCTGCTGACCGGCATCGGGGCCGAGGCGTTCACCGGCAGGACGATCCTCGACATCGCGGTGGGCTTCACCGCCGAGGGGTTGTCCCATCCGCGCGAGTCGCTGGGCGAGGAGATCCAGCGGGCGTTCCCCGGTGTCCCCGTCGTCAAGACGCTTGCCACCGTCACGTCGTCGGTCATGGACGATCCCGGCCGCCTGGGCGAGCCCGGCACCCTTTTCCTGTCCGGCGACGACGCCGCGGCCAAGGCCGAGGTGACGGGCCTCCTCGTCGACCTGGGCTGGCCGCGCGAGAGTGTGCTCGACCTCGGCGGCATCGCGACCGCGCGCGGTCAGGAGCACTTCGCGCTCCTCTTCCTCGGCATCGCCGGCGCGCTGGGCACGCACGAGTTCAACGTCAAGGTGGTGCCGCCGGCCTCAGCCGGCTGACCGGCGAGGCCTGGTCCGGAAGCTGAGGACCCGGCCCGCGGGGGCAACGGCAGCGTACGCGCCACCAACTACGCGAAGTGCACATCCCGGGCGGCGGCAGGGGGGGTGGCCGCCGCCCGGGACCCGGTACTGCCCGCGAAGGGCGTAACGGCCAGGCACTCGGCACGCCAAGGGGGGAGTTAGGCGTGCGGTGCGCCCGGGGCGCGAGGCGTGGTCAAGTCGCGTTGCGGCGATGGACCACGGTGGTGGCAGTCGTGAAGGTTTCGGTCGTCCCCCGTTTCCCCCACAACGTATCGCGCGTGGGGGATGGTTCCCGCCAACCCTCCGACCGGGCGCCGACGGGTTTCGCGGCGGCGCCGGTCCCACGGCGTACAAAAGCAACGATCACGATGGATCTCCCCCCGGGCAGTCGCGGTCCGTCGGGACCGCGCCGCAGCACACCTCCAAGAGTGGCAGATGCCGGGCGCTCGGGGCATCCCGCGCATGGAGTATTCGCGGAGGCGGGTCTCGTCCTGGCGGAGGAGCGGGGGCCTTGCGGACTGCCGCGAGCGGGCGCCGTGAAGGCCGGCCACCGCAATGGTGGCCGGCCTTCATGACGTGCGGTTGGCGCATTCCCGGTGCCCGACGGGCGCCGGACGGTTGGCGCGGACCGTACGTCGGGCGGTGCCCGTCAGGACAGTTCGGGGCTGTGCCGGGAGTACTCCGGCGCGGACCAGACCAGCCCGGTGGAGCCCGGCACCTCGACGACCCTGGTCACCGCGAACTCCGTCAGCCGCTGCGCCCCCGGGTACGCGGCGGCCCGGTCCGCGTCCCAGATCGTGCGGGCGGTGCCGGTGACGTGCAGCAGGCCGCCGGTACGCCAGTCCGGGAACACCAGGCCCGCCGCCGGGTTGACCGCGAGGTTCCCCGCCGTCATGAACATCGAGTTGCCGGGGTAGTCCGGCCAGACGATGCGGTCGGGCGCGGGCACGTGCACGAAGCCCGGGTTTCCACCCCGGTGCGAGGCGTCGGTGTTGCCCTCCGTGTCGGCGGTCGCGATGAAGAACGCGTCGGCGGACGTGACGGCCGCCCTTTGCGGGGCGGTGAGTTCGGTGCCGCGTACGGCCGCCGCGTCTCTTCCGGCCACGGCGGCGGGGCCCGGCGTGCGCTTGCTGATGTATTTCGGGCAGTTGGCGTAGACCTGGTCGAGGTCCACGTGCAGGCCTCCGCCGGTCGGACGGGCCGTCCCGTTCATGCGCATGCGCCGCCGGGTGCCGGGTTCGATGGCGATCATGCCGACACGCACTCCCGTCCCGGACGCGTCGGCGAGTACGTCGGCCAGCGGGTCGTCGGGCCGGGGCCGGGCGGCCACGGTCACCGCCGTGTCGCCGACAGCCCGGACGAACCCGGGCCGGCCGGTCAGTACGGTCGCCCACACGCGGCCGTCGCCGTCCGCCGCACCCACGACGATCATCGGTTGGGCGGCCAGGAAGTCGGCCGCGACGGCCGGGACGGTCGTCCCGATCGCACGTTCGGCGTGGGCCGCGCGGTCGGCGACCCCCGCGCGCTCCTGCACCGCGATCTCGCCGCGGTGGTATCTGCGGTCCATCGGTCTTCCTCCGGATGCGGGCCGTGTTGCGGCGGTCCAGGTTGCGGCCGCCCCGGGATGTGGCAGCCGCAGGTTGCGGCGGTCTAGAAGAAGCCGCAGGTCGGAGCCTCGCCCGACGGAGCGGCCACGCCCTCGACGCCGGTGGGGGCGTAGATCTCCAGCCGGATGCCGTCCGGGTCGGTGAAGAAGATGCCGCCGGATGCGGCGCCCTCACCGTGCGGCACGACGCCGTCGTGGGCGAACACCGCGCCCAGTTCCTTGAGGACGGACTCGGCGGCGCGTACCGCCGCGACGTCGGCCACCTGGAACGACAGGTGGTGCAGCCCGGGGGCGTCGGTGCGGAAGGCGCCCTCGCTCTGCCGCCACAGGGTGAGCACCAGTCGGCCGCCGGCCCCGAGGAACACCCAGCCCTGTTCGTCGTCGCGGCTGACGACGTCGAGCCCGAAGACCTTCGTGTAGAAGTCCGCGGACCGGTCGAGGTCGGTCACGTTGAGCCCGATGTGGCCGGTCGTCAGGCCGGCGGGGGTGGTGGTCGTCGACATGCTGGTCCTCCGAGATCTTCTAATGTCTCACCTTGGATCTTGACATTAGATACTCTGGCAGGAATCACACATGGATGCAAGGCCGTACTACCATTAGGGGGTGGACAGGATGATCATCCCGAAGGCCGAGGGCAGCGGGGCCCCCGCACTCGGGGAGCCGCTGGCGGTCGAGTTCGGCAACACGCGCTTCGCGGTGCGCGGGACGCGCGGCGGGGTGCACGACGCCCTGGCCGCCCCCGAATCGCTCGCGGCCTGGCTCACCGAGCACGCCGACGCGTTCCCGGACGGCGTCGCGGACGCCGCACTCGCCGGGCTGCGACCCGCCGACCTCCCCCGGTACGCCGCGCTGCGGGACGCGATCCGTACGGTCTCCCGCGCGCTCGTCGACGGCGCGACGCCCGACGCGGCGGCGATCGCGAGCATCAACGAATCGGCCGCCGCGGCTCCGCGCGTACCCCGCCTGTCCATGGGTGCCGACGGCATACTCATCGCCGTCGACGTTGCGGACCCCCACCCGCTCGCCGCGCTGTCCGCGCTCGCCGCGTCCGCGATCGACCTGTTCGGCGGCGGCGACCGCGAGTCGCTGCGTTCCTGTGCGGGCCCCGGCTGCGTGCTCTTCTATGTCAAGAACCACCCGCGCCGGGGCTGGTGTTCGGCCGGCTGCGGCAACCGCGCCCGCGTCGCGCGCTACCACGAGCGGCACAAAGGCTGACCGCGCCGCGTCCGCGATCGCCTATCCTGGACGTCCCGTATCACTCGGCGAAGGTCCGGGCACACCGCGAAGTGCCCTGTGCATGAGAAGAAGTGACGACTTGTCAGCCCTGGAGTGCGGCCACGGCCGCACCGGCCGCGCGAGGGGGTCCGCCTCCTCGTCCGCGTGACGGCGAGCGGGCGGGGCATCGCCCCCGCGATCCGGAAGAGCACGCGCGCCGATCTGAGGCGCTCCCGGCGTCCCCGCGCCCACGCGTGTTGGGACCACCTCTACGCCGCGCCCCTGTGGCCGATGCACAACGCCAACCTCGGCACCATGCTGCGGACTTGCGATGCGGTCGGCGCCTGCCTGGCCGTACCCCGCTTTCCCTGGGTGCCGGAGGCCCTGGCGCGCGGGAACACCCTGCGGCGCCCGGCATGCGTGCACTGGAGCGGCGACCAGCTCACCTGGCTGGCCTGCCAACGCGAGCGCGGCGCCCGGGTGGTCGGGGTCGAATTGGCGGAGGACGCGGTACGCCTCGCCGACCTGCGCCCCGCCCGCGGCACCACGGTCGCCGTGCTCGGCCACGAGCGTGACGGCATCCCGCCCGAAGCCCTGGACCTGCTCGACGAGGTGGTGGAGATCCCGATGGTGGGGACCGGCACCACCCTCAACGTGGCGGTGGCCGGGTCCCTCGTCCTCTACAAGCTCGCCGGACTGGTGTGACGGCGCGGGCCGGAACCCGGCGCCCGCGGTCAGGCGGGCCGGGGCGTGTTCAGCTCCTCGGCGTTCAGTCCCATGATCTTCGCGCGGGTCTCCTCGTCGAAGTCCTTGACCTCGACTTCGTAGTCCCGGGGGTTCGGTAGCGCCTCGATGTGCGGCCAGTCCGAGCCGAAGACCACCCGGTCCGCGCCCATGAGTTCGACGGTCTCGTGTACGTCGTCCTCCCAGAACGGGTTGATCCAGATGTGCCGGCGGAAGGTCTCCACCGGGTCCTCCGGGAACAGCCCCGGGACCTTGCGGTTGACCGACCGCAGCTTGCGGAACAGGTCGCCGAGGAACTCCGAGCCGTTCTCGACGGAGACGACGCGCACGTTCGGGAAGCGGTGGAAGACGCGGTCGAGGACCAGCGACGCGAGGAAGTCGTAGATCGGGCGCTCCATCGTCCACAGCATGGTGACCGACGGCTTGCCGTGCCCCTTGAAGTCCGTGGACAGCCCCTGCTTGCGGCTGTAGCCGTTGGACGAGTAGCCGCTGTCGCCGGCGTGCACGACCACCGGCACGCCCGCCTCGTTGACCCGCGCCCAGAAGGGGTCGAAGACCGGGTCGCCCGGGGTGAACGGCCCGTCGGTCGTGGTCGGCGCCGCCGGCCGCATGCACACCACGCGGGCGCCGTTCTCCAGTGCCCGGTCCAGGTCGGCCATCGCGGTGTCGAGGTCGGCGAGGGCGATGTACGGCGCGGCGAAGATGCGGTCCGCGTGGTTCCAGCCCCAGTCCTCCTCCAGCCACCGGTTGAACGAACGGAACAGCTGGCCGACGGCCTTCGGGTCGTGCTTGAGGGCGTCCTCGTAGATCATGCCGAGGGTCGGGAACAGCCAGACCTTGTCGAGGCCTTGCTCGTCCATGACGCGCACGCGCGCCGCCGGGTCGCGGTACTCGGGGCGGATCGGCTCGCGCTCGCGCAGGAACTCCAGCGGGTTGCGGCCCTCCGGATTGCCCCGGAAGTACTCGGACATGGCGCCGGCCTTCGCGATCGGGTCGAAGGTAGGGTTCACCACCGCGTGGTTCACCTTGCCGCCGATGACGTGGTACTTGCGCCCGTTGATCTCGCACCACTGGATGACGCTGCCGCCGAGGCGCGGGTCGAGGTGGCGGGTGAACGCGTCGATCGCCTCGTAGTAGTGGTTGTCGGCGTCGAAGACGAAACTCATGCGCCCACCTCGTAGATCGCTTGCCTCGGTTAAGTATTCGGGGACATTGTGCGGCGCGCGGGCCGCGGGCACAAGGTAAGGGAGTCTGACTTTTGTGGGTCCGGGGGCGTGCCGCCGCACGCCCCCGGACCCCGCGCCGCAAGGGGGTGGAGTCCGCGGCTACGGCTGGAACAGCAGGTCGGACAGCACGCCGGACGCGCGGTCGGCCTGCGCGTACGCGCCGTTCAGGTAGGTGCCGAACTGCGTGCGCCCCTTGAGGAAGTACTCGAGGAACGCGGTCGCGTAGACGTTGCCGGTGTAGTGCTGCGAGTCGTACGACACACCCGGGTCGCAGTCCTCGGGAACGCCCGGGATCGGGACGCTCACGCCCTGGTCGTCGAGGAACTGCACGTGGTTCGCGCCGCCGATCTCGACGTACTGCTTGTACGTGCCGGAGACGTCGTTGTAGTAGCGCTTGCCGGCTCCGGGGGAGATGCAGTCGTTCTGGCCGCTCTCGATCAGCGTCGGCACCCGGATGTTGCGCACGTCGGCCTCGACGCGGTTGTACAGGTCGGGGTCGGCCGGGTCGTACCCCGGCGTCATCGCCACCACGGCGTCGATCCGGCTGTCCTGCGCGGCAGCCGTGAGCGCGCCCGCGCCGCCGAGCGAGACGCCCGCCGCCGCGATCCTGCCGGTGTCCACGATGCCCTTGACCGGGCTGCCCCAGGCGCCGTTCTCGGAGATCAGCCGGGTGATCCCCGCCTTGATGTTCTTGGTGTGCATGTACGGGTCCGTCGACAGCAGGTTCGGCGGGTAGTAGCTGAGCACGATGTAGCCGTGCGAGGTCAGGTAGCCGATGGCCCAGTCGAAGTAGTCGAACCCGACCCAGGACGCCGGGGCGAGCACCACGATCGGGTACTTGCCCTCGGTCTTGTCGGCGGGCTTGAGCCAGCCGTCCGAGGTGGCCGGGTACGAGACCCGCGCGTTCTGGAACCCGGGTCCACCGGTCCAGTACAGGAACTCGTAGGTGCCGACCTTGTAGGTGCCCGGCTGGGTCGGCGGCACCGGGGTGACCGCGTTGGCCGGGATCGCGCCGAACAGGAGGGAGAGCGCGGCGAGGATCGCGCTCAGCAGCAGGCCGACCGTGCGCCGGGGCCGGCGGCGGTGCGGTCTGTCGGGGGGATGCGTCATGGTGCGTCACCCTTCTTGGGGGATATCCGGGGGGATATCGGGGGGCGTACCTCGGCCGCGCGGCGGAACCGGCGGCCTTGATTCCGAAAGGAACCGCATTGCCGAAAGCCGGTCCCGCGCGCCGACCACGGAGTGACGGGACGACGGGACCGGGTGGGGCGGGCTACGCCTCCAGGGCGCGGTAGGCCGCGGCGACCAGGGACATGGCCCGCCAGTCGGTGTGGGAGGCCGACTGGCTGTTGGTGACGTACGCGAACGAGAGCCCCGCCGCGGGGTCGGCGAAGGCCAGCGTCCCGCCGGCGCCCGGATGGCCGAACGCCTGCGGGTCGCGCGAGACTTGGAAGAACGACGTGGCGGGTTTCATGAACCCCTGGGCGAACGAGGTGAGTTCGCCGAGGATGCGGTCCGGGCCCTCGACCGCCGCGGCGGTCGCGGTCTTGACGGTGTCGGGGGACAGCAGGCGGACGCCGTCGAGCGTGCCGCCCTCGGCGAGTGCCGCGTACACCCGGGAAAGGGCACGGGCGTTGGTGACGCCGCAGCCGGACGGAATCTCCAGGGCGAGCACGCCCGGGTCGTGGTCGGCGCCCGGCGCGGCGAGTTCGGGGAGTGCGAACATCGCGCGCACCAGGTCCGAATCGGGATCCCACGCGGCCGACGGCTCCGCGGCCGCCGAGGGCACGATCGTGGCAACGCCGACGGCGACTTCGGGCGGTGTGCCGATGTACGCCGGCACGCCCAGCGGCCCCGCGACCTCGTCGGACAGGAAGGCTCCCACGGTGCGCCCGTCGATCCGGCGCAGCAGTTCACCGGCGTAGAAGCCCCACGTGACCGCGTGGTACCCGTGCGCGGTCCCCGGTTCCCAGTGCGGCCGCTGGGCCGCGAGCAGGTCGGACAGCGCGTCGGGCACCGCCACGTCGGCCAGTGTGATCGGCGCGTCCAAGTAGGCCAATCCCGCCTGATGGGACAGGAGTTGCCCGACCGTGACGCGCTGTTTCCCGGCCGCCGCGAACTCCGGCCAGTACCGGCAGACCGGGCTCGCGTAGTCGAGCCTTCCGCGATCCGCGAGCATCGCCAGGCACGTGGCGACCAGGCCCTTGGTGGCCGACCAGACGACCTGCACGGTGTCGTGCTCCCAGCGCCGCCCGGCGGCCGGGGCGGCGAGGCCGCCCCACATGTCGACGACCGGTCGGCCGCGCACCTGGACCGCGAGCGCCGCACCCACCTCGCCGCGTACGGCGAAGTTCGCCCGGAACTCCCGGGCCACCGCGTCGAATTCCGGCGCGGCGAAGCCCTGCACGGTCGCGTCTTCCACGGGACGGCTCCCTGTTCGTCGATCGGTCGGTCACGCGCCGGGCCCGGAGTTCTGTCGGGCCGGACGCGCCGGTGCTGTGCGCGCCCGCCGATCGGGGGGGAGCCGCCATGACCCTGCGGCGGCCGGGGTCAGGCCACGGGGCCGCCCGACGCCTTGCGGCGGCTCCCGCCCGATCGCGGTGCGGTGGTGCGCTTCGCCCCCGCGGAAGTCCCGGGCGGGGTACGCCGTCCGGGGCGCGGGGTCACGCCGTCGAGCACGAGGCCGAGGAACTGCTCCTCGAGTTCGTCGAGCGTGTGCCCGCTGGTCCGGTGCCAACCCACCGAGAGCCACAGCGGATACGTGAGGTAGCGGTACACGAGGTCGGGGGTCAGGTCGCCGCGGAAGTCCCCGGCTGCGATCCCGGCCTCCAGCGTGTCCATCCACAGCGCGCGGACCCGCAGGCTCGAGTCGTTCAGGTGCGCGAACCGCGGCAGGGTCGCGAGGTACGCGTAGTCCCGCAGGTACACGGTGCACGCGTCCGGGTGGGCCGCGATGACCCGGAAGGCCGCGTGCACGAGCCCGCGGAGCCGGGGGAGCGGTTCGGTGTTCTCGTCGACCGCTTCCTGGTACCAGGCGGAGAGGTCGTCCATCGCCCCGGTCAGGAGCTCGTCGACCATCTCCTCCTTCGACTCGAACCAGTGGTAGAGGCTGCCGGCCTGGATGTCGACCGCGTCGGCGATCTCCCGTACGGTCGTCGCCGCGACGCCCTTGCGGGCGAACAGCGACGCCGCCTCGGCGAGGATGAGTTCCCGTCGGGCGGGCGCCTCGGGCGCCGTCTTCCTGCGTGCCATCAGTTCGTGTCTTCCTGCTCCGGCCGGTGGTTCTGCGCAGCCTAACCGCAGGACGGGGGTTTTCCGGAGGACTTGGTTCCGCTGCTCGTGCGCACCGCCTTCCGTCCCGGTGCGCCGCACGCAATTGCCGCGCGTGCAACGCGTCTTGAGGCGGCGCCCGGGGGTTCCGAACCGCCTCTCGACCGGTTTCCGAGCCGGCGCTCGGGTGGTCCGGAAAGGCCGTTCGGTGGTGCCGGTCCGCCGTCGGGTGTGTGGGGGAGAGCTGCCGGGGAGTACTGGTTTCCGGCCTGGGCAACTAATCTAACGAGCGTTAGTTGGCTATCTAACATTTGTTAGATTACTCGGAACTTTTACGCCCCGGCCCGGCCGGCTGTCAAGGCTTGTGCGGCACCGGGTCCTGCTCTACGTTGACCGGCACCATCCGTGGGGGATGGCCTCCGGGGAGCGGACGCGAAAGGCGTTGCTCCCTCATGAACCGCACGTACACCTCTTCCGGACCGCGCAGCGCGCCGCGCCGCGGAACCGGCGGAATCCGCCGTACCCGCAGAATCGCCGCGGGGGCGGCGGCCGTCGCACTCGCCCTGGTCGCCACCGCGTGCGGCGGGGACGACAAGAAGGACACCGACTCCCAGGCGGCGGGAGGGAGTTCGGCACAGAACGCCGACATGCCGGCCGCCAAGATCGTCGGCCTGTGGCAGGTCAAGGGCGAGGACCCGAACGCGATCGACGACTACCAGAACGGCGCCCTGATCGCGGTCGACGAGATCAACGCCAAAGGCGGCGTGCTCGGCAAGCCGCTGGAGTTCGAGCGCGTGCCCAGCGGCCTCAACCCGACATCGGCACGCACCGCGTTCCTCCAGGCCAAGGACAAGAAGCCGAGCGGCATGGTGGGCTTCCCGGGCGGCACCGAGGCGCAGGGGCTGCAGCGCGACATCGACGCGGCCGGCATCCCGATCGTCAACGTGAACAACGACATCACGCTGCTGTACGGCGCCAAGAACGGCAGCGAGTGGATGTTCACCACCAACCCCTACGACGGCGCGACCGCCCGCAACATGGTCGCCCTCGCGGTGAAGAACAACTGGGCGAAGATCGGCATCCTCGGCAACGAGCTCGGGTACGGGCGCGACGGAACCGCGCGTACCGAGGCCGCGGTCAAAGGCACGACCGCCGCGGTCGGCGACAAGCGCCTGGTGCCGGTCACCGCCACCGACCTGACCGAGGCGGTCCTCGCCCTCAAGGGCAGCGACGCCGTCTTCTCGTGGACGTACCCGAACACGCTTGCCGCGCAGCTCAAGCAGATGGCCCAGAACAACATCACCACCCCGGTGTTGGGCGGCGGTTCGACGCCGGTGGTGGTCAACTACGGCCTCGCCAAGGGCAAGGAGATCGAGAACCTCAACGCGGTCCTGGCCTGCCTCCCGGCGATCGACACGCGGCCGGCGAGCAAGGCGTTCAACGACGCGTACAAGGCCAAGTTCGGCACGGACGCCCCACCGCTCGCCGCCGCCGCGCACGACGCGGTGTGGATGCAGGCCGAGGCGATGAAGAAGGCCGGGACCACCACCGACCACGGGAAGATCAAGGCCGCGCTCGAACAGCTGACCTGGACCGAGGGCGCCTGCCAGCCCGAGTACAAGTCCGACCCCTCGCACATCCTGGCGCACCAGCAGATCGCGATCGACTACGACGCGACCGGCAAGCCGACCGTCGTGGACACCTACAAGATCCCGGAGTTGGCGAAGGGCGCGAGCTGAGCCGACCCCCGTACGTGGCGGCGCACCCGGGGCCGACGCCCCGCACGGCCACCGCGGGTGCGCCGCCGCCCCTCGCCTCCCAGGAGTTCCCATGGCGACGTTCATCGCCCTCTTCGCCGGCGCACTCGCGTACGCCGCGGTCCTCACCCTGGCCGCCGTCGGCTTCCTGCTGCTCTACAAGGCCACCGGCGTGGTCAACTTCGCGCACGGCGACCTGCTCACCCTCGGCGGCTTCCTCGCCTGGTGGGCGATCGACGACCTCGGCTGGCCGGTCGTACCCGGCTCGCTGCTGGCGATCGTGCTGCTCGCGGTCGTCGGCATCGTGCTCGAACGCGTCGCGTACGCCCCGCTGCGCAAACGCCCGCAGATGACCGTCATCGTCGCGACGCTTGCCGCCGCCCTGGTCATCCGCGCCTCGATCGGGATCTGGCAGGGCAGCGAACCGCGCCGCCTGCCCGGCCCGCTCGGCGACGGGGCGTGGCACGTCGCCGGCGCGGCCATCGCATGGCAGCGGGTGCTCATCATCTGCGTCACCGCCGTCGTGGTCGGCGTGCTCGTCTACGTCTTCCGCTGCACGTCGTTCGGCCGCCAGGTGCGCGCGCTCGCCGCGGATCCGGACGCCGCGCAACTGTGCGGCGTGCGCATCCGGCGCGTGTCGATGACCGCGTGGGCGCTGTCCGGCGCGCTCGCGGCACTCGCCGGCATCCTCGTCGCCCCGCTGACCGTGCTGGACCTCAACTTCGGGTTCGCGATCATGCTCGGCGGCATGGCCGCCGCGGTCGCCGGGGGCTTCGGCAACCTGGGCGGCGCGGTGCTCGGCTGCCTCGGCGTCGGACTCATCCAGCAACTGCTGGGCGGCTACGTGCTGCGCGACTACGCGGGCGCGCTGCCCTACGTCGCACTGTTCCTGGTGATCGCCCTGCGGCCGCAAGGGATCTTCAAGACCCACGCGGCACGCCTCTGAATTACGAACAGGCGTTCCCCGGAGGCGACTTGGTCCCATCCCGGCCGCCGCGACACCGAACCCGAGAGAACCCCGAGGAAGCCGGCCCATGACCGACACACACAATCCTGCCGCACCACCCGACGGGGCGACGGAACGGACCGGCGTACCCGGCCTGGACGCCGCCTCCGGGCGCCTCGACGACCTGCGCGCCCGCCTCGGCGCGAGCCCCCGCGGCACCGTGAAGCCGCCGGTCTACGGCCGCCACCAGTACCTCGGCGTCCTCGCGTTCGTCGCCGTCACGGCCGTCGCGGCGCCCAACCTGATCACCTCCGCGGAGGGCACGAACCTGCTCGATCTGTGGTTGCTCTACTCGCTCGCGGGGATCGGCTTCTACTGGATCTTCGGCCTCGGCGGCCGGTTCGCGTTCTGCCAGACCACGATGATGGCGGTCGGCGCGTACGCGAGCGCCTACACGATCGAGCGGGGGCAGCCGTTCTGGCTCAGCGCGCTCTGCGGCGCCGCGGCGGCCGGCGCCGTCGCCGCGGTCGTCGGCCTCGCGCTCGCCCGAGCCCAGCACTTCGCGTTCGCCATCGGCACGTTGGCGGTGTCCCAGATCGGGATGGTGGTGTTCAGCCGCACCAGCGAGTTCACCGGCGTCAACGGGCAGGTGACCGGGCTGCCGTACGCCTCGCTGTTCGGCCACACCTTCGACTCGGACCGCGGCGCGTTCTGGCTCTTCCTCGGCGTGCTCGGACTCGCGCTCCTGCTGGGCGTGTTCCTGGAGCGCTCGCCGGTCGGCCGCGAGGCGGTCGCCGCCCGCGACGGCGAGATGGTCGCGCGCACCGCCGGCATCCCGGTGCGCCGCGTGCACCTGATGCTGTATGTCCTCGGCTCGGTCGCCGGCGGCCTGTCCGGCGCGCTGCTCGCCAACTGGCAGGGCTTCGTCGGCGTCGACCAGTTCGGCCTGGACCTCGGCATCGGAATCTTCCTGATGGTGATCCTCGGCGGAGCCGGGTCGATCTGGGGGCCGGTGCTCGGCGCCGGCTTCTACGTCTGGGCGCCGAAGCTGCTGTCCGACTTCAAGGAGTACCAGGGCGTCGTCTACGGCGCGCTGCTGCTCGTCATGATCATGGTGGCTCCCGAGGGGCTCATCGGACTCGCGGGCCGGGCACGGGCGTTGCTCCGCCGCGTCGGGAAGGGCGGTGCGCATGGCTGACACCGTGTTGGAGGCCTCGGGGATCCGCGTGTCGTTCGGCGGCGTGCGCGCCGTGGACGACGTCGGCGTCACGGTCGCGGAGGGCCAGGTCGTCGGCATCATCGGGCCGAACGGCAGCGGCAAGACGACGCTCCTGAACGCGCTGTCCGGGGTGGTCCCGGCGACCGGCTCACTCGTCGTCGACGGACACCGCGTACGGCTGGGCGGGCCCGAGCGGTCCCGGCGGGCGGGGCTCGTACGGATGTTCCAGCAGCCGCAGCCGTACCGCTACCTGACGTGCCTGGAGAACGTCCTCGTCGCGACGCCGGACCGGCGGGCGAGCGGGCTCGGCGCGGCGTGGCTGGCGCGGCCGTACATGCTCCGGGTCGAACGGGCGCGCTGGGCCTCGGCGTTCGCGGCGCTGGAGCGTGTCGGGCTCGCGGACAAGGCACGCCTCCCGGCGGCGGTGCTGACGTACGGCGAACAGCGGCTCCTGGACGTCGCCCGCGGCATCTCCGCCTGCCCCCGCGTGCTGATGCTGGACGAGCCCAGTGCCGGCCTCAACGACCACGAGACGACCGAACTGCTGGTGCTGCTACGGGCGGTGGCCGCCGACGGCGTCGCCCTGCTGGTGATCGACCACAAGATCGACTTCATCGACGCGCTGTGCGACCGCATCACCGTGCTGGAGACCGGCCGGATCGTCGCCGAGGGCAGCCCCGCCCAGGTCTGGCGCGACCGGCGGGTCATGGACGCCTACCTGGGGACGGCCCACGATGCTTGAACTGAACCGACTGTGCGTCGACTACGGCACCACACGCGCGGTGCGCGAGCTCGACCTGCGCGTGGACGCGGGCGAAGCGGTCGCCCTGCTGGGACCGAACGGAGCGGGCAAGACCTCGACACTGCACGCCGTCTCGGGTCTCGTCCCGGCCCGCGGCACCGTGCTGTTCGACGGGGCCGACATCACCGGCCACTCGCCGTCCGAGATCGCGCGGCGCGGACTGGTGCACGTACCCGAGGGCCGACGCGTCTTCCCGAGCCTGAGCGTGCACGAGAACCTGCGCATGGGCCGCATCGCGGCATCGGGACGCCGCGGATGGACCGAGGACGACGTGTACGCGCTGCTGCCCGCCCTCGTCCCGTTGCGCGACCGGGCGGGCTACGCGCTGTCCGGCGGCGAGCAGCAGATGGTCGCCATCGGCCGCGCGCTGGTCTCCGCACCGCGCATGCTCCTGCTCGACGAACCGTCGCTCGGCCTCGCACCCGTCGTCGTGCGCGCGGTGTACGACGCCCTCGCGCGCATCGCCACCGACCTGCCGGTCCTCGTCGTCGAGCAGAACACGGTCGAGGCGCTGCGCCTGTGCGGGCGCGGCTACGTCCTCGCCGCGGGCCGCCTCGCCCTGTCCGGCACGGCCGACGAACTGGCCGACCGCGACTCGCTCCTGGCGTCCTTCCTGGGAAAACGTGATGCGGCGCACACCCAGGGAGGCCGGGAGCTCCTCAGCTGCCGGGGGGTGGCTGCGGAGCCGGGTGCTTGAGCGCGTTCTTGACCATCTTGTCGCGCAGGGCCTGCGCGAGGTCGATGCCGAGAACGCCGCACACACCCAGCAGGTAGGCGAACACGTCCGCGACTTCTTCCCGGACGTGTTCGCCCACCTCCGGGTCCTCCATGACGCGCGCCGCCTGCTCGGGAGTGAGCCACTGGAAGATCTCGACCAGCTCGGACGCCTCGACACTGAGCGCCATCACGAGGTTCTTCGGGGTGTGGTACGGCTCCCAGTTGCGCTCGGCCGCGAAAGCCCTGATGGCGGCGGAAAGCTCGGCGATGACGTCCGGCTCTGGAGAAGACATGCGGACCAGTGTGCCGCCACGACGCGGTGTCGGTGGCACGGGGGACAATGGCCGGGTCGGACATGCCCACGTATCAGCCGTACCCCAACAGGGCACAGCAGCGAAGAGGAAAGGTCGGTCACGGTCGCATGAGGGTCGCCACCTGGAACATCAACTCGGTCGGGGCCAGGCTGCCGCGCATGCTCGAATGGCTGGAGGGCGCCGCCCCCGACGTCCTGTGCCTCCAGGAGCTCAAGTGCACGGCCGACGCCTTCCCGTACGAGGCCGTCGAGGCGCTCGGCTACCAGGTCGCCGCACACGGTGACGGCCGCTGGAACGGCGTCGCGATCCTGTCCAAGGTCGGCCTGGAGGACGTCGTGCGCGGCCTTGAGGGCGGACCCGAGTACGAGGGCGTGCAAGAGACGCGCGCGATCAGCGCGACCTGCGGATCCGTGCGCGTGTGGTCGGTCTACGTGCCGAACGGCCGCGAGCTCGTGCACGCGCACTACGCGTACAAGCTGGAGTGGCTGACGGCCCTCAAGGCGGCGGTCGCGTTCGACGCGGCCGGCGAGCGTCCGTTCGCGGTGCTCGGCGACTTCAACGTCGCCCCCACCGACAAGGACGTGTGGGACATCACGCTCTTCGAGGGCGCCACCCACGTGAGCGAGGCCGAGCGCACCGCGCTGGTCGAGCTGGGCAAGGCCGGCCTCGAAGAGGTCATGCCGCGCGCGCTCAAGTACGACGTGCCGTTCACCTTCTGGGACTACCGCAACCTCGGCTTCCAGAAGAACAAGGGCATGCGCATCGACCTCGTGATGGGCAACCCGGCCTTCAACGCGGCCGTCAAGGACTCCTACGTGGACCGCGAGGCCCGGCGGGGCAAGGGCACGTCGGACCACGCGCCCGTGGTCGTGGACCTGGACCTCTGACCGGCGGACCCGAACCGCTGACCGGCGGGTGCGCGGGGCTGCGCGCAAACGACGTCGAGGTCCGCAGGCCCGCCCGGAGCCGGGGGCTTCGGGCGGATCCGCGGACCTCGACGGCCGAGTGCTACAGGTACATCCCGTCACCGATGGGCGGACGCGTCGCCTCGACGGGGGCGGCGCCGTTCTTGAGGGCGTACAACTCCGCGAGCGTGGACGCCGAGCCGACGCCGTTCGACGTGCCCAGCCACGCCGTGGCCTCCTGGAAGTCCAGCGGGCCCACCTCGATCTGCGCGAGGCACCGGCCCGGGCGTACGACCGCCGGGTGCAGCTGGCCGAGCGACTCGTTGGTGGTGATCGCCACGAGCACGTTGCGGCCCTGGCCCAGCAGCCCGTCGGTCAGGTTCAGCAGACGCGACAGCGCCTGCCCGGTGGAGCGCTTGGCCTCGCCGCGGATCAGCTCGTCGCAGTCCTCCAGGACGAGCAGCCGCCACCGGGTGTGCTCGGAATCGTCCTCCTCGCCGGTGCGGCCGATCGCGACGTCCATCAGATAGCCGGTGTCGCCGAACAACGCCTCGGGGTCGAGCACGCAGTCCATCCGGCACCAGTCGCGCCATTCGCGCGCGAGCGAGCGCAGCACCGTCGTCTTGCCGGTCCCGGGCGGCCCGTGCAGCAGGATCAGGCGACCCGCGACGTCCTCGCGGCCCACCGCCATCAGCTTGTCGAACGCCGAGGCGGTCGCGCCCGTGTAGTTGCGGCGGATCTGCGTCCACGGCGCCGCGGTGATCGAACGGGTCGTGCGGTACGGGCCGCGCCGTGCCGAGTGGTACCAGAACCCCATCGCCACCGACTCGTCCTGCGGCAGGGGTTCGGCCTTCGCGTTCTTGACCGCCTTCTTCATCACCGCGCGGCCGGTCTTGGGGTTGTCCGCGGTGACGGTCACCTCGCCGCCGCCGCTGCGCCACACCACCGCGCGCAGGGTCCAGCCCTCGCCCGCGGCGAGGGTCGACTGCCGGTCGTCCTCCTCCACGGTGCGCAGCACCTTCGCACCGCGCGGCACCAGCTTGGCGCCCGGTCGGATGCGGTCGAGCCGGGTGGTGCTCGCCCACGGCTGGCGGCCCGAGACGAACTCGGCCAGCGTGAGGGCGTCAATCACGTCGTACGGGGTGTCCGAATCGTCGAGTCCGAGGGAGTAGGGCAGGGTCTGGGAGGGGTCGAGGGACGGCGACACGTCGCCGCCGCCGGTCTCGGCGGCCTCCACCCCGTGGATCCGGGCCGGTATCTGACGGGGCATGGACATGCCTCGATCATCCGTGCCGCCGGGGCGTGCGTACAGCGGTTTTGCCCAACCCGGACGCCTTACGGCCGTCCGGGCACCCGGGGTCGCTCACCGGTCAGGACAGTTGACGCTGTGTCAGCGGGGTTCGTACGCCGCGTCGAGCGCGATCACCACGGCGGCGAGGGCCTCGTCGTGGCCGAGGCCGAGCCGTGCCGCCCGGCGCGCGTACTCGCCCGCCGCCGCGGCCGCCTCCCGGCGCGCGGTGTCGCCGACCGCCGCGACGAACGTGCCGTTGCGGCCCCTGGTCTCGACGACGGAGTCGGCCTCCAGTTCGCGGTAGGAACGGGCGACGGTGTTGACCGCGAGGCCCAGTTCGGCCGCGAGGGCGCGTACGGTCGGCAGCTTCGTGCCGACCGGCAGCAGCCCGGTGCGGGCCTGCTCGGCGATCTGCTCGCGCACCTGCTCGAACGGCGGCACCTGCGAATCCGGGTCCAGCGTGATCTCCATGGCGGCAAGTCTCGCGCACCACACGGCCGCGGACCGCTCGCGCGGGTGACGGTGTGGCGCGTTGATCCCGTGTCCCATGCCTGCATGAATCGTTGCCCGGACAGCAGGACACGGCAGATTGGGATTGGGGCTGATCACGCGATGGGCACCGCGGTCGACCACCAGGAGCACCGGCACCACAACCACGCGCACGGCGAGGGATGCGGCCACGTCGCGGTACCGCACGGCGACCACATCGACTACGTGCACGACGGGCACATCCATCGCGTACACGACGGGCACATCGACGAGTGCTCGCCGAGCGGGCACCACGTGCACGAAGGGCACCACCACGACCACGGCGACGGCTGCGGGCACGTCGCGGTGCCGCACGACGACCACGTCGACTACATCCACGACGGTCACCGCCACGCACGGCACGACGGGCACTGGGACGACCACTGACCCAGGCGCCGGCCGGCCTTCGCGGTCGCGGCAAGTCCGTTCACCCGCCCGCGTAATCCGTTCGCCGAGAGGCGAATCCGTACACATCGTGACGTCGACCGGGGAAGTCTCGGTACATGGACATTCTGGTGATCGGCGGATCGGTGTTCGTCGGACGGACCGTCGTCGAAGCGGCGCTGGCGCGGGGACACGCGGTCACGACCTTCAATCGGGGGCGCACCGGCACGGACGTGCCGGGCGCCGCGACCGTGCGCGGCGACCGCGAGGACAAGGCGGACCTGGCGCGGCTGGCGTCCTTGGGGCGCTGGGACGCGGTCGTCGACGTCTGCGGATTCACCCCGCGTGTCGTCGGCGACGCGGTGCGGGCGCTGAACGGCCGTGCGGAGACCTACGCGTTCGTCTCGAGTATCTCGGCGTACGGGGACTGGCCGGCGAAGCGCGTCGACGAGCAGTCGCCGCGCCTGGCGTGCGCGCCCGACGCCGACGAGGGGGACGGCGACTACGGGATACTCAAGGCGGGCTGCGAGCGCGCGGTCGAGAGCGGCTTCGACGGGCGCGCGCTGGTCGTGCAGCCGGGCCTGATCCTCGGCCCGTACGAGAACGTCGGCCGACTGCCGTGGTGGCTGCGCCGCATCGCCGCCGGCGGCCGGGTGCTGGCCCCCGGCGATCCGGACCGCTCGATGCAGGTCATCGACGTACGCGACCTCGCCGCGTTCATCCTCGACCAGATCGAGGCCCGCGCCGAGGGGCGCTACCTCGTGAGCGGTTCGCCGGCCAACACGACGATGGGCGCATGGCTCGGCGACTGCGTCGCGGCGACCGGTTCGCACGCGGAACTGGTCTGGGTCGACGACGACTTCCTGCTCGAACGCGACGTCGCCCCGTGGACCGAACTCCCGCTGTGGACCCCGCCGACCGACGAGTTGGCGGGCGTCTGGCTCCCCGACCCCGCGAAGGCCGCCGCCGCGGGCCTCAAAACCCGCCCGGTCCGGGAAACCGTCGCCGACACCTGGGCTTGGCTCACGTCCGAGGGTGCGCCGGAAACCCTCCCCAAGTACCGCTCCCACACCGGTTCCCAAGGCATCACCCCGCAAAAGGAACAGGCACTGTTGAAGGAGTGGACCACCCGCTGACCCCGCGCCTGCGTGCAACTGCAGTGGCAGCGCGGCAGCGGCAGCGTGCGACAACAGCGGTCGGGGAAGCCGACGGCCGCACCTGCGTCGCCCGCACCCCTGTCCATCCCGTCACGCACTGACCCGGAGACCTGCGTGCGCTCCGCCCCTGGCGCAACTCGGCCATGCGGCGACGCGCGGGTGCGCGCACTTCGTCCTACGCGCTCACCCACCGTCCATTCGCGCGCCTAAGCTCATCGGCTCACGTGTCGGCCCGCTGCCGCAGGCCCGACGCCCGAAGCCGCCAACCGACCCGGCCGTCCACGATCGGCCAACTCACCCCCGACCGACTCGCCCGCGGACCGGTGTCGACATCCGGCCGGTGCGACGGTCCTTTGGTTGCCCGAGTGGCGCGGTGACCGGCCAACGCGTCGACCCGGTGCGTGATTCTTCCTCACTCCCTTGCGCGCCGACCGCCGGCCCCGGCCGAGGGCCTTTTCTCACCTCGCGGTCTTCGGACGCGGTGGCGGCCGGGGGTTTGTGGGGGTTTCGGCGTCCGTAGGGTGGGGCCGTGCGTCCGATACGTGGGTTGGCGGGGCTGCCGGAGCGTTTTCCGGGGCGGGTGTTCGGGCTGCCCGCGGTCGATGTCGCGTTGGCGCTCGCGATGCTGCCGGTGCAGGTCATCGGGGTTTTCATCGTCTCGGTGCCGGTCTATGTGCTCGACACCGGCGGCGGGGAGCCGAGCCGTCTCGAGGGCAAGGATGTCGACTGGCTGGCGTGGGTGCTGCTGGTGGCCGCGTCGTTGCTGCTGGTGGCGCGGTCCCGGTGGCCGCGCTGGACGCTCGTCGCGGAGAGCGGCGTGCTTGCCGCGTTCATGATGCGCGGCTATCCCGTCGGGCCCATCGTGCTGCCGGTGATGTTGTGCCTGTACGCCACGGCGGCCGCCGGGCGGCGGCGCAGGACCGCGGTCGCCGCGCTGATGTTCATCGTCGCCATGTGCAGCCTCTGGGTGCCGAGAATGGCCCGCACGCTGGACAGTGCCGCGACGTTCATGGGCTCGGTGACGCTCTTCTACGCCGTGGTCCTCGCGACGTTCGGCGGGCCGGTGCTCGTCGGCGAGGTCGTCCGGGTGCGCCGGGAGGCGGCGGAGGCCCGTCTCGCGCAGGCGGTCCGCGACGCGGAGAAGCGCGTCGCCGAGGAGCGGCTGCGGATCGCACGCGAGCTGCACGACGTGGTCGCGCACAGCATGGCCGGCATCGCGGTGCAGTCGGCCGCGACGCTGCGGTTGTTGGGCGATCCCGACCCGGAGGTACGCGACTCGTTGATCGCCATCCGAACCGCCAGCCGCGAGGCGTTGCGCGAACTCCGTTCCACGGTCGGCATGTTGCGCGAGACCGGACTGCCGGACAACGACGGCCTGGAGCGCCTGGGCACGCTGCTGGAGGCGGTGCGCAACGCCGGTGTGCCGGTCGAGTTGGAGCGCTCCGGGGCGGCGGTGGCGCTGCCCGCGGAGACGGGGCACGCGGCGTACCGCATCGTGCAGGAGTCGCTCACGAACGTGCTGCGGCACGCCGGACACGGCGCGTCCGCCCGGGTGCGGGTGGCGTACGGTGACAGCGAACTGGTCCTGGAAGTCGTCGACGACGGCCGCGGTCTGACCGAGGGTCAGGGCAGCGGGCACGGGCTTCCCGGGATGCGCGAGCGCGCCGAGTCGGTCGGCGGCACGCTCGTCGCCGGGGCGGTCACCTCGGGGGAGGGCGGACCGTGCGGCGGGTTCCGGGTCGCGGCGCGCCTGCCGCTGGCCGTGCGACGAGGGGAGGCGGGATGATCCGGATCGGGCTGGCCGACGACCAGGCGCTGGTGCGCACGGGTTTCCGCGCGCTCCTCGGCACCGAGCCGGACTTCGAGGTCGTCGGCGAGGCGGCCGACGGCGGTGCGGCGGTGGCACTGGCCCGCGAACAGCGGCCCGACGTCATGCTCATGGACATCCGGATGCCGGACGTCGACGGCCTGACCGCGACGCGGCGCATCGCCGGGGATCCGGAGTTGGCCGGTGTACGGGTGGTGATCCTGACGACGTACGCCGAGGACGCCAACGTGTACGCCGCGTTGCGCGCGGGGGCGAGCGGGTTCCTGGTCAAGGACGCCGAGGCCGAGGAACTGGTGCAGGCCATCCGGGTCGTCGCGCGCGGCGACGCGCTGTTGTCGCCGGGCATCACACGGCAGGTCATCGACATGTTCACGCGCTCGCTGATCCGCACTCCGCGGGACGCCGCCGCGGGGGAGACCCTGCTCGACGCGCTGACCGAGCGTGAACGCGAGGTGCTGTGCGAGGTCGCGGCCGGGCTCACGAACGACGAGATCGCCCTGCGGCTGGCGATGAGCCCCAACACCGTCAAGACCCACATCAGCCGCGTGCTCGCGAAGCTCGGCCTGCGCGATCGGGCGCAATTGGTGGTGGCGGCCTACGAGTCGGGCCTCGTGCGGCCGAAGCGCATAGTCCCGGAGGGGTAGTCCCCCGGGGGTAGCGCAGGTGCCGGCTACAGCGCGCGGGGCAGCCCACGACCGTTCCGCCGGGCGACGCGACGCGCGCGTGCGGGCGCGATGATCGCCGTACGCGATCGCACCGATCGGGCGATCCTCCGCCGCAAGAAGGGTACGCCCGCCATGCGCCTGGACGACGTTCTCCCCGAATGGCACTTCCGCGAACGCCACACCATCGAGATCGACGCCTACGCGGACACGGTCTTCCGGGCCATCGAGGAGCTGACGTGGCGTGAGGTCCCGGTCTTCCGAAGGCTGATGGCGCTGCGCTTCGTCGGCCGCGACGCGACGGCGGATCCGCGCATCCTGTCGTCGATGACGAAGGACGGCTTCACCGTCCTGGACCGCTCGGACAACGAGCTGGTGATCGGCTTCTTGTCGACGCGGACGGGACGGCGCGTGCCGATCGCGGGCGAACTGCCGGCCGACGCGATGCGGGCGTTCGACGAGCCGGGCCACCTCAAGATCGTCTTCAACTTCCTGCGGCGCGGGTCGACGGTCACGACGGAGACGCGCGTGTGGGCGACCGACGAGCGTTCGAGGCGGGTCTTCCGGGCGTACTGGGCGGTGATCCGGCCGCCGAGCGGGCTGATCCGGCGGGTTTGGCTCCGGGCGATCCGCGAACGGGCGGAGAACGAACCGGTGTTCCTGTGACCGGCGGACCGCGGTGACCGAGCGGACGCCCGCCCCGGCGGCCGCGCGGGGCGCGGTGCCGGGGCGGGCGGTCTCTGCTCTGGCCGGGGGCGGGATCGCCGCCGTGCTGGTCGGCCGCACCTGGCCGGGGGCCTTCGGGCGGGTGCCGGACGGGCGGGTTCCCGCGGCCTTGGACTCGGTGTCGCCGGTGCTGCTGGTGGTGGGCACGGTCGCGTTGATGCTGGCGACCGTCTGGGGAGGCCGCGTCCTCGGAGCGGCGGCCGGTGCCCGGGCGGCGGTCCGAACCGGGGGACCGGCGGGTGTCAGGAGACGGCGTACACCTTCTCGACGAACTCGGCGATCTGATGGTCGGTGACGTTCCGGGCGAGGTCGGCTTCGCTGATCATGCCGATGAGCCGGTGGCCGTTCTGCGTGTCGATCACCGGCAGGCGCCGGATCTGGTGCGTCTCCATCATGTCCAGCACGTCGTCGAGCGTGGTGTCGGCGTCGCACCAGTGCAGGTTCCCGGCGAGTTCGCCGGCCCGGACGGTGGCGGGGTCGCGTCCCTCGGCACAACAGTGCAGCACGATGTCGCGGTCGGTCACCATGCCCTTGAGCCGGTCGTCGGTGCCGCAGATCGGTACGCAGCCGACGTCCATGTCCTTCATCATCTTCGCGGCTTCCATGAGCGACGCGTCCTCGGGGACGCACTTGGCGCCGGAGTGCATCACGTCACGGGCCTTCATCATGGTCGTGTCCATGGCAGGGCCTGTCCTTTCGTCAAACGGTCGGACGCTTCGATCACAACAGACCCCCGGAAGCCCCGCCACTTGGCGCCGGTGCGGCGGTGAGCACTGAGGACCGGATGTGATCAGGTCTGTCCGCTGACGCGCGCTTAGGCTAGCCTCACCTTCGTTCACGATGCCCGGAGCCGGGCGTATTCCGGAGGATGCGGTGACGGGCGGGCGGGGTGGCGATGGGTGACGCGCTGACAGGGCGCACGGTGCTGCGGCAGACGGTACGCGGGCAGTCGCGACGGGTGGCCCTGGCCTCCGTCCTCGGTGCCGGGCACCAGGCGGGCGAGGCTGCGGTGCCGGTCCTCATCGGTGTCGTCATCGACCGCGCGGTGGCCCACGACGACGCGGGCGCGTTCGCGGTGTGGATCGCGGTGCTCGCCGTCGTGTACCTCGTCTTGTCGTTCGGCTTCCGCTTCGGCGCACGCGCCGGGGAGCAGGCGGCCGAGATCGCCGCCCACGACCTGCGGCTGCGCATCGTCGACCGGGTCCTCGACCCCGTCGGCGGCGCCGACCGCGGACGGCTGCCCGGCGCTCTCGTCAACGTCGCGACCGAGGACGCCAAGCGCGTCGGCGGCGTCAACATGGGCGTGGTGCTCGGCATCGGCGGCCTCACCGGTCTCGCGGTGGGCGCGGTCGCGCTGCTGCGCATCTCGCTGCCGCTGGGACTGATGGTGCTGCTCGGCGCGCCGCCGCTGCTGTGGCTCGGGCACATGGTGGGCAAGCCGTTGGAGCGCCGGAGTTCGGCGGAGCAGGAGCGGGCCGCGCACGCTTCGGGGGTCGCGGCGGACCTGGTCGCGGGACTGCGGGTGCTCAAGGGCATCGGCGGCGAGTCCGCCGCGGTCGCGCGCTACCGGACCACGAGCCGCGACTCGTTGACCGCGACGCTTCGGGCCGCCCGGGCGCAGGCGTGGCAGGGCGGCGTCGTTCTCGCGCTGGCGGGGGTGTTCATCGCTTTGGTGGCGCTGGTCGGCGGGCGGCTGGCCGCCGACGGCCGCATCAGCCTGGGCGAACTCGTCGCCGCGGTGGGCCTCGCACAGTTCCTGCTCGGCCCGCTGTCGATGTTCTCCTACATCAACGCCGAGTTCGCCCAGGCACGGGCGTCGGCGGCGCGCATCGCCGAGGTGCTGGGCGCGCCGCCTTCGGTGCCGCCCGGCGACGTACGGCCGACCGAGCCGGCGGGCGGACGCCTCGTCGTACGGGACCTCGCGCACGGTCCGCTGCACGCCGTCGGGTTCGAGGCCGCGCCCGGCGAGTTCGTCGCGGTCGTCGCGGTCGATCCCGCGGAGGCCGCGGCGCTGCTGCGCTGCCTGGCCCGCGACGCCGACCCGGACGCCGGCACGGTCGAACTGGACGGCGTGGCGCTGCCGCTGCTGGCGCCCGACGGACTGCGGTCCGCCGTCCTGGTGGCGGCGCACGACGCCGAGCTGTTCGAGGGCTCGCTCGAATGGAACGTCGCCGCGGTGGGCGCGGACGGCGTCGGCGTCGAGCGCGCACTTGCCGCCTCCGGTGCCGACGACGTCGCCGACGCCCTGCCGAAGGGCACCGCGACGGTCCTTGCCGAAGGCGGCAGTTCGTTGTCCGGCGGGCAGCGCCAACGCGTCGCCCTGGCCCGTGCGCTGGCGGCCGATCCGGCCGTGCTGGTGCTGCACGATCCGACGACGGCGGTGGACGCGGTGACCGAGGCGCGGATCGCCACCGGCGTACGGGACCTGCGGCGCTCCGCCACCACCATCGTGGTGACCACGAGCCCGGCGCTGCTCGCGGTCGCGGACCGCGTCGTGTTCCTCGCCGAGGGACGCGTCGTCGACACGGCACCGCACGCCGACCTGGTACTGCGGCACGAGGACTACCGGACGGCGGTGCTGGCGTGACGACCGGCGTGGGACAGGAACGCGCGCACGACCCGGGCAACGAGCCCGGCCCGGACACGCCGGGAGACGTCCTCGACACCCGAATATCAGGGCCTCGGCAGTCCGGCGAACAGTCGGACTCCGAACGCGAGTTGCTGCCCACCGCGGCCCCCGCGCGCACCCGGGCGGTGATCGGCGGGCTCGTACGCCCGCACCGCGTGCTCGCGTGGTCCGCCCTGGTGGTCATGGTCGCGGCCACCGTCATCGAGCTGATGACGGCTCCGCTGCTCGGGCACATCGTCGACCTCGTCGCGGACGGGAAGTCCGCCGATGCCCTGACCTGGCCGGTCGTGGGGCTGGTGCTGGTCGCGGTCGCCCAGGGGGCGGCGGTGGCGTACGGCTTCTCGCTGGTCGCGCGCCTCGGCGAGACGGTGCTTGCGACCCTGCGTGAGCGCGTCGTCGAACGGGCACTCGGGCTGCCGTTGGAGCAGGTGGAGAAGGCCGGTTCCGGGGACCTGACGTCACGGGTCACGGCCGATGTGTCGCTGGTCGCCGAGGCCGTGCGGCGTGCGCTGCCCGTGCTGGTGCGGTCGGTCCTGACGATCGTGCTGACGCTGGGTGCGCTGGCCCTTCTCGACTGGCGCTTCCTGCTGGCCGCGCTGCTCGCGGTCCCGGTGCAACTGCACACCGCCCGCTGGTACGTCGGCCGCGCCGTCCCGCTGTACGCCGCGGGCCGGGTCGCCGCGGGCGCCCGGCAGCAGCAGTTGCTGGACAGCATCGGGGGAGCCGCCACCGTACGTGCGTTCCGCCTCGGCACCGAGCACCGCGCCCGTGCGGAGCGGCGCTCGGCGGAGGCGATGGACCTCACGCTGCGCGGCGTACGCCTGGTGCTGCGCTTCTACTGCCGCCTGCACATCGCCGAATTCGTGGGCCTCACCGCCGTGTTGGGGGCGGGATTCCTGCTGGTGCGGGACGGGTCGGCGTCCATCGGCACGGCCACCGCCGCGGCCCTGTACTTCCACGCGCTGTTCGGACCGATGAACAACGCGCTCGTGCTCCTCGACGACGCGCAGTCGGCGATGGCCGGACTGTCCCGGCTCGTCGGCGTGGCCGACCAGCCGGCGCCCGACGAGGGGCACCGCGCCGAGGCGTCCGGTGCGTCGGTGGAGGTGCGCGGGCTGCGGCACGCGTACGGCGCGGGCGGGCCCGAGGTGCTGGCCGGCGTGGACCTGGTCCTGGCGCCCGGCGAGCACGTCGCGGTCGTGGGCGCGAGCGGCGCCGGGAAGACGACGCTGGCGAAGCTGATCGCGGGCGTGCACGTGCCGTCCGGCGGGACGGTGTCGGTGGGCGGCGCCGCGCTGGCCGACCTGGGGCCGGAACTGACGCGGCGTACCGTCGCGCTGGTCACGCAGGAGGTCCACGTCTTCTCCGGGCCGCTCGCCGACGACCTGCGGCTGGCCCGGCCCGAGGCGGCCGACGGCGAACTCCGGGCGGCGCTGGAGCGGGTGGGTGCGCTGTCGTGGGCCGAGGCGTTGCCGGACGGCCTGGACACGGTCGTGGGAACCGGGGGCCACGCTCTGACGGGTGCTCAGGCGCAGCAACTGGCGCTCGCCCGACTCGTCCTCGCCGATCCGCCGGTCGCCATCCTCGACGAGGCGACGGCGGAGGCGGGCAGCAGCGGCGCGCGGGCCCTGGAAGCGGCGGCTTCGCGCGCGCTGGAGGGGCGTACCGCCCTGGTCGTGGCGCACCGGCTGACGCAGGCGGCATCCGCCGACCGCATCGTGGTCCTGGACGCGGGCCGTGTGGTCGAGGTCGGCACACACGACGAACTACGGGCCGCCGACGGCCAGTACGCCGCCCTCTGGCAGGCCTGGTCCGGTACCCGCAAGGCGACCGGCTAGCCGCACAAAGCGCCGTCGAAGGTGGCGCGGTCGACGAGGTTTTCGGCCTGCGTTGCCAGGTGACGACCCACCTGGTCAGCCGTGCGCCGCCGGTGATCCCGATCGACCGTCACCACGCGTCGTGACGGTTTCCGACCGTGAATGCGCTCAGCCCATGACCCCTGGGTCGTGTCTTCGAATTCCCGCCGGGCCCTCTCGAACCGTGGCACGTTGCGGGCGTGCGCCGGGCCCGGCGGCCCTCCTTCGCACTCCCGGGTCGCCGGGCTACGGACTTTGCCGCAAGGCCCGGCGTGCAAGCACCACTGCCCGCGGGCTTTCGGCGGGAATGTGAAGACACTCCGTAGCCGACGCGGAAACTCCCCGGCCCTCGGGCCCTCTACCGTCCCCCCGCCATCAACTGTCCTGAGGCACACCAATTACCCCCATAGGAACGGCCGTTGCAGGTGTGCTGTCGGACAAGCTCCGCGACCGTTCGGGTGTGCCCGCAGGTGGCTCGTGTGGTTGGGCGGGTCGGTGACATATGTGGTGATGGGCCCGCCGGGTGGTGCTCCGGCGGGCCCATCGTCGTTGCGGTGTGCGGTATGTCGCGCGGTTGGCGGTCGTTGTGGCGTCGGCCTCAGTCGGTGCCGGACTCCATTGCGGCGCGGTCGAGCAGCGCCTCTTCGTCCGAGACCTCGCCGCGGGACGCGATCGCCTGGGCGTCCCCCTTGTCCATGGCGCCGATCAGGCCGGTCGAGGCGGCCTGTGCCGCGCCGATCGGCGTCGGGTGGTCGGTGCCGACCAGGCCCAGGCCCGCGTACTGCTCGAGCCGCGCGCGGGAGTCGGCGATGTCCAGGTTCCGCATGGTGAGCTGGCCGATACGGTCCACCGGGCCGAACGCCGAATCCTCGGTCCGCTCCATGGAGAGTTTGTCCGGGTGGTAGCTGAGCGCGGGGCCCCGGGTGTCGAGCACCGAGTAGTCCTCGCCGCGCCGCAGCCGGACGGTCACCTCGCCGGTGATCGCCGTGCCGACCCACCGCTGCAGGGACTCCCGCACCATGAGCGCCTGCGGGTCCAGCCACCGGCCCTCGTACAGCAGGCGGCCCAGCCGGCGGCCCTCGTTGTGGTACGCGGCGACCGTGTCCTCGTTGTGGGTCGCGTTGAGCAGGCGCTCGTAGACGATGTGCAGCAGCGCCATGCCCGGCGCCTCGTAGATGCCGCGGCTCTTGGCCTCGATCACCCGGTTCTCGATCTGGTCGGACATGCCGAGGCCGTGCCGGCCGCCGATCGCGTTGGCCTCCATGACTAGGTCGACCGCGGAGGCGAACTCCTTGCCGTTGATGCTGACCGGACGGCCTTGGACGAAGCCGACGGTCACGTCCTCCGCGGCGATCGATACCGACGGGTCCCAGAACCGCACGCCCATGATCGGCTCGACCGTCTCGATGCCGGTGTCGAGGTGCTCGAGGATCTTCGCCTCGTGCGTGGCACCCCAGATGTTGGCGTCGGTCGAGTAGGCCTTCTCGGTGGAGTCCCGGTAGGGCAGCCCGTGCTCGAGCAGCCACTCGGACATCTCCTTGCGGCCGCCGAGCTCCGTCACGAAGTCCGCGTCCAGCCAAGGCTTGTAGATGCGCAGGTGCGGGTTGGCGAGCAGCCCGTAGCGGTAGAACCGCTCGATGTCGTTGCCCTTGAAGGTGGAGCCGTCGCCCCAGATCTGCACCCGGTCCTCGAGCATCGCCCGCACCAGCAGCGTGCCGGTCACGGCACGGCCCAGCGGAGTGGTGTTGAAGTAGGGACGCCCGCCGGACCTGATGTGGAACGCGCCGCACGCGAGCGCGGCGAGGCCCTCCTCGACCAGCGCGGCACGGCAGTCGACGAGTCGCGCGATCTCGGCGCCGTAGGTGGAGGCGCGGCCGGGCACGGACGTGATGTCGGGCTCGTCGTACTGCCCGATGTCGGCGGTGTACGTGCAGGGGATGGCGCCCTTGGCGCGCATCCAGGCGACGGCGACCGAGGTGTCGAGCCCGCCCGAGAAGGCGATGCCTACGCGCTCTCCGGTGGGAAGGGAGGTGAGGACCTTGGACATGGCAAGACTATGCACCAGCCCGTATGAATATGCAAGGCCGCAGGTTGGGGCCGCGTATTCGGGTCGGGCCGCCTGATCGGGCGGCCCGATCAGGCGCGACGTCATTTGTACCCGAGAGGGTGAAAAGGCCGGGCGTGTCCGCGGCGTACGCGGTTGCCGGACGCACAGCTGCGCCGCGCTCGCGCAAGCGCCCGTCCGTACGTCCGCCAGAGGCGGATTGGGACGGTCAGTGCGGCGGTATTCGACGCTGTTTGCGAAACCGGTGAGAGTCCCGATGAGTTCGCCCGGTAGTGCGAACAAGCGGCGTGTTTTCCGGAAAGAGCAGAAGCGCCGGAGCGCTTGGTCGATGCCTTCCCCGAAGTCCCCCGAGCGCGGCGCTTACCGGGCCTTTACGCTCCGTAGATCTATGCTGACCAGGGAGAACCCTGGCCTTGTGTACCTGATGTGCCCCCGGCAGGAATCGAACCTGCGACCAAGCGCTTAGAAGGCGCCTGCTCTGTCCGCTGAGCTACGGGGGCTGGGGCGATTGAGGATCATGCACGGGATCCGGCCGCGGCACAACACAATAGAGCCGCTTGCCGTTGGTACTGCCCACGCCGCCGCGACCGTTACCTGATCAGACGCAGTTGGCGGCCAGAATGTGATCAGGCGGGTTCCGGTTCCTGGCAAAACGGACACGGTCGGTCGTGGGAGGTGCGACGGCCGGTTCCGGATGGACCGGCTCCGCCCGGTCATGGCCAACCACCTGCGAGGACGTACACAAATGAACGGCACCAGGCCGCTGCGCGCGGCGCTCATCGGGTACGGGCTGGGCGGCGCCGCGTTTCACGCGCCGTTCCTGGAGGCTCTGCCGGACTTCGAGTTGGCCGCCGTCGTCACCGGCAACCCGGAGCGGGCCTCGGCGGTGCGCGAGCGGTACGGCGACGGCGTCGAGATCGTCGCCGCGGCCACCGAGCTGTTCGACCGCTCCGACGAGTTCGACCTCGCCGTGGTGACGGTGCCGAACCGGTTCCACGCCCCCTTCGCGCGCGAGGCGCTGGAGGCCGGCCTCCACGTGGTGGTGGACAAGCCGTTCGCCGGAAGTGCCGCCGCGGGACGGGAGTTGGCCGCACTGGCCGAGGCGCGCGGGCGGACTCTGTGCGTGTTTCAGAACCGGCGTTGGGACGGTGACTTCCGTACGGTGCGCCGCTTGGTGGCCGACGGTGAACTCGGCGACGTCCTGCGCTTCGAATCACGATTTGAGCGGTGGCGGCCGCAGCCCGCGCTGGGCGGCTGGAAGGAGGACGCCGATCCGGCCGCGCTCGGCGGCATCCTGTTCGACCTCGGCAGCCACCTCGTCGACCAGGCCGTCGCGTTGTTCGGACGCCCCGAGCGTGTGTACGCCGAACTCGACCTGAGCCGTCCGGGCGTCGCCGTCGACGACGACTCCTTCGTGGCGCTGACTCACGCGGGCGGTGTGCGCTCGCATTTGTGGATGAGCGCAACCGCCGCCGACATCGGCCCGCGGTTTCGGGTGCTGGGCAGCAAGGCGGCGTACGTGAAGTACGGCATGGACGTCCAGGAGGCCGCCCTGCGCGCCGGCACCACGCCCGACGCGCCGGACTGGGGTGAGGAGCCGGCCGAGGCGTGGGGGAAGGTCGGCACGCCGGACGACGCCCGCCCGTTGCGCACGATGCCCGGCGCCTACCAGGACTTCTACCGGGGGGTCGCGGCGACGCTGCGCGAGGGTGCGCCCTCTCCGGTACCGCTGGCCGAGTCGATCGCCGTTCTGGAGGTCATCGAGGCCGCACGGCAGTCGTCGCGTGAGGGTGTGGTCGTGTCGCTGCCCCCCGCGTGACCCGCCACGCGCAGGACGCGCCGCGAGATGCTGCGTGGGCGTGAGCGTGGGCGTGGGCGTGGAGCGTGGGTGCGGTCAGGGCGGTTGTTGCGGCGGCCCGGGACAGGCGCGCGTGAGGCCGGTGGCATGCGTGCACAGCGCGTCACCGAAACGGCTGGGTGATTTTCCCCGATAACTGGGGATTGTGCAGTCGTGGTGATGACGTGGTGATGACGTGGTGAGCCGCGCGAGCGCAGGACTGTCCGCGGCGGCGGCCCGGCTGCGGGACGAGGCCGCCGACCTGCCTCTGCCGCTTGACCTGCCGGGTGCCGGTGAGGCCCGGCGTACGCGCACCGAACTGGTCTCCCAGCTCGACGACTACGTCCTGCCGCGCCTACGACACCCCGAGGCGCCGCTGCTCGCGGTCGTCGGGGGATCGACGGGGGCAGGCCGCTCGACCCTGGTGAACTCGCTGGTGGGTCGCGAGGTCAGTCCGGTGGGCGTCCTGCGCCCGACCACGCGCGTACCGGTCCTCGTGTGCCGCGCGGCCGACCGCCGCTGGTTCTCCGGCACGCGTGTGCTCCCCGGTCTGCGCCGCGCCGCCCGTCCGACACGGGCGGCCGGTGAGGGGCCGGCCCTGGTGCTCCGGGTCGACGACCGCGTGCCGCAGGGGCTGGCGGTCCTCGACATCCCCGACATCGACTCGGTCGACGGCGCCAACCGTGCGCTCGCGGTACGCCTGCTGGGTGCCGCGGACATCTGGCTGTTCGTCACGACGGCGGCGCGCTACGCGGACGCCGTGCCGTGGCGGTTGCTGCAGGTCGCGCGGGAGCGCACCGCCGAGATCGCGGTGGTGCTCAACCGGGTGCCGGATGGCGACCTCGGCGAGATCCGCCCGCACTTCGAGGCGCTGCTCGGCGGCGCGGGACTCGGCGGCGTACCGCTGTTCGCACTTCCGGAGACGACTCTCGTCGGCCGCATGCTGACGCGGGATCAGATCGCACCCGTCCGTGCCTGGCTGTACGACCGGGCGATGCATGCCGATACGCGCGAGACGGCCGTACGTCGGACACTCGGCGGCGTTCTGGGCAGCCTTCCCGACCGTGCCGATGCACTGGGCCGGGCCGCGGGGCGGCAGCACGAGGCGGCCGGTGCGCTCGCGGTGTGCGTGGACCGCGCGTACGCCGCCGCGCGCCGGTATGTCGACGGAGCGCTGCGCGGCGGCTCGGTCCTCACCGGCGACGTGCTCGCGCACTGGCGGGCCTGGGTGTCGGCGGGCCTGCCCGAATCCGGCGTGCCGGAACTGGAAGCGGCGCTGGTGGAAGGCGTCGAGAGCCTGTTCCGCGACGTCGCCGAGCGCGCCGCCGGGCTCACGTCGACGTGCTGGCGCGGCAGACCGGGCGGCCTCGCCCTGGTCGACGACCGGACCCCCGGCGGCGCGACGGGGTCGGGGGACGTTGGGGCTGCTGGGTCCGAGGCTGGGGCCGAGATCGACACGACGGCAGACCCGCGCGCGGCGGCGGCCCGTGCGGCGGCCGAGTGGCGCGCGGAGGCGGTGGCGCGAGTGGCCGCCGGCCTACCTGATGGGGCGTCAGGACGGGCGCGGGCAGGCGTACTTCTGATGACCGCGGCGCTCGGCTATGACGCGGACACGGACACGGGCGCCGGTGGCCACTCTGCCGGCGACACGACTGACTCCGACGCCTCAGGCGGGAGTGAGGCGGCCACGCAGGCGCGTGCGGCTCTTTCGGCAGCTCTCGCCGCCGAGATGGAGCCTTTGCGCGCGTCGGTGCGCGGTCGGGCCGCGCAGCTGCTCGACGCCCAGCGGGATGTGCACATGCGCACTGTCCGGGCACTGCGCACCGTGCCCGGCGACCGGCTGGGCGCGGCGACGGACGCGATGAGGAGGGCCGGATGAGCGGGGCGGCCGAACGCTTCGGCTCCGGGCCGTACGCCGGTCATGACTACGGGACCGCGGAGGAGCCTTCGCGCGTGCTCGCACGGCTGTCCGCACTCGACCGGATGACCGTCGCGGCGGAAGGCCGCATGGCCGCGGAACACCTCGCCGAAGTACGCGCGTTGCTCGACCGTGCGGACGCGCGGCTGCGTACCGCACCGCAACACGCCGTCGTCGCACTCGCGGGCGGCACCGGGTCCGGCAAGTCCTCGTTGTTCAACGCGCTGATCGGCCTCGATCTGTCGCGGACCGGGGCGCGCCGACCGACGACGGACACCGCGCTGGCCTGTGCGTGGGACCCCGAGAGCGCCCGGCCGCTGCTCGACTTGTTGGGCCTGCCGCACTCCCGACAGATTCCGCGACACGGCGCACTCGACGACACGGGCCCGCTGCAAGACCCGGTGTTGTCCCGCCTCGTCGTCGTCGACCTGCCCGACCACGACTCCGTGGAGACCGGGCACCGCGACGAGGTCGACCGGTTCGTCGCCGCGGCCGACCATCTGATCTGGGTGCTCGATCCGCAGAAGTACGCGGACGCCGCCGTCCACGAACGCTACTTGCGCGCGTTGGCCCGGCACGGCGACGTGATGACCGTCGTGCTGAACCAGGTCGACCGGCTGCCCGAAGGCGGCGCCGACGACTGCCTTGCCGACCTGCGGCGCCTACTGGCCGCCGACGGGCTGCCGGACGTACGGCTCGTCGCGACATCGGCGGTCACCGGCGAAGGGGTGCGCGAACTGCGCGACATCGTCACGGCCGTCGCCGCGGGCCGCCGCGCCGCAATCCTGCGTCTGGCGGCGGATCTCGACCACATCACCGAAGAGATCGACCCCGAGTTCACCGGCGTGGTGCCGGGCGCCGAACCCGTATCCGGACAGGTACGCGCGGAACTGCTCAAGGGCCTGGGCACGGCGGCGGGCCTCGGCGCGGTCGCGGCCGTGTCCGCCGCCTCGCCTGTCGCCGCGTCGGCGAGCACGGCGGGCCGGGCGGTCCGGACGGGCGCCGGTGGGCCTCGACGACGGGTGCCGGTGCAGACGCACCGGGTGGACTTGGCCGTACGCGGGGCCGCCGCCCAGCTGACGCGCGGTCTTCCGGAGCCGTGGGCGGCGCAGGTACGCCGTGCGCTCGGCCGCGGCGCGCAGCGTGTGCCGGCCGCGTTGGAGGCCGAACTGTCGACGGCGTCGGACGCGTCTGGACCACCTGGAGTGCCGGGACTGCCAGGTCTGACCGGCTTGCCCGCCAAGGTGCGTGTGGCCGCCGTGGTCCGCTGGGTGGGCGTGGCACTGGCGTGCCTCGGGATTGCCGGTATCGCCCTGGCCCTGGCCGGCGTAGAGCCGGTGGGCCCCTGGAACGGCTGGTACGCGGCGCTCCTGCCGCTGCTCGTCGGCATCGTGTCGGCGGTGTGCGCGACGTACGCCGAGCAGTCGTGGCGTATCGACACCGCGCGGGAGCGGCAGGCGGCGGCCGAACGGCAGCTCGCCGACCGGGTCGCCGACGTGGTGGACGAGTACCTCGTGGAACCCGCCAACGGGGAACTCGAGCGCTATCGCGAGGCGCACGCGCTGTTCGTCGCCGCTCGCGAGCCATTGCACGTCCGCTGACGCCGCGCAAGCCACTTGCGCGATCTGTGGACGAAGGGCCACCGTCCCGGGGGATGGCGCCGCACGATTCGAACGCCCGCTGCCGCCCCGCCGGGCGGATCCCTCGCCGATGCGTTCGACCGCGAGCCCCGCGACCGAAAGTTGTCCACAGATTCACGCCGGATGGCGATCCGGCACCCGGCGGTCGTGGATCGTTGAGGCACGGCAACGCGACGCCGACCCGACCCAGCCGACGAACCGCACCCACCGGAGGCCCCGTCGTGAACGACACCTTTGTCACGCTCATCGGCAACGTCGTCAGTGAGGTACGCACGTCGGTCACCGGCAACGGCGTCCCCATGGCCAGGTTCCGGCTCGGCGTTTCGCCGCGCAGGTTCGACCGCGAGGCGAACCAGTGGGTCAACCGCGAGTCCAGCTACTACACCGTGGTCGCGTGGCGGCGGCTGGCCGAGCACACCATGAGTTCGGTGGAGAAAGGGGATCCGCTGGTGGTCGCCGGCAGACTCTGCGTCCGCGAATGGCAGCGGGACGAGCGATGGCACACGAGCGTGGACGTCGAGGCGTATTCACTCGGCCACGATCTGGCACGGGGAACCTCGCAGTTCACGCGCGCCCCACGCCGGGAAAGCGACGCGGGTCACATCTCCGTGGCGCGCACCGAATCCGATTCGCCTCGGGCGCGTGCGGCGTAGGACACTCATGGGCGAGGCACGAATCGGCGCGGCCCAGGCGGGGGGCCTGAGCAGGCGTTCCGGGGGCGGGAATCGTCCGCCACCCGGGCAGCACGATGAATCAGCGGCCGAATCAGCGGCCGTCGAGCCGTACGGCATCGCGGAACCCCTGTCCGGCAGGTACGGACTCCGGTGGTGTTCCGCCGCGGCCGTCGGTGTCCGGTCGGGTTCGCCCCCGCCCCGCGCCGCATAGGACACTCGTCCGGAGCGGATATCGACAGACCCTAGGATCGGGAGCATGGCGGAGTTCATTTACACGATGAGGAAGACCCGCAAGGCGCACGGGGACAAGGTGATCCTCGACGACGTGACCTTGTCCTTCCTGCCCGGCGCGAAGATCGGCGTCGTGGGTCCCAACGGTGCGGGCAAGTCGACCGTGCTCAAGATCATGGCGGGTCTCGAGCAGCCCTCCAACGGCGACGCGTTCCTGTCGCCGGGCTACAGCGTCGGCATGCTCCTCCAGGAACCTCCGCTCAACGAGGAGAAGACGGTCCTGGAGAACGTCCAGGAGGGCGCCGCGGAGACGCTCGGCAAGCTCAACCGCTTCAACGAGATCGCCGAGCTCATGGCGACCGACTACTCCGACGCGCTGATGGACGAGATGGGCAAGCTCCAGGAGGAGCTGGACCACGCCAACGCGTGGGACATCGACGCCCAGCTCGAACAGGCGATGGACGCGCTCGGCTGCCCGCCCGGCGACTGGGCGGTCACGAACCTCTCCGGTGGTGAGCGCCGCCGGGTGGCGCTGTGCAAGCTGCTGCTGGAGGCGCCCGACCTGCTGCTGCTCGACGAGCCCACCAACCACCTCGACGCCGAGTCGGTGCAGTGGCTGGAGCAGCACCTGGAGAAGTACGCCGGCACCGTCGTCGCGGTCACCCACGACCGGTACTTCCTCGACAACGTCGCGCAGTGGATCCTGGAGCTCGACCGGGGCCGCGCGTTCCCGTACGAGGGCAACTACTCCACGTACCTCGAGACCAAGCAGACCCGTCTCAAGGTCGAGGGCCAGAAGGACGCCAAGCGCGCCAAGCGGCTCAAGGAAGAGCTCGAGTGGGTCCGCTCCAACGCGAAGGGCCGGCAGGCCAAGAGCAAGGCGCGCCTGGCCCGTTACGAGGAGATGGCAGCCGAGGCCGACAAGATGCGGAAGCTGGACTTCGAGGAGATCCAGATCCCGCCGGGCCCGCGCCTGGGCAACGTGGTCATCGAGGTCGACCAGCTCAACAAGGCGTTCGGCGAGAAGGTGCTGATCGACGACCTGTCGTTCACGCTGCCGCGCAACGGCATCGTCGGCATCATCGGTCCGAACGGCGCCGGCAAGACCACGCTGTTCAAGATGCTGATCGGCGACGAGACGCCGGACGACGGCAACATCAAGGTCGGCGACACCGTCAAGATCTCGTACGTCGACCAGGGCCGCGCCAACATCGACCCGAAGAAGACGCTGTGGGAGGTCGTCTCCGACGGCCTCGACTACATCAACGTCGGACAGGTCGAAATGCCGTCGCGCGCCTACGTGTCGGCGTTCGGCTTCAAGGGCCCGGACCAGCAGAAGCCGGCCGGCGTGCTGTCCGGCGGTGAGCGCAACCGCCTCAACCTCGCGCTCACCCTCAAGCAGGGCGGCAACCTGCTGCTCCTCGACGAGCCGACCAACGACCTCGACGTCGAGACCCTGTCGTCGCTGGAGAACGCGCTCCTGGAGTTCCCGGGCTGCGCCGTGGTCGTCTCCCACGACCGGTGGTTCCTCGACCGCGTGGCGACCCACATCCTCGCCTACGAGGGCGAGTCCAAGTGGTTCTGGTTCGAGGGCAACTTCGACTCGTACGAGAAGAACAAGGTCGAGCGTCTCGGTGCGGACGCGGCCCGTCCGCACCGCGCGACGTACAAGAAGCTCACCCGCGGCTGACCCGGACGCCGACGCGGACAGTCCACGGCCTCCCCGCGTGTGCGGGGGAGTTCCACCCACCCGTGGCTGACGCGGGCAGTCGGCCCCCGTCCCCGGTGCTCGCGCGAGCAACGCGAGGATTCGGGACGGGGGCCGCTCCGTGCGGCACCGTTCTCACAAGCTCCGCCACAGAAAGGGCCAATCGTGGCCAGGCACGTGTACCAGGCGACTCTGCGGTGGTCCGACATGGACGCCTACCGGCACGTCAACAACGTCCAGTACCTCCGCTACCTGGAGGAGGCGCGCGTGGACATGATGTTCACACTCGGACAGCGCGAGGGTGCCAAGACCCTCGCGGAGGGCGTCGTGATCGCCCGGCACGAGATCGACTACCGCCACCCGCTCGTATGGCGGCCCGAGCCGATCCGCGTCGAGACCTGGGTGATGTCGATAAGGGCGGCGCAGTTCCAGCTGGCGTACGAAATCCTGGACGACGACCACGTCTACGCACGTGCCACGTCCGTCCTGGTGCCCTACGCGCTCGACGATCAGCGCCCGCGCCGGCTCAACCAGGACGAGCGGCGTTACCTCGAAGGCTTCCTGGAGGCCTGACCACCACCATGACCGCCCTGCACCTCGTCGACGGGTCCGCCGTCGCCGACCTCGCCGGATACCTCGTACGCCTGCTGCGCTACGACCGGGCCGCCGTCGTCCACTTGCGGGCCGACGGTGCGGTGCTCGGCACCTTCGGCCGTGTCCCGTTCGGCGGCGGCACGTCCGGCGTGGTCGCGCTCCGCACCACCGAACTGGCCGATCCCGTACGCGTGGACGCGGCGGTGTCCGCGGGCCGTCTGCTGGACGCGCTCGCGGCCGTGGAGGACGAGCACGGCAAAGCGTCCAAGGAGACCGCGGTCGTGACGGCCCCGCCCGAGGTGACGGGTCCGCCGTGGACGGCCATGCTGCCGCCGCGTACCGGCTGGGTGCAGTTGGCGTCGCTGCCGATCGCCGGGCTGGTCCGCGAAGTCGCGGAAGCCGTCGGGCGGTTCCGCGGCCGTACCGAGGCATTGCCCGCCGAGGAGCGTACTCGCGCCGCCCTGGACCAGATGGCCGAGGACGTGTGGAGCCGGGCACTGAGCGGAGTCCCCGGCACCCATCTCCCGCTGCGTGCCGCACACGCGGCCGCGTCGCTGGGGTTCCTCGGCTCGGTCGACGCCGGCGCCGAGGCGACCGTGCTGTCGGTGGGGGGATGGCTGCGGCTCGACGCGCCGTACGGCTCGGTGTCGGTGCGCAGATCCGGCGGCCCGAGTCTGTTCGTCCCCCGCTGACCCGCACCGGCCGGGGACCCGTCAAAGGGTCGGCGGCGGAACGTCTATCGTCTCGTCTGTCGTGTGGCGTCCCGTGATCGCATCCGTGGCGCGACCGCCGGACGACGGTCCGACCGAAGTGACTGCCCACGTGATCGCCGACGTGATCACCACAGTGACCGCCACAGTGACCGCCAAGTGACCGCCGAAGGTTGGGGATGACCGCGCACACCACCGTAGAGACGGCCGAGCCGACCGGAGGGCAGCCCCGCCCGCTGAGCGACCGTCTGCCCCGACCGTGGGCGTTCCCGCTGCTGGCGTACGCTTCCACGTGGATCCTCACCCTCGGCGTGTGGGCGTGGCTCGGCGACCGCAACGTGCGGTACGTGCCTTCGGTCGAGCGCCGCAAGTACCACGGTTGGGAACTGCACTTCATCTTCAAGGACGCGTCGAACTACCTCGACATCGCCCGCTTCGGCTACCCGGACCAACTGCCGCTGGACGCCGACGGTTCGGTGAAGGCCAACAACACGGCCTTCTTCCCGCTGCTGCCGATGATCGTCAAGGCGGTCGCGGTGCCGCTGGGCGGACGCTACGTCCTCGCCGCGCTGATCGTCTCCGTGGTGCTGGGCGCGGCCAGTGCCTACGCCGTGTGGAAGCTCGCCGACCACCTGCGCGGCCGCCGCGTCGCGGACCGCGCGGTGCTGCTGTACTGCCTCTTTCCCGGCGCGTTCGTCTTCGGCTTCCTGTACGCCGAGTCGCTGGCCGCGCTGCTCGCGGCGTTCTGCCTGCTCGCGCTGCTGCGCAAGCAGTGGGTGCTCGCGGGGGTGTTGGCGGGTATCGGCACCGCGGTGCGGCCGAACATGGTCATGTTGTGCGCCGCCTGTGCGGTCGCGGCCGGGATCGCGATCCACCGCGACCGGGAATGGAAGGCGCTGTGGGCGCCGTTGCTGTCGCCGATCGGCGGGGCGGCGTACCTGCTGTGGGGCACGCTCAGGTACGACGACGCGCGGTTCTGGTTCAAGACCCAGGACCAGGGGTGGGACCAGCACACCGACTGGGGCGTCAACACGGTCAAGCGCGTGTTGTGGCTCGACCCCGCGGTGCGCGCCGAGCCGGCCCAGAACCTGATGCACACCGTGTTCTTCGTGCTCGCGGTCGTCGGCGTGGTCTGGCTGCTGCGCGAGAAGTTCCCGCCCGCGGTCACCGTGTTCACGCTCGGCATCCTGCTGCTGTCCTTCACGGCCTCCGCGCAGGGCAGCAAACCGCGCTTCGTGTGGACCGCGTTCCCGATGTTCATCGCCGCGGCGACCCGGCTGCGCGGACGCACCTTGGTGGTCGTCCTGGCCTTGTTCGCCGCCGGGTTCGTGTGGCTCGCCGGCTGGTCGCCCCTGCACTACGGCCGCGGCGCCCCGTAGGCACACGCGGAACCGGCGGCCGCGGACCCGGGTTGCTGAGGGGTGGCCGCGGGTGGCCGCGGGTGGCGAGCGCGGGAAAACGGGGTGACTGCGGACGAGTTCGCCGGGTAGACAAGATGGGCCGAGCACGTCGCGGCCCGACGGGCGGCCCTTCCCGCGCGTTGCGGTGATCACACCTCCGGGATCGCAGGGCGCGTAAAACGGATGGCGCGCACATGCCCGCGACCTGTTGGATTGTCGATTGTGCCCGGCCCGGATCCCGTCATGGTCTGGACCAATAGCGGGCTATTCGACATGCAAAGCGACCACTTCGCCAACCGGCTGATTGTTTCCTTGACACCTTGCGCAGACGCGATACATCGTGTCCGGTGAGAAGGCTCGCGACATATCGCGTTTGTGGGGGCTAGATGAAGAGTTGGAAGGCGCTATCCGCACTGCCATGCGGACGCCGAAGCAAATGGGTCGTGTTCGTCGGTTGGATCGTGATCATCTTCGCGCTCTTCCCGTTGGCGGGGAAGCTCTCCGGAGCGCAGGACAACGAGATGTCCGCGTGGCTGCCCGGCAGCGCCGAGTCCACCAAGGTGGTCGAGGAGCAGAAGGACTTCCGCGAGGACACGATCGCGAACGCCAATGAGATCTACTACCGTCCTGGCGGTCTGTCCGACGACGACCGCAAGGCGATCGCGGACGACCAGGCGCAGTACGTCAACGTCGAGGGCGTGGCGAGCGAGACGCTGGACGTCCAGTACAGCGGCGACAACACCACGGCACAGATCGAGATCCCGATCGCGATCAAGGACGGCGGTTGGGAGGACCTCAACGAAGCCGTCAAGGAGATCCGCAAGGTCGCGGACGAGGGCGCACCCGCGGGCCTCGAGGCGTACACCGCGGGTCCGGCCGGCATCGGTGCCGACCAGGCCGCCGCGTTCGAGGGCATCGACGGCGCACTGCTCATGATCACCATGGGCGTCGTCATCGTCATCCTGCTGCTGACGTACCGCTCGCCGGTGCTGTGGTTCGTGCCGCTCATCTCCGCGGTGTTCGCGATGTTCGCCGCGTGGGCGGTCGTCTATCTCGCGACCAAGGCCGGCATCACCGTCAACGGCCAGAGCTACGCGGTGCTCAACATCATGATCTTCGGAGCCGGGACGGACTACGCCCTGCTCCTGATCGCGCGTTACCGCGAGGAACTGCGCAACTACGAGGACCGCCACGAGGCGATGGCACACGCGCTGCACCGCGCGGGCCCCGCCATCATCGCGAGCGCCGCCACGGTGGCGCTGAGCATGCTGGTCCTGCTGGCCGCCGAGATGAACTCCACGCAGGGCCTCGGCCCGGTGTGCGCCATCGGTATCGCGGTCGGCCTGCTGGTCATGACCACGCTGCTGCCGGCCCTGCTGGTCATCTTCGGACGCTGGGCGTTCTGGCCCAAGATTCCGCACGTCGGCACCGAGCAGTCGCACAAGAACAGCGTCTGGACCCGGGTGGGCGCACTCATCGAGCGGCGTTCGCGCTCGGTGTGGGTGGTCACCGCGGTCGTGCTCGCGGCGTTCTCGATGGGCCTCATGGGCCTCAAGGCCTCCGGCGTCGAGTTCAAGGACCAGTTCACCAGCAAGCCCGAGTCGATCAAGGGCATGGAGATCGCGGCGAAGTCCTTCGCGCTCGGCTCCGGCGACCCGATCGTCGTCATCGGCAACGAGGCCCAGCAGAAGCCGCTGATCGACGCCATCCAGGCCACCCAGGGCATCGCGCCCGAAGGGGTCGCCCCGGCCGGGCCGCCGAAGAACGGCAAGGTCGAGCTGTACGCGACCACGTCGGACGGCCCGGACACCGAGGCCGCCCGCAAGACGGTGGAGCGCGTACGCGATGCGGTGCACGGCCTGCCGGGTGCCGACGCCAAGGTCGGCGGCGGACCCGCGATGGCGCTGGACATGGAGAAGGCGTCCGAACACGACGACAAGGTCATCATTCCGCTGATCCTGCTCGCCGTGCTGATCGTGCTGTGCGTCCTGCTCCGCTCGATCCTGGCGCCGGTGATCCTCATCGCCACCGTGGTGCTGTCGTTCGCGGCGGCACTGGGCATCAGCTCGCTGGTGTTCAACCACGTGTTCGGGTTCGCGGGCATGGACGTCGGCATGCCGCTGTTCATCTTCGTGTTCCTGGTCGCCCTGGGCATCGACTACAACATCTTCCTCATGCACCGGGTGCGCGAGGAAGCGTTGAAGCGCGGTACCCGCAAGGGCGCGATCGTGGGCCTGGAGGCGACCGGCGGCGTCATCACCTCGGCCGGCCTGGTGCTGGCCGCGACGTTCGCGGTGTTCACCACGATGCCGCTCGTCACCTTCGTGGAGATGGGCTTCGCGGTGGCGCTCGGCGTCCTGCTCGACACGTTCATCGTCCGCTCGGTCCTGGTGACCGCGCTGACGCACGACATCGGGCAGAAGATCTGGTGGCCGAGCAAGCTCGCCAAGAACCCGGAGGCGACCGAGCACAGCGGCGCGGACGGGACCGACGGCCCCGGCCGCGAGCGCGACGAGGCACTGGTCTGAACGGCACCGGTCTGAACACCGGTCCGACGGCCGAAACGCCGCGGGCCGGAACGTACCGACTGAACAAACAGCACTGAACGCACGAATCGCACGGCCGCTGACGCTGAGTCAGCGGCCGTGCGGCACAGGGCGCGTGATCGTCCAAGATGTGAATCTTGGTCTATCGCGCGCCCCTTTGCGTGACATACACTCCCCATCCCCGTCGGGCCGCTTCGTGTCACCGGACATGTACGAACGTGCGCGGCACGCAACTCCTGTGTCCTGGACCGGTAACCGCTGTCCCCGTCCCGTAGCGACGCCGCCGGAGCCGTCGCCACTCTGGTTCCAGCCCGCCGGACGACCCCGTGGAAGTCCGGCGGACCGCGGGACCCCGCGTGCCGACCCGAGGGGGGGACGGCATGTGGGGAGCATCCCGGCAAGGGCGGTCTCACCCCCAGGAGACCGCCCTTGGCATGTGCGCTCAGGTCCGGGGTCCGAGGGCCGGGGGCAAGACCGAGACAAGGGCCACGGGCCAGGGCCACGGTCCGAAGCTCCGAAGAGCGGCCTCAGCCGCCGACGCTCCACCAGGACGTCGTGTGCGCGGGCAGGACATGGCTTCCGTCCGGAGCACCGTCGACCGGCCCGCTGGATTCCAGCAGGGCGCCGATCGGCGGCACCACGACCGGGGCGTCCGTCAGGTTGGCGAAGCACACGAACCCGGGGCTGCGCTCGAACGCCAACGTGCCTTCCGGCGACCGAAGCCACGTCAGCACCCCGTCGCCGCCCAGGGCCGGGTGTTCACGGCGCAGACGCAGGGCACGCCGGTACATGCTCAGCGTCGACGCGGGATCTTTCGCCTGCGCCTCCGCGGTCAGCGCCCGCCATCCGGCAGGCTGCGGCAGCCACGACCGCCCGCTCGGCGAGAACCCGAGCGACGCCCCGTCGTCCGACCACGGCAGCGGTACGCGGCACCCGTCGCGCCCCCGCAACGCTCCGCCGGACCGCAGGAACACCGGGTCCTGCCGCAGCTCGTCCGGCAGGTCCACGACCTCTTCGAGCCCCAACTCCTCGCCCTGGTACAGGTACACCGAGCCGGGCAGCGCGAGTTCGAACAGCAGGGCCGCGAGCGCGCGGTCCAGCCCACCGAGGCGCGTCGGCGCCCGCGGTACGTCGTGGTTGGCCAGCACCCACGTCGGCGGCGCACCCACCTTGTGGGCGGAGTCGAGCGACGCGTCGACCACGCGCCGGATCCGTTCGGCGTCCCAACCCGCCATCAGGTAGGGGAAGTTGAACGCCTGGTGCAGTTCGTCGGGACGGGTGTACGCGGCCAGCCGGTCCGGATTCGGCACCCACGCCTCGGCGACCGCGATCCGTTCGCCGGCGTACTCGTCCAGGACGCGCCGCCAACCGCGGTAGACGTCGTGCACCTCGGGCTGGTCCCAGTAGGGGAGCCGGTGGTGCATGCGGCCCTCCCAGCCCTGCGGGATGGCACCGGCGTCCGGCAGGCCGACCGCCTTCAGCAGGCCGTGCGCGACATCGATGCGGAAGCCGTCCACACCGCGGTCGAGCCAGTGCCGCAGGATCGACAGGTACTCGGAACGCACTTCCAGATTGCGCCAGTTCAGGTCCGGCTGCTCGGGCGCGTACAAGTGCAGGTACCACTGGCCGGGGCTGCCGTCGGCCTCGCGCACGCGGGTCCACGCCGGACCGCCGAACTGCGAGGTCCAGTCGTTGGGAGGCTCGCCGCCGTCCGGCCCGCGGCCGTCGCGGAACAGGTAGCGGGAGCGCTCGCACGAGCCGGGCGGGGACGCGAGTGCGGCCCGGAACCAGGCGTGTTCGTGGGACGTGTGGTTCGGGACGATGTCGATGACGACGCGCAGCCCCAGCCCGTGGGCGCGCTCCACCAACCGGTCGAAGTCCGCGAGAGTGCCGAACACCGGGTCCACGCCCCGCGGATCGGCGACGTCGTAGCCGGCGTCGGCCATCGGCGACGGGTAGAAGGGGCTGAGCCACACGGCGTCGACACCGAGATCGCGCAGATGCGGCAGCCGTTCGACGATGCCGGGCAGGTCGCCCACTCCGTCGCCGTCGGAGTCCGCGAAGCTGCGCGGGTACACCTGGTAGAAGACCGCGTCGCGCCACCACGCCGGCTCACGCGCCGGAGCGCGCGGCGTACGGGCGCCGTCCCTGCGGTGGTCGTGGCGATCGTCCTGCTGCCCGGTCACATCCACGTGCGGTCACCACCTCCGCAGACTCCCCGAACGCGGGGTCACTCCGGCCGGTTTACTTCGGTCACTACTCCGCCTGGTTCACCATCGACTCCGCGGCGTACACCAAGTAGTCCCACAGTTGCGCGCGGTGGGGCTCGGCCAGCGCGAGTTCGTCGACGGCGGTCCGCATGTGCCGCAACCACGCGTCGCGGGCGGCCGGCGTCACCGCGAACGGCGCGTGCCGCATGCGGAGTCGGGGGTGGCCGCGCGAATCGCTGTACGTGCGCGGGCCGCCCCAGTACTGCATCAAGAACAGCCGCAGGCGCTCCTCGGCGCCGGCGAGGTCCTCTTCGGGATACATGGGCCGCAGCAGCGGGTCGGCGCGTACGCCCTCGTAGAAGCGGTGCACCAGCTTGACGAAGGTCTCCTCGCCGCCCACCGCGTCGTAGAAGGAGGGGGACTGATCCGCCGTCGATTCGCTCACCGCACCATCCTCGCAGATGGGCACCGGCCGGCGGAGGGGTCGCACACAACCCGCCCGCGGAAGAACAGCCCCGGGAAAACCGGATCGGGCGCCTGCCCCGGGCCTCCGCACTGCGCCGCGCGCAACCCGCAGCTTCCCGTTCGCACCCGGGTATGCACCCGGCCAGGCCACGTCGAAGCCGCGATATGCGGGCGTACGGCGCGGGACGGGGTCGTGCGTCCGGGTCGTGCGTCCGGGGTGCGCGTCCGGGGTGGGCGTCAGGGGGTCGGCGGGGGTGCCGACGGGGGTGCCGCCGCCGGGGGTGCCGCGGGCTCGGCGGCGGGGGCCGCGGCCGCGGCTGTCGCGTCGACCGGGGGGATGGCGGTGACGACCGGTTCGGACAGGCGTACGCCGGCCTCGTCGAACGCGCGCTTGAGCCGGGCCCGCAACTCGCGTGCCACCGGCAGCTCCTGGCCGGGCATCGTCTTGACCTGCACCTGCAGGACGACCGACTCCGGGGTGACCGACTCCATGCCGATCACCTCGCCCGGACCCCACACCGTCTCGCTCCACGTCTCGTCGTCGGCGAGCTGCTCGGTCGCGGTGACGATCAGGTCGCGGACCTTGTCGACGTCCTCGCGGTAGCCGACCTGGACGTCGATCTTGGCGGTGCCCCAGCCCTGGCTGTGGTTGCCGACGCGCTTGATCTCGCCGTTGCGCACGTACCAGACCGTGCCGTCGACGTCGCGCAGCTTGGTGATGCGCAGCCCGACCTCGATCACCGTGCCGGACGCCGGGCCCGCGTCCACCAGGTCGCCGACGCCGTACTGGTCCTCGAGGATCATGAACATGCCGGACAGGAAGTCCGTCACGAGGTTGCGCGCACCGAAGCCGATCGCCACGCCCGCGATGCCGGCGCTCGCCAGCAGCGGGGCGAGGTTGACGTTGAGCTCGCTCAGCACCAGCAGTGTGGCGATGCCGAGGATCACGAACGAGGCCATGCTCCGCATGACCGAGCCCACGGTCTCGGCGCGCTGCCTGCGGCGCTCCGCGTTGAGCAGGAACCCGGTCACCGGGCGGCCGCTGCCGTTGGCGCCGTCGTTGGCCATCCGCGCGATCAGCTGGGTGATCATCTTGCGGGTGATCGCCCGCACGATGAGCGCGACGATGATGATGACCAGGATGCGGATGGGCGTCACCACGAGGGTCTCGCCGTGCCGGTCGAACCAGCTCGACACCTTGCCGTCCTGCTGTTCGTCGTCGGCGGCGGCGAGCAACATGGCCGGGAGTCCCGGTGCGAACACGTGCGGACCTCTCTGGTGCTGGTGCCGGTCAGGGCTTGCGGACGATCAAGCGCCCGATCGACTGTAGGTCGGCTGCCCGATCGAGTGCCCGATCAGGTGCCCGATCGAGTTCGGTCAGGCGCCGGGCGGGTCCCCACCACCGTAACGGCACGCCGCGGAGGTGCCCGTCAGGCCGGTCCACCGGGCGAGGAAGGCCAGAGTGTCGGCCGACAGTTCGACGGCGCGGGTGACGGACCGCTCCGCGTGGCCCACATCGGACTCCGCGCGCAGCAGCACCGGCCGGCTCCCGGCGCCGAACGTCTGCAGCGCCGCGCACATCTTGCGGGCGTGCAGGGGGTCGACGCGGGTGTCCCCCTCGAACACCGTGAACAGCACCGCCGGGTACTCCACGTCCTCGGTGACGTGGTGGTACGGCGAGTACCCCAGCAGCCAGTCCAGTTCCTCGGGCACCTCGACCGTGCCGTACTCGTCGGTCCACAGCCGGCCCAGCCCGGACAGCTCGTAGCGCGCCATGTCCAGCAGCGGCGCCGAGCAGACCACCGCCGCGTACAGCTCGGGCCGCTGGGTCAGCGCGGCGCCGACCAGCAGGCCGCCGTTGGAGCCGCCGGAGATGCCGAGGCCGCCGGGCGCCGACCAGCCGCGGGCGAGGAGGTGTTCGGCGGCGGCGTGGAAGTCGTCGAAGACGCGCTGCTTGTGCTCGCGCATGCCCGCTCGGTGCCAGTCCTCGCCCTCCTCGCTGCCGCCGCGCAGGCAGGCGATGGCGTACACGCCGCCGGACTCGACCCAGCTCAGGACGCCGGCGGAGTAGCCGGGGGTCATGGGGATCGCGAAGCCGCCGTAGCCGTACAGGACGGTCGGGCGCGGGATGTCGGGGGCGGACGTCGGGGAGACGACGAACATGCGTACGACCGTGCCGTCCTTGGAGGCGTACTCCTCGACGCTCACGTGTACCTCGGGCACGTCCACGGCGCCCGGGGCGGTCGCCCACACCGAGACCTCGCCGGTACGCGCGTCGTAGCGGCGCACCGCCGACGGCGTGCGGTAGTCCGACCAGCCGAACCACGCCTCGCAGCCGCCCTCCGGCCGCTCGACGAGTGCCCCTATCGAGCCCAGTGCGGTCGCGGACCCGTCCGTGCCGAGCGGGACCGTCCCGGTGCGGGCCCCGGTACGCAGGTCGTGGCGGGACAGCTCGCCCACCGCGTGTCGGGTCCACGCGGCCAGCAGGACCGGGGCGTCGCCCAGTTCGGGGCCGTCGAGGATCGCGTAGTCCTCCAGGACCGCTTCCGGGTCCTCGGGGACCAGCGTCTTCCACGAGCCGGGGCCGAGGTCGGCCGCGGCCGGGTCCGTGACGCAGATCCGGCCGCGTGGGGCGTCGAGGTCGGTGAACAGGTACAGGCGCCCGTCGCGCCCGGGGTGCGCGCCGGTCCGCGCGTCGACGCCGATCTGCACGGGCCGCAGTACGGGGGCCTCCGGCGGCCCCGCCGTCAGGTCCGCGATCCACAGGTCGTTGCGCGGCGCCGTGCCCTCGGAGGCGCTGACGACCAGGTGGCGGCCGTCGTGCGAGACCGACACGCGGAAGAACGCGGTCTTGTCCTGGTCCGCCCCGAAGACCTCGACGTCGGTGTCCGGGTCGGTGCCCAGGCGGTGCAGGTAGACGCGGCGGTGGTACTGCCGCTCGTCCTCGGGCACTTGTTCGGGCGGGAGGTTGCGCTGGAGGTAGATGGCCTGCCCGCCGGGCAGCCATGCGAGCGGCGATTCACGCGTTCGGGTGACCGGGCCGTCGACGGTCTCGCCGGTGGCGAGGTCCATGACGTACAGCTCGGATTCCTCGGTGCCGCCACGCGACACGCGGTATGCGAGGAGGTCCCCTTCGAGCGAGGGCCGCCAGTCGTCGAGCGTCGTCGTCCCGTCCGGATCCAGCGCGACCGGGTCGACGAGCACCCGTTCGGCCCCGTCCGGACCGACCGTCACGAGGACCGCGTGTTCCTGCTCGGGGAGGCGCCTGCGGAAGAAGCAGCGGTCCCCGCGCCACAAAGGCGCTCCGACGGTGCCGGTGGCCAGAAGGGCGGCCACCCGGTCGCGCAACCGGTCCCTTTCCGGCAGCTCCGACGCCGCTGTGGCGAAAATCTCGGCCTGCGCCCGAGACCATGCCCGGGTGCGCTCTGAAGAGGGGTCCTCAAGCGGCCGAAAAGGGTCCGGAACGGGGCGTCCCGCAAGCACATCGACGGTGTCGGACCGGGGGGCGGGGGGATAGTCCGGGCGCGTCATGCCGGGATCCTAAACCCGCTCCGAGGGACCTACCCACAGGTGAACGGCGTGTGGCCTTGGGGATTCCTTGTAGCGCGAGGGGTAGGCGGGCAGCGACACTGGGAGCCGATCGTCCCGGCGCGAGCCACGTGCCGCAGGCGTAAAAGGAGGCATTACGTGCCGCATTCATTGGTCCTCAACGCGTCGTACGAGCCCTTGTGCGTGGTCTCGGTGCGACGGGCACTCATTCTCGTGCTCAACAACAAGGCCACCTGCCTGGAGGAATCCGGCAGCATTCTGCACAGCGCCACCACAGAGATTCCGGTACCGAGCGTTATTCGATTGACCCGATTTGTCCGAATCCCCTTTCGGGGTCAGGTGCCGCTCACCCGTCGCGCGCTCTTCGCCCGGGACGGTGGTCGTTGCGTGTACTGCGGGGGCGCCGCGACCAGCGTCGACCACGTCATTCCGCGCAGCCGGGGCGGGCAGCACACCTGGGAGAACGTGGTTTCGGCGTGCCGCCGCTGCAACCACGTCAAGAGCGACCGCTACATCGCCGAGCTGGGCTGGCGGATGCACCGCAAGCCGGCGCAGCCGAGCGGGCTGGCCTGGCGCATCATCGGAACCGGCTTCCGTGATCCGCGCTGGGAGCCGTACCTCGCGCCGTACGGGGCGGAGGAGTACGGGTTCGGCCGTTCCGACCACCAGCACCAGCATCAGCATTTCGACCATAGTGCCCGCAAGGGGCATTACGGCCAGTACGAAACCTACGATCAAGCCGCAAGCGCATAACGGCGGCGGGCCCTGCCGGACGAGGCAGAAGGTCCGCCGCCGTTGCCGTCTCCGAAGGGGTGCTCCGCACAGGTCGGCGCGCCCCTTCGGGCGACGCGCGCACGGAACAGCCCCGCCGGAGGCGTCTCAGGTGCGATGCTCGCTGGATGGAGCGCACGAGCACGGAGGACAAGGCCGCGGCCGGGCCGGTCACCGGTGACCTGGCCAGACTCGCGGGGGCGTACGGCGTCGCGACCGAGCACCACGGCTGGCGCGGCGACGTCGTCTACGCCGACGAGGCCACGGTCCGTGCGGTCCTCGCCGCCCTCGGCGTCGACGCCGAGACCCCCGAAGCAGTGCAGGCCGCGCTCGCGGCACACGAGCTGACGCGACGTCAGCGCCTGCTTCCCCCGGTCATCGTGACCCGCGCCGGCCGGTCCGAGACCTTCTCGGTGCACACCGAGCCCGGTGCCCGCCTCGAACTGTGGGTCGAGCAGGAGGACGGCGGGGTCCGCCGCGACCTCGCCGAACGCTCCCGCCACCTGCCGCCCGCGGTGGACGGCCAGGTTGTCCAGGAGCGGGCGTACGCCCTGCCGGTCGACCTCCCGCTCGGCTGGCACACCCTGCACGCCCGCGTGCTGTCCGCCGACGACGTGCCGCTCGGCTCCGGCGGCGTGCCCGGCGCCCGCACCGACGAACGCCTCGCCAGCGCCCCGCTCGCGGTGACCCCCGCACACCTGGCGCCGCCCTCGGGACGCTCCTGGGGATTCATGGTGCAGCTGTACTCGCTGCTGTCGCGACGCTCGTGGGGCATCGGAGACCTCGTCGACCTCGCGGACCTGGCCGGCTGGTCGGCGCGCCGGCACGGCGCCGGGTTCGTGCTGGTCAACCCGCTGCACGCGGCGTCGCCGGTGGCGCCGGTCGAACCCTCGCCCTACCTCCCGGTCAGCCGCCGCTTCACCGACCCGATGTACGTGCGTGTCGAAGCGGTGCCGGAGTACGCGTACCTCAGCCCCGTCGAACACGCCGTCGCCGAGGAACTGCGGCTGCGCACCGGCGACTTGGAGCACGCCGCGACCGACACCGCCACCGGCACGACGACCGCCACCGTCGTGGGGGCGAGGACGCCCGGCGCGGACGGCTCGCCGCCGGGAGCCGCGGACATCGCCGACATCGCCGACACCGGGGCCCGCGGCTCCGGCGAGCGCCTGGACCGCGACCGCGTGCGCACCGCCAAGCGCGAGGCGCTGGCGATGGTGCACCGGGTGCCGCGCAGTCCGGGGCGCGAGGCGGCGTACCGCGCCTTCCTCGCCACCGAGGGACGCTGGCTCGACGACCACGCCACGTGGTGCGCGCTCGTCGAGGAGTACGGCCCGAACTGGCACGACTGGCCCGAGGAACTGCACGACCCCGACGGCCCCGGCGTCCGCGAGGCACGCCGCCGCCTGTCCGCCGCCGTCGACTTCCACCGCTGGTGCCAGTGGATCGCCGACGGGCAGCTCGCCGACGCGCAGCGCACCGCGCGCGACTCGGGCATGCCGCTCGGCGTCGTGCACGACCTCGCGGTCGGCGTGCACCCCGACGGTTCGGACGCGTGGATCCTCGGTTCCGGCCGCGGCGGCGAGGTCCTGGCCCTCGGTGCCTCGGGCGGCGCACCCCCGGACGCCATGAACGCCTTCGGCCAGGACTGGAGCCAGCCGCCCTGGCACCCGGTGCGGCTCGCCGAGGCCGGGTACGCCCCCTACCGCGAACTCCTGCGCGCCGTCTTCCGCAACGCGGGTGCGGTCCGCGTCGACCACATCCTCGGCCTGTTCCGCTTCTGGTGGATCCCGCGCGGCAATCGCCCCGACCGGGGGGCGTACGTCCGCTACGACCACGAGGCGATGGTCGGCATCCTCGCCCTGGAGGCACACCGCGCGGGCGCCGTCGTGGTCGGCGAGGACCTGGGCACCGTCGAGCCGTGGGTGCGCGACTACCTGCGGGAGCGCGGCGTCCTGGGGACGTCGGTCCTGTGGTTCGAGCAGAACGACGCGGGCCCGATGCCGCCCGAGGACTGGCGTGCGCTGTCCCTCGCCACCGTGACCACCCACGACCTGCCGCCCACCGCGGCCCGGCTCGCCGGCGAACACGTCGACCTGTGGGCGGAGTTGGAACTGCTGGCCACCGACCTCGACAGTGCCCGGGCGGAAGCGGACCGGGACCGCGACGCGTGGCTCGACCTGCTGCGCTCCCGAGGGCTGCTGCGGCCGGGGGCGGGGGAGCGGGAGACGGTGGAGGCGCTGCACCGCCTTCTCGTGCGGGCGCCCTGCCGGATGATCGGCGTCTGGCTGCCGGACGCGGTGGGGGACCGCCGTCCGCAGAACCTCCCGGGAACCTCACGGGAGTACCCCAACTGGCTCCTGCCGGTGGCCGATTCGGCGGGCCGGAAGGTGCTGCTCGAAGACCTCACCGCGAGTGCGCGGGCGGCCTCGCTCGCCAGGGTGCTGCGCGGCCTGTGACCCGACGGCCGCGCGGCACCCCGGACTAGGCCTACGGGTTCTTGTTGCCGCCCTTGCGCATGATGTCGGGAAGCGAAACCAGGAACGCGATCACCGCGAAGAGCAGGATCGGCAGCCCGACGAAGTAACCGAGCGTCTCGCCGATGCTCAGACCGGGGCCCGGGTCGTCGCCGTCGTCCCGCGTCAGGGCGAACGCCGGGGACGAGATGAGCAGCATGAGCGTTACGCCGGCCGCGACCGTGCCGGCACGCAGTGCATTCCTGTTGACCACGGTCCTACCGTACTCGCCGCCGTACCGCACCGCCCCACCGGGGGAGCCGCGAGAGTGACGCGTCGCCCCCGCGCGGCCGGCGGTTCCCGTCGGGTCCGCGGATCCGCCCGAAGCGGCTTCGCTTCGAGGCTGATCCGCGGATCCCGACGGTCCCCCACGGTCCCCGCCGAGCTCCGCCGACTCGTCCGGTCTCGGACCGGCGCGTCCTGTCGACGCGTCAGGTCCCGCCGAAGCGTCGGGGCCGGCCCGGCCGATCCGGGCTACGCCGAGGCGCGGTCCTTCTCCTGGGCCCGCAGCGCCCGGGCGACGCCGTCGCGGCTCTCGACCACGAGGCGGCGCAGCGCCGGCACCCGGTCCGCCGCGTCGAGCCACGCGTCGGTGCGGTCGAGGGTCGCCTGCGAGACCTGGATGGACGGGTAGAAGCCCATCACGATCATCTGGGCGATCTCGTTGGTGCGCTGCTCCCAGATCCCGGCGATCGCCTCGAAGTAGCGCTCCGTGTACGCCGCGAGCAGTTCGCGCTGGTCCGGCTGCAGGAACCCGCCGATGACCGCGCCCTGCGTGGCGTTCGGCAGCGTGTCCGACTCGACGACCGAGGCCCACGCCTCGTCTTTTGCCGCACGCGTCGGCCGCGCCGCCAGGCAGGCCGCCGCGTGCCGCGCGCCCGCGGCCGTGTCGTCGCGCCGGCGCTCGGCCTCGATGGCGTCGGCGTCCGCCGCGCCGACCGCGACCAGGCGCTGCAGCAGCGCCCAGCGCAGGTCGGTGTCGACCGCGAGGCCGTCCACCGTCCCGGTGCCGTCGAGCAGCCCCTTGAGCAGCGCGATCTGGTCGTCGGTGACCGCCACCGTGGCCAGGCAGCGCGCCCAGGCGAGCTGGTGGTCGCTGCCGGGTGCCGAGGAACGCAGGTGGCCGAGTGCCGCCTCCGCCAGACGGGCGAGCCCGGTGGGCCGCCACTCCGGGGCGGCGTACAGTTCGAGCGCGCTGATCAGCTGGCGGTGCAGCGAGCCGACGATGTTGATGTCCTTCTCCTGCCCGATACCGGACAGCACCAGGGTCAGGTAGTCGCGCGTCGCCATCTCCGCGTCGCGCGTCATGTCCCAGGCCGCCGCCCAGCACAGCGCGCGCGGCAGCGGGTCGGCGAACTCGCCGATCGCCGACGTCACCACCGCGAGTGAGTGCTCGTCGAGGCGGATCTTGCAGTATGTCAGGTCGTCGTCGTTCAGCAGCACGACGTCGGGCCGGGCCCGGCCGACGAGTTCGGCGACCTCGGTACGCGGCCCGGAGACGTCCAGCTCGACCCGGTGGGAGCGTACGAGCCCCTCCGACGTGCGGTTGTAGAAGCCGATCGCCATGCGGTGCGTGCGGATGGTCGGCCACGCCTCCGGCGCTTCCTGGAGCACCGCGAAGGACGTGATGGTGCCCGAGTCGTCGACGGTGATCTCGGGGCGGACCGTGTTGATGCCGGCCGTCTGCAGCCACTCGGCCGACCACGCGGACAGGTCGCGGCCGGAGGTCTCCTCCAGGGCGGTCAGCAGGTCGGCGAGCGTCGTGTTGCCCCACGCGTGCCGCTTGAAGTAGGTGCGGACACCGGCCATGAACTGGTCGCTGCCGACGTACGCGACGAGCTGCTTGAGCACCGAGGCGCCCTTGGCGTACGTGATGCCGTCGAAGTTGACCTCGACGTCCTCCAGGTCCCGGATGTCCGCGAAGATCGGGTGCGTGGACGGGAGTTGGTCCTGCCGGTAGGCCCACGTCTTCATGCGGTTGCCGAACGTCGCCCACGCGTGCTTCCAGCGCGTGACCTCCGCCTGGCAGCGGATCGACGCGTACGTGGCGAACGACTCGTTGAGCCACAGGTCGTCCCACCACTGCATGGTGACGAGGTCGCCGAACCACATGTGCGCGAGCTCGTGCAGGATGGTCTCCGCGCGCACCTCGTACGACGCGTCTGTCACCTTCGACCGGAAGACGTAGTCCTCCAGGATCGTCACGCAGCCCGCGTTCTCCATCGCGCCCGCATTGTACTCCGGCACGAAGAGCTGGTCGTACTTCGCGAACGGGTAGGGGAAGTCGAACTGTTCGAGGAAGTAGTCGAAGCCCTGCTTCGTCACGTCGAAGATGTTGTCGGCGTCCAGGAACTCGGCGAGCGACGCGCGGCAGAAGACCCCCAGCGGCACGACCGTGCCGTCCGCGGCCGTGTAGGAGTCGCGGACCGCGTGGTAGTGCCCGGCGACCAGGGCCGTGATGTACGTCGAGATCCGCGGCGTCGGCGCGAACCGCCACACCGCCGCCCCGTTGCCCTCCAGCGACGGGATGGGGTCGGGCGTCGGCGAGTTGCTGATGACCTGCCAGTCCTGCGGCGCGGAGATGCTGAAGGCGAACGACGCCTTCAGATCCGGCTGCTCGAAGTTGGCGAACACGCGGCGCGCGTCGGCGACCTCGAACTGCGTGTAGAGGTAGGTCTTCGAGTCGACCGGGTCGACGAACCGGTGCAGGCCCTCGCCGGTGTTCATGTACGCGCACGAGGCGACGACGCGCAGTTCGTTCTCCGCGGCCAGACCGTCCAGCCGGATGCGGCTGTCCGCGAAGACCTTCGCCGGGTCGAGCTCGGTGCCGTTGAGGGTCACCGAGTCGACCGACGGGGCGACCAGGTCGATGAACGTCGAGGCGCCGGGCTCGGCGCAGGAGAACCGCACGGTCGTCTCGGACGCGAACGTCGGACCGGTGCCGGTCAGGTCGAGTGCGACGTCGTAGGTGTCGACGGTGAGGATCCGGGCCCGCTCGCGGGCTTCTTCACGGGTGAGGTTGGTACCGGGCACGCCGGTCGTCTCCTTTGCGGTCGGTGGATCGGTGCGGAGGTCAGGCGGAGCGCCCGGCGGACGCGTCCTTGGCCCGGGCCCGCAGCGCCCGGGCGGCATCGTCGCGGCGCTCCACGACCAGACGGCGCAGGGCCGGGGCCCGGCGGTCGTCGGCGAGCCAGTCGTCGGTACGCCGCAGCAGCTCCGGCGAGACGTCCCACATCGGATAGAGCCCCACCACGATGCGCCGGGCGATCTCGATAGAGCGCTCGGCCCACACGCGGTCGAGCGCCGCGAAGTAGGGCTCGGTGTACGGCGCGAGGTTCGCGGGCGCGGACGTGCGGTTGAAGCCCCGGATGACGGCGTCGACCATGGCGTTCGGCAGTTCGTCCGACTCCACGACCGAGCGCCACGCCTCCGCGTTGGCCTCGGGCGAGTCGACGGCCGCGCGGCAGGCCGCGGCGTGCTGGCGCCCCGCGGCGGTGTCGTCGCCGGCCAGCACCGAGTCGATGTCGGTCGCGTCGGCGAACCCCTCGACCGCGAGTGTCTCGGTGATGAGCCAGGTCAGCTCCTTGTCGACGACTAGGCCCTCGACCTCGTCGTCGCCCGCCACGAGAGACCGCAGGAACTCCAGTCCCTCCTGCCCGGTGGCGGTACGCCCGAAGCAGCGCGCCCACGCGAGCTGGTGGTCGCTGCCCGGTTCGGCGGACCGCAGTTCGCGCAGCGCCCCGGCGGCGAGCCGGGCGCGGCCCTCGGCACGCCATCCGGGGTCGGCGTAGTGCTCGAGCGCCGACTCGGCCTGCTCCAGCACCATCTGCACGACCGCGATGCGCGACTCGCCCGACGCGTGGCGCAGCACCAGGTCCACGAACTCCCTGGCGGGCAGCTCGGCGTCGCGGGCGAGGTTCCACATCGCCGACCAGATGAGCGCGCGGGCGAGGGAGTCGTCCACGTCCGACAGACGGGCGAGCGCGGTCGCGGCCGACACGGTGTCGAAGGCGATCTTGCAGTAGGTCAGGTCGTCGTCGTTGAGCAGGATCAGCGCGGACCGGGGGTGGCCGACCAGCTCGGGGACCTCGGTGCGCGGCCCGGTCACGTCGACCTCGACGCGCCGCACCCGGGCCAGGTGCCCCGAGCCGTCGTCGTCGAAGCAGCCGATCGCGATGCGGTGCGGGCGCGGCGGCTCGCCCTCCTGGCGTACCGCGAAGGAGGTGATCACGCCGTCCGGGTCCACCTCGACCTCCGGCACGAGGCGGTTCATGCCGGTGGTCTCCAGCCACGCCTTGGACCACGTCGACAGGTCGCGCCCGCTGGACGCCTCCAGGGCGGAAAGCAGGTCCTCCAGGCCGGTGTTGCCGTACGCGTGCCGCGCGAAGTATTGCCGCGAGCCCGCGTAGAACGCGTCCTTGCCGACGTACGCGACCAGTTGTTTGAGGACCGAGGCGCCTTTGGCGTACGTGATGCCGTCGAAGTTGAGCATCGCGTCCTCGAGGTCGCGGATGTCGGCGACGACCGGGTGCGTGGTGGGGAGTTGGTCCTGCCGGTAGGCCCACGCCTTGCGGCGGATGGCGAAGGACACCCACGAGTCCTCGTACTCGGTGGCCTCGGCGACGGCCGCGGTGCCCATGTAGTCGGCGAACGACTCCTTGAGCCACAGGTCGTCCCACCAGGTCATGGTGACCAGGTCGCCGAACCACATGTGGGCCATCTCGTGCAGCACGGTGTTGGCGCGGCCTTCGTACGCCGCCTCGGTCACCTTGGAGCGGAAGACGTACTCGTCGCGGAAGGTGACGCAGCCGGGGTTCTCCATCGCGCCGATGTTGTACTCCGGTACGAAGACCTGGTCGTACTTGCCGAACGGGTACGGCAGCGCGAAGCGGTCCGCCCGGTGGAAGAACGCGAAACCGGCCTTGGTCTGCCCGATCAGCCGTTCCACGTCGAGGTGTTCGGCGAGCGAGGCGCGGCACAGCAGGCCCAGCGGGACGGTCACGCCGTCGCCCTCGTAGACGTCGCGTACGACGTGGTAGGTGCCGGCCGCGATCGCGGTGATGTACGTGGAGATGCGCTCGGTCGGCACGAACCGCCACCGCGCGACCCCGGCACGGACCGGCTCGCGGGACGCCTCGGGGGCGTTCGACACGACGGTCCACTCCTCGGGGGCGTCCACCGTGAACGTGAACGACGCCTTCAGGTCCGGCTGTTCGAAGTTGACGTACAGCCGCCGGGCGTCGGCGGGCTCGAAGTGCGTGTACGTGTAGACGCCGCCGTCCACCGGATCCTCGAAGCGGTGCAGCCCCTGGCCGGTCCGGCTGTAGGCGCACGTCGCGACGACCCGCAGCTCGTTCTCCGCCGCCAGCCCGTCGAGCGCCACGCGCACGCCGTCGAAGACCTGCGCCGGATCGAGGGCGCGCCCGTTCAGGGTCACCTCGTGCACCTCGGGCGCCAGCAGGTCGGCGAAGGTCGCGGCGCCCGGCTCCGCGCAGGTGAACCGGATCACCGTCTCGGACCGGAACGTGGTCGGCCCGGTCGTCAGGTCGAGGGCGATGTCGTACGCCTCGACGCCGATCAGCCGGGCCCGCTCGCGGGCCTCGTCGCGCGTCAGGTTCCTACCGGGCACGGGTCACGCTCCCTTTGTCTCCGCTTGTCCCCGCGATCCTTTCACGGCGGTGCGGATCGGCGGGGTCGTTGCGGAATGGCGCGCGCGGGGGCGGGGTTGCACGGTTGAGGGGCGGATACCACCCGCCATTGTGAAGCGGAAGGATCGCATCTTGACGACCGTGGAGCGCGACCAAGCGCACTTCTGGTTCGACCCGCTGTGCCCGTGGGCCTGGATGACCTCGCGCTGGATCCTCGAGGTCGAGAAGGTGCGTCCCATCGACGTCACCTGGCACGTCATGAGCCTGTCGGTGCTCAACGAGAACCGGGACGACATCCCGGAGCAGTACAAGGAGATGCTGCAGCGCGGCTGGGGCCCGGTGCGCGTGTGCATTGCCGCCGAGCAGAAGCACGGCAACGAGGCGCTGCTGCCGCTCTATACCGCGCTGGGCAACCGGCGGCATCCCGGCGGCCGGGACTACGACCGGGCGACGATCGAGGAGGCCTTGGAGGAGGCCGGGCTGCCCAAGGACCTCGCGGACGCCGCGGACTCCACCGACTACGACGAGGCGCTGCGCGAGTCGCACAAGCAGGGCATCACCCTTGTGGGTGAAGACGTCGGCACGCCGGTCGTGTCCGTCAACGGCGTGGCGTTCTTCGGCCCGGTGGTGACCCCGGCTCCCAAGGGCGAGGCCGCGGGCCGGCTGTGGGACGGCTGCGTGCTGGTCGCGGGCACGCCGGGCTTCTACGAGCTCAAGCGCACGCGCACCGAAGGCCCCATCTTCGACTGAGGACGGGCAGCGGGGCACGGCGCCGAGGGGCCGCGAGGCGGAAAGACATTACGCCTCGCGGCCCCTGCGTACGCCTGCGGATGCATGCCATGCTCGGACGCGGCGACACCATGAAGCACCCGTACAACAGATCGTGACATAAGCCAATAAACTGGACAGATGACCGCGCCTGAACGCTCCAGACCCCTGGTACGCACGGCCCGCCGCGGCCGACCGGACCCGCGTACCCCCAACGGCAACGCGCCGTTCGGGTCGCGACGTCCGGGTGTCCGCGACCGGGCGTTCTCGGTGGCCCTGCGTCCCACCGCGGTGGTCTGGCGCGTCGTCGGTCTGCGGCACAGTGCCGCCACGCTGCGGCACTACTACGGGCGTACCGGCGCCGACCTCACGGTCGACCCTGAAGGCCCGCTCGGCACCGCACCCTTTCGGCGCGTCGCTGACCGGCACCTGGTGGAGTGGCGGGACTTGGCCCTGGCCCGTTGGCGCGAGAGCGGGGGCACGGAGCGCGAGTTCGACGTGACGACGAACTGGCACGGTGTGCGGATCGGCCGGGGGGACCACCTGGACTGGTGGCTGGCGCTGCGCGGTCTGCAGTACCGCATCACCGGACGGCTCGACATCGCGGCGGACGACGGCGAGGACGCCGCGCGGGGCGACGTGGCGGCCGCCGCCGGTCCCGCGGTCCGGGTGGTCTACGAGGTCGAGATCTACAAGGACTGGGGATTCGACAAGGGCGAGGACGAGTACGGCCTGTCCTTCACCCCGTTGGCCCGCCTGCACGAGGCAGGGCTGGCCCGCGAGTACTCCGTGGTCGGCCGCAGCAGGCCGCTCGTCTGGACGTCGCCGTCGGACTGAGCGGACGGACGCGGGCTCAGGCGCGGGCTGGGTGTTGCCCCGGCGAGGGACTGTGCGGCGGGTCGCGTTCATGCGCTCATGCGTTCATGCGTTCAAAGGTGTGCGGTTCCCGTCGACTCCCGTGCCCGCTCTAGGGTTGGGCGCAGCGAAACGACCCCGCGCGATTGGCGCGCGCGGGGTCGTTTCCGGCCTGACTGAAGCTGACGTTGGGAAGACGATCAGTTCGAAAGGCCCCGGAGGTCACGTCCCTCCGGAATCTGCGGTGCGTACCGCGCAGTTGCGCGGCTGTGCCGTTACGAGGCCGTCGGTCGCCGGCTGCTCAGACGAGCGCGCCGGCCGCCTTCGCCTTGCCGAAGCGGGCGGCGACGTCCTGCCAGTTGACGATCTTCCACATGGCGTCGACGAAGTCCGGCTTGACGTTCTTGTACTGCAGGTAGAACGCGTGCTCCCAGGCGTCGAACACCAGCAGCGGGACCGCGCCCTGGCCGATGTTGCCCTGGTGGTCGTACACCTGCTCGACGATCAGGCGCTGACCCAGCGGCTCCCAAGCCAGCACGCCCCAGCCCGAACCCTGGGTCGTGGCGGTGGCCTTGGTGAGCTGGTTCTTGAACTTGTCGAAGCCGCCGAGGTGCTCCTCGATGGCCTCGCGGAGCTCGCCCTCGGCGCCGTCCTTGCCGGGCTCGCCGCCGCCGTCGCCGGACATGTTCGTCCAGTAGATCGAGTGCAGCACGTGTCCGGCCAGGTGGAACGCGAGCGTGCGCTCGAGTCCGACGATGCCGCCGAGCTGGTCCTTGTCCCGCGCCTCGGCGAGCTGTTCGAGCGTGTCGTTCGCGCCCTTGACGTACGCCGCGTGGTGCTTGTCGTGGTGCAGCTCGATGATCTGGCCGCTGATGACGGGCTCCAGCGCCGCGTAGTCGTACGGGAGCTCGGGCAAGGTGTAGGTCATCAGTTCCTCCGAGGCGTTTTCAATTGCAAGTTACTTGCAATTGAAGATCCTACGCAAGAAACCTATTCCCGCCCCGGAGGGGTGACCTCGCGGCGCGCCGGACGTAGCGTTCCCGGAGACGTGGGCAACGACGCAGCAAACGCAGCAACGACGTAGCAGTGATGTAGCAGTGGGGCCAGTGGAGAAGGGGTGCCCGGCATGACACAGCAGGCGGAGACCACGGGGGCCGCGACGTCCGGACACGGGACGGCGGTCACGGTGCACGACACCATCCACATCGGCGGCGCGTGGGTGCCCTCGACGGGCAGCGGCGTCATCGAGGTGGTCGACCCGGTCACCGAGACCGTGCACGCGACCGTCCCCGAAGGCACGCCGGAGGACGTGGACCGTGCGGTCGCCGCGGCCCGCCGCGCCTTCCCCGGGTGGGCCGCGACGCCGCCCGCGGAGCGCGCCGCGGCCCTGGCCAAGGTCCGTGACCTGCTCGCCGAGCGCACCGGCGAGATGGCCGAGGCGGTGACCCGGGACATCGGCGCGCCGGGTCCGCTGGCGCAGCGCGTACACGTCGGCCTGCCCATCGGCGTGCTGGGCACGTACGTGCGCCTCGCGGAGGAGTTCGTGTGGGAGGAGCGCATCGGCAACTCGCTGGTGGTGCGCGAACCCGTCGGTGTGGTCGGCGCGATCACGCCCTGGAACTTCCCGCTGCACCAGATCACCAACAAGCTCGGGCCCGCGCTCGCGGCGGGCTGCACGGTGGTGCTCAAGCCCAGCGAGGTGGCGCCGTCGGCGGCGTACGTCTTCATGGAGATCCTGGACGCGGCCGGCATCCCGGCGGGCGTCGTCAACCTGGTGTCCGGGACCGGGCCCGTCGTCGGCGAGGCGATCGCGTCGCACCCGGGCGTCGACATGGTCTCGTTCACCGGGTCGACACGTGCCGGCACGCGGGTCGCCGCGCTCGCCGCGCCGACCGTCAAGCGCGTGGCCCTGGAGCTGGGCGGCAAGTCGGCGAACGTGATCCTGCCCGGGGCCGACCTGGAGGCCGCGGTCCGGGCCGGGGTCAACGGCGCGTACCTCAACTCGGGGCAGGCCTGCAACGCGCTGACCCGCATGCTCGTGCACCGCGACGACCACGACCGCGCCGTGGAGTTGGCGGCCGAGGCCGCGGGCGCGCTGGACGGCAAGCTCGGCCCGCTCGTGTCGTCCGTGCAGTTCGAGCGCGTGCAGGGCTACATCGAGCGCGGCGTCGAAGAGGGCGCCGTCCTCGCGACCGGCGGCCCCGGGCGTCCGGACGGCGTGGACGCGGGCTACTTCGTGCGTCCGACGGTCTTCGCCAACGTGTCCAACGACATGGCCGTCGCCCGCGAGGAGATCTTCGGACCGGTCCTGTCGATCCTGCCCTACGACGACGAGGCCGACGCCGAGCGCATCGCCAACGACACGTCGTACGGCCTCGGCGGCGCGGTGTGGGCAGCCACGCAGGAAGAGGGCCTCGCCTTCGCCCGCCGGATCCGCACCGGCCAGGTGGACGTGAACGGCGGCGCCTTCAACCCCCTTGCCCCGTTCGGCGGTTACAAGCAGTCGGGCAACGGCCGCGAGCTGGGCCGGTACGGCCTGGAGGAGTACCTGGAGATCAAGTCGATCCAGCTCTGAGCTCCTCCGGGTTCCCCTGAGTTCGGACGCGGTCATCTGAATTCGGCCGCTATCCGGTGACTTCCGCCGAATTCTGCCGAGTTCCGCCGAGCTGTGCCGACCGACGCACGAGGCAGGTTGTGCGGTGCCCGACAACGAACCGTGCGCTTCGTTGTCGGGCACCGGCATGAACGGTCGTTAACGCGTTCGGTACGTTCGCCTGGTCCCGCAACTGAACCTTGAGTGTGGAGTCCTCGTGAGCACTGCCCTGCCCGGCACGTCCCTGCCGGTACTCGCCGACCTCGTCCCCGCCCGCGCGTTCCGCGGCGCGACCGTGCGCGACGCCGCCCTCGTCGTCGGCGCCGCCGGATTCGTCGGCCTCGCCGCCCAGCTCTCGGTGCCCGTTCCCGGCTCGCCCGTCCCGGTCACCGGCCAGACCTTCGCCGTGCTCCTCGTCGGCACCGCGCTCGGTGCGTGGCGCGGCCTCGCCGCGATGGCGCTGTACCTCGCGGCCGGCGCCGCGGGGATGCCGTGGTTCGCGGAGGGCACCTCCGGCACCGGCATGCCGACCCTCGGCTACGTCATCGGCTTCGTGTTCGCCGCAGGGCTCGCGGGGACGCTGGCCCGCCGCGGCGCCGACCGCGGACCGCTGGGCACCGCGGCGGTCATGCTGCTCGGCAACGCGGTCATCTACGCCGTGGGTCTGTCGTACCTCGCGCACGACCTGGGCATCAGCCTGTCGCAGGCGTACGAAATCGGCATGGAGAAGTACCTGTTCGGGGACGCCCTCAAGATCGCCCTGGCGATGGGGCTGCTGCCCGCCGCATGGCGACTGGCCGGCCGCCGAGGCTGAACCACCGGGTCGGCCGCCGCTGTTGAGCCGAGGGGCGGCGGCCGCCCCAGCACCCGGCGGCGGCCGAGCGGACCCCGCGATGTGAGATCCGGCCGAGAGCCTGAGAGACTGCCCCCATGCGTGTTTACCTCGGCTCCGACCACGCCGGCTACGACCTCAAGAAGCACCTCATCGAGTGGCTGAACGCCAACGGCCACGAGGCCGTCGACGTCGGCCCGGCCGTCCAGGCGGAGGCGTACGACTACCCCGTCTTCTGCCTGCGCGCCGGCGAGGCCGTCGCCAAGGACCCCGGCTCGCTCGGCGTGGTGATCGGCGGATCCGGCAACGGCGAGCAGATCGCCGCCAACAAGGTCAAGGGCATCCGTGCCGCTCTCGTGTGGCGCGAGGACATCGCCGCGCTCGCCCGCGAGCACAACAACGCCAACGTCATCAGCCTGGGCGCGCGCATGCACACCGAGGACGAGGCCGCCAAGTTCCTGCAGGTGTTCCTCGACACGCCGTTCTCCGACGCGCCGCGGCACATCAAGCGCATCGACCAGATGAGCGCGTACGAGACCACCGGCGAGCTTCCGCCGCTGCCGTAGCCGGTCCGCCGCGGGCCGACCCTCGCCCGACGGCGCCGCCCGACACGTCCCTGCCACGACCCTCACGCGCGGCCCGGCCGCAGGTGTTCCGCACCTGTGACCGGGCCGTCGGCGTTGCCGTGCCCGGGAACTGCCCGGGACTGTGCGGGACCGCCAGGACTGCCCGGGACTGCCCGGGACTGCCCGGGACGAAAGGCCCGTCCGGATTGTCGGTGCGGTCGGCTAACTTTGCCGGTGCGGGTCCGCCCGACCGCCCCGCGCGGCCGCCGCGCCGCCGATCTGCCGCCGCCCGTTTCCGAAAGGGGAGTACGTGCCCGAGGGCCACACGATCCACCGCCTCGCCGCTGAGCACACCGAGCGCTTCGCCGGCCGCGAGGTCGCGCTGTCCAGCCCGCAGGGCCGGTTCGCCGATGCCGCCGCCCTGCTCGACGGCTCCGAGCTGGTCGGTGCCGAGGCGCACGGCAAGCACCTGTTCCTGGAGTTCCCCGGCGAGCGCTGGATCCACGTGCACCTCGGCATAGCTGGGGTGTTCCGCTTCGGCGAGTTCCCCGCGGGCGGCGAGCCCGGTCCGGTGGTCGGCGTCGTGCGCCTGCGCATGGTCGGCGAGGACGGCTGGGCCGACCTGCGGGGCCCCAACACTTGCGAGATCGTGACCCTCGCGCAGAAGAACGCGCTGCACGCCCGCCTCGGCCCCGACCCGCTGCGTCCCGACGCCGACCCGGACGAGGCCTGGCACCGCATCTCGCGCAGCGGCAAGCCGATCGCCGAACTGCTCATGGACCAGAAGGTGTTGGCCGGAGTCGGCAACGTCTACCGGGCCGAGGCGCTGTTCCGCGCCCGCCTCGATCCGCATCGCGAGGGCCGCCTCGTCAAGCGCCGCGTGTGGGACGCGATCTGGGCGGACCTCGTCGAGCTGATGGCCGAGGGTGTACGCGTCAACCGCATCGACACCGTCCGTCCCGAGCACACACCCGAGGCCATGGGCCGCGAGCCGCGCAAGGACGACCACGGCGGCGAGGTGTACGTCTACCGCCGCACCGGCATGCCGTGCCTGGTGTGCACCACCAAGGTCCGCATCGAGGAGCTGGCCGGACGCAACCTCTTCTGGTGTCCCAAGTGCCAGCCCAAGGCCCGGCGTCGGGCCGCGAAGACCGTGCTGCCGGGCACGGCAGCCGCCACCCTGGGTACGTCGGCTGCCACCCCGGGCACGGCCGCCGTGGCAGCCCGGCAACGCCGACTCTCCCTCCCGTCGGCCGAACGGAGTCGCTGACTATCCGGAGACAAGTCGACATACGTTTCGATTTTCTCCGGGTACGTCCGGATGTGCCGGGGCGGCCTGTCCGGAGGTCCGTCGACGTGGCGCGATGTGCTGGGTAAGGTCGCGCAATGGCGGAGACGAGGGAGTCGCGGCCCCGGCGATTCGCCCGTCGGGGAAGGAAGTTGGCATTCTGGGCCCGGCACACGCTGCTGCCCTCCGACCGCTTCTTCCTGGTCGCGCTGCTTGCCCTCGTCACCGTGTGCGGCCTGCTGCCGTCGGTCGACGAGGCATGGTTTCCGGTCACGACCCTCGTCGTCCCGCTCTTCGTCGGCGGCCTCGTCCTGCGCATGGCGAGCCTGCTTCTGCTCTACGCGGCGACGGCCGGGGTCCTGGTCGCCTTGGAGCGTGTACACGGCACCGGGGTCGTACGCCCGGGCGCCGTCGTGGTCGTCGCCCTGGTGGCGTTCATGGTCGTGTTCGTCGCACGCAAACGGACCCGGCTCGGCCTCCAGGGCACGCGCGGCGAGACGATGCTCTTCGACCTGCGCGACCGCCTGCGCGCCCACGGCCTGGTGCCCGAACTGCCGCCGCAATGGCACACCGACGTGGTGCTGCGTCCGGCCGGAGGCCAGGCGTTCTCGGGCGACTTCGTGGTGGCCACGCGCGGTCGGCGCGGCGGCCGCACGCTGGAGATAGCCCTCGTCGACGTGTCCGGCAAGGGGCTCGACGCCGGAACCCGGGCACTCCTGCTGTCCGGCGCGTTCGGCGGACTCATCGGATCACTGGCACCGCACGGGTTCCTGCCGGCCGCCAACGACTACCTGCTGCGGCAGGGCTGGGACGAGGGCTTCGCGACCGCCGTGCACGTGGCGATCGACCTGGAGACCGGCGAGTACGAACTGATCTCCGCGGGCCACCCGCCCGGCGCGCACTGGGTCGCCGCGTCGGGCATCTGGGAGGTGCGGGAGGCCGAGGGGCCGCTGCTGGGCGTCATTCCCGGCTCCACGTATGAGGGCGTCAGCGGTGTGCTGGGGCCCGGCGACGCCCTGCTGCTGTTCACCGACGGCATGGTCGAAGTCCCCGGCCAGGACATCAGCGTCGGCATCGACCGGCTCCTGGGCGAGGCCGACAAACTCGTCGCCGACGACTTCGCGGACGGCGCGCGCCGAATCGCCGACTCCGCGAGCGGCAACGTCGCCGACGACCGTGCCGTGGTGCTGATCCGCCGCCACGGCACCCGCTGAGCCACACGTACCCGCACCGAGGCCGGTTGCCGGACGACCTGCGAGGTCGTCCGGCAACGGACGAGGTTGGGAGGGGGCGTGGTGAGAGGCGGGTGGGGGGGAAGATTGATGAA